>NZ_QTQI01000015.1 GCF_003853705.1 Burkholderia sp. Bp8992 | reverse complement strand
GCGCTCACGGGCCTGCTGGTCACGACGTTCGCGTTCCTCGGCGTCAACATGTTCCTGTCCGGGCTGCACAGCTACGGGCGGCTCTGAAACGCGCGCGGCGCCTCCTACCGTGTTCTACCCATGCACTTCGGCGAGCATTACCACTACAAGCCGGACGCGTGCCGCACCAGAATGTCTGAAGGGCGTATCGCCGCATGGCGCGGTGACGTGGGAGGAGCCATGAGAAGGGTCTATTTTCTGTTGCCGACGACACAATGCGCGCAGTCGGTCATCGGCGAACTGCTGTCGCTGCGAATCGAGTGGCGCCATATCCATTGCCTCGCGAATCACGACGTGATGCGCGACGGGTTGCCGGAGGCGACGCTCGCGCAACGCAGCGACCTGCTGCCGTCGCTCGCGCGCGGCACCGCGGTCGGCTTCGGGACCGGCATGCTGCTCGGGCTGCTCGTGCTGGTGTTCCCGCCCGACGGTTTGCGGATCGGCGGCGGCATCGTCGTGGCGATCACGCTGTTCGGCGCGGCCTTCGGCGCATGGGTGGCGACGATGATCGGCGTCGACGTGCCGAGCACGCGCCTGAAGCGCTTCGAGGACGGCATCGAGCACGGCGAATTGCTGATGATGATCGACGTTCCGACCGATCGCGTTCACGAGATCGAGGACGCGATCAAGCTTCATCACACGGATGCACATCTGCAGGGCGAAGATCCGACCATCCCGGCATTTCCCTGATCGTCACCTGACCCGTCGGCCGGTGTCACGCCGGCCGCGGATCGTACGCGCGGCGCCGGTGTTTCAATTCGCGGCGAGGAGCCGTTTGTAGCGCGCAAGTACGCGAGGCACGTACTCGCGTGTCTGCGGAAACGACGGAATGCGATAACCCGCGCGAATCACGGCGTTCTCCCCGGCATTGTAGGCAGCGAGCGTGAGCTCGACGTTTTCCTTGAACAGGTCGAGCAGGAAGCGCAGATACCGCGCGCCGGCCAGCACGTTGTCGCGCGGATCGAGCATGTCGCCGCCCGAAAAGCGCCGGGCCGTGTCCGGCATCAATTGCATGAGCCCGCGCGCGCCTTTGTCCGAGACCGCCTTCGGGTTGTATCCCGATTCGACGTCGATCACCGCGCGAAGGAGTTCGGGCGGAACATTGAACGACCGGCTTGCCTCGGCGATCACGTCCGCGAACGACGACGCGACCGCCGATTTCGGCGCGGCACGCTTCGCTTCCGATGCGGCCGGCGCTGCGGCCGCGACGATCACCTTCAGATTGGCCGTGCCGGGTTCGTTGGTCAGGACGATGGCGCCATTGCTCGCCACCGCGCCGAAGATCTGCGCGTGCGCGGCGCACGACCATGCCGAGCCGAATCCCACGCATGCGGCAACGAGCGCTGTTCCCAATCCGGATGAACGGTGGCGGTGCATCTTTTTGGCCTCCTGCACTTGCATTGTTGTGGCCGGTTCATCGGATCGGCAATGGGGCGACCTCCTACACTTCGATGCCGCAAGAGCAGCCGCGGCGGCGATGCAAAACTGTTACGCAAGTAATCGCAGGTAACGCCTGGTAACCGGGAGAAGTTGACGATTCTTACGCGGAACAGTTGTTTTCTGCTCAATGCGCGCGTCGTCGCGGAATGAATCGTTTCCGGCGCGACGGAAGCGATCGGATAGTCCCGCTATCCGTAGTCCTACCGATGCGACGCACAACGTCAAATCGATTCAACTCTGAAACATTCAGGCCGTTGCGCCGCATGTAGGCGGGCGCATGCCGGTCGCGGATGCTCGCGCGCGGCGCACTGGCGCGATCCTTGCTCCGAGCACGAGTGTGACCCGTCGCTCGCGAGATGGGGCGCCAGACCGGATGAAGCAACGAACGAGCGTCCGGCACCGTGCAAACGAGGCGTCGAGATCCGGCGTGGTGCAAGCGCGGAAAAAACTTGGGGGAAGTCGTGAATACTAAATATCGCGTCATGATTGCAGAGGATCACGATCTGCTGAGAAACGGGCTGCGGTCGATGCTTTCCGCACAAGGCGATTACGAAGTCGTCGGCGAAGCGCGAGACGGCAAGGAAGCGTGCCACCTGGCCATGACGCTCGCGCCGGACCTGATCCTGATGGATCTGTCGATGCGCGGGATGAACGGTATCGATGCGAGTGCGACGATCAAGCGGCGGGCGCCGACGATCCGGATCGTCGTGCTCACCGTGCATCAGAACGAGGAGTACGTGCGCGAGGCGCTGCGTGCAGGCGTCGAAGGCTACGTGCTCAAGGATGTTTCGTTTGACGAATTGCTGCTCGCGATGCGCATGGTCATGCAGGGAAAGCGGCACCTGAGCGCGGATGTGTACGGCTACATGGTCGACTCGTTCGTGACCGGCCGCGAAGCGCCCGCGCCCAAGAAGGCGTGGGACATCCTGACCGCGCGCGAACGCAGCGTGCTGAAGCTGATCGCGGAAGGGCGTACGAACCGGCAGGTCGGCCAGTACCTGAACCTGAGCCCGAAGACGATCGAGAAGTACCGGGCGAGCATGATGCACAAGCTCCATCTCGCGAATCTGACGGAACTGGTGCTCGTCGCGATGAACATGGGTCTGCTGACCACGCTCGCGTCCAAGTGCGCGGAACCGAACGTGACCGACCTGCCGGCTCACCCGATCGTCGACGGCGTGCAGGCGCCCGATGCCGTCGCGCGGCTGGACGACTATCCCGCCGGCGGGGCAAAGCACTGAGCGTCGCCGGTGTCAGAGCGGCCAGGTTGCCGAGACGCGCGTGCCCGTCGTGGCGGACGACTGGATCGCGAACGTGCCGCCGTGCGACTCGATGCGATGTTGCATGCCGATCAGCCCGAGCCCCGCCGCGCGCGCGTCGTCCGTCGCAAGCGGATGACGCTCGTAGCCGGCGCCGTTGTCGTCGATCGTCAGCAGCAGCCCGCCTGTATCGTGTCGCAGGCCGAGCACGATTTCGGTGGCCTGCGCATGTTTGACGACGTTGTGCAGCGCTTCCTGCGCGACCCGGAACATGTCCGCCTTCAGATGCTCGGGAATGTCGTCGTCGTCGACGTCGCAATTGAACTCGACCGACAGCGGGCTCGCGTCGCGCTCGATGCGGCGGCACAGCGACGCGAGCGCGGCCGGCAGCCCGAGCCGGTCGAGCATCGGAGGCTTCAGTTCGCCGCAGATCTGGCGCACTTCGCCGATCGTCTCGCGAATCCGCAGCACCGCGACGTCGAGCAGATTCGTCGCGTCGGAGATCTCGCCGCGACGAAGCCGCATGAGTGCGTCCTCATTCATCAGCTTGATCAGCGTCAGTGCCTGGCCGAGCCCGTCGTGCAATTCCGCGGCGAGCCGATGGCGTTCCTTCTGCTGGCCCATCAGCAAATAGGTGTGGCATGCATGCACGCCCGCATCGTTGGCCGCGTCGCCGCGTCGTACGGGTTCGGGCATTGGCGGTTCTTCGAACAGCGTCAGCGACAGTCGGGTGCCGGGCAGTGCCTGCTGATGGATGACGAATTGCACGGGATGGCCGCTTCGCCCGCCGAGCATCGCCGTGAACGAATGATGCTGAAGAGCGGCGCTCGTGGACAGCTCGTTCGCCAGCCCGAGATGGGCGTCGTCGGGTGCCAGGTCGAGCAGGTGCCGACCGACGAGTTCGGTGGTCTTGTAGCCGAACAGCGCAGCGGCGCTGCGATTGACCGATACGAACGCGCCGTCGTCGGCGAGAAGGGCGAGCGCGGCGCCCCGTGCATCGGTGACGACGGTGGCGCGGCGATCGTCGTGACGAAGCGCACTGCGCAGCTTGCGCATCGCATCGATCAGATCGAGCAGCCTGATCCGTGGCCCGTCGGGCTGGCGTTCAGTCATGGTGGCTCCCGAGGTGCATCTTCAGGAAAACGTAAGGTTTCGATCATTCTAGGACGTGACCGACGCGGGCCGCAACATGGGGATTTCGCGCGTTCGTCATAGGGAAATGCCTGCCGCCTGCATCGCGGAACGCGCCGAGCGGGCATGTCCTACCGGCCTTTGGGGGGCGTCATCCCATGACGCTCGCGGGCAACTTCATGACACTTCATGGACGGGGCACGGAATTGTCCGCTGCCTGGCTCGTGTCATGGAGGCTGGTATGAACAGGATCGCCAGATCGACGATGGGCGTATTCGTGGTCGCGAGCGTCGCGCTTGCCGCGGCGCCCGCGTGGTGTGCGTCCGATGGCGGCGCGATGGAGAGCGCCGGGGCAGCGGCGGCCGAAGGTGCGGCGGCGAACATGAGCGCGACGGAAAACCCGGCGCCGGATGCCGTCGACAGCCTGATGGGAAAGGACATGCAGAACGGTGCCGAACATCCTGCCGCAAACGCGGTGGACAGTGCCGCCGGGGATGCCGCCGGGAGCGCCGCCGACAGCGCAGCGATGCCCGCGATGGGGCACGGGATGGAACACGCGATGGAGCCGGCGGCCGAGCCTGCCGCGGGACCCGCGATGACGCCCGCCATCGACGTCCCGGCACAGCCCGCTCAGCCCGCTCAGCCCGCACCGGCCGCGCCTGCCGGTAACGCGGTCGACAAGGCCGGCACACCCGGCACGCTCGGCACCCCCGTGACCGAGGGCGCGACGGAAGCCGCGGGCATGCACATGCATCACGCGATGATGCCGGGCACCCTGCACACGATGGTCCAGTATGCGACGCCGGCGGTTCAGCTCGTGCGCGACGACGGTCAGTCCGTCTCGCTGGCCAAGGAGCTCGACGACGGCCGGCCGGTGATCCTGACGTTCGTCTACACCAGCTGCACGACCATCTGCCCGATGATCAGCCAGACGCTCGAGCAACTGCAGGGTGAACTCGGCGCCGACCGCGACAAGGTCCACATCATGTCGATCTCGATCGATCCGGAGGCGGACACGCCCGAGCGGCTCAGGACCTACGCGGCGCGCTTCGATGCCGGCCCCGAATGGCAGCACTACACCGGGACCGTCGATGCGAGCGTGGCCGCGCAGCGCGCGTTCAACGTGTATCGCGGCGACAAGATGAACCACACGCCGGTGACGTTCGTGCGGGCCGCGCCGGGCCAGGCGTGGCTGCGGATCGACGGTTTCGCGACGCCCACCGAGCTGCTGGCGGCCTATCGCGACGTCGTTGCGTCCAACTAGGGCCCGCTCCCGCGAATCACGGGTTTGCGCCGGCCCCACGAATGAATTTTTCCAGACAGGGAGACGTATCTTTCCGCCCGCACGGCGGCATCGTTCGTCGTTGCAATGGCTACGGCTGTTGCGACCGCTTTCTCCTTGCACGCGCCCAGCTGAAGTCCCCTCGGGGGACGCGCGGAAAGGCACGTTCGCAAGCCCGTCATTAGCGGGAACCGGCCCTGGGCGCCGCGTTTCTGCGAGGGAGCGTCGAAATTGGACAACAAGCATCGTGTGCTGATCGTCGAGGACCAGCATCTGTTGCGGATCGGCCTGAGTCACCTGGTTTCCGAGCTGGCCGACTACTGCATCGTCGGCGCGGCGAGCGGCGGGGTCGAGGCCTGTCATCTCGCCGAGAAGACCCGGCCCGACCTGATCCTGATGGATCTGTCGATGCCGGGCGGCAGCGGCTTCGAAGCAATCGCGACGATCAAGCGCGACGTGCCGCATGTGCGGATCATCGTCCTCACGGTTCATCGCAGCGAAGATGACGTGAGCGACGCTTTCGCCGCCGGTGCGGACGGCTACGTGCTCAAGGACGCGCCGTTCGCCGACCTGGTGCGCGAGATGCGCTTCGTGATGCAGGGCAAGTGCGTGGTCAGCCTCGACGCCTATCGTGCCCGCGTCGGCCTGCATGGGTTGCGCGACGCGAACGCGCACAAGGCGCGCCTGTGGGGTGCGCTGACCAGTCGCGAGCGCACGGTGTTGCGCCTCGTCGTCGAGGGGCACACGAGCCGGCAGGTCGGCGAGTGCCTGAAGGTCAGTCCGAAGACCGTGGACAAGCACCGCGCCAATCTCATGCGCAAGCTCGGCATCGCCAACCTGACCGGCCTGGTTCACTTCGCGATCGACATCGGCGTGCTCGCGCTGAACGACGACGACCATGTGTGAATCCCCTCCATCGGCAGGTTGCCCAACTGGGGGGGAACTACCCATGGGGATGGACGGCACCTCCTACTTCTGGCGCGTACCGGCGTGAACAAGAATGCAATCAACGGCATCGGCAGCGCCGACGCCGCGGGTCGATACAGGGAGGGAAGCCGTGAGCCATGAATCGTCCTCGATACCGGCCGGCGGGCCGGGCCGGCGGCCGCGCGACGAACGAAGCGTGTGCCGTGCATGCGCGAGCCGCGGCTTCACGTTGCTCGAATTGCTCGTCGTGATGGTCATCATCGGGTTGCTGGCAGGGCTCGTCGCGCCACGGTACTTCGAACAGGTCGGCAAGTCGAACGTGAAGATCGCGCGCGCGCAGATCGTGTCGCTCGGCCAGGCGCTGGATCAATACCGGCTCGACGTCGGTTCGTATCCGACCACCGAGGAAGGGCTCGATGCGCTCGTGAACAAGCCGCAAAGCGCAGCGCGGTGGAGCGGCCCCTATCTGCAGAAAGCCGTCCCGGTGGATCCGTGGGATCGGCCCTATCAGTATCGTTCACCGGGCGAACACGGCGACTACGACCTGTTTTCGCTCGGCAAGGACGGACGCGGCGGCGGTACCGGCGAGAACGTGACGATCTCGTCGTGGTAGGGGCGTGGCCACTGTGCACGGCATGAGCAGACCGCAAGGAGAGTCGACGTGAAATTCGTGCTGCGGGTATTCGATACGAGCGGCTCGGTGCAGACGCTGCGAATCGACAGCGATTCGCCGGCGAACGCCGCATCGCTTGCTCGCGCGCGCGGCCTGCGCGTCGTGTCGGTCAACGCGGACGCCGCGCGGCAGCGGCGCGGCGCGAAGCGGTTCGGCATGCCGCGTGCGCGCTTCGACGTCGACATGTTCGCGCGCGAGCTCGCGGCGCTGCTCGACGCGGGTGTCGGCCTCGTCGACGCATTGCGCACGCTCGGCGGCAGCACGCGGCGCGAAGCGTCCGCGCAGGTGTATCGCGACCTGCTGCGACATCTCGAGGAAGGGCAGTCGCTGTCGATGGCGCTCGAGCACGCGAGCCCGATCTTTCCGCCGGTGCTGGTGGCGTGCGTGAAGGCGAGCGAGCAGACCGGCGGACTGGCCGACAGCCTCACGCGCTATTCGGCCAACAGCGCGACGCTGCGCGAGCTGCGCGCACGGGTCGTGTCGGCGGCGATCTACCCGACGGTGCTGCTGTTCGTCGGCGCAGCCGTCGTGCTGTTCCTGCTCGGCTTCGTGGTGCCGCGGTTCGCGACGCTGCTCGAACACAGCGGGCGCGAACTGCCGCTGATGTCGCGGCTGCTGATGGCGTGGGGCGGCATGGTGCACGCGCACGGCGCCGGGCTGGCGGCGGGCCTGGCCGTGCTGGCGGTCGCAGCCGGCGTCGCGCTGCGGCGGCCGGCCCTGCGGATCTGGATCGCCGACCGGCTGCTGGCGCTGCCCGGCATCGGGCAACACTTCCGCGTGTTTCGCCAGTCGCAGTTCTATCGCACGACCGCGATGCTGGTCGACGGCGGCATTCCCGCCATTCGCGCGTTCGACCTCGCTCGCGGCCTGGTCGGCCGAGCGGATCAGGCCGCGCTTGCCGCCGCGCTGCAGCAGATCCGCAACGGCGCGAAGATGTCCGATGCCTTCCAGCAGGCCGGCCTCGCGAACGCGATCGGCTATCGCCTGCTGACGGTAGCCGAAAAGACCGGCGGGCTCGGGCCCGTCCTCGACCGGATCGCCGCATTCCAGGAAGCGCAGGTGTCGCGCACGATCGACCTGATTTCGCGGCTGATCGAACCCGCGATGATGATCGTGATCGGCGTGGTGATCGGCGGCATCGTCGTGTTGATGTACATGCCGATCTTCGAGATCGCATCGAGCATTCAGTAGACCGTCCTGGAGACGCACGTGGACATCGTCACTTCTCCCCTCGATCCCGATCCCGACGCGGATGCCGGCCTGCGCGACCTGCTTCGCACGCTCGGCGAACGCCACGGTTCCGGCATTCGCGCACTCGAGGCGTTGGCGGCGCACACGGCGCTCGGCGCGGACGACATCCGCGAGCGGCTCGCCACGCAGTTCCGGATGAAACCGATCGGCATCCGCGAGCTGAACCGCCTGGAGCCGGATTTCGAGCTCGTGCCGTTCGTCGAGGCGATAGCGCGTCTCTGCGTGTGCCTGCGCGATCCCGACGGCGGCGCGCTGCTGTTCGCGATCGCCGATCCGCTCGATGCGCGCACGCGCGGCTGGATCGAACACCGGATGCGTGCGCACCCGGCACTGCCGTACGGATGGGCGCTCGCGAGCGCCGGCGACCTGAGCGCGTATCTTGCGGTGCGCGAGAAGGACATCCGCGCGATGGATTCGCTCGCGTTCGACGACCCGATCCAGTGCGCGCCCGATCCGGCGTCGCTCGCGCTGACGCTGCAGGGCATCAGCAGCGACGACAGCCCGGTGGTGCGCCTGCTCAATTCGACGATCTACGATGCGCTCAAGATGCTGGCGAGCGACATCCACCTCGAATGCCGGGCGGCCGGCCTGATGATCAAGTGCCGCGTCGACGGCGTGCTGACGGTGGTGGGGCGCGTGGAGGGCCGCGACGTCGCGGATCAGGTGCTGTCGCGCGTGAAGGTGATCTCCGAGCTCGATATCGCGGAGCGCCGCATCCCGCAGGACGGGCGCTTCAAGGCGATGTACGCGGGACGCGAGATCGATTTCCGCGTGTCGATCATGCCGAACCAGTTCGGCGAGGACGCGGTGTTGCGGATTCTCGACCGCTATCAGCTTTCCCAGGCGTCGGGCGGCCTGACGCTCGAGGCGCTCGGGTTCCAGCCGGCCGACACGCGCTTCATGCGGTCGGTCGCATCGATGCCGTACGGCATGCTGCTCGTCACGGGCCCCACCGGCAGCGGCAAGACCACGACGCTTTACGCAATCCTCACCGAAATCAACAACGGGCTCGAGAAGATCGTGACGATCGAGGATCCGGTCGAGTACCAGCTGGGCGAGATCCTGCAGATCCCGGTCAACGAGGCGAAGGGCCTGACGTTCGCGCGCGGCTTGCGGTCGATCCTGCGGCACGATCCGGACAAGATCATGGTCGGCGAAATCCGCGATCCCGAAACCGCGCAGATCGCCGTGCAGGCGGCGCTGACCGGCCATCAGGTGTTTACCACCGTGCATGCGAACAACGTGTTCGACGTGATCGGCCGGTTCACGAACATGGAGGTCGATCCGTACAGCTTCGTATCGGCGCTGAACGGCGTCATCGCGCAGCGGCTGCTGCGCCAGTGCTGCACGGACTGTCTCGACGAGGACACGGTGGACGCGGATGCGCTCGTCCGCTCGGGCATCGACCCCGATACGGCCGGCAGCTACCTGTTTCGACGCGGTACCGGGTGTGCGATGTGCCGCGGCAGCGGCTATCGCGGCCGGCGGGCGATCGCGGAGGCGCTGCGCATGAACGACGAACTGCGGCAACTGCTGTCCGAGCGCGCACCGCTCGGGCATATCAAGGCCGCGGCGCTGCGCTATGGGATGACGACGTTGCGGGCGTCGGCGATCGACCTGGTGAAGCGCGGCGAAACGACGCTCGAGGAGATCAATCGTGTCACCATGGTCGAATGAATCGCTTGCCGTGGGCGTCGGTACGCGCGAGATCGTCGTCGGCGTCCGTACGCGCGCGCCGTGGCGGCCGGGCCGTCGCGGGTTCGTCGCCGAGCCGCTGAGCGTCGTCATTCCCGACGACCAGTTCGGCAGCGAGGCGGGGATGCTCGACGCGCTGCGTGCCGCGCTGGCTCCCGCGCTCGGTGCCGATGCCGATGCTGGCGCGAAGCGGGCGCCGGCGCGCGGTGCGCACATCGTGCTCGACGACTTCTGGTGTTGTCACGCGATCCTGCGCGGAGACTTCCGCGCGCTGCACGCCCGCGAGCTCGAGGAAATCGCACTCGCGCATTTCTCCGACACGTACGGCGTCGCCGCCGAGTCGCTGGTCGCGCGCTTCGACGTGCGGCACGGCGGCCGTGCGCTCTTTGCCAGCGCGCTGCCGCGCACGCTGTACGACGGCATTCTCGGTACGGGCGCGTCCGGCGACGTGCGGATCTGCTGCCTGCGCGCGGCGCTGCCGGAGACGCTCAACCGGTTCGCGGCGAAGCCGGACGGCGACGCGATGCTGCTCGTCGTCGATGAAGCGCTGCTGCAGGCGGTCATGATCGAGCGCGGCGAGTGGGTCGCGTACGACACGCAGCGCCTCTTTCCGGGCGAGTCGGGCGACGCGTCGCGGCTCGCCGAGCTCGCCGAGCAGCTGTTCGAGCGCTCGGCGATGCGCACGGGCCTGAAGCGTGATGCCTGCAAGGTCTATCTGTCCGGCGTCGACATGGATGCCGCGCCGTTCGACGCGCGTTTCGCCGCGGTCGCGCTGCCGGGCCGCGCGGCGCTCGATGGTTCGCCCGCGCGCCGGTTGCTGGAGTACGCGCCATGATCCGCACGCTCGACATCGATTTTTGCCGGCGCCGCGCGCGCATCGGCACCCGCGGCGCGATCCTCCTCGGTATCGCCGCGTTGCTGTGGGGCGCGTGCGCCGTCCGGCTCTGGTACGCGTACGCGGAGAACGATCGCGTCAGGGACAGCCAGGCGGTCGTCCAGCATCGCATGTTCGTGCAGCAACACGTCGCGAAGGCGCCGCCCACCGCGGCTGCCAAGCTCGCGGAAAAGCAGAGCCAGGCCGTGCTGCGCGAATTGACCGTGCCATGGCAGACGCTCTTCTCGATCGTCGAGGACTATCCGGGCCACGACGTCGCACTGATCGGCATCGACCAGAATCCCGCGCAGGGCCAGATTCGCATCACGGCCGAAGCGAAGGACCCGGACGCGATGATCGCGTACCTGAAGTATTTGCAGACGAGTGTCGTGCTGCGCGAGGCGACGCTCAACGGCCATCTCGTCGAGGAGAACGTGGCGGGCAAGCCGGTGCGTTTCCAGATCACGGCCGTCTGGAGGAAATCATGAAAGCCGATCGTTTCGCGGACCGCCTGCTCACGCTTCGCTTCGAGTGGCGGCGCGCATTCGGCCTGCCGGGCCTCGCCGGGCTGCTGATGCTCGGCGCCGCCGGCATCACGTGTGCGGCGATCGCGGGCGTCGAGTCCGACACGCACGCGATGCTGGCGCCGGCCGGGGTGGTGCGCGCGGCCCACGGCCATCGTCCCGCCGAGGTGCGCGACACGGCCGCGGATGCGACCACGCTTGACGCGCTGCCGACGCTCTTTCCGGCTTCGTCGCAAAGCGCGGACGACATCGCATCGATCTTCGAACAGGCACGCGACAGCCATCTGACGCTCGGGTCCGCCGAGTACCAGATGACGACGGAGTCGGGCGGACGCTTCGCGCGCTACCAGGTGCTGCTGCCCGTGAAGGATCAGTACGGCGCGATCCGGCATTTTCTCGCATCGGTGCTGAACAACGTGCCGAACGCGGCGCTGCAGGAAATCCACGTCGAGCGTCCCGCGGTGGGCAGCAGCATTCTCGACGCGCGGGTGCGTTTCGAACTCGTCTATCGGAGCGCCCAGCCATGATCTCCGCCGTCATGAAGCCTGCTTCGCGCCATCGGCTCGCACTCGCGCTCGCGCTGGGTTGCCTCGTCGTCGCCGGCGCCGGATATCGCGTGCTGGTGGCGGCGATGCAGCAACCGGCACCGGCTGCTGCAAGCATCGTGGTCCATCACGACGGTGCGCACGTGGCGTCCGCGCCGACCCGCGCGCGCGTCGCGCCAGCCTCTCATGCCGCGGCGCCTGCGCCCGCGTCGCACGCAGCGGCGGCGACGCCGCGCGACAGGCTCGCCGCGTTGCGTGCGCCTGTGTCGGTCGAAGCCGCACACGATCCGTTCACGGCGTCGTCGTGGCTGCCGCCGCCGCCCGTCGTGCCGCCGCCGCCCGAAACGCGTCCGGCGCCGCCTACCGCGCCACCGGTGCCGTTCGTCTATCTCGGCCAGCAGGATGCCAAGGCGGCGAAGCCGCAGGTGTTTCTCGGCAACGGAGACCAGTTGCTGATCGTTTCGCCGGGTGACGTGATCGGCGGCCAGTATCGGGTCGATTCGGTATCCGAATCGAACGTGGTGCTCACCTATCTGCCGCTGAACCAGGTCCAGATGGTGCTCATTCCAGTGGAAGGAAAGTAAATGAAAACCATACGCACACGGGATGCGCGCCGCGACGGGGACGACGGCCGGTCGACATGCCTTTGCTCCGCCCCCGCGGCCGACGCGCGATCGGTGCCGCCGGTCAACCGGTGCGCGACGAAACGCGCGCTGGCGATCGCCGCGGCGCTGCTCGCCTGCGGCGGCTGTGCGCATGTGCCGAATCTTCACGACGATCCGACCAATGCGCAGGTGAAGATCGACGCATTGCACGACCGCAAGGAAGCCGTCGACGAGCTGCTCGACAATGCGGACGCGTTTCGCCAGAAGAACGAGTTCGACGACGCGGCGCGCTCCGTCTACATGGCGAAGCAACTCGATCCCGCCAGCGAGCGCGCGCGCCGGATCGGCACGATGATCGACCAGGACCGCAAGCATCTTGCGATCCTGCAGGAAGCCGACCGCATGATGAAGCGCGGTTCGTACGCGCAGGCGGCCGAACGCGTGCATCGCGTGCTGGTCGAGGATCCGGCCAACACGATGGCGGCGCAGATGCAGGCGGAGCTCGACGAAAAGCGCCGCCAGCAACATGCGGATCGCGACGACAAGCTCGCGGCGTCGTCGATCATGCGCACGCCGGTGTCGCTGCAGTTTCGCGACGCGAACGTGCGGATGGTGTTCGAGGCCTTGTCGCGGACGTCCGGGCTGAACGTCATTTTCGATCGCGACGTGCGCGCCGATCTGAAGACGACGATCTTCGTGCAGAACGCATCGCTGCAGGACACGGTCGACATGATCCTGTTGCAGAACCAGCTCGACAAGAAGCAGATGAACGCGAACACGCTGTTCATCTACCCGGCGACGCCGGCCAAGGAGCTCGAATACCAGGAGCTCAAGGTGCGTACGTTCCAGCTGTCGAACGTCGACGCGAAGCAGGTCCAGTCGCTCCTGAAGAGCCTGTTGAAGGTGAAGGAGGCCGTGATCGACGAGCGCGCGAACACGGTGACGATCCGCGGCACGCCGGACATGATCAAGGTCGCCGAGGAGATGATTGCCGCCCAGGACTTGCCGGAGCCGGAAGTGATGCTCGAGGTCGAGGTGCTGGAGGTCTCGCATGACCGGATGTCGCAACTGGGCATCAACTGGCCCAGCTCGTTTACGGTGTCGACGCCGAGCTCGGCCGATACCTGGGGTGTGCTGCACCATCTGCCGATCAATGCGCTGAACGTCAGCAGCCTGTCGGCCACCGCGGACTTCAAGCTGACCGATACCGACGCGAATCTGCTCGCGAGTCCGCGCATCCGAGCGCGCAACAAGGAAAAGGCGCGCATCATGATCGGCGACAAGGTGCCGGTGATCTCGAGCTCGAGCACGCCGAGCACCAGCGGCCCGTCGTTTACGCAGATGATCCAGTACCTCGACGTGGGCATCAAGCTCGAGGTCGAGCCGCAGGTCTATCGCGACGGCGACGTCGGCATCAAGCTGAATCTCGAAGTCAGCAACATCACCAACACGATCTCGAGCGGCAACTCGCAGGGACTGAGCTCGCTCGCCTATCAGATCGGTACGCGCAGTGCGTCGACCAGCCTGCGGCTTCGGGACGGCGAAACGCAGATCATGGGCGGCCTGATTTCCGACGAGGACCGCCGCAACGCGAACAAGGTGCCGGGTCTCGGGCAGTTGCCGGTGCTCGGCCGACTGTTCTCGGATCACGGCGGCGATCACAAGAAGACCGAGATCGTGCTGCAGATCACGCCGCATATCGTCCGGCCGCAGGTTGCGGCGGATGCGGACACGCAGGAAGTGTGGTCGGGCACCGACGTCAACGTGCACGCCGACCAGCTTCGACTCGATCCGGTGATGCTGAGCGCGGAGGCGGCGCCCGCGGCGCCGGAGGCCAAGGTCGTTCCGGGCAGCGTGGGCGGCGGGACCTCGGGTCGTGCGGCGCCGTCGCCGCTGGAGGCCGCGGCGAACCGCACGCAAGCGTCGCCGGGGACCGGCGCGTTCGGGCAGCTGCCGGCCGCCCCGCGCACGACGCCGCCGCCTGAACCGTACGGCGGGCGGTTCTCGCGTCCTCAGCCGGCGCTCCCCGCGCCGGCCGCCGGGACCGGCGGGGCAGCCGCGGCGGAGCAGCCGGCCGCATCGGCGGGCAACGAAGTCGCGCCCGCGCCGGGCACCACCGTGACGCCGGTTGCGTCGCCTGCGCCGGCCGAGCAGGCTGCCGCGGCGGCCCCGCCCCCGACGCTGCAGATGCCGGCGGGCGACATTCCGAGCGAAAACCCGCTTCGCCCGGTCGGGAAGTGAGCCGTGGCCGCGCGCAATGCAGCGACTTGCGTGGGCCGCGCCAGCCGCATCGGCCAGCGCGGCTTCACGCTGATCGAGATGGTCGTCACGCTCGCGCTCGTGGCGATCCTCGCGCTCGCGGTCATGCCGTTCTCCGAACTGCTCGTGCAGCGGCAGAAGGAGCAGGCGTTGGGTGCCGCGTTGCGCGAGATCCGCACGGCGCTCGATGCGTACAAGGAGGCGAGCGACGCGGGGAAGATCGAAAAGGAAGCCGAAGCGTCCGGCTATCCGCCGTCGCTCACCGTGCTCGTGACGGGCGTGAAAAACGCCCGCGACCCGAAGGGCGGCATGCTGATGTTCCTGCGCCGCGTGCCACGCGATCCGTTCTTCACCGGCGACGCCGATACGCCGGACGAGGACACCTGGGACGTGCGTGCGTACGGCACGCCGCCTGAGCCGGCGGCCGACGGGCCGCCCGGCGGCATCGAGCCTGGCAAGGACGTGTTCGACGTGACGTCGAAATCGGCGCGTATCGGCATCAACGGCATTCCGTACAAACAGTGGTGACGGGGTTCATCATGAAACTCGCTCGCATCCGCCGGATCCGCGGCTTTACGCTGATCGAAATCGTGGTCGTGATGGCCATCATCGGACTGCTTCTGACGTTGGCCGTGCCGCGCTACATGCACAGCATCGAGCGCGGCAAGGAGCAGGTGAGGCTGCAGAACCTCGCGGTCATGCGCAATGCGATCGACCAGTATTACGGCGACAACGGGCAGTATCCCGAGACGCTCGACGAACTGGTCGCGAAACACTATCTGCGTGCGGTGCCGGTCGATCCGGTCAACGGCGACGACAAATGGGCGACGCTTGCATCGCCGGACGAGACCAAGCCCGGCGTATACGACGTCGGGCCCGCGAGCGACGCGCAGGGCGTGCCGCCGGGCGTCGCTGCAACGGCAACGGTTGCGGCCGGGGCGGCGAAATGAAGCGGGCCGGGCGCCGCGTCGCGCGCGCACCGCATGCCCGCCGCCGCGGGCGGCAGCGCGGGCTCGTGCTGCTCGCACTGCTGATCGCGCTGATGCTGATGTCGATCGCACTGGCCGGCGCGCTGGACGTCTGGTCGCTGCAGCGGCGCCGCGAGCAGGAGCGGCAACTGCTGTTCGTCGGCGACCAGTACCGGAAGGCCATCATCGGGTATTACCGGCTCGCGCGCGCATACCCGCAAACGGTCGACGATCTGCTGGAAGACACCCGCTTCGCGAAGCCCATGCACCACCTGCGCCGTGCGTATCCGGATCCGGTCAGCGGCAAGAACGACTGGTCCTTCCTGTGGCGCGCCGACCGCTTCTACGGCGTGTTCAGCAGCTCGGACGACGCGACGATCAAGCGCGCGGGATTTCCCGATCGATACATGGATTTCGAAGGGGCCGAGACCTATCGGCAATGGAAGTTCCTGTACCTCGCCCCCGGGCTGTCCGCGCCGGTCGCCGACGCACCGGCGGGGGCCCCGGCGATGCCGGCCAGTGCGCCGAGCCTGTCCGGTTTCCCGGGCGGTGCGCTGCCGGGGCGGAGCCCGGCCGGCCTGCATTGACGCGCTGGCCGCACGCAAAAAAGCGCGACGCCCGTCACGGGCATCGCGCATCAAACGGCGTGGAGCGCCGACGAATGAAACGTGATGAAGAAAGCGCGCCGGGGGCGCGCGGCCCCACGGTGCCGCGGGTCAGGCCTTCGCGAGCTTGATGCCGGTCTGCTCGGCCGTCAGGTAGCCGACGCTGGCGCCGAAGCGGTCCTTGAAGTTCGCGCGCACGAGCGGATCGAGCGTCGGCTTGACCTTGTCGTGCAGCGGCGACTCCCAGTCGCCGGCGTGCTGGAAGTTGCTCATGATGTACGTCCAGCCGTTGATCTCGTCGACCGCGTGCAGGCCCGTCGATTCCGCGCCGGCCGGGCACGACAGCACGCGCGCGAGCGTCTTCGTGTCGATGTTGTACGCCCACAGGAAGTTGTTCACGTGCATGCCCGAGTCTTCGCCGATGAACAGCGTGCGCAGCTTTTCGGAGAACTTCAGGTTGTCCGGGTTGGCGATCCTGTCCGGGTTCGCGAGGTTGCCGAGGCCGTCGGCCGCGGCGAGATCCTCGCCGACGAGCGCGGCCGGCGCGCCCATGTCGACCGGCACCCATTCGCTGTCGATCGTGCCTCCCGTCGTGTCGCGCTGGCCAGCCTTCAGGTTCAGCGCGTAGACGGCGCCGGCAGCGATCTTCTTGTCGACCGCGACGTCGCGCGACACCGCGTTGCCCTTGACCATCGACGTCTCGATCCGCGACATCGCCGTGTAGACGATCTTGTCCTTCGCGTTCACCGTCGTGCCCTCGAGCTTCGTGAAGGCCATGCTGCCGCCGAGCAGCGCCGCGTAGCGGTGCGTCTCGAGGAATGCGGCCGCCTTTTCCATCCCCGGCTTCACGCGCATCCAGTTGAACTTGCCGCCGAAGTGGATCTTCGTGTAGCTCGCGTCGTTCGGGTCGGCGGTCACCAGGTCCATGATGTCCGACGCCTTCAGCGTGTTCGCGAGCGCTTCGATCTCGCTGCTGGTCGCGTGGCCGATCCTGATCCACGTGAGCGTCGCGGTGCCGGCGCCGGCCGACGACGTCTGCGTCCACTTCGCGACGTACAGCGTGCCGGCCGACAGGTCGGCCGCCTTGTCGGCGACGAACATGAACAGGCCGCCGTTGGTCGCATCGTCGCCCATCATCACCGTGCGCTGGTCCGGCATCACCTGGATCAGCTCGTGCGAGATGCGGCCGAGGCAGTAGTGCTTCTTCACGGTGCCCGTGCCGTCCGGGTTCACGGTGATCTCGGGCAGGTGGCCGTAGTGGTAGGGGTTCGCCTTCGTCTCGTCGCCGAACGTGTTCTTGCTGAACGCCTTGAACTGCGCGTCGGTGGCAGCCTTTGTCGCGTCCGGCTCGTATTCCTCGCTCGACAGGTGGGTGCCCCACGGCGACAGGCTCGCGCCGCAGGTGATCCACAGGCCGTGCGCCTTCGACGTGTCGACGTTGTGGTACTTCACGACCTTCAGCGCGCCGGTGGCCGGATCCTGGTCGAGCGAGAGCACCGCGATCGGCGACGGCAGCTGGCCGTACTGCGACGCGCTCGCCTGGTCGCGCGTCGTGTATTCGAACTGCACGACCGCGAACACCGTGTTGCCCTTCACGCCGGGCACGTTCGCGTTCTTCAGCGTCAGCAGCGAGCTGCCGTCCGGGCAGTCGGAATAGAACTGGCGTTCCTTGCCGGCGACCGAGCGATCGATGATCGGCTGGTTGTTGATGTCGTAGTAGCCGCCCGCGAGCGTCGTGCCGCCCTTGCCGTCCGGCACCATGTCGCCCGTCACGAAGAACGGCCGGTACGCGAGCTTGAAGTTGCGCGACGAGCCGTCCGAGAACGACACCGACAGCGTCGAGCCGACCGTCGTCGTGGCCATCGCGGCTGCATTGTCGAGCGTCGGCGCGGCCATCGCCGAGAAGGCGGCCGACGTATAGGCGGCGGCCACCGGGGCCGGCGTCGATGCGGGATTGTCGTCGCCGCCGCAACCCGTCAGCAGGGCCGGCAGCGCGAGACCGGAAAGGGGAAGCATCGGCGCGCCGGCAAGGATCTTCAGGGCCTGACGACGGGCGGCATTGGGCAACGCGGGCATGTGGAGTCCAGTTTCAGTTGTTGGAGGAATGGCCGACGCGAAGCAGGCGGTCGGCAAGCTTCGCGAAGGCAAATTGAAAACTGGACCGAAGTGTAAGGACGCTAGATGAAAGTTTTTTGAATTGAAAACGTAATGATGCGCCGGGTGTTCGTCGGCGGATCGCGGATCAATCGCGCTCGGGCGTCGCCGAGATGCGATGGAGCGACAGGTCGGCACCGTCGAACTCGGCTTCGCGGTCGAGGCGCAGTCCGACGGTCGCTTTCAGCGCGCCGTAGACGAGCGTGCCGCCCGCGGTGGCGATCACGATGCCGCCGAGCGTGCCGACGAGCTGCGACAGGAACGACACGCCGCCGAGACCGCCGAGCGCAGGCAGGCCGAACACGCCGGCCGCGAGGCCGCCGAGCGCGCCGCACATGCCGTGCAGCGGCCACACGCCGAGCACGTCGTCGATGCGCCACCGGTTCTGCACGCAGGTGAACATCGCGACGAACAGCGCGCCGGCGGCCGCGCCCGTGACGAGCGCGCCGATCGGATGCATCACGTCGGAGCCGGCGCAAACCGCGACGAGGCCGGCGAGCGGCCCGTTGTACGTGAAGCCCGGGTCGTTGCGGCCGGCCATCCATGCGGCGAGCGTGCCGCCGACCATCGCCATCAGCGAGTTCACGGCGACGAGGCCGCTGATCTTGTCGAGCGTCTGCGCGCTCATCACGTTGAAGCCGAACCAGCCGACCGCGAGCACCCATGCACCGAGCGCGAGGAACGGGATGTTCGACGGCGGATGCGCGGCGATCCGGCCGTCCTTCGCATAGCGGCCGTGGCGCGCGCCGAGCAGCAGCACGGCCGGCAGCGCGACCCAGCCGCCGAACGCGTGCACGACGACCGAGCCGGCGAAATCGTGGAACGGCGCACCGAACGCGTGCGTGAGCCAGGCCTGTACGCCGAAGCGCTCGTTCCACGCGATGCCTTCGAAGAACGGATAGATGAAACCGACGATGATCAGCGTCGCGACGAGCTGCGGGTTGAACTTCGCGCGCTCGGCGATGCCGCCGGACACGATCGCGGGAATCGCCGCCGCGAAGGTCAGCAGGAAGAAGAAGCGCACGAGCGCGTAGCCGCTGTGCTGCGACAGCGTGCCGATGTCGTCGAAGAACTCGACACCGTACGCGATCGTGTAGCCGATGAAGAAATACGCGAGCGTCGACACCGAGAAGTCGACCAGGATCTTCACGAGCGCGTTGACCTGGTTCTTCTTGCGGACCGTGCCGAGTTCGAGAAATGCGAAGCCCGCGTGCATCGCGAGCACCATGACGGCGCCGATCAACAGGAACAGTGTATCGACGCCGGATTTCAGACCATCCATGCCGTGGCTTCCTTGCGCAAAAAACGGGCAAGGAACGCAAGTATCGAGCCAACTTGGTGATCGGCTGCGTGGAGTTGGTGCTTGGGTGCCGTGCGGTGCGGTATTTCGGTGAATCATGCACGGGATGGGGGCGTGGCCGGAGGCAATCGGCGACCACACGCGGTGCACGCGCATGGTGCGGCGCGTGCTGAACTGGTGCGTCGTGCGGGCGAGGTGATGCGGTGTGGTGCGCCGATGCGCACCGACCTGGCGCGTCAGTGGCGGGCGAACAGCGCGGGCGGCCGGCGCAGCCGCAGCGCGCATGCCGACCAGTAGGTGGCGACGGTCGACAGCCCGAGCGCGGCGAACGCGAGGGCCGCGAAGCCCACAAGCGACTGGCCGTCGCCGTCGGAGCCGAGGATGCCTTCCGCGACGATCAGCGCGGCCGTCCAGAAACCGATCACGGCCTGCACGAGCAGGCGCGCGGACGCGACGCGGCGCGGGCGTCCGGATTCGGCCAGGCGGCGCGCCGACGGCGCGCGCAGGCACAGGAACAGGGTGGCGGCCAGCAGCGCGGCCAGGACGATGAACCAGTCGACGAGGAAAGCCATAAGAAAAAGGGGACACGTACGAAACGGATTGGAGCGTGCCCACTTTAGTGACGTAGCGCCTGCGATTGAATCAGACGAGTCCGAAATTGAAAGGCATTTTTAATAACGGGTCGTTATTTGGCCTGTTCCACAGGCGGTATCATCGACACCGGTCCAACCCACCATAAGGCTGTGCGATGCGCGGCCGGAGATTGCTGATGAACATGAAGACATCGCGGGCGCGTCGCGTGCCCGGGTCCGTGCTGGCGGCCGTGGCCGCCGGCGCGCTGCTGTTGCTCGCGGGCTGCGAGAAGGCCGGCACGCCGGTCGCCCAACCCGATACGGCCGCGAGCGCGGCCGCGGATGCCGCGAACAATGCGGCCAAGGCGCTCGATCAGGTCGCGAGCACCGTCAACCAGCAGATCAATGCCGCAAAGGCCGGCATTGCATCCGCGGCGTCGGCCGTGCCGCCGCTGTCCGCGAGCGGCATCGCGTCGGCCGCGCAGGCGCAGATCGACGCGGCTGCCTCCGCGGTCGTCGCGCATGCGGCTTCCGAAGCGGGCGCGAAGATCGCGGAAGCCGGCAAGAAGCTCCAGCAGTGGAGCCAGCAGAACGCGTCGGGTGCCAAGCCCGCCAGCGGCGAATGACGCGGGCTTGCACGATCCGCAAAATGTAATTATCATAGTTACACATGTCGCCGGTTGCGGGTCGGACCGGCGTCGCCGAGTGAGTGAGCAATGAATACCAGCAGCCGGTTCGCGTTTGCCGTCCACGTGCTCGCCTTGCTGTCGATGCAGGAAGGCGTGCCGTTGTCGTCCGACATCATCGCGGGCAGCGTGAATACGAATCCGGCGCTGATTCGCCGGTTGCTGTCGATGCTGGCAGCCGCGGGGCTGACCACGTCGCAGCTCGGCGCCGGCGGCGGCGCGCTGCTGGCGCGCGAGCCCGGCGAGATCACGCTGCTCGACGTGTATCGCGCGGTCGACGATGCGCAACTGTTCGCGCTGCATCGCGAGGCACCGAATCCCGCGTGCCTCGTCGGCCGGCACATCCAGGGCGTGCTGACCGGTTATATCGGCGATGCGCAGCGCGCGATGGAGGCATCGCTCGCCACGCGCACGCTCGTCGACGTGACGGCCGACATGCTGGATCTCGAGCAGCGCACGCAACAGGCAGCACGCGCCGCCGGCAGATAGCCGGCAGCAGGCAAGGCAGGAAGCCGGACGGCGCGCGGCGCGGTGTCCGGTGCAACGGGGGCTTCGCCCCGTTTTTTTCGGTCTTATGTGTAATTAATTGTGTTACATATTTTTCTTACTGGAGAATCGTCATGACGCAACGTTCCTTGAATATCGCGCTGTTCGGCGCCACCGGCATGATCGGCTCGCGCATCGCGGCGGAAGCCGTGCGACGCGGCCATCGCGTGACCGCGCTGTCGCGCCATCCGGGCGCATCGGGCGACGGCATCACCGCGAAGGCGGCCGACCTGTTCGACGCGGCCAGCATCGCGGCCGCGCTACCGGGCCACGACGTCGTCGCAAGCGCGTACGGCCCGAAGCAGGACGACGCGGCGAAGGTCGTCGCGGCTGCGAAGGCGCTGGTCGCCGGCACGCGCCAGGCCGGCCTGAAGCGTCTCGTGGTGGTCGGCGGCGCCGGCTCGCTCGAAGTCGCGCCGGGCAAGCAGCTCGTCGACACCGAAGGTTTCCCGGACGCGTACAAGGCGGTCGCGCTCGCGCACCGCGACGCGTTCGACTACCTGGAGACGGTCGCCGATCTCGACTGGACCTTCTTCGCGCCGGCCGCGCTGATCGCGCCGGGCGAGCGCACGGGCACGTTCCGCACGGGCGTGGGCAAGCTGATCGTGGACGAGCAGGGCAACAGCAAGATCTCGGCAGAAGACTATGCAGTCGCGTTCGTCGACGCGCTCGAGCAGGACAGCTTCGTGCGCGAGATCGCGACGGTCGCGTATTGAGAGCGGCGCGACGGCCGGCGGCGCATGCGCGCCGGCCCGGCCGGAACGCTGCCGGCAGGCTGCAGCGCGCAGCGACTTCAGGCGATTCCACCTTGACGGGTGGAGTCGCCTGTTTCGTTTGGCGACGAAAGGTTGGCGGCGGAATCGTTCAGGATTGGTATTTATACCGGTCGACGCACGGAAGCCGTTTTCATATTGTTCCCCGTTGTGCAAGATGAATAGAATAAATTTCTATCTACGAGGGACTGGAGAAATGGACGCCATCGATCGCAAGCTGCTGGAACTGCTGCAGGCGGATGCCACACTGCCGATCGCGGAACTGGCGCAGCGCGTGAACCTGTCGCAGACGCCATGCTGGAAGCGCGTGCAGCGGCTCAAGGAAACCGGCGCGATTCGCGCGCAGGTTGCGCTGTGCGATCCGCGCAAGCTCGGCGTCGGCACGACCGTGTTCGTCGCGATTCGCACGAACCAGCACACCGAGGAATGGGCGCAGCGCTTCACGCAGGCCGTGCGCGACATGCCGGAAGTGGTCGAGGTCTACCGGATGAGCGGCGAGACCGATTACCTGCTGCGCGTCGTGGTGGCCGGCATCGACGACTACGACCGCGTCTACAAGCAGCTGATTCGCACGGTGCCGCTGTTCGACGTCAGTTCGTCGTTCGCGATGGAGCAGATCAAGTATTCGACCGCGCTGCCCGTGCGCGATCTTGCCGAGCCGGTGTAGCCTGCTTCAGCGGCCGCGCGCCAGGGCGCGCGCGCGTTCGTCGGCCAGCGCGTCGCGGCGCACGAAATCCGCGACGAATGCGCTCGCCGGATGATGGTGCAGCGCGTACGGCGTGTCCCATTGCGCGAGCCGGCCGTCCTTCATCACGCCGATCCGGTCGGCGATCGCGAACGCTTCGGCCTGGTTGTGCGTGACGAGGATCGCCGTGTGGCCCGTATGTTTCAGGATGTCGCGCAGCTCGAACGCGAGCCGCTCGCGCGTATCGACGTCGAGATTCGAGAACGGCTCGTCGAGCAGCAGCAGCTCCGGCGACGGCGCGAGCGCACGGGCGAGCGCGACGCGTTGCTGCTGGCCGCCCGACAACTCGTGCGGATAGGCGCCGCCGGCATCGGCGAGGCCGACGAGGTCGAGCATTTCGGCGACCCGCATGCGCCGTTCGGCCTTCGGCATGCGCCGCAAGCCGAACGCGACGTTGTCGGCCGCGCTGAGGTGCGGGAACAGCGCGTAGTCCTGGAACATCATGCCGATGCGCCGCCGCTCCGGCGGCACGTCGAGCGACGGCGCCGCGACGGGCGCGCCGTCCAGCACGATGCGCCCCATGCGCACGGGTTCGAAGCCCGCGATCGCACGCAGGACGGTCGTCTTGCCGCAGCCCGACGCACCGAGCAGGCAGCCGATGTCGCCCCGCGGCAGCGCGAGGCTCAGCCCGTCGACCACCATGCGGCGGCCGTGCGGCGTGTCGTAGGCGACGCAGAGATCATCGAGTTCAAGCAGGTTCACGGGTTCAGGCTCCGATCTTGTGACGGGTGCGGGCGAGCAGGATCACGGGCACGAGCCCGGCCAGCACGATCGCGAGCGCGGCGACCGCGCCTTCTTCGTAGGTGCCGCGTGCAGCTTCCGCATACAGCCAGGTCGCGAGCGTGTCGAAATTCAGCGGGCGCAGCAGCAGCGTGGCCGGCAATTCCTTCATCGCGTCGACGAACACCAGCAGCGCGCTCGTCGTGAGCGCGGGCCGCAGCAGCGGCAGGTGGACGCGGCGCAGCGTGCCGCCGGCCGTCTCGCCGAGCGAGCGCGCCGCGTGTTCGAGCGACGGCGGGATGCGCGCGAGGCCGGCCTCGATGCTGCCGGCCGGGATCGCGAGAAAGCGCACGGTGTACGCGATCACGAGCGCGGCGACCGAGCCCATCAGCAGCAGCCCGTCGCGGCCGAGCGCCGCGCCGAACAGCCGGTCGGCCGCCGCGAACGGGATCAGCAGGCCGATCGCGAGCACGGTGCCCGGCACCGCATAGCCGAGGCTCGCGATCCGCGCACACAGGCGGGCAGGGCCTGCACGGGCGCTGTCGCGTTGCGCGCGAGCGGCCCACGCGACGACGAGCCCGCACGCGAGCGTCGCGGCGGTGGCGGCGGTAGCGATCGTCAGCGTGTTCGCGAGCCCCGTCATCAACGGGTCGGATACGCCGCCGACCAGATGCAGCCGCTTGCCGGTCTCGACCGCGAGGTACGCGGCCGGTGCGCCGAAGCCGAGCAGCACGGGCAGCCAGCCGAGCACGGCGGCGCCGAGCGCGGCCGCGCCGGTGAGACGACGCGGCGAGACCGGCCGCATGCGCCGGCCGTGCGCGTAGCGCTGGCGGCGGCGCCCGTAGCGTTCGAGTGCGATCATGCCGACGACGATCGCGAGCATCGCCAGCGCGATCTGCGCGGCGCCGGCGAGGTCGGAGCGCGTGATCCACGTCGTGTAGACGGACACGGTCAGCGTCTGCACGCCGAGGAATTCCGACGCGCCGATGTCGTTCAGCGTTTCGAGCAGCGCGAGGCTCACGCCGACCGCGATCGCGGGCCGCGCGAGCGGCACGACGACGCGCCAGAACGTCGCGATGCGTCCCGCGCCGAGCGTGCGCGCGGCTTCGAGCAGGCTCGCGGACTGCGTGACGAACATCGCGCGCGTGCTGAGGTACACGTACGGATACAGCACGAAGCCGAGCACGAAGATCGCGCCGGGCAGCGAGCGCAGGTCGGGCAGGCGGAACTGGCGCGGGCTGTCGAAGCCGAGCAACCAGCGGATCGTGCCCTGGACGGGGCCGATCGGGTGCAGCAGGTCGAGATACGCGAATGCGACGATGTAGGTGGGCACCGCGAGCGGCAGCAGCAGTGCCCACGTCAGCATCCGGCGGCCGGGGAAATCGTACGCGGTGACGAGCCACGCGCAGCCGGTGCCGACGATCGACACGATCGCGCCGACCCCCGCGAGCAGCAGCAGCGTATTGACGAGCGCCTGCGGCAGCACGAATGCGGCGAGATGGCGCCAGTGCGCGAGATCGGCATCGAGCGCGGCGGCCACGAGCACCGCGAGCGGCGCCGCGACCGCCGCGGCGATCACCAGCGCCGCGAGCAGCCACAGGCTGCCCGCGCGCGGCCGCAGGCGCGGCCGGGATGGCTCGCGGCATGCGCCGGCCGGCGAAGCGTCAGTTGTCAAAGCCGACCTTGTCGACGAGCTGGCTGGCCTGCTGGCGATGCTTCGCGATGTCGGCCAGCGGCAGCGGATCGACCTTCAGCGTACCGAAGCTCGCGATCACCGGATCGAGCTTGACGTTCGCGCGCACCGGGTATTCGTAGTTCGCCTGCGCATACAGAGCCTGCGCTTCCGGCGACACGAGGTATTCGAGCAGCTTCACTGCGTTGGCCTTGTGCGGCGCGTGCTTCGCGACCGTCGCGCCGCTGATGTTCACGTGCGTGCCGCCGCTCTTCGCGTTCGCGAACGTCGGGCGCACGACCTTGATCGCGTCGCCCCACTTGCGCGCGTCGCTGCCGGCTTCCGCGTTCTTCATGTGACCGACGTAGTACGCGTTCGCGAGGCCGACGTCGCAGATGCCGCCGAGGATGTCGCGTGCGACATCGCGGTCGCCGCCCGTCGCCTTGCGCGCGAGGTTCGCCTTCACGCCGCGCAGCCACTTTTCGGTCGCGGCTTCGCCGTCGTGCGCGATCATCGCCGCGACCAGCGCCGTGTTGTACGGATGCTGGCCCGAGCGGATGCAGACCTTGCCCTTCCATTTCGGATCGGCGAGATCTTCATAGCGGAACGAGTCGACCTTCAGGTCCTTTTCGACGTACAGCACGCGGTCGCGCAGCGACAGCGCATACCAGTCGCCGTTCGCGCCGCGCAGGTTCGCGGGAATCGCGTCGTCGAGCGCCTTCGAGCGCACCGGCTGCGTGAGCCCGCCGTCGACGAGATCGAGCAGGTTGCCGACGTCGACCGTCATCAGCACGTCGGCCGGCGACTGCGCGCCTTCCGCCTTCACGCGTTCGAGCAGGCCGTCCTTCACGAACACCGTGTTGACCTTGACGCCGCTCTGCTTCGTGAATGCATCGATGAGCGGCTGGATCAGCTTGGGTTCGCGGGTGGTGTACAGGCTCACTTCCTCGGCTGCCTGGGCAAGCGGCGCGAAAGCGGCCGCAGCCAGGGCGAGGGCGCCGGCGAGCGGCAGCAGGCGGGTGCGCGGATTCGACATGGAGACTCCGGTGGGACAGGTGGACGAAGAAAATATTACAAAATGAAAGACTCCGGATTCTAGATCGAAATGGGAATGATTACCAACTGAAAGCTCGCGGAAAGCGGCGGGATCGATGAAGGCGGGGATCGGAAACGGCGCGTCGCAGCGGCGGCGCAAGCGCGTAGAATGCCCGCTTCGATGAATTTGACGAGACGCACCGACCATGAACGATCAGCGCAAGAAGAACCCTGTCCGCAACGTGAGCATCCTGATCGTCGTCGCCGTGCTGCTCGTGATCGGGACGATCCTGTACAACGCGATTTCGCAGAAGCGCGCGTACGACGAAGCCCATCCGGCCGAGGCCGCGAGCGCGGCATCGCACTGACGTGCCGGTGCGCGGCCCGGCCGGGCCGCGTGCGCGGGGCATGAGAAGGGAGGCCATCCGCGGCTTCCGGCGCGGTTGACGCCGCGCGGAGCCGGGGCAGCAGCGGGCGCCGATGAAGGCGCGCCGCGTACTCAGGTCAGCCGTGCGTCAACGTGACGCAGGTGCAAATTTCGGGCGGATCCGTGCGTAGAACACGGCCGCGAGCAGCGCGAGCCATGCCGCGCCGACATACAGCGCGACGCGCGTATCCTCGAACCAGCCGAGCATCACGATCACGAAACCCATGAACGCGATCGTCAGCGCCGGCGCGACCGGCCACAGCGGCACCTTGAACTTCAGTGCGGCGACTTCGGCGCTCGACAGGCGGCGACGCATCGCGACCTGCGACAGCAGGATCATCAGCCAGACCCACACGGTCGCGAACGTCGCGATCGCGGCGACCACCAGGAACACGTCCTTCGGCATCAGGTAGTTCAGCACCACGCCGACGAGCAGCGCGCCGGCCATCACGAGCACCGTGACCCACGGCACGCCGTGCCGCGAGGTCGTCGTCAACACGCGCGGTGCCTGGCCCTGTCGTGCCATCCCGAACATCATCCGGCCCGCGCCGAAGATATCGCTGTTGATCGCCGAGATCGCCGCGCTGATCACGACCAGGTTGAGGATCGTCGCGGCCGACTTCACGCCGAGCGCCGAGAAGATCTGCACGAACGGGCTGCCGTCGCTGCCGACGCCCGTCCACGGGCTGATCGACATCAGCACGACCATCGTCAGCACGTAGAACAGCAGGATGCGCGCGGGCACCGCGTTGATCGCGCGCGGAATCACGCGTTCCGGGTCCTTCGCCTCGCCGGCGCTCATTCCGATCACCTCGATCCCGCCGTACGCGAAGATCACGACCGACAGCGACGCGATCAGCCCGCCAATGCCGTTCGGCAGGAAGCCGCCGTGGTTCCACAGGTTCGCGAACGTCGGGACATCGGCCGAATGGCCGAAGTGCATGCCGGCCAGCAGAATTGCGACGCCGCCGCCGATCATCGCGACGATCGCGCCGACCTTGATGATCGACAGCCAGAATTCGAGCTCGCCGAACACCTTGACGTGGCACAGGTTCAGCCCGCAGATGACCGCGACGACGCCGAGCACCCAGATCCATTGCGGGACATCCGGAAACCAGAAGCCCATGTAGATGCCGAACGCGGTGATGTCGGCGATCGCGACGATCACCATTTCGAGCGTGTAGGTCCAGCCGGTGACGAAGCCCGCGAACGGGCCGAGGTTTTCGGTCGCGTAGTGGCCGAACGAGCCGGCGACGGGTTCGCGCACGGCCATCTCGCCGAGCGCGCGCATCACCATGTAGACGGCCGCGCCGCCCAGGATGTACGCCAGGATCACGGCCGGGCCCGCGAGCTGGATCGCGGACGCCGAACCGTAGAACAGGCCCGTGCCGATCGCCGAGCCGAGCGCGAGAAAGCGGATGTGCCGCGCGCTCAGGTGGCGCTGCAAGTTTTTCATCGAGTCTCCGATATCGTTATGCGACGAACCGGGCGAGTGGAACCGGCCCGATTGCGCCAAGTTGTCTATACAACTTGAATGTGAACGAATGATAACAAGCCGGGCGCGGTGACCGGAATCGGGTATTCCCTGACTGGCGCGGCGAGCGGAATGGGGCATGGGGCGGTCGCGCGATACTGGCGCGGGCCGCATGGAGCAGGCAGGTCATGCTTCGGGGATCGTTGAATCGCGGTGCGCCGGTGGCCGGTCCGCGGCGTGCGCGGGCCGGGCCACCGGCGCGGACATTCGGGTTCAGGCGGGCAGGCGGATCACGCTCGCATCCTTGCGGATCAGCAGCGACGACGCAAGCATCTGCTTGCACTGGTGCGCGAGCACCTTCAGGTCGTGCGTGAGCTCGGCGCCGACCGCATCGGATTTTTCCGCGGACACGACCATGGCGTCGAGATCGCGCGTGATCTGCTTCGA
The DNA here is from genome assembly GCF_003853705.1 of Burkholderia sp. Bp8992. Classification (GTDB taxonomy): domain Bacteria; phylum Pseudomonadota; class Gammaproteobacteria; order Burkholderiales; family Burkholderiaceae; genus Burkholderia. The sequence continues at coordinate 170,312 of NZ_QTQI01000015.1, read as the reverse complement.
TGCGTCGATCTGGTCGGCAGGCGGCGGCTCGCCGGCTTCGGCCTTCTCGAGATTGTCGAGTACGGCGGCAAGGCCGCGCTGCAGCGCGTCGTCGTGCAGGATGCCGCCGTCGGCCGCGCACGCGGTGCGGATCAGCGGTGCGGCGGCCGTGATCTGCGCGCCGAGCACGTGCGTCTGCACGAGCAGGTCGTTCAGTTCGGGCACGAAGTGCTGGTGCGCCTTCGGCTCGATCATCATGCGCTGGAACGCCTGCCCGAGGTTCGCGAACGCGATGTGCACGTCCTTGCGGGCGAGGCGGTAGCGATAGTCGTCGTCGAGGCTCGCGGCCGGCGACTCGACCACGGCCGCCACGCCCGGGACGACGGCCGCGCCGTCGGCAGCCGGGACCGGCGGCGGCGACATGCCGCGCCCGGCGCGCCACACGGCTTCGAAATACTTGCGAGTGGACGTCAGCATGTCGGTCACGAGCTTGCCCATCAGCCGGTATTCCCAGTACGGGAACAGCCGGCTCGCGGCGATCGCGATCATGCAGCCGACCACCGTGTCGATCGCACGCTCGCCGATGATCCGCATGCTGCCCGGCGCGAGCAGGTGGAACATCAGCAGCACGTACGACGACGTGAAGACCACGCTCGCCGCGTAGTTGAACAGCAGCAGGCTGTAGCTCATCACCATCGACCCGAACATGATCGCGATCAGCAGGTGCGTATCCTTGACCGTGTAGATCAGCGCGACGCTCGCCGCGCAGCCGATCAGCGTGCCGACGATACGCGCCGCGTTGCGCTGCTTGGTCAGCGAATAGCCGGGCTTCAGGATGATGATGGTCGTCATCACGATCCAGTACGCGTTCGTGAGCGGCAGCAGGCGGCCGATCCAGAAGCCGACCGCCACCGCGATCGTCACGCGCAGCGCGTGGCGAAAGCTCGGCGAGCGCATGTTCAGGTTCGAGAAGATCAGGAGCGGCGACATCCGGCGGCGCTGCAGGAAGCGCGTGAGCGCCTTGTCGATCTTCAGTTCGGTTTGCTGCGGATCGGCGTGGCCCGACAGGTTGCGCCGCATCCGGTCGATCAGGCGCGTCGCACTCCAGATGCGCCGGAACGTCGCGAGCACGGCCGCATACGCTTCCGCGTTGGTGGCCGCGAAGTTCTTCTTGCGCATCAGCTCGATCTCGTACTCGATCGCGCGCAGCTCGGCCTTCACGCTGATGTGCGAATGCGGCGCGCGGTTCTCGAGCACCGCGAGGCCGACCTCCTCGAGATCGGCCGCGGCCTTGCGGATCAGGTCGCGGTAGAAGATGATCAGGTCCGAACCGCCGAACGTGTTGCGCACCAGCGGGTAGTCGGTGTGCGCGCCGACGAACAGCTCGTGCAGGTCGACGCTGTTGATGAAAAGGTTGTACATCGCCGTGCGGCCGGGGTCGAGCTTGCCGCGCCGCAGTTTCGGCAGGTTGCGCAGCACGATGTCGCGCGCGGTCTCCTGCGTTTCGACCGCGGTGATCTGCCGGGCGACCAGATTGCGGTAGCACTCGTCGAGATCGGCGTCGAGATCGTAGAACTGCGCGCGTGCGAGCAGGTAGTCGGCACAGGCGAACAGGCTCTCGGCCAGCGCCTGCTGCTCGATCCGGCGTGCCTGCCATTGCGACACGAGCGTGGCCCAGTACGTGTACCAGAGGCCGCCCGCGAGAATCCAGCCGGCGTTGACGAACGCCTGCAGCGGCGTGAACTTCTCCTCGAGCGTCATCACCATCATGAACAGCGTCGCGAAGCTGATCTGCGGCCAGCGGTTGCCGTAGACGACGATCAGCGACAACACGAACGTGAGCGGCACGATCGTGAGCCACAGCGCGAAGATGTTCGGGGTGGCGAGGCCGGTGGCGAGCGCGGCCAGGAAGCCGATCACGCTGCACGCGAGCATTTCGTTGTGCTTGTACTTGAGCGGGCCCGGCATGTCGACGACGCAGGCGCCGAGCGCGCCCGTCGAGATCGTGAAGCCCAGTTCGCGGTTGTGAAACACGATCAGGCACAGCACGGCCGGCAGCGAGACGCCGACCGCGATCCGCAGGCCGCCGAAAAAGTACTGGCTGTAGAAAAACTTTCTGATTTCGACCGAATAGCGCATCGATGGGCTGAATGGCAGACGAAGAGGCCCGGGGGCGGCGTATTGACTGGCGACGAGTCTATCGTATTTCGCGGTCCGCAAAACCTGGCTTTCCGGCCGAGGTTCGCGGCGGCGGTCCATTTGCTATCCTTGGTGATCCTGTTCGCCCGGTCCGGCCGGTGCGAGGTTCCGACGCCTGCTTCATGCTCCATCTCTTCTATTCGAATCGTCACGAAACGCTGGCCGACGCGCTGCTCGAGGATCTGGCCGCGTTCCCGGCCCGCAACGGCCCGTGGGCGCCGCAACAGGTCATCGTGCCGAGCGCGGCGCTGCGCCGTCGCCTCGAGCTCGACATCGCCGCGCGCAACGGCGTGTGCGCGAACGTCGAGTTCACGTATCTCGCGCAATGGCTGTGGGCGCAGATCGGCCGCGTGATGGAGGTCCCCAAGCGTTCGCCGTTCGCGCCCGACCGCCTCGTGTGGCGCTGCTACCGGCTGTTCGCGCAGGTGGCCGGCGGCGCGCCGTGGCTCGCGTCGCCGCGGCTGGCCGCGTATCTGTCCGCATCCGACGATGCGATGCGCTACGAGCTCGCGCACCGCGTCGCGGCCGTGCTCGATCATTACCTGACCTATCGTCCCGAATGGCTGGCCGCGTGGCAGGCCGGCGAATCCGTGCTCGCGGGCGACGCCGCGCCGCGCGGGATCAGCGACGCCGCGCGCGACGACGAGCGCTGGCAGGCCGCGCTGTGGCGCGCGCTGCTCGCCGAGCTGAGCGACAGCGGTACGCCGCCCGCGCACCGCTTCCTCGTCGAGGCGCGCCATCTCGACGCTGAAACGATCGCACGTGCGGACTGGCCGGAATCGGTCAGCGTGTTCGCGCTGCCGACGATGCCGCCGCTGCACGTCGCGCTGCTGCGCGAGCTGTCGCGCTGGATCGACGTGCGCGTCTATGCGCTGAATCCGTGCCGCGAATTCTGGTTCGACATCGTCACGGCCGCGCATGCCGAGGCGCTCGACGCGGCCGGGCGGCTCGACTACCAGGAAGTCGGGCATCCGCTGCTCGCCGAGTGGGGCAGGCAGACGCAGGCGCAACTGCACATGCTGCACGAACTGACTGAAAGCGCCGCGTCGGGCGATGCATCGCGCTTCGTCGAGAATCCCGGGTCCACGTGGCTTGCACGCGTGCAGAACGCGATCCTCGAACTGGAGCCGGAGGCCGAAACCGGCGGCACGCCGGCCGAGCGCGGCATCGAGGTGCACGTGTGCCACAGTCTCGCGCGCCAGCTGGAGGTGCTGCACGACCGCCTGCTCGCGTGGTTCGACGCCGACGCGAGCCTGCAGCCGTCCGACGTGCTGGTCGCGGTGGCCGACCTTGCGGCGGCCGGGCCGCTGATCGATGCCGTGTTCGGCACGGCCGGTGCCGGCGGCGCGCGCGTGCCTTACCGGGTCACCGGCCTGCCGCCGTCGCAGGCAAACCCGGTCGCCCGCGTGCTGCTCGACTGGCTCGCATTGCCGGAACGGCAGGTCGGCGCGCCGGAGCTGGTCGAGTGGCTGCGCGTCGACGCGGTGGCCGCGCGCTACGACATCGACGCGGCCGCGCTCGAGACGGTGCAGACCTGGCTCGCGGCCGCCGGCGCGCGGCGCGGACTGTCGCCGCTCGCAAGCGACGACGCGGCCGTGCCCGCGCCGCGCCACACGTTCTCCGATGCGCTCGCGCGGCTCTTTCTCGGCTATGCGATGCCGGAAGGCGCGGCGCCGATCGGCGCGTGGCTGCCGATCGAGGCGGCCACGGGCAGCGAGGCCGAACTGCTCGGCCGGCTTGCACGCTTTACCGACGATCTCGACGGCTTTGCGCGTCGCCTGGCCGAATCGCACACGCCGGGCGGCTGGAGCGAACTGTTCGCCGACACGCTCGCGCGCTTCTTCGATTCGGGCGCCGCGCATGCGGATGCGCTGGCCGGCGTGCGCGACGCGCTCGATGCGATGCTGGCCGCGATGACGGAGGGGGCGCCCGACGAAGCGTTGCCGGCTGCCGTCGTCCGCGCGGGGCTGGCCGCGGCGCTCGACGATCCGGCGCGCGGCGGCGTGCCGTGGGGCGGTGTCACGTTCTCGTCGCTGACGAGCCTGCGCGGGCTGCCGTATCGCGTCGTCTGCCTGCTCGGGATGGACGACGGCGTGCTGCCGAGCCTTGCGCGCGCGGACGAGTTCGACCTGATGGCCGTGTTGCCGAAGCTCGGCGACCGGCAGCGCCGCGACGACGAGCGCAACCTGTTTCTCGACCTGCTGCTCGCCGCACGCGACCGGCTGCTGATCGCCTATACGGGGCGCAGCATTCGCGACAACGCGCCGTTGCCGCCGGCCGCACTCGTCGACGAATTGCTCGATCATCTGGCGATCGTCACGGCCGGCCCCGACGCTGCCCCCGACGAGGTCGATGCCGCGCGGCGCGCGTTCATCGTCGAGCATCCGCTGCAACCGTTCGCGGCCGCGTATTTCCAGCCGGGCAGCGCACTCGTGTCCTATGACGCCGAGCGGGCGACGCTTGCGTCGCTGCTCGCCGCCGAGGCGTCGCTGCTCGCCGCCGAGGCGTCGCGTGACGGCCCGCGCGAGTTGCCGTTCTTCGCGCAACCGCTGCCGGCCGAACCGGTCGAGCCCGTCGCGTTCAGCGAATTCGAGCGCTTCTGGCGTCATCCGGCGCGCGCGTTGCTGCGCGGCCGGCTCGGCATCGTGCTTGCCGATGCACAGGCCGAACTGCTCGATACCGAGCCGTTCTCGCTCGACTTCGCCGGCAGCGATGCGCTCGCCGAACGCGTGTTGCCGCTGTTGATCGAATCGGACGAGGGCGGCGTGCACGATCACGCGTTGCGCATTGCCGACGCGAGCCCCGAACTGCCGGGCGGTGCGACGGGCGCGGTGTGGCGCGACCAGGCGCTGGGCTCGATGACGCAGCTTGCGTCGAGCGTACGCCGCGCGCTGGCCGACGGCATCGAGCGGCGGCCGTTCTCGCTCACGGTCGTACCGGTGTGGCCCGATACGGAGCAGGCGTTGTTCGGCACTGACGACGCGATGCTGTCGGCCGATGCGGTAAGCGCACCGCTCGAACTGCACGGCACGCTGAACCGGTTGACGCCGGCCGGCCAGATCATCTATCGCTATGCACGGCCGAGTGCGCGCGACTATCTGTCCGCGTGGCTCGCGCATCTCGTCTATTGCGCGGTCGAGCCCGACGGCCCGCGCCGAACGCTGTGGTTCGGCAGCGGCGGTGCGTTCGAACTGACGCCCGTCGCGGCGCCGCTGGAGCGGCTCGCGCCGCTTGCCGCGCTGTTTCGTGCGGGGCGGCGCATGCCGCTGCGGTTCTTTCCGCGCAGCGCGTGGGCGAGGGTATCCGACGGCGAGGCCAAGGCCGCGAGTGTCTGGATCAACGAGCGCGTCGTGAGCGAAGCCGACGATCCGGCCATCGCGATCGCGTGGCGCGGTGCGCACCCGTCGCTCGACGAGCCGTTCGGCACGCTCGCGCGGCTCGTGTTCGAGCCGCTCGTCGAGCATCTGAAGGAGGTCGCATGAGCGCCGTGTCGCAGCCGCAGCAGGCGCTCGAACTCGACGTGTTCGCGTGCCCGCTCGACGGCGTCAACCAGATCGAGGCATCGGCCGGCACCGGCAAGACCTGGAACATCTGCGCGCTGTATGTGCGCCTGCTGCTCGAGAAGGATCTCGGCGCGGACGAAATTCTCGTCGTGACCTTCACTAAGGCGGCGACGGCCGAGCTGCACGAGCGGATTCGCAGCCGGCTCGCGCAGCTTGCGCATGCGCTCGACACGGGTGACGACGGCGGCGATCCGTTCATCGCACGCCTGCTCGAGACCACGCTCGGCGCTGCCGGTGCGCTCGATCCCGAGACGGCCGCGAAGCGGATCCGGCGCGCACTGCGCGCGTTCGACCAGGCCGCGATCCATACGATCCATGCGTTCTGCCAGCGTGCACTGCAGGAAGCGCCGTTCGCGGCCGCGATGCCGTTCGCGTTCGACATGGAGGCCGACGATGCGTCGCTGCGCTTCGAGCTCGCGGCGGATTTCTGGCGCACGCGTGTCGAGCCGGCGGCCGCACGCTGGCCGGGTTTCGCCACCTGGCTCGTCGAATCGGGCGCCGGTCCGGCCGCGCTCGATGCGCAGCTCGCGCGCCGGCTGAAGAAGCCGCTCGCCGCGCTGCGCTGGGACGGCGTGACCGAGCCGGACGAGTCGGCCGAGGCCGCCGCGGCCGAATGCTTCGCCGAGGCGGCGCGGCTGTGGGCGGCCGAGCGCGATGCAATCGATGCGTTGCTGCGCACCGCGCAGCCCGCGCTCAACCAGCGCTCGCACAAGCCCGATGCGCTCGCCGATGCGCTGGCCACATGGGCCGCGCATTTCGCACAGGGCGATGCGACGGCCGCGCTGCCGAAAGCGGCCTTGAAGCTCACGCAATCCGCGCTGGTGAAAGCGACGAAAAAAGGCGGCGCGACGCCCGAGCACGCGTTCTTCGATGTCGCCGACGCGCTCGAAGCCGCGGTGGCCGCCGCCGAGGCCGCGCAGCGCGCGCGCTGGCTCGCGCTGATCGCCGACTGGCTCGACGTGGCGCCGGGCGAGCTGGCCGAGCGCAAGCGCACGCGGCGGGTCGTGTCGTTCGACGACTTGCTCGCGAACCTGTATCACGCGCTGCATGCGCATCCGTGGCTCGCCGAGACGCTGCGCGCGCGCTATCCGGCAGCACTGATCGACGAGTTCCAGGACACCGACCCGCTGCAGTTCGCGATCTTCGACCGGATCTTCGCGCCGGGCGGCCCGCTGTTCCTCGTCGGCGATCCGAAGCAGGCGATCTACAGCTTCCGCGCGGCCGATCTGCATACCTATCTCGCGGCGCGCGCGCGAGCGAGCGCGTGCTACACGCTCGCGGTCAACCAGCGCTCGACGCCCGCGATCGTCGAGGCGTGCAACCGGTTCTTCATGTCGAATCCGCGTGCCTTCGTGCTCGACGGGCTCGACTATTACGCGGTGCGCGCCGGCACGCGCGTGCGCGTGCCGTTCGTCGACGAAACCGATCCGGGCCCGGCCGGTGACTTCCGGGTCTGGGCGTTGCCGGGCGGCGAAGGCACGTTGCTCAAGCGCGATGCACAGGCACAGGCCGCGCAGGCCTGCGCCGCCGAGATCGCGCGGCTGATGCGCGGCGCGCGCGAAGGGCACGTGCGGCTCGGCGAGTCGCCGCTGTCGCCGGGCGACATCGCGGTGCTCGTGCAGACGCACCGGCAGGGCAGTCTCGTGAAGCGCGTGCTCGCCACGTGGGGCATCGGCAGCGTCGAGCTGGCGCAGGCGTCGGTGTTCTCGACCGGCGACGCCGAGCAGCTCGAGCGCGTGCTGGCGGCGATCGATGCGCCGGGCGACCTGCGGCGCCTGCGCGCGGCGCTCGCGTCCGACTGGTTCGGCCTCGATGCCGGCGCGCTGTGGCGGATGGAGCAGGGCGACGGCGAGGCACGCGGCGAAGCATCCGACGGCACCGACGCGATGAGCTGGGTCGAGCGCTTCTCGCGATATCGGCTGCTGTGGCGCGAGCGCGGTTTTGCGGTGATGTGGCGCACGTTCACGCGCGAGCTGCGGATCGCCGAGCGGCTGATGGCCGGTGCGGACGGCGAGCGCCGCGTGACCGACATCAACCATCTGGCCGAGCTGACGCAGGCGCGCGCGTCCGCGCAGCCGGGCATCGCGCCCACGCTGCGCTGGCTCGCCGCGCAACGGCTCGACGGTGGCGGCGAGGAAGCGCAGTTGCGGCTCGAATCCGATCGCAACCTCGTGCAGATCGTGACCGTGCACAAGTCGAAGGGGCTGGAATACGCAATCGTGTTCTGTCCGTTCCTGAACGACGGCGGACTGCGCGAACCGCCTTCGTCCGCGCTGCCCGATGCGCGCGAGTATCACGACGAGGCGGGCGACGCCGTGCTGCATTACGGATGCGACGACGAGGCGGCCGCGCACGCGGCGCGGCAGGCGTTGCGCGAGCAGGCCGCGGAACGCGCGCGTCTCGTCTACGTGGCGCTCACGCGCGCGGTCTACCGTTGCTATGTCGTGGCCGGCCCGTACCTGTCGTCGCGCTCGACGCGTGAAGCGCGGCGCAGCGTGCTCAACTGGCTCGTCGCCGGCGCCGGCCAGTCGTTCGATGCGTGGCTCGACGAACCGCCCGACGAAGCGGCGCTCGAAACGGCGTGGCAGGCGCTCGCGGGCGGCCCCGTGAGCGTCGCGCCGCTGCCGGCGCCTGCGCGCCGCGAGCGTCTCGCGGCCGGGCACGATGCGTCGCAGACGCTCGCGGCGCGTCATGCGACGCGCGTGCTGCGCGACGCGTGGCGGATGGCGAGCTTCAGCTCGCTGACCGCGTCGATGGCGCGCGAGGAAGCGGGCGTCGCGGCCGTCCCCGACGACGAGCTGCGGCCCGATCACGATGCGCTTGCCGAGGTGACGCCGGACGGCGAATGGATCTTCGCCGAGCCGGCCGCGGCCGAACCGCCGGACGACGACATCCTCGTGTTCCCGCGCGGCGCGGCAGCCGGCGAATGCCTGCACCGGCTGTTCGAGCTCAGCCGCTTCACCGAGCGCGAGTCGTGGCACAAGGCCGCGCTCGGTGCGCTGCACGACCGGCCGGTCGAGGCGGTGCCCGAGCTCGCCGCGCGGTTGCCGGCGATGATGGCGCAGCTGGTCGACGACGTCGTGCACACCGAGCTCGTGCCGGGCATGCGGCTCGCCGATCTCGATCCGGCGAAGCGGCTCGACGAAATGGGCTTCCTGTTCCCGGCGTCGCTCGACCTGATGGCGCTGCGCCGCTTGCTGGTCGCACACGGCTATCCGGACGTTGCACTGGAGGCGGGCATGCTCGCCGGTTTCATCAAGGGTTTCATCGACATGATCGTCGAACACGACGGCCGCTTCTGGATCGTCGACTGGAAGTCGAACCATCTCGGCACGACGCCGGATGCCTACGGCCCGCGCGCGCTCGACGTCGCAATGGCCGATCACGCGTATCACCTGCAGGCGCTGCTCTACACGGTCGCGCTGCATCGCTACCTGCACGCGCGGCTGCCCGACTACGACTACGACACGCACATCGCGGGCTACCTGTACCTGTTCGTGCGCGGCGTGCGGCCCGACTGGCGCAGCGGCGGCGAGCCGTCCGGCGTGCATGCGCGCCGGCCCACACGTGCGCTCGTCGATGCCCTCGACCGGATGATGGAAGGGGGGCGCGCATGAAAGCGTCGGACGACACGCTCGAATTTACCGGCGGCCTCGTCGCGCGGCTGCCCGAGCCGGCCGATTTCGGCATCGCGCTGGCGGAGGGCTTCGCACGTCGCATCGGCGACCTCGCGCGGCGCGCCGGCGCACCGTCCGCAGCGGCGCGCTGGGCGGCACGCGCCGCGTTCGCGACGAGCCGTGCGACGGCCGGCGGCCACGTCTGCGTCGCGCTCGGCGCGCTCGCGCAGCGCTACGAAGCACCGCCCGACGAGGTGCGCGCCGCGCTCGCCGCGAGCGGCGTCGTCGCGTTCGGCACGCTTGCGCGCGGCGACGAGCGGCCGCTGATCGTCGACCGGCACGACCACCTGTATCTGTCGCGCTATTTCGATTACGAACGACGGCTCGCCGATGCGCTCGTCGCGCAGGCCGGTGTGGCCGTGCCGGACGAAGGCCTGTCGCCCGAGCGGCTGCGCGACAACCTTGCGCGCTACTTCGGGCCGGCCACCGGCGAAGTCGACTGGCAGCGCGTGGCGGCGATCGTCGCACTGACCGGCCGCGTGACGATCGTCAGCGGCGGCCCCGGCACGGGCAAGACGACGACCGTCGTCGGCGTGCTGGCCTGTCTGCTCGACGCGCACCCGGGGCTGCGCATCGCGCTGGCCGCACCGACCGGCAAGGCCGCGCAGCGGATGCAGGAAGCGTTGCATGCGCGGGCCGGCGACCTGCCGCCCGAGCTGGCCGCACGCCTGCCCGACACGTCGTATACGCTGCATCGGCTGCTGGGCGGCGGCGGAGCGGCCGGGTTCCGCCATCATCGCGACAATCCGCTGCCGTACGACCTGATCGTCGTCGACGAGGCGTCGATGATCGACGTCGCGCTCGCCGCGCACCTGCTCGACGCGCTTGCGCCGGGCGCGCGGCTCGTGCTGCTCGGCGACAAGGATCAACTGGCCGCGGTCGAAGCGGGCGCCGTGTTCGCGGAGCTGAGCGCGCGGCCTGCCTTTACGGCCGCGGCACGCACGCGGATCGCACAGGCGCTCGGCATCGACGAGGCGGCGTTCGTCGCGGCGTTGCCGGTGCCGGACGAAGCGGCGGCCGCAGCGATTCCGGCTGCGAGTCCGGCTTCTGCTTCAGCCCCGGTCTCGGCATCGGTTTCCGTTTCACGCAAACCGGCGCTCCGATCGAAGGCCGATCCGCGACAGGCGTCGCTTTTCGACGACGAGCCGCAGGATGACGAAGCTTCGTCGGCCGGAATCGCGTCGGCGCTACCCGTTGCGCCGATGCCGGCCGATACCGGCACGGCGGGCGACACGCCCGCATGGATCGAAGCCGACGAACTCACGTGGCTCGATGCCGTCGAACTGCCGCCGTTCGACGCGGGCGACGCGGCGCTTGCGTCGGTGACGGCGGCTGCATCGGCAACGATATCGAGCGGAGCGTCCGCCGCCGCGTCCGCCGTCGCCGCGCCGGCCCCGCTCGCGGACTGTGTCGTCTGGCTCGAGCGCAATTACCGTTTCGGTCTCGATTCGCCGATCGGGCGGCTGTCGCTCGCGATCCGCCGCGGCGACGTGCAGGCCGCGCTCGATGCGCTGCCCGCCGACGACGCGGCCGCCGCGTCGTTCGTCGACGATTCGGGCGATACGCTTGCCGCGTCGACGGTCGAGCGGCTCGCGCGTCGCTTCGGCGCGTACCTCGACGCGTTGCGCGACGCGCTGGCCGCGCCGGTGCCCGATCCGCTGCCGTTGTTCGACGCGCTCAACCGGTTCCGGATCCTGTGCGCGACCCGCAACGGCTCGCGCGGCGCGGAGCACGTCAATGCACTCGTGGCCGCCCATGTGCGGCACGCCGCGCGCGTGCCGCTCGCGGTCGGCGCGCACTGGTTCACCGGGCGGCCGATCATGGTGACGCGCAACGACTATGCGCTCGGGCTGTTCAACGGCGACATCGGCATCGCGTTACCCGATGCGCACGGTGTGCTGCGCGTGTGGTTCAGGCGCGCGGACGGCACCGCACGTGCGGTGTCGCCGGCTGCGCTGCCGCCGCACGAAACGGCGTTCGCGCTGACCGTCCACAAATCGCAGGGCTCGGAATTCGACGAAGCCGCGCTCGTGCTGCCGGCCGCGTTCAGCCGGGTGCTCACGCGCGAGCTGGTCTACACGGCCGTCACGCGTGCCCGCACGCGGGTCCAGGTGATCGGGCCGAGGCGCGTACTGGCGCAGGCGGTCGCGACACGCACGCAGCGCGATTCGGGGCTCGCGGCGCGCGTCGACGAAGCGCTCGCACGACGTCGCACGGAGATTTCGCGATGATGATCCGCTATACGCTCGATCCGGCCGAGGTCGAATGGACGGCCGTGCGCGCGCAGGGCGCGGGCGGGCAGAACGTCAACAAGGTGTCGAGCGCGATTCACCTGCGTTTCGACATCCGTGCGTCGTCGCTGCCGCCGGTCATCAAGGAGCGGCTCCTCGCACTGTCCGACCAGCGCATCACGCGTGACGGCATCGTCGTGATCAAGTCGCAGGAATACCGCACGCAGGAGAAGAATCGCGAGGCCGCGCTGGCGCGGCTCGACACGCTGATCGGCAGCGTCGCGTTCACGCCGCGCGCACGCGTGGCGACGCGGCCGACGCGTGCGTCGAAGGAGCGGCGGCTCGAGCACAAGTCGCGCCGCAGCGTGGTGAAGTCCGGAAGAGGGAAGGTGACCGACTGACGCAGGAGCGGCCGGCGGCCCGCGCAGGCCGACGTCCGCGGCTCGCGCTCGCTAGCGCATCACCGTGCCCGCGCTGTCGAGCACGAAGTCGACGCAGAACACGACGAGCCGGCTCTGCGCGCGGATCGCGACGGCGGCCGTATAGCAGTCGCGGCCCTCCGTCAGCGAGAAGTGCGGGCCCATCAGCGCGACGCGCCCGGGCGCGGCGATCGCACGCTGGAAATACGGGCGCCGCGACCAGTTGCTGTGGGTTTCGGGGAACAGCGGCGCGAGGCGGGTGGTGCCCGCCAGGCCGTCGTCGGTGCGGGCGCCGATCGACGGCAGGAACTGCTCGCCGGTCTCGTCGGTGACGAACACGCGGCGCGCGGTCGGTACCGCGAATACGCGTTGCGCGGCGTCCTGCAGGTCGCCGCTCGCGGAAAACGCGGCCGCACCGGTGAGCACGAGCCGTTCGATCGCGTCGAAGCCCGGCTGTTCGGCGACGACCGGCGTATGTCGCTGGCCGATGAAGCGCCGCCACGCGGCGTCGAGCATCGCGGGCGCGGCCGCGCTCGCGTGCGCGATCGACGCATCGGGCTGGCCGAACCGGAAACCCTGCACGAAATCGATATCGGCTTCCATCAGCGCCTGCAGCGCGTCGTCGCTTTCGACGCCTTCGGCCAGCACCATCGCGCCGGCCTGGTGCAGCATCGACACGAGGTGATGCATGATGCGGCGATCTTCGGCCGACCCGGTCGAGCGCTCGACGAGCGAACGGTCGAGCTTGACGATATCGGGCCGCGCGCGCCATACGCGGTCGAAATTCGAGAATCCGGTGCCGAAATCGTCGATCGCGATCAGGAAATCGCGATGCTGAATCATGTCGATCGTGCGGGCGAGCGCGGCTTCGTCGCGCGCCGGTTGCTCGACGACTTCCAGCACGATGCGGTTCGGCGGCAACGAGAAATGCCGGCACAGCGCCTCGACGAACTCGCGCTGCACGAGGCCCGTATCGAGCACGCGCGGCGTCACGTTCAGGAACAGCCAGCCGTCGCCGATGCCTTGCGCGACGAAGTTGGCCGTGTGCAGGCAGCGCGCGAGCCGGTCGAGCAGCAGCGCGTCGGCGTCGCCGCGCGTCCGGTCGAACAGCGCAGTGGGCGACACCAGCGCGCCGTTCGCGTCGACGACGCGCAGCAGCGCCTCGTAGCCGACGACGCGCTTGTGCGTGATCGACAGCACGGGCTGGAACACGCTGCGCAGCGTCGTGGTGCGATAGGTGGCGAGCCAGCCGCCGGGTGTCGGCGTGAGGCGTTCGAGCAGGGAGTCGAGCGACAGGTCGCGGGCGGGCTTCATGTCAACGGTGCCCGGGGGCGAGCGGCGGGGCGGGAGCGAGCCGCCACGCCGATGCAGTCGCATGCGCAGGCGGACGCGAAAGAACGTGGAGCATCGAGGCCGCCTTCTGCGGATAAGTGTTTCGAGTGTAACGGGATTGCAGCGTCGCGCGTATCAGGGTAACTCCAGACGCAAACGGTATACGCGCGTCCGCGGCCTGCGCGCGGCGCCTCAGGCCGCTTCTCCGCCGCGCGGCCGCAGGCCGGGAATCCGCTTGATCACGCCGGTCGCGAGCGCGGTGCCGACGAGCACGATCGCGCAGCCTTCGATCATGACGGCCGACACGTGTTCGCCGAGGAACAGTGCGCCCCACAGCAGCCCGAACACGGGAATCACGAACGTGACGGTAATCGCGCGGGCGGGGCCGACATGCGCGATCAGGTGGAAGAAGATGAAGTACGCGACGCCCGTGCATGCGATGCCGAGGGCGAGTACCGCGCCCCATGCGTGTGCACTGACCGGCGCGGCCGGCCAGGTGGCGATCGCGAACGGCAGCAGCAGGATGGACGAGCCGATCATGCTGCCGGCCGCGTTGACGAGCGGATCGACGCCGCCGAGCTTGCGCTTCGTGTAATTGGCCGCGATGCCGTATAGCAGCGTTGCGCCGAGCGCCGCGGCGGCAGCGAGCGCGGTCGCGCTGGCGCCCGTGTCGCCGTGTGCGTTCGCGATCTGGTTCCATACGAGCGTGAGCACGCCGGCAAAGCCGATCACAAGGCCGAGCGCACGCGGCAGCGACAGCTTGTCCTTCAGCCACAGGTACGCGACGAGCGCCCCCCACAGCGGCGTCGTTGCATTGATCACCGACGTCAGGCCGGCCGACAGCGTCAGTTCGGCGAACGCGAACAGGCAGAACGGGATGCCCGAGTTCAGCGCGCCGACGACGAACAAGGGCCACGCATGGCGGCGCAGCCGCGCGCCGAGGTCGGCGGGTTTGAGGCGCGTCAGCGCGAAGCCCGTGAGAAACAGCGCGCCGATGCCCACGCGCAACGCCATCAGCGGCGCGACGCCGAGATCGACCACGCCGATCCGGATGAACAGGAATGACGCGCCCCACAGGGCAGCGAGCACGGTCAGCAGGAAGGCGTTCTTGGGTGACATCGGTCGTGGGGGCGGGGACGGGATGCGATGAATCTTACACCGCGTTACCGTGCCGTCGTTTCACGATCCGATGAAATGACAAGAAGCGGGAAAGTCGCCGGCAGCGGGGGCAGGGTGGCCGGCCGGCGGCGCCCGTGCCGGTCAGTGATGGTGGTGCCAGCCGCCGCGTCCGCCGAAGCCGAAATTGAGCGACAGCGCCGGTCCCCAATAGCCGCCCCACGCGGGCGCATAGGCCGGCGCCGGGTAGTAGTAGGCGGGGGCCGGATCGACGTACACGGGCGCCGGCTGCACCGGTGCGGCCGTGTAATAGCCGCCAGGATAGTACCCGTACGGGTAGTAGCAGCCGGCGAGCGTCGCGCAGGCGAGCGCCGCGGCGACGAAGGTCCTGTTCATGATGTCTCTCCGGCGGAGCCGGCAATCGGCAGATGCTTAAGCTTAGGCCGCGCGCGGATGACACGGTGTGCAAAACGGTAACCGATCATTTCCGGGCCGCTGCCGGAGATATTGCGGCGCCGCATGCGAAAACGGCGCTTCCGCATCGCGGAAACGCCGTCTGGACGAAGGTTGCGCCGGGTCCGGCCGGCCGCTTACTTGCCGACCTGGTTGCCGATGATGCCGCCGGCTGCCGCGCCGCCCAGCGTCGACAGCGCGTTGCCGCCGATCGCCGCGCCGGCGACGCCGCCGACACCCGCGCCGATTGCCGTGTCGCGCTGGCGCCTCGTCATCGAATCGCAGGCCGACAGGCTGGCCACCGTCGTGACGAGGAGCGCGCATACCCCAATACGCCGAATCGAAATCATGATCGTTGTCCTTGTGGTAGTGAACGGAGGACGCGCGACCGGCTGGCGGTCACGCATGTCCCCAATCTACGCGCCGCTCCGCGGTGCTGCTGTAAGGACTTGTTAAGGCTCGCGCGGTTTCGTAATCAATTGTTTCCCGTGCGTCGGCAGGCACGCGACATGCGCAAAAAAGCCCGCTCGAAAGCGGGCTTCGTGCATCGCGAAGCGACCCGCGGCGGATCGCTGCCTGCGCTTACTGACGGTGGTAGATCTCGGCGCCGGTCTTGACGAACTCGACCGCCTTCACTTCCATCCCTTTCTTCAGCGCTTCGGTTTCCGACACGCCCTGCTGCGCCGCGAACTCGCGCACGTCCTGCGTGATCTTCATCGAGCAGAAG
The DNA here is from genome assembly GCF_003853705.1 of Burkholderia sp. Bp8992. Taxonomy (GTDB): domain Bacteria; phylum Pseudomonadota; class Gammaproteobacteria; order Burkholderiales; family Burkholderiaceae; genus Burkholderia. The sequence continues at coordinate 154,616 of NZ_QTQI01000015.1, read as the reverse complement.
TGCGGGCCGCACATCGAGCAGAAGTGCGCGACCTTTGCCGAATCCTTCGGCAGCGTCTCGTCGTGGAATTCACGTGCCTTGTCCGGATCGAGACCGATATTGAACTGGTCTTCCCAGCGGAACTCGAAGCGTGCCTTCGACAGCGCGTTGTCGCGCACCTGCGCACCGGGGTGACCCTTGGCGAGGTCGGCGGCGTGCGCGGCGAGCTTGTACGTGATGATGCCTTCCTTCACGTCGTCCTTGTTCGGCAGGCCGAGGTGTTCCTTCGGCGTCACGTAGCACAGCATCGCCGTGCCGAACCAGCCGATCATCGCCGCGCCGATGCCCGACGTGATGTGGTCGTAGCCCGGTGCGATGTCGGTGGTGAGCGGCCCGAGCGTGTAGAACGGCGCTTCCTTGCACCAGTCGAGCTGGAGATCCATGTTCTCCTTGATCAACTGCATCGGCACGTGGCCGGGGCCTTCGATCATCACCTGCACGTCGTGCTTCCACGCGATCTGCGTGAGCTCGCCGAGCGTCTTCAGTTCGCCGAGCTGCGCTTCGTCGTTCGCGTCGTAGATCGAGCCGGGACGCAGGCCGTCACCGAGCGAGAAGCTCACGTCGTACGCCTTCATGATCTCGCAGATCTCTTCGAAGTGTTCGTACAGGAAGCTTTCCTTGTGGTGCGCGAGACACCACTTCGCCATGATCGAGCCGCCGCGCGACACGATGCCCGTCATCCGGTTCGCGGTGAGCGGCACGTACTGCAGGCGCACGCCCGCGTGGATCGTGAAGTAGTCGACGCCTTGCTCGGCTTGCTCGATCAGCGTGTCGCGGAAGATTTCCCAGGTCAGGTCCTCGGCCTTGCCGTTGACCTTCTCGAGTGCCTGGTAGATCGGCACCGTGCCGATCGGCACCGGGCTGTTGCGGATGATCCACTCGCGCGTTTCATGGATGTGCTTGCCGGTCGACAGGTCCATCACCGTGTCGCCGCCCCAGCGGATCGCCCACGTCATCTTGTCGACTTCCTCGCCGATCGACGACGTGACGGCCGAGTTGCCGATGTTCGCGTTGATCTTCACGAGGAAGTTGCGGCCGATGATCATCGGCTCGGATTCCGGGTGGTTGATGTTCGCGGGGATGATCGCGCGGCCGCGGGCGATTTCGTCGCGCACGAATTCCGGCGTGATCTCGGCCAGCGCATTCGCGCCGAAGGCGGCTGCGCCGAACGCCTGGCCCGGGTGCTGGCGGCCCATCATCGCGGCGAGCTTTGCGCCGTTCGGGCCGCTCGACTTCAGGCTCTCGATGTACTCGGCGCGGCGCTGGTTCTCGCGGATCGCGATGTATTCCATTTCCGGCGTGATGATGCCCTGACGCGCGTAGTGCATCTGCGTGACGTTCTTGCCGGCCTGGGCGCGGCGCGGATTGCGGTGCAGGCCCGGGAAACGCAGGTCGGCCGTGGCCGGATCGGCCGCGCGCTCGAGGCCGTACCGGCTCGACAGGCCGGGGAGCACTTCGGTGTCGCCGCGCGCTTCGATCCAGCGCTGGCGCAGCGCGGGCAGGCCCGCACGGATGTCGATCTTCGCGTCCGGATCGGTGTAGGGGCCCGACGTGTCGTACACGTAGATCGGCGGGTTCTTTTCGCCGCCGAAGCCGGTCGGCGTGTCGGCCTGCGTGATTTCGCGCATCGGCACGCGGATGTCGGGCTGCGAGCCGGTGACATAGACCTTGCGCGAATTCGGCAGCGGCGCGACAGCCGCGGCGTCGACGTGGGCGTCGGCGGACAGAAACTTCGGATTGGCGTTCATGCAATCTCCTGTGCGGGCGCCGGACAGGCGCTTCGGCGCTTGCCCGGAGCCCTTGACGAATGTGGGGCTCGAGCTAAGCAGGAGACGAGGCTTGGTGAGGCGGCGGATTTCGTCAGAAGGATGGCGGCGAAATCCGTACGCTTCCCTGCGCTGGCATTATCCAGATCAGGTTCAAAGGGTATTTCTCACCCGCAATGCCGGTAATTTGACCGAGCGCATTGCAGGACCCCCGCGTTAGCAAGGGCACACGATACACCGGCTTGGCGGCGGTTTCAACCGGGAGCGGATCGGATGCCGCCACGCAATCGCCGTGCCGCCGCCGGCGAGCCGGGCAGGGTGCAGCGCAGCAAGCGCGGCCGCCGATCCGCGTCCCGGCCGGGCCGGAAAGCGCCGAGCGGTGCAGCATTCCGCCCTTTCATTTCAGGCGTCTAAAATTTTTTCTACATCGCTGTCATTTCCGGCGATGTGCTCCGTCTATTCGGCTCCTAAACCCATGTAGTGGAGAGATGTCATGAAAAACGTATTCCTGGTTGCCTGTGTCGCCGCACTTGCCACGATCGCAACGGGCGCGTATGCGCAGAACGATGCGATGTCGAAGGATGGCATGTCGATGTCGAAGGACGCGATGGGCCACGACGAGATGGCCAAGGACGGCGCGATGAAGAAGGACGGCATGAAGAAGCACGCGATGAAGAAGGACGCCATGAAAAAGGACGCGATGGGCCACGACGCGATGTCGAAGGGCGACGCGATGAAGAAGGACACCATGAGCCCGTCGAACTGATCGATGCGCGCGGGGCGCGGCCGGCCGGCTGCGGGCGCATCGCGTCCCGTCGCATCATTCCGGGAGTCTTCATCATGCAAACGGTTCCTGTCACGGATCGCGCGAGTACGACGCCGCCCGCGCCCACGATCCATCCGCCGTGGGTGCGCGTGAGCCACTGGCTCAACGCGCTCGCGGCGATCCTGATGGCGCTGTCCGGCTGGCGCATCTACGACGCGTCGCCGATCTATCCGTCGTTCACGTTCGCGCACGGCATCACGCTCGGCGGCTGGCTCGGCGGCGCGCTGCAATGGCATTTCGCGGCGATGTGGCTGCTGGTCGGCAACGGGCTGTTCTACCTCGCGATGTCGATCACGACGGGGCGCTTCGCGCGCAAGCTGTTGCCCGTCACGCCGGCATCGGTGTGGCGCGACGTGCGCGCCGCGCTCGGCGGGCGGCTGGCGCACGACGACCTGAGCGTCTACAACGCGGTGCAGCGCGCCGCGTACCTGACCGCGATCGTCGATCTCGTCGTGCTGGTGCTGTCGGGGCTCACGATCTGGAAGTCGGTGCAGTTCCCGCTGCTGCGCGAACTGTTCGGCGGCTACGACAATGCGCGCGTCGTGCATTTCTGGGCGATGTCGCTGCTCGTCGCCTTCTTTGTCGTTCACGTCGCGATGGCGCTGCTGGTGCCGCGCTCGCTGCTCGCGATGCTGCGCGGTCGCTGACCGCCCCATCGCGGGCGAAGGAAATCATCATGTCGGAATCCGAAAAAAGCCGCGGCGAGCCGCGCTGGACGCTCGACCGGAAGTCGCTCGAACTCGACGTGCGCCGCGAGCTCGAGATGCCGTCGCGGCGGCTCTTCAACCGGCGCGTGCTGACGCTCGGCGGCCTCGCGATGCTGACCGGCTGCACGTTGCAGGACGACGCGTCGGTCAACACGTTCCTCGAGAAAGTGTCGCGCATGAACGATCGCGTGCAGGCGTGGCTGTTCAACCCCGACCGGCTCGCGCCGACCTACACCGAAGCCGACATCACGCGCCCGTTCCCGTTCAACGCGTACTACGGGATCGACGAAGTGCGGCACGTCGACGAGTCGACCTATCGCCTCGTGCTGTCCGGCCGTGTCACGGGCAAGCGCGTGTGGACGCTCGACGAGCTTCGCGCGCTGCCGCACGCGGAGCAGATCACGCGACACATCTGCGTGGAAGGGTGGAGTGCGATCGGCCGTTGGGGCGGCACGCCGTTCGGCGCGTTCCTCGCGCGTGCCGGCGCCGACACGCGGGCGAAATACGTCGGCTTCAAGTGCGCGGACGATTACTACGAAAGCATCGACATGCCCACCGCGCTGCATCCGCAGACGCTGCTCGCGCTCGAGTACGACGGTCGCCAGTTGCCGCCCGAGTACGGCTTCCCGATGAAGCTGCGGATGCCGACCAAGCTCGGCTACAAGAACCCGAAGCACATCATGGAAATCTTCGTGACCGATACGTTCCCGGGCGGCTACTGGGTCGATCAGGGGTACAACTGGTTCGGCGGATCGTGAGCGGCGCGCGAGGCGCGCTCGTCCGTCACGCGGATTCGCGCACCTGCAGGTCGACGCGCAGGCCGACGGCCGCGGCCATGTTCACGAGCGCGTCGAGCCCGAACAGGTTGATCTTGCCGCGCAGCAGATCGGACACGCGCGGCTGCGTGACGCCCAGCCGCCTCGCGGCCTGGGCCTGACTGAGTTCGAGCTGCGCGATGCGCTGCTTGAGCGCGATCATCAGTTCGGAGCGCAGCTTCATGTTCTCGGCTTCGGCCGGCCGGCCCTCGATTGCGTCCCAGACGCTCGTGTAGCGTTCGTTGGTCGTCACTTCTTCGACTCCATCATCAGGGCGCGATAGCGCCGGGCGGCCAGGTCGATATCGGCCTGGTTCGTGCGCGCCGATTGCTTCCGGAAGCAATGCAGCACGTAGATCGCTTCGGCGAACGTCGCGACGTAGACGATCCGGAACGCGCCGCTCGCATCGCGCACGCGGATTTCCCGCACGCCGGCACCGATCGTGCGCATCGGTTTCCAGTCGTCGGGCGCGAGGCCGCGCTGTACCTGGTCGATCTGGTGGCCGGCTTCGCGCCGCGCGGGCAGCGGAAAGCCGCGGAGATCGCCCAGTGCGCTGCCGACGAACACGACGGGCTTCGGCGGAAGGATGGTGGAATTATACAAAATTTTGTATGGATGTGCGGGTTTCGAAAAGCGGCTCTGGACGGCAAGAGGAGGGCACGTCGCCCATCACGATAGGCGTGACGGAACGCACCGGCGTGCGTGACTGGCCGTTCGGCCGACGCTCGATCCGACGCCTGCGGGTGGCGATCGCGTGTGTGCGAAACCGGCGCCGGCAACGCGTGCATCCTGCGCATCCGGCCCCGGATTTCACGCGCCCGCCGGCCGAATAATGTCGCGCCGAAACGTCAGTCGTTATCCTTTCAGACGGGTCTGACGATGCTTTCGAATCCTTGATGCCATAATGCCGAGCGTGTTCAGCCGAAGTGGTTGCGCACGTTTTTTTTGTCCCTCTGCCGCCGCTTGCCGGTTCTTTTTCGTCGCCGTTCGCACTGCCATGTCGTCCCGCACGTTCGCTCTGCCTTCCCGGTCCCGCCAGGACCGTTTGCCGGCATGGCCGGCGCCTTTCAGCGGAGCACGCGGCGTGACGTGCGGGCGGGCCGCACGATGACGCCGCTCGACCGCCTCCTCGATTTCTTCGCGCGCTTTTCGTTCCGGATCCGCCTGCCGCAAAGCCGCGGCGGCCGCGTCGCGCTGGCGCTCGTGTTCATCTATTTCGTCTGGGGCTCGACCTACAGCGGCCTGCATTTCGCGCTGCAGTCGTTTCCGCCGCTGCTGCTGTCGGGGCTGCGCAACCTGCTCGGCGGGATCGGCCTGTTCATCTTCGCGCTGCGGCGCAAGCCCGAATGGCCGACGCTGCTGGAAATCCGCAACGCGGGGATCGTCGGCACGATGCTCGTCGCGCTGTCGTCGGGCACGATCGCGCTCGGGATCAGTTCGGTCAGCAGCGGCTCGGCCGCGGTGATGGTGGCCACGGTGCCGCTGTTCGCGACCGTGATCGCGGCGGTGGCCGGCCGGCCGGTGACGAAGGGCGAATGGGCGGCCGTCGCGCTGGGGATGGTCGGTATCGTCGTGCTGAATTCGGGCGGCGCGGCCGCCCAGAATTCGGCGCTCGGCACGATCTGCGTGCTGGCCGGCGCGCTGTTCTGGGCAGGCGGCGCGCACCTCGCGACGCGGCTCAAGCTGCCGTCCGACCTGTTTCTGTCGACGTCGCTGCAGATCGGCCTCGGCGGCCTGATCTCGACACTCGTCGCCTGGCTGATCGGCGAACGCATCGAGCACGTGATGGCGGGGCCGGTGTTCGCGTTCCTCTACCTGATGGTGTTCTGCACGATGGCCGCGTATGTCGCGTACGGCTACCTGATCCGTCACACGAGCCCGATCATCGCGAGCAGCTGCATGTACGTGAACCCGATCGTCGCGGTCGCGCTCGGTGCGCTGCTGCTCGGCGAACCGGTGACGATGGCGACCGTGGTCGCGACCGTCGCGATCCTCGGCAGTGTGGGGCTGTCGTTCGTGTTCGATCCGGCCCGCCGGCCGGCGGCGCGCGCGGCTGCTGCCGGTCCGACGGCCGCGACGGCCGAGCAGGTCTCGGCAGCGGACCCTGCGTCCGCCCCCGAGCAGATCGCGATTCCCGAAGCGGCGCCGATCCTCGCGCCGTCCGCCGTCCCGCTTGCGGTGCCGACGCCGGCGGCCGTGATGGATCCCGCCGCGGTGGTGGATCCGGCACCGGCGTTCGCGCCGCCGCCCGTCGACGAACCGGTCGCGCCACGCGCCGACGCGTAACGCCGTCGTGGCCGGCCGCGCTCAGCCGTGCCGGCCGCCGCGAAGGTGGGACCCGCCCGCGAGCGCGGCAAACAGCAGCCCCGTCGCGCACATGCCGGTCCAGCCGAACGCATGCCATGCGGCAACGCCGGCCGATGAGCCGAGCGCGCCGCCGATGAAGTAACACACCATGTACACCGTGTTCACGCGGCTGCGCGCGTCGGGCTTCAGCGCGTAGATGCGCGACTGGTTCGAGATCTGCGCGGCCTGTACGCCGACATCCAGCACGATCACGCCGATCACGAGCCCGACGAGGCTCGACGCCGACAGCGCGAAGATCACGAACGACAGTGCGAGCAGCGCGATCGCGACCGAGATGGTCGCGCGCGGGCCGCGCTTGTCCGCGGAGCGGCCCGCGTACGGTGCGGCGAGCGCGCCCGCTGCACCGACGATCCCGAACAGGCCGGCGGCCTGCGGGCCGAGATGGAACGGTGCGCCGGCGAGCAGCAGCGTCAGCACGGGCCAGAACGCGCTGAACGCCGCGAACAGCGCGGCGCCCGTCAGCGACGCCTCGCGCAGCCCGCGCAGTTCGACCGCCAGATGCCACATCGAGCCGAGCAGCCTGCCGTACGACAGCGTCGACGTCGGCGAACTGCGCGGCAGCCGCATCACGATCACGGCGGCGAGCGCGACGAGCGCCGCGACCGACGCGGCGAACACTGCGCGCCAGCCGAAATACTCGGCGACGAAGCCGGCGGCCGTGCGCGCCAGCAGGATGCCGAGCAGCAGGCCGCTCATCACGGTGCCGACCGCCTGCCCGCGTTCGGCGGGCGGTGCGATTTCGGCGGCGAACGGCACGGCCTGCTGCGCGATGGTCGCGAGGATGCCGATTGCAAGGCTCGCGACGGCAAGCACGGCCAGCGACGGAGCGGTGGCCGCCACGATCAGCGCGACGGACAGGCCGGCGATCTGCATCAGGATCAGCCTGCGGCGATCGAACCGGTCGCCGAGCGGCGCGAGCAGGAACATGCCGGCGGCATAGCCGAGCTGCGTCGCGGTCGGCACGACGCCGATCCATGACGCGCCGTCCGGGAAGGCCGAGCGGAAGCTGTCGAGCAGCGGCTGGTTGTAGTAGATGTTCGCGACCGACACGCCCGCGATCGTCGCGAGCAGCAACAGCAGGCTGCGCGAGTAATGGGGCGAGGCGGCGTCGGTCGGACGGTCGGTGGAGGCGGTGGACATGGCGGCGCGGACGAAGTTGGGCGGCGTGGCAAGCGGCGCACGCGTCGGGTGCGCAGGCGGGCCGGGCGCCGGTCGAGGCTGCCGATCATACCGGAGCGTCGCGAATCCTGCCGGCCGCGCGGCGAACCGGCCGGCGGCCGTCATCGTGCGCGCCGCCAGCCATCAGCCACCAGCTATCCGCCGCCGGCCATCAGCCGCCAGCCGTCAGTCGACCAGCTCGCCCGTCGGTTCGTAGAACGGATACGGGCCGGCGCCTTCGTCGACGTACACGTGGTGCGACGTCATGCCCGTTTCGGGCGTGTAACGATGGACCGCGAACGCGGGCGGTTCGAGCCGGAATGCCGATGGCGCGTCGGTCCGCAGGTCGAATGCGACCTGGTGCGCGGGCGACGGCACCGCCGACGCAAGCGTGCCGCCGAAGCGCGTGAACATCGTGCGGTGCACGTGACCGCACAGCACGCGCTCGACGTTCGGATGACCGCGCAGCAGCGCGTCGAGTTTCGCGGAAGCGGCGGGCGCGAGGCGCAGCTTGTCCATGTGGCCGATGCCTGCCACGAACGGCGGGTGATGCAGCGCGACGATCACCGGCCGGTCGCGTGCGGCGTCGAGCTGGGCGGCGAGCCAGGCGAGCCGTGCGTCGCACAGGTCGCCGTGGCTTGCGCCGGGCACCTGCGAGTCGAGTGCCAGCACGCGCACCGCGCCGACGTCGAGCGCGTACTGCACGAATTCGCCGTCGTGCAGTTCTGCGCGCTCGGCAAACGCGCGGCGCAGCCCGGCGCGGTCGTCGTGATTGCCGATCATCAGGTAGTACGGAATCTCGAGCGCGGCGAGCAGCCCGCGCAGGTTGCCGTACTCTTCATCGTGGCCGAAGTCGGTGAGGTCGCCGGTGACGAGCACGGCGTCGGGGCGCGGCTCGAGTGCGTTCAGCTTCGCGATGCAGCGCGCGAGCGCGGCCGCCGTGTCGACGCGCCGGTACGCGAGCTGGCCCGGCCGCTTGATGTGGAGATCGCTGATTTGAGCAAGCAGCATCGAAGTTTCTCGGAATCGTCTGGTTGTTGTGGGGGCGGCGTCGTGCGCCGCCGTGGGGTGCTGCATGAATGATGCCCGAACGACGGATTACGCGCCGAGCGCGATCAGGCCTTCCGGCGCGATCGTGAGGCCGACCGCCGTGCCGCGTGCGAGCGCGATGCGGCCGGGCACGTCGATCACGAGCGCGTCGGGTGCCGCATGCTCGATCGTGAGCCGCGTGCGCTCGCCGAGGAACGCACACGCGCCGACCGCGCCGCGTAGCGGTGCATGCGCGGGATCGGCGAGCTGCGCGTCCTCGGGGCGGAAGAACCATTCGTCGGCGGCATGCGGCGTTGCGATCGCGCCACCTGTCGTCACCAGCGCGCCGTCGCGCCATTGTCCGGCCAGCCGGTTCAGCGTGCCGATGAACTGCGCGACCGTGCGGTTCGCCGGGTGGTAGTAGATGTCGCGCGGCGTGCCGATCTGCTCGATGCGGCCCGCGCCCATCACGACGATCCGGTCGCCGAGTTCCATCGCCTCGGCCTGGTCGTGCGTCACGTAGACGGTCGTCACGCCAAGCTCGCGCAGCAGCGCGTTCATCTCGCGGCGCAGCACGTCGCGCAGCTTCGCATCGAGCGCGGTCAGCGGTTCGTCGAGCAGCAGCACGCGCGGCCGCACCGCGAGCGCGCGGGCCAGCGCGACGCGCTGACGCTGTCCGCCGGACAATTGATCGACCGGTTTGTCCGCATGTGCGTCGAGCCGCATCATCGCGAGCAGCTCGTCGACGCGTTCGCGCAGCGCGCGCGGCTCGGTCTTGCGGATCTTCAGCCCGTAGCCGACGTTGCCGCGCACTGTCAGGTTCGGAAACAGCGCGTAGTTCTGGAACACCATGCCGACCTGCCGGCGCTCGATCGGCAGCGCGGTGACGTCGTCGTTGCCGAACGCGATCGTGCCGCCGGCGTCCGGCGTGTCGAGGCCCGCGATCAGGCGCAGCGTCGTCGTCTTGCCGCAGCCGGACGGCCCGAGCAGCACGAGTGTTTCGCCCGCGCCGATCGACAGGTCGAGCGGTTCGAGCACGCGGGTGCCGCGGAACGTTTTTGCGCAGCGGGTCAGCGTGATGGGAGTGGAATCGAGTTTCATGTCTGCGAAAAATTCAGCGCGTGCGCTTCTTGAGCGCGCGCGTGCCGGACGGATCGACGCCGAGCCACTGCATCGCCACGAGCAGCGGCAGCGTCATCAGCAGGAACAGGATCGTGTACGCGCTGCCGACTTCGAGGCGCAGCGACGCATAGGTATCGGCGAGCCCGACCGGCAGCGTCTTGGTATCGGGCGTATGCAGCATCCACGTCAGGTTGAATTCGCCGATCGACAGCGTGAGCACCGCGAGCGCGCCTGCCACGATGCCGGGGCGCAGGTTCGGCAGCACGATCGTGATAAAGCGCGTGACAAACGACGCACCGAGGCTCGCCGCGCCTTCCTCGAGCGTGCGCAGGTCGGCACCGGCCGCGACGGCGGCCACCGCGCGCACCATGAACGGCAGTGTGAACACGACATGGCCGACGACGATGAACCACAGGCTCATCCGGAACGCGGTGAAGCCGCCGTACACCACCAGCAGCGCGAGCGCCGAAGCCAGCCCCGGCAGCGCGACCGGCAGCACGAGCGCTTCCTCGATCGCACGGGCGACGCGGTGCTTGCTGCGCGCGAGCGCATAGCCGGCCGGTACGCCGGTGACGAGCACGATCGCGAGCGTCGCGAATGCCACGTAGAACGACAGCGCGACCGAGCCGTGATACTGCTGCCACACCTGTTCGAGCCAGCGCAGCGTGAGGCCGCTCGACAGGCCGCGGAAATAGTTGACGGTCAGGCCCGCGAGCACGGACATCACGACAGGCACGATCAGGAACGCGCACAGCAGCAGCGTGACGCCCCATTGAAGCGCGGCGATCGCGCGTGCACCCGTGACGCGCGGCGCGCGGCGCGCGACGCCGTTCGCCTGCGCGGGAGCGGGCGCCGGTGACGGTGACGGTGACGGTGACGGCGCGGAAGAGCCGGAAAGCGATTGCATGCGTAAATCCTCAGGCCGCGGCGGCGGCGGTGTGGCCGGTGAAACGGCGCGCGAGCGCAAGCACGGCCCAGGTGACGATGCCGAGCACGATCGACAGGCCGGCCGCCGTCGCGATGTTCGCGTTGAGCGTGAACTCGGTATAGATCGTCATCGGCAGCACGTTCAGGTCGGTGGCGAGCGTGAACGCGGTGCCGAATGCGCCCATCGCGGTCGCGAAGCAGATCGCGCCGGCCGCGATCAGGCCCGGCGCGAGCGCGGGCAGCACGATGTCGACGAAGATGCGCCATGGCGACGCGCCGAGCGAACGGGCGGCTTCCTCGAGCGACGCGTCGAGCTTCGACGCCGCCGCGATCACGGTGACGATCACGCGCGGAATCGAGAAATACAGGTAACCGATGAACAGGCCCGCAACCGAGTACGCGAATACCCACTTGTCGCCGGTGAGTTTCGCCGACAGCATCCCGATCAGCCCCTGGCGGCCGGCGAGCATGATCACCATGAAGCCGACGACGACGCCCGGGAACGCGAGCGGAAACGTCAGCAGCGCGAGCAGCACGCGCTTGCCGGCGAATTCGCGGCGCGCGAGCAGGAGGCCCGAGATCGTCGACAGCGCGAGCGTCGCGAGCGTGACGCCGGCGGACAGCGCCACCGTCTCGCCGAGGCTCCTCATGTAACGTGCATTGCCGAGCAGCGCCGCGTAGTGCGAGAAGAACGCGCCGTCGGCGGACACCTGCACGAGCGACGCCATCGGCAGCAGCCAGAACGCGGCGAACACCGCCAGCGCCGGCGCGACGAGCGCGATGCGCCAGCGCAGCGGGAAAGTCAGGTCGAGCATCGGTTGCGTCCCGCGGCTTACTGCATGATCTGCAGGTACTGCTGGCCGAACGCCTGCTGGCCGGCCGCCATCTTGCCGAAGTCGACCGGCTTCGCCCGTGCGTATTCGCTCGCCGGCAGGAACTTCGCGGCGATGTCGGCGCCGAGCGTCTGCGCGCGCACCGGGCGCAGGTAAGCGTTGGCCCACAGTTTCTGGCCTTCGTCGGACAGCACGAAGTCGAGCACCTTCTTGCCGTTCGCATCGTGCGGCGCGCCCTTCACGAGGCTCATCACGTACGGCACCGCGATCGTGCCTTCCTTCGGAATCACGAACTCGACGTTCGCGTTGTCCTTGTACTTTGCGCGATACGCATCGAAGTCGTAGTCGAGCAGGATCGGAATCTCGCCGGACAGCACGCGCGCATAGGCCGTTTGCTTCGGCACGATCGGCGCGTTCGCCTTCAGCTTGTGGAACCAGTCGAGGCCCGGCTTGAAGTTGTCGAGGCTGCCGCCGAGCGCCTGGTTGACGGCGACCGCACCGGCGTAGCCGACGAACGCGCTCGACGGATCGAGATAGCCGACCATGCCCTTGTATTCGGGCTTCAGCAGATCGGCCCACGAACGCGGCACCGGCTTGCCGTCGAGCGCGTCCTTGTTCACGAAGAAGCCGAGCGTGCCCGAGTGGATCGCGAACCAGTAGCCTTGCGGATCCTTCAGGTTCGCGGGGATGTCGTTCCAGTGCGCGGGCTTGTACGGCGCGATCACGCCCTTGTCCTTCGCCTGGAACGCCGACGACACGCCGAGGTAGACGACGTCGGCGACCGGGCTCTTCTGCTCGGCGATCAGCTGCGCGATCGACTGGCCCGAGTTCTTGTTGTCGAACGGCACGCGGATGCCGGTCTTCTGCTTGATCGCCGCGATCTGCGCGGCCCAGTCGGCCCATTCGGGCGGGCAGTTGTAGCAGATCGCCGTTTCGTCGGCGTGGGCGGCAGGCGCGCCGGCGATGAGCGCGGCGCAGGCGAGCGGCGCGGCGAGCGCGCGCAGCAGCGAGGTCAGGCGAAAGGACACGGTGAATCTCCGGGCGAGTGGGTGTGACGCTGGGGTGGTGTGGTTATTGGGTATGTGTAGCCGCGCGGCGCGTGCGTTCGGCGCTCAGGCGTTGCGCAATTGCAGGTCGGTGGCCGGCGGCGCAATCGTCGCACCGTCGCGCACCGTGTGCGGCAGGATCGTCGACGTGCGCTCGATCGCCGCGCCGCCGATGCATTCGACGAGGCGCTGCCACGCGTGGCGGCCGATGTCGCGGTTCGGCGTCGCGACGCTCGCGAGCGGCGGCGCGAGCAACTCGCCGATCGCGATGCCGTCGAAGCCGAGCACCGACAGGTCGTCGGGAATCGAGAAACCCGCGCGGCGCAGGCCGCGCATCACGACCATCGCGAGCAGGTCGTTGCTGCAGAAGAGGGCGGTCGGACGTGTGGCGTGCGCGGTGAGATGCGCGAGCACCGCATCGGGCAGCTCGGGCGCGTTGAAGTCGACTTCGACGGGCGGCAGCGCGGCCACGCCGACTTCCTCGAGCGCCTGCGCATAACCGAGATGACGCTGGCGTGCGCGGTCCGACGCGGCGAGCGAGCCGGCCAGCATCAGCACGCGGCGATGGCCGTGCGCGGTCAGCCGTTGCACGCCGTCATACGCGGCGCGGCGGTTGTCGACCGATACCGACGGGCGGCGTTGCGTGTCGTTGTGCATCAGCACGTAGTGCGGGCCGTCGCGATCGAGCATGTCGAGCAGCGGGTGCGTGTCCGCATCGGCGACGGTGAGGATCAGCCCTTCGACGCGCTGCTCGCGCAGCGTCTCGATCGCGTGACGCTCGCGCGCCGCGTCGTATTCGGTCGTCATCAGGATCAGCTTGAAACCGGCCGCGGTCGCGAGCGCGTCGATGCCTTGCAGGCAGTCGGCGAACACGGGGTTCGACAGCGTCGGCACGACGACGCCGACGAGCCGCGTGCGCTCGCCGCGCAGTTGGCGGCCGAGCGGGCTCGGGCGGAACTGCAGCGTTTCGATCGCGGTGCGGATCGTCTGCAGCGTCGCGGGGCTGACGGTATGCGGGGCATTGATCGCACGCGAAACGGTGGCGATCGAGAAGCCCGCGAGGGCAGCGACGTCCTTGATGGTCGAGGTCATGAAGTCATGCGATGTAAACGTTTTCGGCCGGGAAATTATCGAAAACGTTTGTGACTTCGCGATGACGCAAGAGACGCTTGTTTCGCAAGAAGCACGATACAAACATCAGACGGTTGGGGCCGTCGGACGACGCGGACCCGATTGTATCGGGGATGTTGCGGCGCGGGAGAAAATCGGCGGATGTGTCGTATCGGTGGTGATGACACGCGCCGGGCGCGAGGAGCGCGGCGGAATAAGGGAACGCATGCGCAAGCAATGGTAGAATCGCGTCCGCCCTCTTGCCGGGGTGATGAAATTGGTAAACATAGCGGACTTAAACGATTGAGTGCCCGGTCGGAAACGGTCGGTGCAGAACCCTTCAAATTCGGCGAAACCCCTGATGTGCGCATCGAGGCAACGCCGAGCCAAGCCTCGCGGTATTCGCGAGGAAGGTGTAGAGACTAGACGGGGGGCGCCTAAGGCGCACGGGCAGCGGTCACGCCCGCGCGCGACGGTGAAGGCATAGTCCAGCGCACGAACGGCATCGCTCACGCGACGCCGGCTTTGAAAGAAGCAGTGTGACGAAAATCCGCCGCCTTAACTGGCTTGCCGGTTCAAGTCCGGTCCCCGGCACCATCGATTGCGTTGACGCGAATCGATTCGATGTAGGTGAAAAAACCCGCGAGAAATACAGCGCTCGCGGGTTTTTTATTTGGCGCAGGCATCTGCCGCGGCACGCCAGCGCGGTTCATGATGCACTTCACTGCGCCGAAAGCGACACCATGTGATACTGGCACGCACGTCGCACCGGCGCCTGCGTCGCCACCGCCAAACGCGTTCCGCCGACCGCTTCCCCGTCGTTCGCCTCTCGCCATCCGATCCGTCATGACCGACTCGACCCATCACTATTACGAACCCTCGCAAGGCCACGGGCTGCCGCACGATCCGTTGAACGCGATCGTCGGTCCGCGCCCGATCGGCTGGATCTCGTCCCGCGGCAGCGACGGCACGCTGAACCTCGCGCCGTACAGTTTCTTCAACGCGTTCAACTATCGCCCGCCGATCATCGGTTTTTCGAGCACCGCCGCGAAGGACAGCCTGCGCAACGTGCAGGAAACCGGCGAGTTCGTGTGGAACCTTGCGACGCGCGATCTCGCCGAGCGGATGAACCAGACCTGTGCGGCGGTGCCGTACGACGTGAATGAATTCGAACTCGGTGGCTTGACGGCGGTGCCGTCGCGCCTCGTCGACGTGCCGCGCGTCGCGGAAAGCGGTGTGAATTTCGAATGCAAGGTGACCGACGTGATCCGCCTGCGCGATCATCGCGGTGTCGAGACGCCGGCCACGCTGGTGCTGGGCGAGGTCGTCGCCGTCCATATCCGCCGTGATCTGCTGAAGGACGGCATCTTCGACACGTTCGGCGCGGGCATCATTCTTCGTGCGGGCGGCCCGTCGGCCTATGCATACGTGACGCCCGACAGCCGCTTCGACCTCTTGCGCCCCGACGCATGATCGATCGCGCGCCGCAATAAGCGGGCCGGCAGGAGCATGCCTCTTTCGCACGCGTGACGACCCGATTCAGGCGGGCGGCGTACCGGACACCGGGCCGTGCGGCTAGCGTCGTCGACGCAAACCGGCGCCACGCCACGCCTTCAGATCAGGCCCATTGACGATGCCTTGAGCGTCGCTGCTGCGCGCGTCGAACAGCCAAGCTTGCGAAACACGCTTTCGACATGCGTGCGTACCGTGCTCGGGCTGATGGTCAGTTCCCGCGCAGCCTCCTTGTTGCTCGCTCCGCGCGAGATCACACGCAGCACGTCGATCTCTCGCTCGGACAGGCCGGCACCGGCCGGCGCGTTTCTGGATACGCGTCGGGCGACGGGGATCGATGCCGACGTCAGCACGCCGACCGCTTCGCCGCATAGCCGGCCATTGGCCGCTTCGTCCCGCAGCAGGCGGGTGGCCGCGTCGTCGGGCAGCGCGGCGCGCCAGGGGCGCGGCGATCGCAACGCGACCCACGCGACCGACGCCGCCAGTACGCGCGCTTCCAGCGTCAACGCCGGGGCGTGAGCGCCGCGGAAATATCCTGAACCGTCCAGCCGCTCGTACGCAAGCGACGCAAGCAGGGCGGCCTGGCTCAGCGCGCCGGATTGCTTGCCGGCGCGTTCGGTCCAGTACGGTACCAGCCGCACCTTCTCCCACGCGCTTGCCGGCAGCGTCGCAGGCAGGTTCCATACGTCGTTCGGCACGGCGGCCCTGCCGATGCCGTGAATCAGTCCGGCCAGGTAAACGAGCGAACGCCCCGCATCATCCGGTTTGAGTCGCGCATGACAGTCGGCCGCCGTCGTCGCGACGGCACGTGAAAACCCCGTCATCCACGGCAATTTCAGGTCGACGATGTCGGCGATCAGTTCCGCGGATGTCATCCGCTGCATATCGGACGTTGCCAGTGCGATATCGAACTCGGCCGGCGACGAGCGCGCCAGTTCCGCCAGCCAGGCCTCCGCGTGACGAACCGTCGTATCGACGAGGTGCGCCGGATACCGCGAGTCTGCACGCTGCCTGATCAGCCCCAGGGCCGGCTCGACGCCATATGTGCGACTCAACACCTCCAGATCGCCGGCAAGCGCAACGACCGGCACGGCAACGGGTACCTGTTCGCGTGCGAGTTGTGCCGGGAAGCCGTTGCCGTCCCACGCCGCGAAAATATGGCGCAGCGCCGTTTCCGTCGCTGTCGAGAGCCCCAGTATTTGCGCGACCTCGCCGGATACTTCGCAGTGAATCCGTGCGAGTTTCATCATCGACGCGCCGGCGCTTTCGATTGCCTCGGCCATGCCGGCCCTGTTCTCGAGCATCGCCGTGCGGATCGCGATGTCGTCGCCGAACACTTCCGCGAAACCGGGTGCATTCGCCGTGCAACCCGACCAGCGAAGCAGCGACGCCTCACGAACCGTATTGCAAACCGATGCGCCCAGTCCTGCTGCGTCCGCGAGGCGTACCCCCAGCCACGCGGTGCGAAGCGAGTGGTCGGTCGGTTGTCCCATGCTCAGGTCGCCGATGAAAGCGATGGCCTTCACGGAATCGAATATGCGCAGTGCGGCGTGGCTGGCTTCGGTGTTGAACATCGGGTTCGGCTTGGAAAATCGCGGGGACGAGTGACCGATCATACGCGACAGCGCGGGGGCCCTCAGTTGCGTGACGCTGTCCGGGGTCGGTCATTTGACCGATCCCGGAGAGCCCGCACGATCGGGACAATCTGGCTGCATGCGGAGCAAGTGAAATGCAAGGCCGCTCGAATGCTTCCGTGTGCCGTGGGGGCACCCGTGTCGCGGCGATCGGGGCCGATTTTTTCAGAAGGAGTCGTCGTCTTATGCCTCATCCCATTTCCACTCTGGGTGCCGGTCACACCATCGTCAGCCTCGCGACGTTCGCCGCGGGCCTCTACAGCTTCGCCCGATATCAGAAGATCGACAGCACGACGCGGTCAGCCAGGCTTTACGTCGCAGGAATGGTGATATCGGTGTTCACGTCGTTTGGCTTGTCCAGCACGGGCGGCTTCAATGCCGGGCATGCCCTCGGCATCCTGGCGCTGATCGCGACAGCGGGCGGACTCCTCGTTCCGCGCATCGAAATGCTGGGGCGCGCGCGGCCGTACCTGGCCCAGTTCGCATTTTCGTTCAGTTTCTTTCTGTTGCTGGTTCCCGGGATCAACGAGACGCTGACGCGGTTGCCGATCGGTCATCCGCTTGCGGACGGTCCCGAATCTCCCATCGTGCGCGGGTCGCTCGTCGCGTGGCTGGGCATCTTCGTGCTTGGTGCCGCGTTGCAGGGGGTACAGCTGCGGTCGCGCCGCAGCACCTGAACGCGCGGCGAGCGGGCTCCCTATCGTTTCGCTACTCGGGGCGCCCGGCCGCGCGGCGTTCCGGACCGGCGCTTGCCGACTGAACCCTCAACGTGTCGATCAGCGCGCGCAACCCGCCGGAAACATGGCGATGGCCGGGGTAATACAGGCACAGTCCCGGCATGACCGGACACCAGTCGGTCAACACACGTTCGAGAAGCCCGTCGCGCAGTGCATCGTGGACGAGATGATCGGGCACGAACGCGATCCCGATGCCGTCGATCGCGGCATCGACCATCAAGGGCTGGTCGGTCAGCGTGAGCGGGCCGCCGACATTGACCGTTTCAACGACGCCACGGCGCTCGAACTCCCAGCGGTAGATCGCGCCGCTGTCGAAGCGAAAGCGAATGCAGTCGTGCCGGTGCAGATCCTGCGGGACGCCGGGGCGCCCGCGCGCGGCGAAATAGGCCGGTGAAGCGACGGCGGCGAACCGCACCGGTTCGGACACGCGAACCGCGATCATGTCTTGCGGCACGGCTTCGGCCAGCCGGATCCCCGCATCGAATCCGCCGGCGACGATGTCGCCGAGTTTCCCGTCCGTCACGATGTCGAGATGAACCTGCGGGTAGTCGCGCAGGAAGCGCGCGAGCACCGGCTTCAGCACCATGCGGATCGCGCCTTCGCTGGCGTTGATGCGCACGGTGCCGCTGGGCGTGTCGCGCATCCCGTCGACCGCGAGCATCGCGTCGGCCACCGACGAGATTGCCGGACGGAGTTTCTCGAGGAGGCGCTCGCCGGCATCCGTCAGCGACACGCTGCGGGTCGTGCGGTTGAACAGGCGAACGCCCAGGCGCTGCTCGAGGCTCTTGATCGAATGGCTGATCGCAGACGGCGTGACGTCGAGCGCGATCGATGCCGCGCGAAAGCTGAGGTGCGTTGCCGCGGCAAGGAACACGTTGAGCGAGAGGAGATCGCCGCTTTTCAATTGATGAGCGGAATTCATCGTGACGTAAAGATTGGCGAGATTGTCATGATAATGCGCCTTTTTTAGACTAGGGCGTCCGTCAACGCAACGGCCGGTTGCGGCGCCAGCGCCGCGGCGGCTGCGTGCGCAGGCGGACCACGCAATGCACCCTACGTTCGGTTGAAAAAGGAGCAAGCAATGAAGATGAAGGCGGTCGTGATGACCGGCGCCAATCGCCCCTGGGAAGTGTGGGAAGTGCCGGTGCCGGTAGCCGGGCCGGGGCAGGTGCTGGTGAAGGTTCATGCGTCGGGGATGTGCTACACGGATGTCTGGGCAACGCAAGGTTACGGCGGCGACATTTACCCGCAGACACCCGGCCACGAGGTCGTCGGCGAAATTGTCGAAGTCGGTGCCGGCGTCCATGCGCGCAAGGTGGGCGACCGGATCGGCACGACGTGGGTGCAGTCCGCATGCGGGCGCTGCGCGTACTGTCGCGAGAATCGTCCGCTTTCCGGTCAGACGGCCGTGAACTGCGACGCGCCGCGGACCACCGGGTTTGCTGCGCAGGGCGGACATGCGGAGTACATCGCCGTCGCGGCCGAGGGGACGGTGCTGCTGCCCGACGGACTGACCTATGTCGATGCCGCGCCGATGATGTGCGCCGGCTACACGACGTGGAGCGGCTTGCGCGACGCGGCGCCGCAACCGCATGAGAAGGTCGCCGTGCTCGGAATCGGCGGATTGGGACACGTGGCGCTGCAGCTGTCGCGGGCCTGCGGTTTCGAGACCATCGCGATCACGCACTCCGAGGACAAGCGCGAACTGGCGATCCGGCTGGGCGCGGACCAGGTCGTCGCGAACGGCGAAGAACTTCGCGAGGCAGGCGGCGCAGACGTGCTGCTCGTCACGACCAACGAATTCAGTACTGCAGAGGAAGCGATGGCCGGGTTGCGGGTCGACGGCCGCGTGATCCTCTGCGGGCTCGACTTCACGAAGCCGTTCTCGATCGCGTCGGCGCGCAAGCCGTTCCACATGATGCGTCAGCAGGTCATCGGCTCCACGCATCGCGGTTTGCGCTATCTGAGCGAAGTGCTGGAGCTTGCCGCCAAAGGCCGGGTCAAGCCGATCGTCGAGACATTCGCACTGGACGACGCGACCGAAGCCTACGACCGCCTCGCGTCGGGGAAGATGCGCTTTCGCGGCGTATTCACACCTGCACAAGGACACTGAACCCGAAGTTTGCCCGGAGGCGGGGAGGTATCCCCCCGGGCAAGCTCGAGATTCGTCCGACCTGGCCGCCACCGGCTGCGGCACGCTCATTGTCTGCCCATTCCCGTCAACGCTCGATGCAGCGCAGCATGGCATCGAGCGGCGGCCAGCCGGGACAGGCCCGCCGGGCCTCCCTCCCGCGCCCGACATGGCAAATCTGCTCACTGCAATCGAGCGGCTTGGACATCGACGTCCGGCGCCGCAAGGCATAGATTTCCAAGGTTGACGTGCTTATCCGCGCGTCAGCCCGCGCGCAGGCCGGCAACCGGCCGCGCGTTCCTAATCAGCGTGAGACACAATCGAGCGTGGAGACGACACGATGAGCCTGTCAGAGCCATTGCGTCTGCATGTGCCGGAGCCCACCGGGCGCCCGGGCTGCAAGACGGATTTTTCCTATCTGCATCTATCGCCGGCCGGCGCAGTCCGCCGCCCGCCGATCGACGTAGCCGCGGCAGACACCGCCGACCTCGCCCGCAGCCTGGTGCGCGTGCTCGACGACAGCGGCAAGGCCGTCGGCCCGTGGGCGCCCGATCTCGACGATGCGCGACTGATCGCCGGGCTGCGCGCGATGCTCAAGACCCGCATTTTCGACGCGCGCATGATGATCGCGCAGCGCCAGAAGAAAATCTCCTTCTACATGTTGAGCCTCGGCGAAGAGGCGATCGGCACCGCGCACGCGATGGCGCTGCGCGACGGCGACATGTGCTTCCCGACCTACCGGCAGCAGAGCATCCTGATCGCGCGCGACGTATCGCTCGAGCGGATGATCTGCCAGCTGATGTCGAACGAGGGCGACCCGCTGAAGGGCCGCCAGCTTCCGGTGATGTATTCGGATCGCGAAGCCGGCTTCTTCTCCATTTCCGGCAACCTCGCGACGCAGTTCATCCAGGCGGTCGGCTGGGCGATGGCGTCGGCGATCAAGGGCGACACGAAGATCGCGTCCGCGTGGATCGGCGACGGCGCGACGGCCGAAGCCGACTTCCACACCGCGCTGACGTTCGCGCACGTGTACCGCGCACCGGTCGTGCTGAACGTCGTCAACAACCAGTGGGCGATCTCGACGTTCCAGGCGATCGCGGGCGGCGAGGGCACGACCTTCGCCGGGCGCGGCGTCGGCTGCGGGATCGCGTCGCTGCGCGTCGACGGCAACGATTTCCTCGCGATCTACGCGGCGTCGAGCTGGGCGGCCGAACGCGCGCGCCGCAATCTCGGCCCGACGCTGATCGAGTGGGTCACCTACCGTGCGGGGGCGCACTCGACGTCGGACGACCCGACCAAGTACCGGCCGAGCGACGACTGGTCCCATTTCCCGCTCGGCGACCCGATCGAGCGCTTCAAGCGTCACCTGATCGTGAAGGGCATCTGGTCGGACAGCGCGCACGACGCGCTGACGGCCGAGCTCGAAGCCGAGGTGATCGCCGCGCAGAAGGAAGCGGAGAAATACGGGACGCTGGCCGACGACCGGATTCCATCGCCGGCCTCGATGTTCGACGACGTGTACAAGGAGCTGCCCGCGCACCTGCGCCGTCAGCGCCAGGAACTGGGAGCATGATCATGGCGCAACACGAGACAGGCACGGCGACGCAGCCGATGACGATGATCCAGGCGCTGCGCTCCGCGATGGACGTAATGCTCGGCCGCGACAGCGACGTGGTCGTGTTCGGGCAGGACGTCGGGTATTTCGGCGGCGTATTCCGCTGTACCGAAGGACTGCAGAACAAATACGGCAAGTCGCGCGTGTTCGATGCACCGATCTCGGAAGGCGGGATCGTCGGCGCGGCGGTCGGGATGGGCGCGTACGGGCTGCGCCCCGTGTGCGAGATCCAGTTCGCCGACTATTTCTACCCGGCGTCCGACCAGATCGTGTCGGAAGGCGCGCGGCTGCGCTATCGCTCGGCCGGCCAGTTCACCGCGCCGATGACGATCCGCATGCCGTGCGGCGGCGGCATCTACGGCGGCCAGACGCACAGCCAGAGCCCGGAGGCGATGTTCACGCAGGTGTGCGGGCTGCGCACGGTGATGCCGTCGAATCCGTACGACGCGAAAGGGCTGCTGATCGCATCGATCGAAAACGATGACCCGGTGATCTTCCTCGAGCCGAAGCGGCTGTACAACGGGCCGTTCGACGGTCATCACGAACGGCCGGTCACGTCGTGGCTCAAGCATCCGGCGAGCGCGGTGCCCGAGGGCTACTACACGGTGCCGCTCGATACGGCCGCCATCGTGCGGCCCGGCAGCGACGTGACGGTGCTGACGTACGGCACGACCGTGCACGTGTCGCTCGCCGCGGCCGAGGAGACGGGCATCGATGCGGAGGTGATCGACCTGCGCACGCTGTGGCCGCTCGACCTCGACACGGTCGTCGCGTCGGTGCGCAAGACCGGGCGTTGCGTCGTCGTGCACGAGGCGACGCGCACCTGCGGTTATGGCGCGGAGCTCGTGTCGCTGGTTCAGGAGCACTGCTTCTATCACCTCGAAGCGCCGGTCGAGCGCACGACAGGCTGGGACACGCCGTATCCGCATGCGCAGGAATGGGCGTACTTTCCGGGCCCGACCCGGGTCGGTGAAGCGTTGCGACGCGTGATGGAGGCGTGAGATGGGGATTCATGTCATCAAGATGCCGGATATCGGCGAAGGGATTGCCGAGGTCGAGCTGGTGGCCTGGCATGTGGAAGTCGGGCAGGTGATCAAGGAAGACCAGCCGCTCGCCGACGTGATGACCGACAAGGCGGCGGTCGAGATTCCGTCGCCGGTGACGGGCAAGGTGCTCGAACTGGGCGGCCGGATCGGCGAGATGATGGCGGTCGGCAGCGAGCTGATTCGCCTCGAGGTCGAAGGCAGCGGCAACCTGAAGGCCGGCGCACCGGTGCGAGAAACAAAGGTGGAAACCGCACCGGTCGCGGTCGCGGCAGCGCCGTCGAAGCCGGCGGCCGAGGTGCCGGCCGAACCGCCCGCCCGGCCCGCGCCGCAGCGCGCACCCGCGGAGCCGCGTCGTGCGGCGCAATCTACGACGCAGCCGCGCGCGGCGCTCGCGCCGGGCGAACGGCCGCTCGCGTCGCCGGCCGTGCGTCAGCGCGCATGGGACATGGGGATCGAGCTGCGCTATGTGCGCGGCACCGGTGAAGCAGGGCGGATCCTGCATGCGGATCTCGACGCATATGCGGGCTCCGGCGGTGGCGCGGCGCGTGCGTCGCACACGCATGGCTACGAGGAGCGCAACGACGAAACGGACGTGCCGGTGATCGGCTTGCGGCGTGCGATCGCGCGCAAGATGCAGGAAGCCAAGCGCCGCATCCCGCACTTCAGCTACGTCGAGGAAATCGACGTCACCGAGCTCGAATCGTTGCGCACGGAACTGAACCGGCGCCATGGCGATGCGCGCGGCAAGCTCACGCCGCTGCCGCTGCTGATCCGCGCGATGGTGATCGCGCTGCGCGACTTCCCGCAGATCAACGCGCGCTTCGACGACGAAGCGGGCGTCGTCACGCGCTACGGTGCCGTGCACATGGGTGTCGCGACGCAGACGGACGGCGGCCTCACGGTACCCGTACTGCGGCATGCGGAAGCGCGCGACGTGTGGTCGATCTCGGCGGAAATCGCACGGCTCGCCGATGCAGTGCGCGCGAACCGCGCGCAGCGCGACGAGCTGAGCGGTTCGACGATCACCATCTCGAGCCTCGGTGCGCTCGGCGGCATCGTGTCGACGCCGGTCATCAATCATCCGGAGGTCGGCATCGTCGGCGTGAACCGGATCGTCGAGCGGCCGATGATCCGCGACGGCGCGGTCGTCGCGCGCAAGATGATGAACCTGTCGTCGTCGTTCGATCATCGCGTCGTCGACGGCGCGGACGCGGCCGAATTCATCCAGGCCGTGCGCGCGGTGCTCGAACGCCCGGCCCTGCTGTTCGTGGAGTGAGCGCGATGAAGAACGAACACACCACCTTGCTCGTCATCGGCGGCGGCCCGGGCGGCTACGTCGCCGCGATCCGCGCCGGCCAGCTCGGCATCCCGACCGTGCTGGTCGAGCGCGAACGGCTCGGCGGCACGTGCCTGAATATCGGCTGCATTCCGTCGAAGGCGCTGATCCACGTGGCCGACGCGTTCGAACAGGCGTGCGGTCATGCGGGCGAGGGCGCGCTCGGGATCCGCGTGCGCACGCCCGAGATCGACATTGCGAAAAGCGTCGCGTGGAAGGACGGCATCGTCGACCGGCTGACGCGCGGCGTCGGCGCGCTGCTCAAGAAGAACGGCGTGCGCGTGCTGCATGGCGATGCACACGTGGTCGACGGCAAGACCGTCGATGTCGTCACCGGCGGCCATTCGGTGCGGGTCAGTTGCGAACACCTGTTGCTCGCGACCGGTTCCGAGCCGGTCGCGCTGCCGACGATGCCGTTCGGCGGGCACGTCGTGTCGTCGACCGAGGCACTGTCGCCCGCGACGCTGCCGAAGCGGCTGGTCGTCGTCGGGGCCGGGTATATCGGGCTCGAACTCGGGACCGTCTATCGCAAGCTCGGGGTCGACGTCAGCATCGTCGAAGCGGCCGACCGCGTGCTGCCTGCGTACGATGCGGAACTCGGGCGGCCGGTGGCCGATTCGCTCGCACGGCTCGGGGTCAGGCCGTGGCTCGGCCACAAGGTGCTCGGGCTGGCGGAGCACGGCGCGGTGCGCGTGCAGGCTGCCGACGGCGCCGAGCAGGTGCTGCCGGCCGATCGCGTGCTGGTGGCCGTCGGCCGCCGGCCGCGCGTCGACGGTTTCGGGCTCGAGACGCTGCAGCTCGATCGCAACGGCCGCGCGCTGCGGATCGACGACGAATGCCGGACGTCGATGCGCAACGTGTGGGCGATCGGCGATGTTGCCGGCGAGCCGATGCTCGCGCATCGCGCGATGGCGCAAGGCGAGATGGTCGCCGAGCTGATTGCCGGCCGGCGCCGCCAGTTCGTGCCGGCGTCGATCCCGGCCGTGTGCTTCACCGATCCCGAGATCGTGACGGCCGGCTGGTCGCCGGACGATGCGCACGCAGCCGGCGTCGATTGCCTGAGCGCGTCGTTCCCGTTCGCGGCGAACGGGCGCGCGATGACGCTGCAGGCGACCGACGGGTTCGTGCGCGTCGTCGCGCGGCGCGACAATCACCTGATCGTCGGCTGGCAAGCCGTTGGGCGCGGCGTGTCGGAACTCGCCGCGGCGTTCTCGCAGTCGCTCGAGATGGGCGCGCGGCTGGAGGACATCGGCGGCACGATCCATGCGCATCCGACGCTCGGCGAGGCGCTGCAGGAAGCCGCACTGCGTGCGCTCGGCCACGCGTTGCACATCTGACGGGCAAGCCTGACAGGCGCTGCCGATGCGTCACGCACGCATCGGCGGCGCTTGGGCCGTCCATGCCGATTCGTGCTGCGGCGGCGGCACATTCGATGACCATGCACTCGCCGCGCAATGCGTGAATGCGCGCGACACGCGGACCGGTGCGCATGTCACGCCAGCCAAGCCGCATTCCATCGCGCCGGCCCCCACCTGATAGCGCCGTAATTTTTCGAGACGAGGGGAGGGTTGCCGGCGCTGCGCCAGCCGACGATCATGTCGATAGCCGGAAACCGGGCCGCATCGGGCCCGCCAACGCAGGCTTCACACGGAAGAAGCGGACATGAAACTGCTGCTTGTCGGCGCGACCGGACTCGTCGGGCGCCACGTCCTCGAAGTCGCGCTTGCCGATTCGCGGGTCGATCAGGTGGTCGTCCTCGCGCGCCGGCCGCTGTCGCCGCATCCGAAGATGCGCGCGCTGGAGGTCGATTTCGACCAGTTGCCCGACGCGGCCGACTGGTGGCAGGCCGATGCGGTCGTTTGCACGCTCGGCACGACGATGCGGGCCGCCGGCTCGCGGGCGGCCTTCCGGCGCGTCGATCGCGACTATCCGCTGGCGGTCGCGCGCCACGCGCACCGGCACGGCACGCCGACCTATGTGCTGAATTCCGCACTCGGCGCGGATGCCGCATCGCGTATCTTCTACAACCGCGTGAAGGGCGAGGTGGAGCAGGCACTGGCCGGCGTCGGGTTTGCGTCGCTCACCTATGTGCGGCCGGGCCTGATCGGCGGCAGCCGCGATGAATTCAGGTTCGGCGAACGGCTGTTCGTGTTTGCGCTGAACGCGCTCGGGCCGGTGCTGCCGGCGAAGTGGCGCGTGAACCCCGCGTCGCGGATCGCGCGTGCGCTGGTCGATGCCGCGATCGACGCGCGGCCGGGCGTTCACGTCGTCGCATCGGACCGGCTCGTCTGACGCGCAACGGGCTGCGCGCGACGGCATCGAGCGGCCGGCGCGCGGGTCGTCGTCGGTTTGTAAAACTGTTTCGTCATACAAAGCGATAGTGCCGTCCCTGCACGTGCGCTGATCTACGATGGAGACATTGCGTCCATCGTCCGCCCGACCGTGTGCACTCACTACCGCGCTCCCGGTGAAGACCCGGGCATCAGCGAACTGAAGATCGGCATCGGCGATCTGTATCGTCGCGACCCGTGGGCACCCGACGTGTATCCCGATTACGCGGCGCCCGTCGCCTGCGCCGACGGCGATGGTCTCGCGGTCGTGGCGGCCGTGTTCGGCTTCTGGCCGAAATTCATGCAGCCCGAGCGGTTCGACGAGCACGGCCGGAAGAAAAAGAAGCTCGACACGGTGAATGCGCGCGCGGAAACGGTCGGCACGTCGCGTCTCTACGCGAATGCCTGGCGCAACGGCCAGCGCTGCCTGATCCCGGTGCGCTGGATCTGCGAGCCGTGCTACGAGACCGGCCGCAACGTGTGGCACCGGATCGGCATCGACGGCTGGCAGCCGTATTGCGTCGCCGGTATCTGGCGCCGCTACGAAGACGGCGACGGGCGCGCATGCATCGGCATGACGATGCTCACGGTGAACGCCGACGCTCATCCGCTGTTCGCGCGAATGCATCGGCCCGGCGACGAGAAGCGCGGCGTCGTGATCCTGCGCAGCGACGATTACGACGAATGGCTGCACACGCGCGACGTCGAAGCCGCACGGCGCATGCTGAACCTGTTTCCCGCCGGCGACATGACGGCCGAGCCTGACCAGGCAGCACCGGCCGGTACCTGACCTTTCGTTTTCACGATGCCCGACTGGCGGCGAAATGGCCCGCCTGCACGACGCTTGCTCGGACGATTTCGAAAATCGGTCGATTCCGGGTAATTACCGATATCTCGCAAGTTGTATATACAAGATCATCCGCTGGCAATGTCGGCACACGTCGTGCCGCTTGCGCGCCAGCGTGCTGACCGTGCGTGCGTGGCGCATGCCGGCGATCCACGGCGCCCCGCACCCGCAGAGCCGAAAGGGCGGCTCGCAGCATCCTGTCCCGTTCAAACCATGTGTGGTCCTGAGTATTTTGGAGATTGACCCGTGTCAACGAATTCCAGTGGAAAAGCCGGCGGACTGATCGAGGTACGCTCGATCGACTTCATTCCCGATGCCGAGCGCCATGGCGGCCTGCTGAGCCAGTTCACGCTGTGGCTGTCGGCGAACATGCAGATCACGGCCATCGTCACGGGCGCACTCGCGGTCGTGCTCGGCGGCGACGTGTTCTGGTCGCTGGTCGCGCTGCTGCTCGGCCAGCTCGTCGGCGGCGCCGTGATGGCGCTGCACGGCGCGCAGGGGCCGCAGCTCGGGCTGCCGCAGATGATCTCGAGCCGCGTGCAGTTCGGCGTATACGGCGCGATGATCCCGATCGTCCTGGTGTGCCTGATGTATATCGGTTTTTCCGCGAGCGGCTCGGTGCTGGCCGGGCAGGCCGTCGCACAGCTGCTGCACGTCGACGACGCAGCCGGCATCCTGCTGTTCGCGGCCGTGATCGTCGTGCTGACCGTGTTCGGCTACCGCGCGATCCACCTCGTCGGCCGGATCGCGAGCGTGGTCGGCATCGTCGCGTTCGTCTACATGTTCGCGCAGCTGTTCGCGAACCACGACGTCGGCGCGTTGCTCGCCAACCGTCATTTCTCGCTCGCGAGCTTCCTGCTGTCGATGTCGCTGTCCGCGTCGTGGCAGATCGCGTTCGGCCCGTACGTCGCCGACTATTCGCGCTACCTGCCGCGCTCGACGTCGTCGGTCGCGACGTTCCTCGCGGTCGGCCTCGGCTCGGTGATCGGCGCGCAGGCGGCGATGGTGTTCGGCGTGTTCGCGGCCGCGCTGGCCGGCAGCCAGTTCGCGCACCATGAAGTGTCGTATATCGTCGGGCTCGGCTCGACGGGCGCCGTGGCCGCGCTGCTGTACTTCAGCATCGCGTTCGGCAAGGTGACCGTGACGGCGCTCAACGCGTACGGCAGCTTCATGTCGATGGCGACGATCGTCAGCGGCTTCCGCGGCAAGGGCGCGGTGTCGTCGAAGAGCCGCCTCGTGTACATCTTCGGGATGATCTGCGTGTCGACGCTGATCGCGCTCGCGGGCCGTCATTCGTTCCTGAAGGAATTCACCGCGTTCATCCTGTTCCTGCTCGCGTTCTTCACGCCGTGGAGCGCGATCAACCTGGTCGACTACTACTGCTTCACGCGCTCGCGCTACGACGTGCCTGCGCTGTCCGATCCGGACGGCCGCTACGGCCGCTGGAACGTGATGGCGATCACGATCTACGTCATCGGCATCCTGGTGCAGCTGCCGTTCATGTCGACGCACATCTACACGGGGCCGCTCGTCGATGCGCTCGGCGGTACCGACATCTCGTGGATCCTCGGGCTGATCGTGCCGGCCGTGCTGTATTACATCGGCGCGCGCGCGTCGCGTCGCAGCATTCCCGAACGCCTGATCCTGCCGCTCGAACGCGGCGAAGTTCACCACTGACCGCGCATCTCGCGCATCGGGCCGGCGCGTTGCCGGCCTGAGCGTCGAGCCCGGCGCCGTCTGCGCCGGGCCGACCCGACCGATTCCCATTCCCGCGATACCGGTACGGCGTGATTGCCGCGCCCGGCATCGTTTCATTCTTCGTTTATTAAATAGTATGACTAAATATATTGAAGCGCACGGCAGCGATTGCCGAGCGCGGCCGGTGCACGCCGGTCTTCGCACGACGGTCGCAGCCGCGTGCCTCGCCGCATCGGGAACCGCGCTCGCGCAGGACGGCGTCACGCTGTACGGCGTGATCGACGAATTCGCGCAGGTCGTGAATACGGGTAACGGCTATACGGCGGCGCTCAACTCGGGTGGCCAGTGGGGCAGCCGGTTCGGATTGAAGGGCGGCGAGGATATCGGCGGTGGCCAGAAGATCGAGTTCGCGCTGGAGAACGGCTTCAACCCGAACAACGGCTCGCTCGCGAGTGCGGGCAGCCTGTTCAACCGGCAGGCGTGGGTCGGCATCGCAGGGCAGTGGGGCAAGGTGCGCGCGGGCCGGCAGAATTCGCCGCTGTTCAACGACCAGGGCGGGCAGGATGCGTTCGGCGGCGTCACGCAGGCGTCCGGCATGGACAACCTGACCGTGTTCGCGTTCCGCACGAGCAACACGCTGTCGTACCAGAGCCCGGAGATCGCCGGTTTCCAGGGCGGGTTGTACTTCGGGTTCGGCGATGCGGGCGGCGTGCGCTCGGCCGGCTCCAGCCAGCAGTTCGACCTGACCTACGAACACGGGCCGTTCGGCGCGTTCGTCGCGGGGCAGTGGTTGAAGAACGCGACGGCGACCACGACCGATCGCACGATCATGGCCGGCGCATCGTACGAGATCGGCAAGGCCACCGTGTACGGCGGCTTTTCGGCAGTGAAGTGGGCCGACCTCGGCATCGATTCGCGCGTGTACGGGCTGTCGGTCAAATACCAGCTCAACCCGGCGAACACTGTCGCGCTCGGTTATGCGTACCTGCACGACCAGTCGTCGCAAGGCAACAATGCGGACCAGCTCGGGCTGATGTACGAGTACGACCTGTCGAAGCGCACGAGCTTCTACGGCGCGCTGTCGTACCTGCGCAACCGCAACCAGGCCGGCTACACGCTCGCCGGCGCAGCGAACCCCGGCTTGCCGCTCGCGTATCCGGGCGCGAATGCGCGCGGCATGCAGCTCGGCATCGTGCATCGCTTCTGACGTTGCCGACGGGCCGGACCGCGTGCGCCCGGCGCCTTCCGCCGGCGCATGCGCGCCGTCATTTCCCGAGCCGTTCCGCGAGCGAATAGCGCTGCATGCAGCGCTCCATCGCGTCGAGAAACGCATGCTCGGCCGCATTCATCTTGCGGTCGCGATGCCACAGCAGGAACACGTCGACGTCGACGAGCCCGTCGTCGGGCGGCAGCCGCCACAGCCGCTGCTGCGCGATGTCGTCGCGCACGATGTGCTCGGGCAGGCACCCGATTCCGTAGCCCGCGAAGATCAGCCGCCGCACTTCCTCGAGGCTCGGCGACGACGCGACGATGCGGCCCGTGAAGCCCTTCTGGTCACGGAACACGGTGAGCGGCGACAGGCTGTCGCCGATCTGGTCGCTCGTGAACGACACGAAGTTCTCTGCGAGCAGGTCGTCCATCCGCAACTGCGTCTGCCCGAACAGCCGGTGATGGCGGCCGCAGTAGATCGCATAGCGCTGGCGCAGGAAACAGCGCATCTCCAGCTTGTCGTGCGGCGTGCGGCACAGGCCGAGCCCGGCCGTGGCCGTCTTCTGCAGCAGCGACGACAGGATGTCCGACGA
This sequence comes from Burkholderia sp. Bp8992, assembly GCF_003853705.1. Classification (GTDB taxonomy): domain Bacteria; phylum Pseudomonadota; class Gammaproteobacteria; order Burkholderiales; family Burkholderiaceae; genus Burkholderia. The sequence goes on along the minus strand of NZ_QTQI01000015.1, from coordinate 124,183 downwards.
GCGCATCACTTCGATCTGCAGGTCGATGCGCGGATACGCGCGATGAAATTCCGCCAGGAACTCGTCGTAGACGGGCGATTCGATGCGGCTCACCGTCAGCAGCCGGATCGAGCCGGTCAGGTCGGCCGTGCTGTCGTCGATTTCGGTTTCGAGGCGCGAGATGCCGCAGTAGATGTCGCTCGCGATCCGGTACACGGCTTCGCCGGCCGGCGTCGGCGCGAAGTGTGCGCCGCGCCGCTCGATCAGCCGACGCTCGAGCGTCTCCTCGAGCCGCCGCAGCGCCTGGCTCACGGCCGGCTGCGTCACGTGCAGGCGCGCGGCCGCACGGCTCACGCTGCGCTCCTGCATGATCACCAGGTAGGTGCGCAGCAGGTTCCAGTCGAGGCGGTCGTTCAGGAATGGGGCGAGGTCGGGGCGCATCGGGTCTCCGGGCGGGCGGCGAGCAGGCATTAGTTGAATTTATACGGCGAATAATAACTTGAAATTTGACTAATGATTTGCGGCCACCGATAAAGGAGGGGCGCCGCAGCGTGCGGCGCGAGGCCGCGACAGACGGCCATCACCCGATATTGCGTGTCGCCCCGCCGCGGCGCGCGTCAGGAGCCCGCATGACCCAGTCCCTTCCTTCCGCCCGCCAGCCGGCACGCGCCGCGACGGCCGCGTTCATCGGCACGATGATCGAGTGGTACGACTTCTACATCTACGCGACCGCGGCCGCGCTCGTGTTCGGCGAACTCTATTTCCCGTCGCACGACCCGTTCGTCAGCACGATGGCATCGTTCGCGACGTTCGCGGTCGGCTTCTTCGCGCGTCCGCTCGGCGGCGTGATCTTCGGCCATCTCGGCGACCGCATCGGCCGCAAGAAGGCACTCATGACGACGCTGATGATGATGGGCGTCGCGACCGTCTGCGTCGGGCTGCTGCCCGCTTATTCGAAGGTCGGCATCCTCGCGCCGGTGCTGCTCGTCGCGCTGCGCGTCGTGCAGGGGATCGCGGTCGGCGGCGAATGGGGCGGCGCGGTGCTGATGGCCGGCGAGCATGCGCCGCAGGGGCGCCGCACGTTTTTCGCATCGTTCGCGCAGCTTGGCAGCCCGGCCGGACTGATCCTGTCGCTGATCGCGTTCCGCGCGGTCACGTCGATGGACAAGGCCGACTTCCTCGCGTGGGGCTGGCGCCTGCCGTTTCTCGCGAGCGCGGTGCTGCTCGTGGTGGGCATCCTGATCCGGCTCGGCGTGAACGAGTCGCCGGAATTCGCGCGCGTGAAGGAAACCAACCGCACGGTGAAGCTGCCGGTCGCGGAAGTGTTCCGTTCGGCGTCGGGGCTCGTGCTGCTCTGCATCGGCGCGAACACGATCGGCATCGCGGGCGTCTATTTCACGAACACGTTCATGATCGCGTACACGACGCAGTACGTCGGCGTGTCGCGTTCGCTGATCCTCGACAGCCTGTTCGCGGTTGCGATCATCCAGTTTATCGCGCAGCCGATCGCCGCCTGGACCGCCGAGCGGATCGGCGGCGCGCGCTTCCTGAAGGTCGCGGCGCTGCTCGCGATGCTGTCGCCGTATCCGATGTTCATGCTCGTGCAGGGCGGCACGTCCGCATCGCTGATTGCGGGCATCGCGCTCGCGGTCGTCTGCATGGCCGGCTTCTATTCGGTGATCGCGGGCTTCGTCAGCGACGTGTTTCCCGCCCACGTGCGCTATTCGGCGATCTCGCTCGCGTATCAGATCTGCGGCGCGATCGCAGGCGGCCTGACGCCGCTCGTCGGCACGTGGCTCGCGCATCGCTTCGCCGGCCAGTGGTGGCCGCTCGCGGTGTTCTACACGTGTCTCGCCGGCATCTCGCTGCTCTGCATCGTCGCGCTCGACGCACGCCGGGCAGCGCGGCCGGCCGCTGCCGAAGCGCTCGGCTCGCACTGAACCTCAACGAACGAATTCATCCGGAGTGCACATGAAAGACCTGCTGGAAATCGACGGCGCCCGCTTGTGGCAGAGCCTGGCCGACATGGCGCGCGTCGGCGCGACGCCGCGCGGCGGCGTGCGGCGCCTCGCGCTCACCGATGACGACCGGCGCGGGCGCGACCTGTTCGCGCAATGGTGCCGCGACTCGGGGATGACGGTGAGCGTCGATGCAGTCGGCAACCTGTTCGCGCGGCGCGACGGCACCGATGCGCAGGCCGCGCCCGTGCTGATCGGCAGCCACCTCGATACGCAGCCGGAAGGCGGCCGCTTCGACGGCGTCTATGGCGTGCTCGCCGCGCTCGAACTCGTGCGCACGCTGAACGACGCGGGCATCGCGACCGGCAAGCCGCTCGAAATCGTGTCCTGGACCAACGAGGAAGGCGCGCGCTTCGCGCCGGCGATGCTCGGGTCGGCCGTGTTCACGGGCGCGTTGCCGCTCGACGAAGCGCTCGTGAAGCAGGACGCCGACGGCGTCACGCTCGGCGCCGCACTGGACGCGTGCGGCTATCGCGGCACGCGTGCGACGGGCGGGGCGGTCGACGCGTATTTCGAAGCGCATATCGAACAGGGGCCCGTGCTCGAGGCGAACGGCACGACGATCGGCATCGTCACGGGCGGGCAGGCGATCCGCTGGCTCGACGTGACCGTGACGGGCGTGGCCGCGCATGCGGGCACGACGCCGATGCCGTATCGCAAGGACGCGTATTTCGCGAGCGCACAGATCGCGCTCGAACTCGAAAGGATCGTCGCCGGCCATGCACCGCGCGGGCTTGCGACGATCGGGCAGGTCGGGATCCGCAATGCGTCGCGCAACACCATTGCCGGCGACCTGACGTTCACGGTCGACCTGCGCCATCACGACGATGCCGAAGTCGATGCGATGGAGCGCGACCTGCGCGATGCGTGCGCACGTATTGCCGCCGTGCGTGGCGTGCAGGTCGCGATCGACACCTGCTGGCGCAGCCCGGCGACGCCGTTCGACCGCGGCTGCGTCGAACTGGTTGCGCAGGCGGCCGAAGCGTTCGGCTACACGAACGAGCGGATCGTCAGCGGCGCCGGCCACGACGCGATCCTGCTCGCGCGCCGTTTCCCGACCGCGATGGTGTTCATCCCGTGCGTCGACGGCCTGTCGCACAACGAGGCCGAGGACGCGTTGCCCGACGACGTGACGCGCGGCACGAACGTGCTGCTCCATGCGGTGCTGGCGCGCGCAGGCATCGCGGCGCGCGTCGAGGCGGCGGCCGCCACGCACGACGCGTGACGCGGGGAATCGACGAGGACGAACGATGAAAACCTATTTCCATCCCGAACAACTGCTGCACCATCCGCGCAGCTATCTGTCGCGCGGCCGGATGCGCGAACCGCAGGAAGTGCCCGAACGCGCGGCGCGGCTCGTCGCGGCCGTGCGCGCGCTCGACTTCGACGTGCGCGAACCGGCCGACCGCGGCACCGCGCCGATCGCGGCCGTGCACGACATGAACTACCTGCGCTTTCTCGAGGAGGCGCATCGCGACTGGAAGCGGATGCCCGACGACTGGGGCGACGAAGTGATGTCGAATGTGTTCGTGCGCGACCCGAACCCGTTGCGCGGCGTGCTCGCGAAAGCCGCGCGCTATCTCGCCGACGGCAGCTGCCCGGTTGGCGCGAATACGTGGCGCGCCGCGTACTGGTCCGCGCAGGACGCGCTCGCGGCCGCGGCCGACGTCAACGACGGCGCGCGCGCGGCCTACGCGCTGTGCCGGCCGCCCGGCCATCACGCGCGCCGCGATGCAGCCGGCGGCTTCTGCTACCTGAACAATGCGGCGATCGCCGCGCAAGCGCTGCTCGGTCGCCATCGTCGCGTCGCGATCCTCGACACCGACATGCATCACGGGCAGGGCGTGCAGGAGATCTTCTACGGCCGCGACGATGTGCTGTACGTATCGATCCACGGCGATCCGACCAACTTCTACCCGGTCGTCGCGGGCTACGAGGAAGAGACGGGTGCGGGTGCCGGCGACGGCTTCAACCTCAACCTGCCGATGCCGCACGGTGCGCCGGAATCGGCATTCTTCGAGCGGCTCGACGACGCATTGCGTGCCCTCGCGCGATTCCAGCCCGACGCGCTCGTGCTCGCGCTCGGCTTCGACATCTACAAGGACGATCCGCAATCGCAGGTTGCCGTCACGACCGACGGGTTCGGGCGGCTCGGCGGCGCGATCGGCGCGCTCGGGGTGCCGACGGTGATCGTGCAGGAGGGCGGTTATCACCTCGACAGCCTCGACGCGAACGCCCGTGCGTTCTTCGGCGGGTTTGCCGCGGGGCGCTGATCGAGCCGTCGGGGACGTTCGTCGGATTTCGTCATGAAAAACACCCCGAAGGTTGGATCCAGGTCCACCCTTTGGGGTGCAGTTCAATCGCGCGGCCGTAAAAATGCGTGCGGAACGGGCCTCGGCAGTCCGGGCCTTGCCCGCGCTTACGAGTTCGCGGCGGCCGGCGAGCGGCGGCGCTGCGTGACCTGCAGCATGACGAGCGCCAGTCCGGCCGCCGCGATCAGCCCGCCGACGAGCGGCACCGCCGCGTAGCCGAACCCGGCCGAGAGCGCCGCACCGCCGGCAGCCGCGCCCACTGCATTGCCGAGGTTGAACGCACCGATGTTGACGGCGGACGCGAGGCCCGGCGCTTCATGGGCGGCGCGCATCACGCGCATCTGCAGCGGCGGTACGACCGCGAACGTCGCGACACCCCACACGAGCAGCGTGACGGCGGCGCCGACATGCGTGCTGGCGAGCAACGGGAACGCAGCCATCGTCGCGATCAGCAACAGCAGGAAGCCGATCAGCGTGCCGTCGAGCGAACGGTCGGCGAGGCGGCCGCCCGCGATGTTGCCGATCGAGAAGCCGACGCCGATCAGCACGAGCATCGCGGTCACGAAGCCGGGCGTCGCGCCGGTCAGGTGTTCGAGCGTCGGCGCGACATACGTGTAGAGCGTGAACATCGCGCCGGCGCCGAGCACCGTCGTCGCGAGCGCGCCGAGCACGACAGGGCGCGTCAGCACCGAGAGTTCGGCGCGCAGGTCGGGCATCTTGCCGGCTTCGCCCTTCGGCAGCGCGGCGAACAGGCCGGCGATCGCGATCAGGCCGAGGCCCGCGGTTGCCGCGAACGACATGCGCCAGCCGATGATCTGGCCGAGCCAGGTCGCGGCCGGCACGCCGCCGACGTTCGCGATCGTGAGGCCCATGAACATCGTCGCCACCGCGCTCGCCTGCTTCTCGCGCGGCACGAGGCTGGCCGCGACCACCGAGCCGAGCCCGAAGAACGCGCCGTGGTTGAGGCTCGTCACGAGGCGGGCGAGCAGCAGCGTCGTGTAGCCCGGCGCGACGGCCGACAGCAGGTTGCCGATCGTGAAGATCGACATCAGTGCGATCAGCGCCGAGCGGCGCGACCAGCGTGCGAGCAGCAGCGTCATCATCGGCGCGCCGACCATCACGCCGATCGCATACGCGCTGATCAGCATGCCGGCCTGCGGAATCGACACGTGCACGCCGTCGGCGATCACGGGCAGCAGGCCCATCGGCGAAAACTCGGTCGTGCCGATGCCGAACGCACCGGCGGCGAGCGCCAGCAGCGGCAGCGCGGCGCTGCCGCCCGGGCGGGAAGGAGAAGATGTCGTGGCGTTCACGCGATGGGCTCCTGTAGTCGAGGGGCAACGGCACGGGACCGTTGCGGACAGGGCGAAGTGTGCCTGCATTACTTTTGCGGAAAAAGCCGCGCGCGGACGAAATTATCTTGATTTCATGTCAACAATGCGGACGGTGAGCCGTGCGCTCGCGAGGCCCGTGGGCGTTGTGCCGGCGCGGTTGGCGAGCGACGGTGTCTTTTGTGAAAGGTATTGGTAATGCAGGCGACGGATCCGTCCGCCATGCGGTCGCGATTCGGAGGCGGGTTGCGGCTGGAGGAGGGGCGTGCGGCATGACACGCCGGACGTTGCCCGGCGACGTGCCGCCATCCCGCTCGGGCTCGTCGTCCCGGCGCCTTCCATCACGTGGAGCCGGAATTGCGCGACGGCCGGAAACCCTTTCAGGCAAGGCACCAAAGCAAAAAAGCCCCGACCACAGGGGGACCGTGACCGGGGCGGAAACGCATCCTCTCTTTGGCACGAGGGTTGGATGCGGGCGCAGTATATTTCGGCCCGCGGCAATTCGAATCGGCGTTAAACGACCGTTTTTGGTGCCAATTTGAAAATTCCGGGGCCGCAATATGAATCGTCGGCTTTTGAAAGATTTTTTGCCAGCACGGCAGCCTTGTCCCGACCCGAAGCCGGACCCGGCACAGGGCTCACGATCATCTCGTCTCGCCGGCCGCATTGCGTACGGCCGCGAGAAACCGCGCGACGATCGGCGACGGTGCCGCCGCCGCGCCGTCGAACACGAATTCGATATCGAAGCGGCTCGCCAGCTCGTCGAGCGCGACGAGCCGGACCGTGTGCGGGCAGGTCGGCGACGCGCTTTCCGGCACGAACGCGCAGCCCATCCCGGCCGCGACGAGGCCGATCAGCGTCGGGATGTCGCTGCCGACCTGCGCGATGCGCGGCGTGAAGCCGGCCTGCTGGCACTGCGCCATCAGGAACCGGTGGTGCGCGGCCGAGCGCTGCGCGTCGAACCAGACGAACGGTTCGTCCGCGACGTCGGCCAGCGTGCGCGGCGCATCGAAGCGGCCGCCCGGCGGCGCGGGCATCGCGAGCACGAAGCGGTCGCGCAGCAGCCGCACGCCCGACAGGTGCGGCGCCTCGTCGCGACGCCACGCCATGATCCCGGCGTCGAGCTGGCCGCGCATCAGCGCGCTCGCCTGTTCGGCAGACAGCATCGGCGCGATCGACAGCTTCACGTCCGGGCACGCGTCGCGAAACGCCTTGAGCACGTTCGCGACGATCGGCAGCGGCAGGCAGTTCGGCAGCGCGCCGAGCCGCAGTTCGCCGAGCTGGCCGGCCGCGCTGCGCAACGCGCGTTCGCGGCTGTCCTGCAGCGTCGCGAGCAGGCCGGTCGCATCCTTCAGGAAGCTCGCGCCGGCCGCCGTGAGCGTGACGCCCGTCGCGCGGCGGACCAGCAGCGGCGTGCCGATCGCGTCCTCGAGTTCGCGGATCTGCCGCGACAGCGCGGGCTGGACGATGCCGGCCGCGCGGGCGCCGGCCATCACGCTGCCGGCTTGCGCGACGGCCACGAAGTAGCGCAAGTGACGCAGTTCGATCTGGCGCATGCGGTGTTCGCTCCGGTTTTCAGATATACCTCCCAAGCATAGCAAACGCTACCGGATGGTATTGGAAAGCATGGCTGGCCTGCCGTACGATGGCTGTCATTGCCGCACGCGCTTGCTCGCGAGTCGCGTGCGCTTCCTCCGTTCCCACTGCGCCCCGTCCCATGCCGCTTCATATCCCGACCCCTTATATCCGCTCGCAAATCGCGTCCCGCCGGCTCGGCCGCACCATCCGGCTGAAGCTCGATGCGCTGCAGCCGTCGGGCTCGTTCAAGCTGCGCGGCATCGGTGCCGTCTGCGAAGCGCGGCACGCGGCCGGCGCGCGGCGGTTCGTGTCGTCGTCGGGCGGTAACGCGGGTATCGCGGTCGCGTATTGCGGCCGCGAACTCGGCGTGCCGGTGCTCGTCGTCGTGCCGGAAAGCGCATCGGCCCGCGCGCGCGAACGGATTCGCGTCGAAGGCGCGGAAGTGGTCGTGCATGGCGCGAGCTGGGCCGAGGCGAACGCGTTTGCGCAGTCGGCGCTCGGCGAGCACGACACGTTCGTCCATCCGTTCGACGATCCCGTGCTGTGGCAGGGCCACGCGACGATGATCGACGAGATGGCGGCGGCCGGACCGAAGCCCGCTGCGGTCGTGCTCGCGGTCGGCGGCGGCGGGCTGCTGTGCGGCGTGCTCGAAGGGCTGGCGCGCAACGGCTGGCACGACGTGCCGGTCGTCGCGGTCGAAACGGAAGGCGCCGACTGCTATGCGCGGTCGCTTGCGCAGGGGCGCCCGGTCGAACTGGCCGCGATCGCGAGCATCGCGACGTCGCTCGGCGCGAAGCGGCCGTGCGATGCGGCGGTCGAATGGGCGACACGGCACGAGATCCATCCCGTCGTCGTGTCCGATGCGGACGCGGTGGCCGCATCGCTGCGGTTTCTCGACGAACACGGGATCGTCGTCGAACCCGCATGCGGCGCCGCGCTGGCCGCGCTCGAGCGGCCGGTGCCCGTGCTCGAGAAGGCGTCGGACATCGCGGTGATCGTCTGCGGTGGCGTGACGGCGTCCGTCGAGCATCTGCAGACGCTGCGCGCGACGTTGCGGTAAATCGCTGCGCAAGCGAGCAGGGCGGTCGGCAAATCGCGGGCGGTCAGTGACGCTCGGGTTGCGGCCGCCGCGGGCAGCGGCTGCGCATGGTGTGGCGCGTCGCGTCGGCGTAATTTCTCCGTCGGCACTGCGCGGCCCGGCCGGAAGTGCGGAAATCGCTTTGGAGAATGATGCGCAGGGAGCGCGTATCGTCGCGCTGTACCGCGTGCGGCCGGGCGCGACGATACGGGACGGCGGAGCCGGTCAGTTCGCGGCCGGTGCGCTCGCGCCGGACGGCGCCGACGATGCAACCGGGTTGGCGGCGGCAGGCGCGGGCACGGACGAGGCCGGCTTGGCAGCGGCCGGTGCCGAAACGGCGGGCGTCGATGCCGCGGCGGCAGGCGCCGCCGGGCTGGAAGCCGATGCAGGTGCGGAAGCCGGTGCGGCAGCCGAAGCCGGCGCGGGGGCGGAACCGGAAGCCGCTGCCGGCGCGGCAGCATGCGTCGCAGCCGACGCCGCGGCAGGCACGGCAGTCGCACCCGATTCGGGCGCGACGCCCGGCACCGACAGCGGGACCGGCGCCGCGGGCGGCGTCGGCACGACCGGCGTCGTCATCTTCATCGGCTCGCCTTGCGGCGTCGGCGCGGGTTCGGGCAGCGGCGCGACGGGTTCCTTCTCGGCAGCCTTCACGGTGGCGCGATCGCGGCGTGCCGGGTCGATCTTCAGGAAATGGTCGACGAGATTGAAGAAGCGCTCATAGAACACGCCGGCCGGAATCGTCTCGCTCGCGGTCTTGACGAGCGCATCGTCGCTCGACCCGATCGGCAGCGACAGCGAGCCGAACACGCTCAGGCCGACGCTGGCCGACGTATTCGACTTCTTCAGCGTGTAGCGGTCCTGCACGGCGTTCACGTACGCGATGCTCGACGTGCCGTCGGCATTCGCATCCGCGCACACGACGTGAAATTCGATCACGACGTGCATGTCGTTGCTCGGCTGGAAATTCTTGCTGCCGTCGACCGCGTCGTTACGCGACGACGACACCACATAGCCCTGGCTCAGCAGCGCGCGCCGCGCGGCCTCGCAGGCCGCGTCGGATTTCGAGTGGAACGTATGCGCATACGGGCTGCTGGTCGCGTCGAACTGTTCCTGCTGGTAGATCGGCTTGGGCGGCGACGAGCACGCCGCCAGCACGGCCGCGGCCGCGAGCGCGCACGAAACGGAAAACAGGCGAAATCGGTTGTGCATGGCGTCTTTCAGAAGGCTTGGCGAGAGGTCGCGCAATGGCGGTGCCCGCGATGATGCGCGTGCACATCTCGTAAGGCCGGGGCGTCATTATAGTTTCGTTTGATGTCGCGCTCGCTTCAGTCGGCCGGCGCAACGCGCGCCGCGGCCAGCAATTGCGACGCCAGCGGGTGATGTTCGCCGCGCCGCGAGCGGATCGCGTGGATCTCCTCGGTCACGTCGCCCGCGCGCCCGAGCCGCCGCAACCCGCGCAGCAGCGACGCATCGTTCGCGCCGAGTTCGCTCAGCGGAAACACGCCGAGGCCGCGCGCCGCGAACACGGCCATCAGCGCACTGTCCTCGAATTCCCCGGCCACGCGCGGCACGATCCGTTCGTCTTCCAGCCACAGGTCGAGGCGGGCGCGCAGCGCCGAATGCGCGGTCGGCAGCAGCACGGGCAGGTCGGCCAGGCACTGCGGAAAGTGCTGCCGCGCGGCCGGCGTGACGAGCGCCGCGGGGCCGTACCAGTCGACCGGCGACGCGACGAGCCGCTCGCTCGTCACGCGCAGGTTCGACCCCGACGGCGCCCCCTGGCCGGCGAGCACGAGATCGAGATGATGCAGCGCGAGTTCCGCGAGCAGCGCATCGTGCTCGCCCTCGTGGCACAGGAGCCGCAGCGTGGGCGTGTCGAGCACGGGAGCCAGGATCGCATGCGCGGCGAGCTTGGAGATGCCGTCCGCGAGCCCGACCGCGAGCCGCACGGTCGGCCGGCTGGCCGCCGCGCGCACTTCGTCGGGGATCAGCCGCCCCATCTCGAAGATGGCCTCCGCACGCGCAAACGCGGCCTGGCCCGCGTCCGTCATCGTGACACCGCGCCCGGCCGGGCGCAGTAATTGGTGCCCGAGCGATTTCTCGAGCTCGCGCACCTGCGCGCTGATCGTCTGCACGGCCATGTCGAGCCGGCCGGCCGCGCGCGCGAAGCCGCCTTCCTTCACGACGACCCAGAAATAGTACAGATGTCGAAAATTGAGCATCGGATCGATATATCGTAAAAACCGAACCTAAAGTCAGATTCTCTCTGATTTTTTCGAAGTTCGGGGCGGCCTATCATCAGGCTTTCCACTTTCGTATCGGCCCATTTCATGGACTACCTGCTGACGCTTGCCGTCGATCCCGCCGTCTGGGCTGCGCTCCTGACGCTCGTCGTGATGGAAGTCGTGCTCGGCATCGACAACCTGATCTTCATCTCGATCCTCAGCAACAAGCTGCCCGAAGCGCAGCGCGCTCGCACGCAACGCCTCGGCATCGCGCTCGCGCTGGTGATGCGCCTCGCGCTGCTCGGCAGCGTCGCATGGATCGCGAGCCTCACCGAACCCGTGTTCACGCTGTTCGACCATGCGTTCTCGTGGCGCGACATGATCCTGCTGTCCGGCGGCCTGTTCCTCGTGTGGAAGGCGACCACCGAGATCCATCACCACGTGTCGCACGACGGCGGCGGCGAGGGCGGGGCCGGCGGCGCGGCCGGCCTGACGGTGTGGGCGGCGATCGGCCAGATCGTGTTGCTCGATATCGTGTTCTCGATCGACAGCATCGTGACCGCGATCGGCATGACCGAACACATCCCGATCATGTTCGTCGCCGTGATCGTCGCGGTGACCGTGATGCTGTTCGCTGCGCAGCCGCTCGCACGCTTCATCGACCGCAACCCGACCATCGTGATGCTGGCGCTGTCGTTCCTGGTCGTGATCGGCATGACGCTGATCGCCGAAGGTTTCGGCTCGCACGTGCCGAAGGGTTACATCTATGCGGCAATGGCGTTCTCGGCATTCGTCGAGGGCATGAACATGCTGGCGCGGCGCGCGAAGGCGAAGCGCGCGGCGCAAGTGGAACGCGACTGAGCCGGCGCGCGTGACGCCGGCCGCCGCGGCAGCCGGCTCGCTGCGCGTCGTACGGAATCCAGACGAAATTCGCACGGAAAGGAGAAGCGCGATGAAATGCCCTGTCTGCAAGACGCCCGACCTGCTGATGGCCGAGCGCCGGTCGATCGAGATCGACTACTGTCCGACGTGCCGCGGCGTGTGGCTCGATCGCGGCGAGCTCGACAAGCTGCTTGCCCGTGAAACCGGCGATGCACCGGCCCGCCGCGACGCCGCACCGACGCAGCACACTGCACCGGCGCAGCGCGGCCGCGACGATGGCTGGGGGCGCGACGGCCGCGTGCACGACGAGCGTTACCGGCACGACGGGCAGCGTCGCAAGAAGTCGGTGTTCGACCTGTTCGATTTCGATTGAATCTGCAGTCCGCGTGCCTGAACGCGCGCGGCCCAATGCAAAAAATCCCCGCCTGGCATCGCGCCTGGCGGGGATTTTTCATGTGCGTCGCGTCAGGATACGCGCCAACACTTACGCATTGCCGGCCGTCACGTCGATGCGGCGCGGGCGCGTCTCCTCGCGGCGCGGAATCGTCAGCGTCAGCACGCCGTCGCGCAGGTTGGCGTCGATCCGCGACGTGTCGAGGTCGGGACTCAGCACGAACGTGCGTGCATAGCGTGTCGAGCGAACTTCGGCATGTCGCACGCGCAGGTCTTCCGGCGTATCGATGTGCGTGCCGGCTTCGATCGTCAGCGTGTTGTCGTACACCTTCACGTCGAGGTTCTCGCGCGGCACGCCGGGCAGGTCGGCCCGCAGCGTGACGCCGCGATCGTTCTCGACGATGTCGACGGCCGGCGTGATCGCGGGCCGGCGCGCGGCCTCGGCGGCAGCGGCAGGATGAACGGTGTTCGTTTGGCGCTCGGCCAGGATCGGGTTCGTATTCATGTCGGTATCCTGAAGGTTACTGAACGGTGATCGCGCGCGGCTTCGAGGCTTCGCGCCGGCCGACGCGAATCAGCAGGCAGCCGTTTTCGTAACGCGCGCTGACCTGGTCGGGATCCGCGTCGCGCGGCAGTTCGACGACACGGCGGAACGCGCCGTGAAAGCGCTCCTGTGCATAGGTGCGCACGTCTTCGCCTTCGGCACGCGGCGCCGGTTTGCGCTCGCCGCTGATCGTCAGCAGGTCCTTGTCGATCGACACGTCGAAGTCGCCCGCGGCCATGCCGGGTGCGAACGCAACGATCTCGATGGCTTCGTCGGTGGCGCCGACGTTGAGTGCGGGAAACGCGCCCGGACGCACCGCGCGGATGCCGGACGGGCGCTCGCCGAGCAGGTTCGCCACTTGCCGCTGCACGCGGGCAAAGTCGTCGAACAGGTCGTAGCCGTGATGGATACCGCTCATGTTGGTCCTCCTGAACAGGGAACACGGGAGACGTGACGGCGCGACGCCTGCGGCGGGCGCGACGGGTGGCTCCACTGGATCGAAACGGGGGCCGTGCAAGCGATGAAGCACGGCCCGACGACGGTTAATTAGTGGCCGCTGCCGCGCATTTCAAGAGGGCATCCGCAATCTGCGTCAATGCATGCGCACAGGATTCGATGCGACAATCGCCGCGAGCGATCTGCAGACCAACCACACGGGACAATCATGGACATTCGACGTATCGCGATCGTCGGCGCCGGCGTGATCGGCGCGAGCTGGGCGGCTTTCTATCTGGCGCAGGGTTTCGACGTCGTCGCGACCGATCCGGCGCCGCACGCCGACGCGCGGCTGCGCGACGCGCTGGCCGCATTTCTCGGCGAGCGGGCCGCCGAACTTTCCGCGCGGCTGTCGTTCGACGCCGATCTCGGGCGCGCGCTGGACGGCGTCGACTTCGTGCAGGAAAACGGCCCGGAACGGCTCGACCTGAAGCGCGCACTGTACCGTCAGATGGACGACGTGCTGCCCGCGCACGTGCCGATCGCATCGAGTTCGTCGGGTCTGAAGATGTCCGATATCCAGATCGCGTGTGCGAAGCATCCGGAGCGTTGCCTGATCGCGCATCCGTTCAATCCGCCGCACCTGATCCCGCTCGTCGAGCTGGTCGGCGGCGACGCGACCGGCCAGGATGTGATCGCGCGCGTGAAGCAGTTCTACGATGCGCTCGGCAAGCAGACGATCGTCCTCAACAAGGAGATGACCGGCCACGTCGCGAACCGGCTCGCGGCCGCGCTGTTCCGCGAGGTGTATCACCTCGTCGCCGAAGGCGTCGTGAGTGTCGCCGACGCGGACAAGGCCGTCGCGTGGGGGCCGGGCCTGCGTTGGGGGCTGATGGGGCAGTGCCTGACCTATCACCTCGGCGGTGGCGCGGGCGGGATCGCGCACTTCCTCGAACACCTGTCGGGGCCGATCACGAGTTGGTGGGACGATCTCGGTACGCCGTCGTTCGATCCGGAGGTCGACCGCAAGCTGACCGACGAGCTGCGCGCGATCCAGGGCGAGCGTTCGATGCAGGAACTGGCGGCCGAGCGCGACCGCTTGCTCGTCGAGCTGATCGACGCACGGCGCCGCAGCTTCCTGCCCTGATCCGGTCGTGTCGGCGCGGCGGCGCCGGTCATTGCTGCGACGTCGCCTGGCTGGCCGGCGGCACGTGGGCCAGCCAGGCCGGGCTCGCGGCCTGCACGAGTTCGCGGTTGCGTGCGCGGGTCGCGGCGTTCGGCGGATAGTTGCTGTCGTTCGTCGGCAGTTCGCCGTCGAGATAGGCCTGCTTGAGCTGGTCGATGACTTCCGCGCGCGTCAGGCCCTGTTGTGTGGGCGCCGACGCGTCGGTCTGGGCAAAGGCGGGGGACAGCAGCGCGGCTGCAGCGGTCGCGACGGCGAATCGCAAAACGTTCATGGTGGGCTCCGATCAAGGGGACGGGGAACCGGACGCGCACGGCGACCTGCCGTGCGTTCCGATGGGTCCCATTGTCGCGAGCGGGTGCTGCGCGGACGATGACGCGTTCCGGGCAAAGCTGTCAGGTGCGGGCGCGGCCGTGCCCGCGTGCGGCGCGCCCGGCGCGGCTACAGCTCGGCCGCGGCGGTGATCAGCGTCGCTTCGAGCGCGAGTGTCGAACGCGACGCGGCCGCCGGCCGGTCGATCACGTATTCGAGTTCGCCGAGTTCGGGCAGCCCCGCGTCGAGCCGCGCGAGCCCGGCCGGGATCACGTAGCCGGCGAACGCGCTGACGCCGAGCCCCGCGCTCGCGGCCGCCCGCAACACCGCGACGCTGCTGCTGACCACCGCGATCCGGTACGGCCGCCCGACGGCCTCGAGCGATTCGAGCACGCGGCGGCGCGATACGCTCGGCTCCGGGTGCATCGCGAGCGGCAGCACGGTTTCATGGCCGGTGAGCCGCGATTCGGGGCCGGTGCACCAATACAGCGGTTCGCTGCGGATCACGCGGCCGCGCCGGCTGCCCGCGATGCGCTTCGCGAACACGAGATCGTGCCGGCCTTCGTCGAGCGCGTCGAACAGGTCGCCCGACAGCCCGGTCGAGATCGCGAGCTCGACGTCCGGGTTGCGCTGCACGAAGCTCGCGAGCGCGGCCGTCAGGTGCGCCGACGCGAAATCCTCCGACATCGCGAGCCGCACCTTGCCCGACAGCGGCGGCCCGCAGACCGACGTGACGGCCTCGTCCATCAGTTCGAGAATGCGCACCGCGTAACGGAACAGCGCGTCGCCGTGCTGCGATAGGTGCACGTTGCGCGTGTCGCGCTCGAACAGCGGCCGGTCGAGCAGCTCCTCGAGGCGGCGGATGTGCTGGCTGACGGTCGACTGCGACAGGCTTACGCGCTCGGACGCAGCGGTGAAGCTGCCGGACTGGGCGACGGCGACGAAGCTGCGCAGCAGCTCGGGCGGTAACGGACGCATTGCTAAATCCACTGAATCGGTTTCGACAACTTCATAAATGGCCGGGTTTTGCGGCGCTAGTATCGGATCACGCGCCAGTGCGGCCTCCGCGAACGGGGCGAATCGGGCGCGTAGCCCGTGTCGCGCCGCCGGCTGCTTCGGTCAGTCTAAGCCATCCGGCGTCCGGCCCGAAACCGCATCATCCCATCGACCCCGAGAACGTGCTCGCACGACGAGCCGCCGGGCCGCGGCGCCCCCGCCGCAGGAGACACAAGTCCGCGCCCGGGATCGGCGTGCGGGCCCGGTTCCTGCATGCGTCCGGCGCCCGTCACGAAGAGACTGGAGACGACTCATGATCATCTACGGAACCGCGCTGCTGGCGTTCTGCCACCTGGCCGGACTGTTTCTCGGCGACCTGCTCGGCAGCGCGATCGGCGTGAAGACCAACGTCGGCGGCGTCGGCATCGCGATGCTGCTGCTGATCTGCCTGCGCCTGTGGCTGCACCGGCGCGGCTGGCTGCCGAAGGAGACCGAGGCCGGCGTCGGTTTCTGGGGCGCGATGTACATCCCGGTCGTCGTCGCGATGGCCGCGAACCAGAACGTCGTCGCCGCGCTGAAGGGCGGCCCCGTCGCGCTGCTGGCCGCCGTCGGCGCAGTCGCGATCTGCGCATGCTGCATCGCGGTACTCGTGCGCACCGGGCGCGACGACACGGCCTTCGCGGGCGTGCCGCAATTCGAAGAACAGTAACGGAGGCCGCCATGCTGCAGATGCTCGAAAAGACTGTCGCCCACAATGGGCTCGTCGCGTCGTTCGCGCTGGTCGGCCTGATCATGTGGCTGTCGTCGATCGCGTCGCGCAAGCTCACGTTCGGCCGCGTGCACGGCTCCGCGATCGCGATCGTGATCGGTCTCGTGCTCGCGTACGTCGGCGGCGCATTCACCGGCGGCGAGAAGGGGCTGGCCGACGTCAAGCTGTTCGCCGGCATCGGCCTGATGGGCGGCGCGATGCTGCGCGATTTCGCGATCGTCGCGACCGCGTTCGAAGTGCAGCCGACCGAGGCGCGCAAGGCCGGGCTCGTCGGCGTCGTGTCGCTGCTGCTCGGCACCGTGCTGCCGTTCATCGTCGGCGCGTGCATCGCGCGCGCGTTCGGCTATACCGACGCGGTCAGCATGACGACGATCGGCGCGGGCGCCGTCACCTACATCGTCGGGCCCGTCACCGGCGCGGCGATCGGCGCGAGCTCCGACGTGATCGCGCTCAGCATCGCGACCGGGCTCGTGAAGGCGATCATCGTGATGGTCGGCACGCCGGTCGCGGCGAACTTCATGGGGCTGAAGACGCCGCGTTCCGCGATGATCTTCGGCGGGCTGGCCGGCACCGTCAGCGGCGTGAGCGCGGGGCTCGCCGCGACCGATCGTCGGCTCGTCCCGTACGGTGCGCTGGTCGCGACGTTCCATACGGGCATCGGCTGCCTGCTCGGGCCGTCGCTGCTGTTCTTCACGACGCGCGCGCTGGTCGGCGCATAGCGCGCTGCGGTGCGGCCCGCGCGCGGGCCGCATCCATCGCGGCGTCCTCTGAGTCGCATTCGTCAACATCATCAATCGGCGGCGGCACGAGGCTTAGAATGCCGCTGAACCATCGAAGCGGGAGAACTGTTCATGACGGGATGGAATCACGCGCGGCAGGCGCGCGATGCACGGCTCGCGGCCGGCGCGGCTTATGCGCAGGGCAAGCGGGTCGATGCGCGCGACACCGTCGCGTTGCTCGAAGCGGTGCTGCGGCCCGGCGACCGCGTCTGCCTCGAAGGCGACAACCAGAAGCAGGCCGACCTGCTCGCGACGGCGCTCGCCGACGTCGACAGCGCGAAGATCCACGACCTGCACATGGTGCAGTCGGGTGTCGTGTTGCCCGAGCATCTCGACGTGTTCGAGCGCGGCATCGCGAAGCGTCTCGATTTCGCGTACTCGGGCCCGCAATCCCAGCGCATCGCGAAGCTGCTGTTCGGCGGCAAGATTGCGCTCGGCGCGGTGCACACCTATCTCGAGCTGTTCGCGCGCTACTTCATCGATCTCACGCCGCAGGTCGCGCTGATCGCCGCGGTCAGCGCCGACGCCGACGGCAACCTGTACACGGGCCCGAACACCGAGGACACGCCGACCGTCGTCGAGGCCACCGCCTTCAAGGACGGCATCGTGATCGCGCAGGTCGACCGCATCGTCGACAAGGTGCCGCGCGTCGACATCCCCGGCGATCGCGTGCATTTCGTCGTCGAGGCCGGCCGGCCGTTCTACGTCGAGCCGCTGTTCACGCGCGATCCGGCCGCGATCACCGAAACGCAGATCCTCACCGCGATGCTCGCGATCAAGGGCATCTACGAGCCGTACGGCATCAAGCGCCTGAACCACGGGATCGGCTTCAACACGGCCGCGATCGAGCTGCTGCTGCCGACCTACGGTGCAAAGCTCGGGCTGAAGGGCAAGGTCTGCACGCACTGGGCGCTCAATCCGCACCCGACGTTGATTCCCGCGATCGAGTCGGGCTGGGTCGAGCAGATCCACTGCTTCGGCTCCGAGGTCGGGATGGACGACTACATCCGCGCACGTTCCGACGTGTGGTTCACGGGCCCCGACGGGTCGCTGCGCTCGAACCGTGCGTTCTGCCAGACGGCCGGCCTCTATGCGTGCGACATGTTCATCGGCTCGACGCTGCAGATCGACCTGTCCGGCCATTCGTCGACGGTCACGGCCGAGCGGATCGCCGGTTTCGGCGGCGCGCCGAACATGGGCAGCGATGCACGCGGCCGGCGCCATCCGAGCGAGCCGTGGCTGAAGGCCGGCGCAGAAGCCGACCCCGACACGCCGGCGGCACTCAGGCGCGGCCGCAAGCTCGTCGTGCAGATCGGCGAGACGTTCGGCGACAAGAACGTGCCGATGTTCGTCGAGAAGCTCGATGCGCTGAAGCTCGCCGACAAGCTGCAGCTCGATCTCGCGCCGATCATGGTCTACGGCGACGACGTCACGCACATCGTCACCGAGGAAGGGATCGCGAACCTGCTGATGTGCCGCGACAAGGACGAACGCGAGCACGCGATCCGCGGCGTTGCCGGCTATACGGAAATCGGCCGCGGCCGCGACCGCAAGATGGTCGAGCGGTTGCGCGAGCGCGGCGTGATCCGCCGCCCGGAGGATCTCGGCATCGATCCGCTCGACGCCGACCGCCGCTGGCTCGCCGCGCGTTCGATCAAGGATCTCGTGCACTGGTCGGGCGGGCTCTATGCGCCGCCGGCCCGGTTCCGCAACTGGTGAGGAAAAGCGCATGGAACAGTTGAACTATCGCTTCACCGCGCGTGAACGCGCGAAGGGCGAGCAGGCCGCGGCGCTGGTCGGCGTGGTCGCGTCCGGCAATCTCGAGGTGCTCGTCGAGCGTGTGCTGCCGGGTAACGAGTGCGAGATCGACATCCGCACCGCGGCGGTCGGTTTTGGCGCGGTATGGCAGGCCGTCGTGTCGGATTTCGTCGAACGGCGCACGCCGGGCGGCCTGAAGCTGTCGATCAACGACGGCGGTGCGCGGCCCGACATGGTGTCGCTGCGGCTCGCGCAGGCCGTGCGCGCGATCGAGGGGACGCATGATGAGTGAAGTGATCCACGACGCACCGCCATTCGTCGCGAACGGCGCGAGCTGGTACGAAGCATCGGCGCGGCAGCGCATCGACGGGCTGCTCGACGCGGGCAGCTTCGACGAATTCCTCGGGCCGGCCGAGCGCGTGACGAGCCCGCACCTGCCGCTGTTCGGCCTGCCGCAGCAGTTCGACGACGGGATGGTGGTCGGCCACGGCCGGCTCGACGGCCGGCCGGTGTTCGTCGCCGCGCAGGAAGGCCGCTTCATGGGCGGCGCGTTCGGCGAGGTGCACGGCGCGAAGCTCACGGGGCTGCTGCGCGCCGCGCGCGAAGTCGGCAAGCCGGTGCTGATCCTGTTCGATACGGGCGGCGTGCGGCTGCAGGAAGCGAATGCGGGCGAGCTCGCGATCGCCGAGATCATGCGCGCGCTCGTCGACGCGCGTGCGGCCGGCGTGCCGGTGATCGGGCTGATCGGCGGGCGCGCGGGCTGCTACGGCGGCGGCGGGTTGCTCGCCGCGTGCTGTTCGGCGCTCGCGGTGTCGGAGCAGGGGCGCATCAGCGTGTCGGGCCCCGAAGTGATCGAGACCAATCGCGGTGTAGAGGAATTCGATTCGAAGGATCGCGCGCTGATCTGGCGCACGATGGGCGGCAAGCACCGGCGGCTGATCGGCGGCGCCGATCGTTACGTGGCCGATACGCCGGACGCGTTCCGCGCGGCGGCACTCGACCTGATCGGCCGTGCGCCTGGATTCGATACGGCGATGCTGCGCGCGGAGCAGGCGCGTCTCGAAGCGCGTGTCGAACGGTTCGGCGCGTGCAAGGATGCGCTCGACGTGTGGCGCGCGCTCGGGGCCGACAAGCCGGAAGCGATTCCGGGGATGCCCGACGAAGCATTCGCCAAACTCGCCGATCAACTGCAGGAGCCGCAGCATGACGCTCGATGAAGTTTTGAACTCGCTGTTTCCCCGAGGCCATTCGATCGCGCGCAAGGGCGGCCTGCTGACGGGCCACGCGGAACTGGCCGGCACGCGCGTCGACGTGATCGGCGTCACCGACCGCTTGCCGTTCGGCATCGACGAGGCGCTGGCGCTCGCGTCGCATGTGCTCGACACGATCGCGCGCGGCGGCGACACGCCGATCGTCGTGCTCGTCGACAGCGACAGCCAGCGGATGAGCAAGCGCGACGAACTGCTCGGCCTGAACGAAGGGCTGTCGCATCTCGCGAAGTGCCTGATGCAGGCCGATCTCGCCGGGCACCGGACGATCGGCGTGCTGTATGGCCACACGGCCGCCGGCGCGTTCATCGCGACCGCGCTCGCGACGCGCACGCTGCTCGCGGTGCCGGGCGCCGAGCCGGAAGTGATGGACCTGCCGTCGATGTCGCGCGTGACCAAGCTGCCGATCGACGTGCTGAAGGAAATGTCGCGCTCGACGCCGGTGTTCGCGCCGGGGCTCGACAATCTCGTGAAGATGGGCGCCGTCGATGGCGTACTCGATCCGTCTCGTGCGCTCGACGCACAGGTCGGCGAATGGCTCGGCAAGCCGGCCGACCGTATCGACCGGCGGGCGTCGCGCGGCCGGCCGGTTGCGTCCGACGTCGCGCAGCGCGTCGAGGCACTCGCGCGTGCTGCGCGCTGAGCTGCCGCTGCGCCGCCACACGCTGGTCACGCTGACGGCGGCCGGGTGGAGTGCGGCCTTCGCGCGCGACCCCGCGCTCGCGGGCGAGCCGCTCGTGCGCACATGGGCCGAGCGCGGCTGGCCGCTGATCGTGCGCCGTGCGTCGCCGGATGAAGCCGACGCCGGCCGCGTGCCGCTCGGCCTGCCGCTGCCGCCCGCGGCAGGCAAGCGGCGCATCGCGCTGAACGTCGCCGCCGACGTGCTCGCGACGGTCGGCCCGCTGCCCGCGCTGGCCGACGTGTTCGCCGCCGCACCCGACGCATGGCACGTGCCGCTGCGCGAGCTCGACGCGCTCGGCGCGCGCTGCGGCGTGCAGGGTCGCGTGTTCGGCAGTCTTGCCTGGCAGGCGCTGACGGGCGAGCGGTACCTCACCGCATCGTCCGATCTCGATATCGTGTTTCCGCTGCCGGCGGCCGAGCCGCTCGCCGCGCTGCTCGACGGCCTCGCCGCAATCGACGCGCGCGCGCCGATGCGCATCGACGGCGAACTGCTGCGCGCGGACGGCGCGGGCGTCAACTGGCGCGAACTGCACGCGCGGCGGCCCGATGTCGCGGTGAAGACCGCGATCGCCGTCGAACTGATGGCGGCCGACGCCTTCACCGGAGGCACGCGATGAGCGCATGGGCTGCCTGCCGCGTACCGGCGTCGTCCGATGCCGAGCGCATCGCCGCGCTGGCCGAGCGCAGCCTCGTGCTGGAGATCGAGACCTATCCGAAGCCGGGTCTCGTCAGTCATGTCGACACCGGCAGTCACAGCGACATGGATGCCGCGACGTTCGCGCGCAGCGCCGCCGTGCTGCGGCCTTACTTCGCGGAACTGGCCGCCGCGGGTGCGCGCGATGCCGACATGGCCGTGCTGCGCAAGATCGGCCTGCGCGCCGAGCACGCGATGCTGGCCGCGACCGGCGGCGTCAATACGCATCGGGGCGCGATTTTCGGGCTCGGGCTGCTGTGCGCGGCCGCGGGCCGGCGCGCGGTGCCGGATGTCGTGCCGGACGGGACGACGCTCGGCGCGTTCGTCTCCGGCCGCTGGGGCGTCGATATCCTCGGCGGCCCGCGTTTGCCCGACAGTCACGGCGAACGTGCGAGCCGCCGCTACGGCGTCGGCGGCGCGCGTCGCGAAGCGGCCGACGGCTTCGCGACCGTGTACGCGGTCGGGTTGCCTGCGCTGCGCCGCGCGCAGCGCGATCTGCCCGGCGATCCGGAAGCCGCGCGCGTCGACGCGTGCTTTGCACTGATCGCCGCGCTCGACGACACGAATCTGTTGCACCGGGGCGGCCAGGGCGGCCTCGATTTCGCGCGGGCGACCGCCCGTGCGTTCGTCGCACGCGGCGGCGTGCGGGCGCGCGACTGGCGGCTGCGCGCGGCCGCCGCGCACCGTGCGTTCGTCGCGCGCCGGCTGAGCCCCGGCGGCGCGGCCGACCTGCTTGCGATGAGCGTATTCGTCGATGCGCTCGAAGCCGGCGGGGAGACGCGATGACGCTGGCCATCCTCTGTTCGGGGCAAGGCGCGCAACGCGCCGACATGTTCGACCTGACGGGCGCGGCGCCGCAGGCCGATGCGTTGTTCGCGCACGCCGGCCGGCTCCTCGGCGACGATCCGCGCACCTGGGTCCGGCAGGCCGGGCCCGACGCGCTGCGCGAGAACCGCGCGGCGCAGATCCTTTGTACGGTCCAGGCGCTCGCGGCCGCCGCGCTGCTCGACGCGGCGTGGCCGCGCCGGCGCTGCGTCGCCGGCTACAGCGTCGGCGAGGTCGGCTCGTGGAGCGTCGCGGGGATGATCGAGCCGCATGACGCATTGGACCTCGCCGACGCTCGCGCCCGCGCGATGGATGCGGCGAGCGGCGGCGACGAGCGGATGGTGTTCGTGCGCGGCCTCACGCGCACACGGCTCGCGCAGCTGTGCGACGGCCGGGAGGCGGCCATCGCGATTGCGAATCCCGGCGACGCGTTCGTCGTCGCGGGCCGGCAGGCCGATGTCGATGCGGTGGCCGACGCCGCCGCTCGCGCCGGCGCATCGCGCGTCGCGCCCGTCTGCGTGCACATCGCATCGCACACGCGCCGGCTCGCGGCGGCCGTACCGGTGTTTCGCGCGTCGCTCGCCGCGCTGCGCGTGCGGCGGCCGTTGCCCGTCACGCGGCTGTTTTCGGGGATCGACGGCGCGTCGGTGCTCGACGTCGACACGGGCCTCGACAAGCTCGCGCGGCAGATCGCGGAGCCGGTCGAGTGGGCGGCCTGTCTCGCCGCCTGCGTGGAGGCCGGTGCAACGGCGTTTCTCGAACTCGGGCCCGGGCGCGCGCTGGCCGAGATGGCCGGTGGCGCGTATCCGGCGCTCCCGGCGCGCAGCCTCACGGATTTCCGTTCCGTCGACGGCGTGACGAGCTGGCTCGCGCGCGTCGCGGCCGGCTGATCGATGGCCCCGAAAACGGCCTGAAACACAGCCGCGCGACGCCCGTTCCACACTGTGTGTTGCGCCGGCGCAGCAGCGTCGCAGGCGGTGCTTGCCACGCGAATTGGCGTCGCTACAATGGCGCCCGCCATGAGACCAGCCGCCATTCTTCTCGCCGCGCTTTGCTGTGCGACGAGCGCCCACGCCAGCCTGATTCCGTCCGATGCCGCATCGGTCGGCACATACTTTTCGTATGACAATGCGGCGGCCGATGCGACCGTCGACCTGATCGAACAGGCACAACGTCGCGTGCTGCTGGCCGGCTATACGCACGTGCCGCCGGCGGTCGCGAGCGCGTTGCGCGCGGCCCGCGCGCGCGGGGTCGAGGTCCGTGTCGTGCTCGTGCGCTCGCCGCGCGCGGGCCGGTACAGCGGCGCCGGTTACCTGAAGTCCGCGGGCATCGACGTCGCGATCGATTCGCGGCATGGCGGCGCGCCGCCGCGCTTCGTGATCGTCGACGACAGCGTCGCGCTGACGACGCTGTCCGACGGCGCGGCCGCGCATGCCGAAACGGTGAATGTGTTCCAGCGCGCGCCCGAGCTCGCGCAATCCTACGCGCAGTCGTTCTGGCGGCTGTACCGGCAGGCCGGCGGCCTCTGATCCTTTCCCCGGCGCCGCGCACGCCGGTGTGACCCCGCTTGCATCGGCGCGGCCGATGAACCATGCTCGTTGACAGGCGCCGGCGCGGGTTTCGCGCATCCGGCGCAACGGCAGGGAGCCGATCGTGACCGAGTGTTTTGCCGATCGCGCCGATGCCGGCCGCCAGCTGGCCGACGCATTGTGCGATTACGCGGGGCGGAGCGATGTCGTCGTGCTCGCGTTGCCGCGCGGCGGCGTGCCCGTCGCGTATCCGGTCGCCTGCGCGCTGCGCGCGCCGCTCGACGTGCTGGTCGTGCGCAAACTCGGCGTCCCGTTCGATCCCGAACTTGCAATGGGGGCGATCGCCACCGGCGGCGCGATGCATCTGCAGCGTTCGGTGATCCGTTCGATGAACGTGTCGGACGTGCAGCTCGCCGACGTGATCGTGCGCGAGACGGCCGAGCTTCATCGCCGCGAAGCACTGTATCGCGGCGCGATGCCGCCGCTGCCGGTCGACGGACTCACCGCGATCGTCGTCGACGACGGCGTCGCGACTGGCGCGTCGATGCGCGTCGCGCTGCAGGCGTTGCGCGAGCGCCGCCCCGCGCGCATCGTCGCCGCGGCACCGGTCGCGCCGGCGAGTGCGCGGCATGTGTTCGACGATCTGGCCGACGCATTCGTCACGGTATCGCAGCCGCTGCGGTTCTTCGGGATCAGCCAGTTCTACGCGCGCTTCGAGCAGACGAGCGACGACGAGGTGCGCAGGCTGCTCGAAGCAGCGCGGCCCTGACGCCGGATCACGGCCGCCGGGTGCGGCGCGTGCGCGGGCGCGCCGCTTCCGCCAGCGCGAACACGCGCTGCAGTGCCGGGTGGACGTTGCCGCGCCAGCGCGGCCCCGTGAACAGCCCGTAGTGATCGCAATCGTCGATATCGACGCGATGGCGCTCGCCGGCCGCGAGGCCGCGACAGAGGTCGAGCGCCGCATGCGTCTGGCCGGCGCCCGCGACGGCATCGCATGCGCCTTCGACGGTCAGCAGCGTGACGCCGCGCAGCGCGGCCGGCTCGACGCGCGTGCCGCCCACGTCCCACGTGCCGGTCGCGAGGCTCATGCGCTGGAACACGATGTCGACCGTGTCGAGGAAATAGTCGGCCGGCATGTCGAGCAGCGCGGTGTATTCGAGCAGCGCACGCCGCGCGCCGGCGAGCCCGGCCATGTCGAAGCGCGACGCGGCCAGCGCGTAAGCCTCGATCAGCGTCAGGAAACGCTGCGGATACAGCAGCGCGATCTCGCCCTGCTGCAGATAGGTCGGGAACACATGGCGACCGTGCCCCGCGAAGCCGGGCGGCACGATGTCGATCAGGTGGCGGCGGCACCAGTCGAGCGAGCGGGCGGCGGCGGCCGTGCCGAGCGCGCTCGGATTCAGGCGCGCGTCGAGCGGGCCGCCGATCAGCGTGACGCTCGCGGGCGGTGCGAGGCCGCGGGCGGCGCGCAGCGCCAGCGCGCCGAGCGCCGGCACGGTCGCCTGGCATACGGCGACGACGTGCAGCGGCCGGTCGTCGTGCGCGAGCCCGCCGACGAAGCCGTCGAGCAGCACGACGTATTCGTCGAGCCCGAAGCGGCCTGCTTCGAGCGGCACGTCGCGCGCATTGCGCCAGTCGGTCACGCAGACGTCGCCGTCGGCGAGCAGCGTCTCGACGGTTTCCCGCATCATCACGGCCGCGTGCCCGGCGAGCGGCGCGCACAGCAGCACCGTGCGCCGCGCGTCGGCACGCGCGAAGCGCCGCAGGTCGCAGAACGGCGTGCGGGCGGCGACCTGCTCGTCGACGGCCGGCCGCCCGATGTCGAAGCGCGGCGGCCCGGCCGACGGCCCGAGCAGCGGTTCGAACAGGTCGTCGTAGCACGACGACGCGGCGTGCGGCAGCGTGGCCGCGGGCCACGCATCGAACGCGTGCCGCGTCGCCGCGCGCCAGGCGCGCATCCATTCCCGCTGCTGCTCGACGAGGGCATACCACATGGCGAACCTTGGGGCGGAAGGGGCGTGAATCTGCATTATGGTCACTGTCGCCGCGCAGCGGGAGCCGGAAAGCACGACCGTCTGCTGCGCATCAAGCGTGCGGGCGCGCTAGCCGATGCCGCGCGACGCTGCTACAGTCGTCGATCCCATCCCCAGAAGCGGAGCGTTTGCGATGAAGCTGATCGGCATGCTGGATTCCCCGTTCGTGCGCCGCGTCGCCATTTCGGCGAAGCTGCTCGACCTGCCGTTCGAACACGAGTCGATCTCGGTGTTTCGTCATTTCGAGCAGTTCAGCACGTTCAACCCGGTCGTCAAGGCGCCGACGCTCGTGACCGACGACGGTGCGACGCTGATCGATTCGTCGCTGATCGTCGACTATCTCGATCACCGCGTTGCGCCCGAGCGGCGCCTGCTGCCCGAGGCCGCCGATGCGCGGCTGCGCGTGCTCGTGCCGGTCGGCTTTGCGCTGGCGGCGGCCGAGAAGTCCGTGCAGGTCGTCTACGAACAGGCGCTGCGCCCGTCCGACAAGCAGCACGCGCCGTGGCTCGAGCGTGTGCTGGGGCAGGTCGAGGCCGCGTACGGCCAACTGGAGCCGCTCGTCGCGGCCGCCAACGGCTGGTTCGGCGGTGCGCGCCTGCTGCAATCCGACGTGACGGTCGCGGTCGCATGGCGCTTCACGCAGTTCATGGCGGCCGACTACCCGGCGCTCGCGCGGATCGATCCGGCCCGTTATCCGGCGCTGGCCGCACATTCGGCGCGCGCGGAACAGCTTCCGGCATTCGTCGAGACGCCGCTCGTCTAGGCCGCGCGGGGCGGCGCGAGGCGGTGCCACGCCGCTGTCGCTTGCCCGCCCGGCCTTGCCCGGCAAGCGGCTGCCGATTGTTCTCTGCGGCTGACAAGTGACTTCGCATTCGCGCTGTTTATCCGGAATCGGCCGGTGCCTAGAATCCACTCCATCGAATCACGCATTGCCAGATGGAGCAGATGATGAAAGCCCTGATCGAATCGAGCCTGTACCACCCGTCCGTCGTGTTGCCGCTTGCCGCGCTGACGCAGTTGATGGTCGAGCGCGATTTCAATCTCGGCCAGGTCGGGTTGATCATGGCCACGCGCGGTGCCCAGGCGGCCGTGTCGCGTTCGCGCGCACTGATCTTCTGCCGTCACTGCGAAGCGCGCGCGTGAAGGCGTCTGCATCGAGAGAATGAAAAAAAGCCCGGCCGGCGCAAGCCGGTCGGGCGGATCGGGTTCGATCGGGCCCCGGCTTCGGCCGGGGCTTTTGCATTGTGCGACGCTTACGCGCGGGCAGGAGTCGCAACGCCGTAGATCTCCGACTCGTCGTCCTCCTCGCGCAGCTTGCGCGCGAGCTGGTGCGCCTCGCGGCGCGTCGCGACGGCCGGCGGCGAGCCCTTCAGCGGCTGGCGCGCGGTTTCGGCGAGTGCGACCACCGACACGATGCCGATCACGGCGGCGCCCATCATGTAGTACGCGGGCATCATCAGGTTGTGCGTCACGTCGACGAGCCATGCGGTCACCAGCGGCGTCGTGCCGCCGAACAGCGATACCGACACGTTGAAGCCGATCGCGAGCGCGCCGTAGCGGATCTCGGTCGGGAACAGCGCCGGCAGTGCCGACGGCATCACACCGGTGAAGCACGACAGCAGCACGCCGAGGATCAGCAGGCCGCCGAACACCGACGCGGTGGTGCCGGCGTGAATCAGCATCATCGACGGGATCGACAGCACGAGCAGGCCGACACAGCCGGCAAGCATCACGGGCTTGCGGCCGACCTTGTCCGACAGGCGGCCGGCGTACAGCGTCATCGGCATCATCAGCACCATCACGATCAGCACGAGCACGAGGCTGTGCGATTCGTCGAAGTGCAGCGTCGACGACATGAAGCTCGGCAGGTACGACAGCACCATGTAGTCGGTCACGTTGAAGATCAGCACGAGGCCGACGCACAGCAGCAGCGCACGCCAGTTGCGCATCAGCGTTTCGCGGAAACGCGCCTTCGGCACGGCCTTGTCCTGCGCTTCGCGCTCTTCCGCCTGGCGCTTGAACGCGGGCGTTTCCTCGAGCTTCATCCGGATGTAGAGACCGATCAGGCCGAGCGGGCCGGCGATCAGGAACGGCACGCGCCAGCCCCACGACAGCAGTGCTTCCTGCGACAGCGATGCGGTGAGCAGCGCGACGACGCCGGCGCCCATCACGTAACCGATCAGCGTGCCGAACTCGAGGAAGCTGCCCATGAAGCCGCGGCGCTTGTCGGTCGAGAATTCGGCGATGAAGGTGGCGGCGCCGCCGTATTCGCCGCCGGTCGAGAAGCCCTGCACGAGACGCGCGACGAGCAGCAGCACGGGCGCCATGATGCCGATCGACGCGTAGCTCGGGATCAGGCCGATCGCGAACGTGCCGACGGCCATCATGATCATCGTCGCGGCCAGCACGCGCTGGCGGCCGATGCGGTCGCCGAGCGGTCCGAACACCATGCCGCCGAGCGGGCGCACGAGGAACGCGGCCGCGAACGTGCCGAAGGTGGCGAGCAGCTGCGCGGACGGGCTGCTGGACGGGAAGAACACCTTGCCGAGCGTGACGGCGATGTAGCTGTAGACGCCGAAGTCGAACCATTCCATCGCATTGCCGATGGCCATCGCGCTGACGGCGCGCTTGAGCAGGCTCTGGTCGACGACGGTGATGTCGTCCGCAGCGAGCGGGGCCTCGCCGGACGGCGAAGCGGTGGAAGAAGCAGCGGTCGGGCTGACGTGTGTTGCGGTCAAGGTCATGCACTCCTTTGACTGCGCCGGAACGGGCGGGCCGTCCGACACGGTTTGCCGGCGAGCGCGGTGTCGGATGCGGCGCGTCGGGGCAGGCCATTAAGCACTTACTGCACACAAGGCGGCAAGAAGCCATAAGGGGCTGCTTCGACGCGGGCCCGATGGGCCGTCGCGACAGTGCGCTCATGAAGAATGGGCCGCGTGATGCTGGCGGCAGATGCCGGTGCGGACGATGTGTCCGGCGTTCCGGCAATGCCCCGAAGGGGCAACGAAACGAGAAAAGCGGGCCTGTCGGGCGGGCTTTCCTGTGGGTGCAATTTCGATCGAAAGGCCGGCCCGCCATGCGCGGACGGACTTCTCTCGAAATTGAATAGACAGAGATTGAATGTCGAAACAGGCGACATGATAGCACGATGACGGATGATCGTGCAAATTGCCGGGAGACGCCCGCCCGGCGGGGCATTCGGCGCGGCCTGCTCGGGTATGATCGGCGGCGCGCGGCGGGGCCGTGCTGCCCCCGCGACGAGGGGCCGAATCCACGAGGAACCGGATGACCGAACTGATCAGGATCGCGGCGCTGTTCGCCGCTACCGCGCTCGCCGAAATCGTCGGCTGCTACCTGCCGTGGCTCGTGCTGAAGGGCGGGCGCCCGGGCTGGCTGCTGGTGCCGGCCGCACTGTCGCTCGCGCTGTTCGCGTGGCTGCTGACGCTGCACCCGAGCGCGGCCGGACGGACCTATGCCGCGTACGGCGGCGTCTACATCGCGGTGGCGCTGGTCTGGTTGCGGGTGGTCGACGGCGTCGTGCTGACCCGCTGGGACGTGGCCGGCGCGGTGCTCGCGCTCGGCGGGATGGCCGTCATCGCGCTGCAGCCGCGCGTGTAGGCGCGGCCGCAGTGCGTGCCGTGGGCGTCAGGCCGCTTCCGCGCCGACCGCGTCGCCCGACGCGCGCCACACGCAGGTACCCTTGACCGACTTGTCGAGCTCGTCGAGCTGCGCCTGGTGCGCAGCAAGCTCGTCGTCGCTCGCAGCCAGCACGGCCAGGTCGAGCGCAGCGAGCGACACGCGCTGGCCGTTCGCCGCGCCGCCGTCGGCGCCCCCGTCGTCGAGCATGTCGATCACGAGGCTGTCCTGGCCGCGCGTCATCGCGAGATACACCTCGGCGAGCAGTTCCGAGTCGAGTAGTGCGCCGTGCAGCGTCCGGTGCGCGTTGCTGATGCCGAAGCGGTCGCACAGCGCGTCGAGCGAATTGCGCTTGCCGGGAAACATCTGCTTGGCCTGCACGAGCGTGTCGATCACGCCGCCGCAATGTTCGGTGAACGGCGGCAGGCCGAGCCGCGCGAATTCGGCGTCGAGGAAGCCCAGGTCGAACGGCGCGTTGTGGATGATCAGCTCGGCATCCTTCACGAAGTCGAGGATCTGGTGGGCGACTTCCGCGAATTTCGGCTTGTCGCTGAGGAATTCGGTCGTGAGGCCGTGCACTGCCAGCGCGCCCGGATCGCTGTCGCGCTCGGGGTTCACGTAGAAGTGCAGGTTGTTGCCGGTGAGCCGCCGGTTCAGCAGCTCGACGCAGCCGATTTCGATGAGGCGGTCGCCCGTGCGGGCGTTCAGGCCGGTGGTTTCGGTATCGAGAATAATCTGGCGCATGTCGGGAAAAACGAAGAATACAGGGGAGCGGCCGGTGTTCAGGCCGTGAGCGATTCGACGCCGCGATTCGCGAGCGCGTCCGCGCGCTCGTTTTCGGGATGGCCCGAGTGACCCCTGACCCAGCGCCACTCGACTTCATGCTGCGCGACGAGCGCGTCGAGCCGCTTCCACAGGTCGGCGTTCTTCACGGGGGTCTTCGCCGCGGTGACCCAGCCTTTCTTCTTCCAGCCGTGGATCCACTCGCTGATGCCTTTCTGCACGTATTGCGAATCGGTATGCACGACCACGTGGCACGGCCGCTTCAGCGCTTCGAGCGCGGCGATCACGCCCATCAGTTCCATGCGGTTGTTGGTCGTGTTCGGCTCGCCGCCGAACAGCTCCTTCTCCTTGTCGCCGTAGCGCATCAGTGCGCCCCAGCCGCCGGGGCCGGGGTTGCCCTTGCAGGCGCCGTCGGTATAGATGTCGATCGTATCGATTGTCATGAATGTTCTTGATGGGTAGTCGGGGAGGCCGCCGGCGTCAGGCCCGGTGCGAGCACGGGCTTCTTCATCTTGATCTGGCCGACGAGACGCATGCCGCGCACGCGCTTGACGGCCGTCACCATGTAGACGGCGCCGAAGATCGGCCACCAGCGGTCGCCGGCGGCCTCCATGAAGCCGTAGCGGGCCAGCCACTTGTCGGTGGCGAGCGGCGGCCGGTAGCAGCCGAAGCGGCCGCGTTCGAGGTCGAAGCCGAGCAGCTTGATCCAGTCCTTGAGCCGGATGAACGCGATCTGGTCGCGCGTGGCCGGCACGAACGGGTGATTCGCCATGCGCCCGAACGACTGGCGCATGCCCCACAGGCTGAGCGAATTGAAGCCGGTGATCACGAGCTGGCCTTCCGGCATCAGCACGCGCTCGGCCTCGCGCAGCAGTCGGTGCGGGTCGGACGTGAATTCGAGCGTGTGCGGCATCACGATCAGGTCGACGCTCTGCGACTCGAACGGCAGGTCGAGCAGGTCGCACCAGGTCGTGCTGCGATCGGCGGGCGCGTGCGCCGGCGCATGCGCTTCACGTGCCCACGGGTACTGGTACGGCGCGCTCGCGCCGCTCGCCGGGTCGAGCACGAGGCCGCGATACGGCATGCGGTTCTCGCGCAGCGCGTCGAGCTGCGGCAGGCCGAGCTGCAGCGCGTGGAACCCGAAGACGTCGGACACGATCCGGTCGAGCTGCGCCTGCTCCCAGCCCAGCACGTAGCGGCCGGGAGGCGAGTCGGTCCAGGCGGGCCAGTCTATAATTTGACGGTCAGACATAACGATGATTGCGCGCCCATGAACGAGCTGGAATACGTGCCGGTTCCGGCATTCGAAGACAACTATATCTGGCTCGTCTCGGACGGCCGCGATGCAATCGCCGTCGATCCGGGTGAAGCCGCGCCCGTACGCCGGGTTCTTGCCGAACGAGGCTGGCGGTTGACCGCTATTTTACTCACGCACCACCACGCCGACCACGTCGGCGGTGTCGAGGCGCTGCGTAATAGCCAACCGGACGATGCGCCGCTGACCGTTTACGGCCCGGCGGCCGAAGCGATCGGCGTGGTCACGCGGCCGCTTTCAGGCGGCGATCGCGTGACGCTCGACGCGCCGGCCGCCGCGTTCGACGTGCTCGACGTGCCCGGTCACACGCGCGGCCACATCGCCTATTTCCAGGCGGCCGGGCAGCGCAACGCCGCGCCGCACGTGTTCTGCGGCGACACGCTGTTCTCGTGCGGCTGCGGCCGCCTGTTCGAAGGCACGCCCGCGCAGATGCTTGCATCGCTCGACGCGCTCGCGGCGCTGCCGGGCGACACGCGCGTGCATTGTGCACACGAATACACGCTGTCCAATATCCGCTTCGCACTCGCGTGCGAGCCCGGCAATGCGGCGCTCGCCGCGTGGCGCGACGAAGCGCAGGCGCTGCGCGCGCGGGGCGTGCCGACGCTGCCCACTACGATTGCTCACGAGCGTGCCGTTAACCCGTTCATGCGGGCGGACAGCGCGGCGATTCATGCCACGCTCGAGGCCGAGCTGCACGAAACAGTGCCGGATCGTCTGGCGGCATTCACGCTGATGCGCGAGTGGAAAAACCGGTTCCGATGATGATTTCCGGAGGACTCCAAAGCTCAAGCGGTGTCTGTAAAAATTGCTCCAAATGTAGGATTTCGCTGAGTTTTCGGTGTTTTTATTGACGTGAAGCACGCACTTCCGTAGTATCGCCTGCAATTTCCAGCCGTCGGAAGCCGAGATTTTCATGCGACTTATATTGAGTGCGATGGTGGTGCTGCTACTCGCCGCTTGTGCGAGCCAGCCCCCTGTCGCCAACAACGCCGCCGATTCGCAGGCGACGTCCAACTACCTCCGTAAATCAGCCACCGCCAAAGAAACTGTCGACGTCGACAAGCAATCCGTCGGCGACCTGACCAGTGCCGACTCCGATCTGTGGGGTCGCATTCGCCGCGGCTTCCAGATGCCCGACCTGCAGAGCGACCTCGTCGACATGCAGACGACCTGGTACACGCAGCGTCCCGATTACGTGCAGCGCATGACCGAGCGCTCGCAGAAGTACCTGTACCACATCGTCGAGGAGCTCGAGGCGCGTCACATGCCGACCGAGCTCGCGCTGCTGCCGTTCATCGAGTCCGCGTACAACCCGCAGGCGCTGTCGGTCGCGAAGGCGGCCGGCATGTGGCAGTTCATGCCCGGCACGGGCCGCACGTACAACCTGAAGCGCAACATGTGGCAGGACGAGCGCCGCGACGTGCTCGCGTCGACGAGCGCCGCGCTCGACTACCTGTCGCGCCTGCATGACATGTTCGGCGACTGGTACCTGGCGCTGGCCGCGTACAACTGGGGCGAGGGCAACGTGCAGCGCGCGATCGCGCGCAACCAGGCGGCCGGCCTGCCGACCGACTACCAGAACCTGCGGATGCCGAACGAGACGCGCAACTACGTGCCGAAGCTGCAGGCGGTGAAGAACATCATCGCGAGCCCGCAGCAATATGGCCTGACGCTGCCGGACATCCCGAACCACCCGTATTTCGTGACGGTCACGACGTCGCGCGACATCGACGTGGCAGTGGCCGCGAAGCTCGCGAACCTGCCGCTCGACGAGTTCCGCTCGCTGAACCCGTCGTTCTCGAAGCCGGTGATCCTCGGTGCGACCGAGCCGCAGATCCTGCTGCCGTTCGACAACGCGTCGGCGTTCGAGAAGAACCTGAAGGCCTACAGCGGCCAGCTGTCGACGTGGACCACCTATACGGTGAGCGAGCGGGCGCGGCCGGCTGCGATCGCCGAGAAGATCGGCGTCGACGCCGATACGCTGATGTCGGTCAACAAGATTCCGGCCGGCATGCGCCTGAAGCCGGGTTCGACGATCGTCGTGCCGCGCGGCGACGATGACGACGAGGACATCAGCGCCGACGTCGCCGAAAACGGCGCGCTCGCGATGGAACCGGACGTGCCCGACACGCGCAAGATGCTGATCCGCGTGCGCCGCAAGCAGTCAATGGCGGCGATCGCCGGCCGCTACGGCGTGTCGGTCGGCCAGCTGAAGGCGTGGAACCGCACGCACCGCGATCTCGCGATGCCGGGCCAGGCGCTCGTGCTGCACGTGCCGGTCGGCCGTTCGGTGCCGGCGGAACCGGGCCCGGAGCGGATCGCGACGTCGGTCGGCGGCGCGCACATCGAGCGTGCCAGCCTCGCGGTGGGCGGCAAGTCGCACGGCGCGAAGCGCGGTGCGGCAAAGCCGGCCGCCAAGTCGGCGAAGGCGGCGCCTGCCAAGGCCGCTGCGCACAAGGGCAAGAAGAAGTAACGCAGCGGCCCCGCGCAGCGCGCGCCGGTCCGGTCCGCGCGATTGCGCTATCATCCGACGAAATGCGACGAAACGCCGTCACCGAGGTGACGGCGTTTTCGTTTGTGCGCGGCGCGGGGGCGCTGCTTCGGGTGTGTTCATGTGGCAAGGGGAAGCAATGTCGTCGGTGCAGGTGAGGGTGCTCGCGCTGTTCTCGGTCGGGTATTTCGTGTCGTATGTGTTTCGCGGCGTCAATCTGGGCTTCGCGCCGTTCGTCACGCACGAACTCGGGTTGTCGGCCGCCGATCTCGGCCTGCTGACCAGCCTCTATTTCCTTGGCTTCGCGGGTGCGCAGATCCCGGCCGGCGTGATGCTCGACCATTTCGGCCCGCGGCGCGTGACGGCCGGCATGCTGCTGTTCGCGGCGGCCGGTGCGGCCGTGTTCGGCGCCGCCCACAGTCTCGGCACGATGATGGCCGGCCGGCTGCTGATCGGCGTCGGCGTGTCGGTCTGTCTCGGCGCGGCGTTCAAGGCGCTCGCGCAGCATTTCCCGGTCGGCCGGCTGCCGCTCGTCAACGGCCTCGTGATGGCCGTGGGCGGCCTCGGCGGCGTAATGGTCGGCTCGCCGCTGACCTGGCTGCTCGGCTGGACGAGCTGGCGTGCGATCTGTTTCGGTCTCGCGGTATTGACGGTGGCCGTCGCGGCGTCGATCGGCTTCGGCGCGCCCGAAGCGACGCAGGCGCGCCACCAGGGCGGGCTCGTCAGCCAGTTCAAGGGCACGTGGCACATCCTGGGCAGCCGTGCGTTCTGGAAGATATCGTCGTTCTCCGTCGTCACGCAGGGCGTGTTCTATGCAATGCAGTCGCTGTGGGTCGGACCGTACCTGCGCGATGTCGCCGGATTCGATGCGCCGCATGCCGCGCGCCTCGTGTCGGTGCTCGGCTTCGCGATGATGGCCGGCTGCGTCGGCTTCGGCGCGGCGGCGCGCGTGCTCGAGCGGCGCGGCATATCCGTCTACGCATTCTGCGGCGTCGGGATGGCGCTGTTCGTCGCGACGCAGGTCGTGATCGTCGCGGGCGTGCCGCTGCCGCCGGCCGTGCTGTGGGCGGCATACGGGATGTTCGGCGGCGTCGGCATCCTGACCTACGCGGTGATGGCCGGGCACTTTCCCGCCCACCTGATCGGGCGCGCGAATACGACACTCACGCTCGTGATCTTCCTGCTGATCTTCGCGTTCCAGATCGGTGTCGGCGCGGTGCTGTCGCACTGGCCCGCGGTCGACGGCCGTTATCCGGCTGCCGCGCACTTCACTGCATGGGGCGTGCTGCTCGCGCTGCAGCTCGCGAGCGCGGTCTGGTACGTGTGGCCTGCGCGCGGCGCTGGCCAAGCGCACTGATCCGGCGGTACGCTGATAGATAGGCGGCTGCGGAAACGGGGCCGCAGCACGCCGCGCCGCGCTTCCGGGGGCGGCGAGCGTACGATCGGACGGCCATATCGATTGAAGATAGGGCCATTTTCAGGCTATAATTTGAAAGTTTGTGCTGATCAACCTCGCACCCTAGCGCCTACCTCATTCATCCCGTTCATCCGCCGCACGCCGCCTGCCGGGCGATGCCGCGAAGCCTCGTGCGCCACGCGCCGGGTTCGCGACTCGACAACGCAGGCCGCGTCCAGCAAGCGACCGCGCGCGCCCACGCAGCGCGGCGCTCGCGCGGCAGGGTAAACAGGTCGGCAGCTGGGTGTTCCCCAAGGAGCCTCCCGTGTTGCCGTCTTTTTCTCCCGCCTTGCTTGCACTCGCCGACGGCACGGTCTTTCGTGGTTATTCGATCGGGGCCGAAGGCCACACGATCGGCGAAGTCGTGTTCAATACCGCGATCACCGGCTATCAGGAAATCCTGACTGACCCGAGCTACTCGCGCCAGATCGTCACGCTCACCTATCCGCATATCGGCAACGTCGGCGTCAACGCCGAAGACGTCGAAGCCACGAAAGTCCATGCCGCCGGCCTGATCATCCGTGATCTGCCCACGCTCGCGTCGAATTTCCGCATGGATCGCACGCTCGGCGATTACCTGCGCGACGAAGGCGTCGTCGCGATCGCCGGCATCGATACCCGCAAGCTGACCCGCATCCTGCGCGACAAGGGCGCGCAGAGCGGCTGCATCCTGGCCGGCTCGGACGACGAGGCGAAGGCGATCGAGCTCGCGCGCTCGTTCGCGGGCCTCGCGGGCATGGACCTCGCGAAGGTCGTGTCGACCACCAAGCCGTTCGAGTGGAAGCAGACCGAATGGCGCCTC
The DNA here is from genome assembly GCF_003853705.1 of Burkholderia sp. Bp8992. Taxonomy (GTDB): domain Bacteria; phylum Pseudomonadota; class Gammaproteobacteria; order Burkholderiales; family Burkholderiaceae; genus Burkholderia. The sequence continues at coordinate 88,101 of NZ_QTQI01000015.1, read as the reverse complement.
GAAGGCGGCTACGGCATGCAGGAAGCGCCGAAGTACCGCGTCGTCGCGTACGATTTCGGCGTCAAGTACAACATCCTGCGCATGCTCGCGGAGCGTGGCTGCCACGTGACGGTGCTGCCGGCACAGGCGAGCGCGGAAGATGCGCTCGCGCTGAATCCGGACGGCGTCTTCCTGTCGAACGGCCCGGGCGACCCGGAGCCGTGCGACTACGCGATCGCGGCCACGAAGCAGTTCATCGAGCGCGGCGTGCCGACCTTCGGCATCTGCCTCGGCCACCAGATCATGGGCCTCGCGGTCGGCGCGAAGACGCTGAAGATGAAGACGGGCCACCACGGCGCGAACCATCCGGTGAAGGATCTCGGCGACGGTCGCGTGGTGATCACGTCGCAGAACCACGGCTTCGCGGTCGACGCCGATTCGCTGCCGGCCAACGCGCGCGTGACGCACGTGTCGCTGTTCGACGGCACGCTGCAGGGCTTCGAGCTGACCGACAAGCCGGCATTCTGCTTCCAGGGCCACCCGGAAGCGTCGCCCGGCCCGCACGACATCGGCTACCTGTTCGACCGTTTCACCGCGCTGATGGACGCGGCGAAGCAGCGCAACGCTTAAGTCACTGACGCAACCGAAGGACGGGAGATTCACATCATGTTCGGCCACGCACTCGGCATCACGGATATCTGGACCTACGTGTTCGGCGTGATCTTCATCATCCTGCTGCCGGGGCCGAACTCGATGTACGTGCTGTCGCTCGCGGCGCAGCGCGGCGTGAAGGCCGGCTATCGCGCGGCCTGCGGCGTGTTCGTCGGCGATACGGTGCTGATGGTGCTGTCCGCCGCGGGCGTCGCGTCGCTGCTGAAGGCGAACCCGCTGCTGTTCTCCGTCGTCAAGTACGGCGGCGCCGCGTACCTGCTGTACATCGGCACCGGGATGCTGCGCGGCGCGTGGCAGAAGCTGCGCGCGCGCGGCGATGCGCCGGTCGATGCGCCGCAGGCGGTCGACGGCGAGCGGCCGTTCCGCAAGGCGCTGATCGTGAGCCTGCTGAATCCGAAAGCGATCCTGTTCTTCATCTCGTTCTTCATCCAGTTCGTCGACCCGGCATTCCCGCATCCCGCGCTGTCGTTCGTCGTGCTCGGGGCGATCGCGCAATGCGCGAGCTTCCTGTACCTGAGCACGCTGATCTTCGCGGGCGCGCGGCTCGCCGAGCATTTCCGCCGCCGCCGCAAGCTTGCGGCAGGCGCGGCGAGCAGCGTGGGCGGCCTGTTCATCGGTTTCTCGGTGAAGCTGGCGCTCGCGACCATGAGCTGAGCGCTGCCGGCCGACCCACGACAACGATTACTTATTGAATTCACAAGCCATGCCAAAACGCACAGACATCAAGAGCATCCTCATCATCGGCGCCGGCCCGATCATCATCGGCCAGGCGTGCGAGTTCGACTATTCGGGCGCGCAGGCTTGCAAGGCGTTGCGTGAGGAGGGCTACAAGGTCGTTCTCGTCAACAGCAACCCGGCGACGATCATGACCGACCCGAACACGGCCGACGTGACCTACATCGAGCCGATCACGTGGGAAGTCGTCGCGCGCATCATCGAGAAGGAGCGCCCGGACGCGATCCTGCCGACGATGGGCGGCCAGACCGCGCTGAACTGCGCGCTCGACCTGCACCACCACGGCGTGCTCGAGAAGTTCGGCGTCGAGCTGATCGGCGCGTCGCCGGAAGCGATCGACAAGGCGGAAGACCGCCAGAAGTTCAAGGACGCGATGACCAAGATCGGTCTCGGTTCCGCGAAGTCGGGCGTCGCGCACTCGATGGAAGAGGCGACCCAGGTGCACGCCGAGATCATGGCGCTCACCGGCGGCAGCGGCTACCCGGTCGTGATCCGCCCGTCGTTCACGCTCGGCGGCTCGGGCGGTGGCATCGCATACAACCGCGAAGAGTTCGAAGAGATCTGCAAGCGCGGTCTCGACCTGTCGCCCACGCGCGAACTGCTGATCGAAGAATCGCTGCTCGGCTGGAAGGAATACGAGATGGAAGTCGTGCGCGACCGCGCCGACAACTGCATCATCGTCTGCTCGATCGAAAACCTCGACCCGATGGGCGTGCACACCGGCGACTCGATCACGGTCGCGCCGGCGCAGACGCTCACCGACAAGGAATACCAGATCCTGCGTAACGCATCGCTCGCGGTGCTGCGCGAAATCGGCGTCGACACGGGCGGCTCGAACGTGCAGTTCTCGATCAACCCGAAGGACGGCCGCATGGTCGTCATCGAGATGAACCCGCGCGTGTCGCGTTCGTCGGCGCTCGCCTCGAAGGCGACGGGCTTCCCGATCGCGAAGGTCGCCGCGAAGCTGGCGGTCGGCTATACGCTCGACGAGCTGAAGAACGAAATCACCGGCGGCCAGACGCCGGCATCGTTCGAGCCGACGATCGACTATGTCGTCACGAAGATCCCGCGTTTCGCGTTCGAGAAGTTCCGTGAAGCGGATTCGCGCCTGACGACGCAGATGAAGTCGGTCGGCGAAGTGATGGCAATCGGCCGCACGTTCCAGGAATCGTTCCAGAAGGCGCTGCGCGGCCTCGAAGTCGGTGTCGACGGTCTCGACGAGAAGTCGACCAACCGCGACGAGATCGCGATCGAGATCCACGAGCCGGGCCCGGACCGCATCTGGTACGTCGGCGATGCATTCCGCATCGGCATGACGGCCGAGGAAATCTTCGCGGAAACCGCGATCGACCCGTGGTTCCTCGAGCAGATCGAGCAGATCATCCTGAAGGAAAAGGCGCTCGCGGGCCGCACGCTCGCATCGCTGACATTCGACGAGCTGCGCTACCTGAAGCAGAGCGGCTTCTCCGACCGCCGCCTCGCGAAGCTGCTCGGCGCGACGCCGGAAGACGTCCGCCGCCGCCGCGTGGAACTGAACGTGCGCCCGGTCTACAAGCGCGTCGACACCTGTGCGGCCGAGTTCGCGACGAAAACGGCCTACATGTACTCGACCTACGAGGAAGAGTGCGAGGCGCAGCCGACCACCAATAAGAAGATCATGGTGCTGGGCGGCGGCCCGAACCGGATCGGCCAGGGTATCGAGTTCGACTACTGCTGCGTGCACGCGGCGCTCGCGATGCGCGAGGACGGCTACGAAACGATCATGGTCAACTGCAACCCGGAAACGGTGTCGACCGACTATGACACGTCCGACCGCCTGTACTTCGAGCCGCTGACGCTCGAAGACGTGCTCGAGATCGTCGACAAGGAAAAGCCGGTCGGCGTGATCGTCCAGTACGGCGGCCAGACGCCGCTGAAGCTCGCGCTCGACCTCGAGGCGCACGGCGTGCCGATCGTCGGCACGTCGCCGGACATGATCGACGCGGCCGAAGACCGCGAACGCTTCCAGAAGCTGCTGCAGGATCTCGGCCTGCGCCAGCCGCCGAACCGCACCGCACGCGCCGAAGACGAGGCGCTCGCGCTCGCCGACGAAATCGGCTACCCGCTCGTCGTGCGCCCGTCGTACGTGCTGGGCGGCCGCGCGATGGAAATCGTCCACGAGCCGCGCGACCTCGAGCGCTACATGCGCGAGGCCGTGAAGGTGTCGAACGATTCGCCGGTGCTGCTCGACCGCTTCCTGAACGACGCGATCGAATGCGACGTCGACTGCATCTGCGACGGCGAAGCCGTGTTCATCGGCGGCGTGATGGAGCACATCGAGCAGGCGGGCGTCCACTCGGGCGACTCGGCATGCTCACTGCCGCCGTACTCGCTGTCGAAGGAAACCGTGGCCGAGCTGAAGCGCCAGACGGGCGCGATGGCGAAGGCGCTGAACGTGGTCGGCCTGATGAACGTGCAGTTCGCGATCCAGCAGGTGCCGCAGGCGGACGGTTCGAAGCAGGACATCATCTACGTGCTGGAAGTGAACCCGCGTGCGTCGCGCACGGTGCCGTACGTGTCGAAGGCGACCAGCCTGCCGCTCGCGAAGATCGCGGCGCGCGCGATGGTCGGCCAGAAGCTTGCGCAGCAGGGCGTGACGAAGGAAGTCGAGCCGCCGTACTTCAGCGTGAAGGAAGCCGTGTTCCCGTTCGTCAAGTTCCCGACCGTCGATCCGGTCCTCGGGCCTGAAATGCGTTCGACCGGCGAAGTGATGGGTGTCGGCCAGACGTTCGGCGAAGCGCTGTTCAAGTCGCAGCTCGCGGCCGGCTCGCGCCTGCCGGAGTCGGGCACGGTGCTGCTGACCGTGATGGACGCAGATAAGCCGAAGGCCGTCGAAGTCGCGCGCATGCTGCACGACCTCGGCTACCCGATCGTCGCGACCAAGGGCACGGCTGCCGCGATCGAAGCGGCCGGCGTGCCGGTGAAGGTTGTGAACAAGGTGAAGGACGGCCGTCCGCACATCGTCGACATGATCAAGAACGGCGAGATTGCCCTCGTGTTCACGACGGTCGACGAGACGCGCCAGGCGATCGCCGATTCGCGTTCGATCCGCATGAGCGCGCAGGCGCACAAGGTCACGTACTACACGACGATGTCGGGCGCGCGCGCGGCCGTCGAAGGCTTGCGCTACCTGAAGGATCTGGAAGTCTATGATTTACAAGGTCTTCACGCTCGCCTAAACTAAGCAGTCAGTTACCTGTCGAAGCAACACGTGCCGCGATTAGGCGGTGTTTCCAGTGCATCGGAAGCGCGCTTAATCGCGGTGATTTTTTTTATAGCCGTTTTTAGCGATTGAGCCGTTTATGAGCACCATTCCGTTGACAAAGCGTGGCGCAGAGCAACTGCGCGATGAATTGCAGCGCCTCAAGTCCGTCGAGCGGCCGGCCGTGATCAACGCGATCGCGGAGGCCCGCGCACAGGGCGACCTGTCCGAAAACGCCGAATACGATGCCGCGAAGGAAAAGCAGGGCTTCATCGAGGGTCGTATCGCGGAAATCGAATCGAAGCTGTCGGCCGCGCAGGTCATCGATCCGACCGTGCTCGATGCCGAGGGCCGCGTGGTCTTCGCATCGACGGTCGAACTCGAGGATCTCGAGTCGGGCGATACCGTCAAGTACCAGATCGTCGGCGACGACGAAGCCGATATCGATCACGGCCTGATCTCGGTCAGCTCGCCGATCGCGCGCGCACTGATCGGCAAGTCCGAAGGCGACGTCGCGGCCGTGCAGGCGCCGAGCGGCGTGCGCGAGTACGAAATCATCTCGGTCAGCTACATCTGAAGCGGGGCGACGTGATGCCGCATCGCGTGTTCCGTCTGCTGTCGGCCGTGTGGGTCGGCAGCCTGCTGACGATCGGGTATGCGGTCGCGCCCGTGTTGTTCAAGACGCTGGAGCGGATGACGGCCGGTTCGGTCGCCGCCCAGCTGTTCCGTATCGAGGCGATCCTCGGTGTCGTGTGCGGCGTGCTGCTGCTCGCGTTGTCGAACCAGCAGGTGCGGCGCGGCAGCAGCGAATATCGCCGCGTGCGCTGGGTCGTGGCCGCGATGGTCGTGTGCGTGCTGGTCGGGTATTTCGCGCTGCAGCCGTTCATGAACGCGCTGCGGGTGGCCGCGATGGATGCGGGCACCGATATCGCGAACTCGCCGTATGCAAGCCGCTTCGGGATGCTGCACGGCGTCTCGAGCGTGTTCTACCTCGTCGAGAGCGTGCTGGGGCTGATGCTGATCTGGCGTCTGCCGGCACGCGACGCCTGAGCGCCGCGCGGGCAGGGCGGCACGGGATGCTCCGTGCCGCATGCGTGCTTACTTGTCCTGGAACGGCCGCTTGGTGCTGGCCTGGCGCTTTTTCGCACGCTTCACGTTGCCGCCGGCCGTCACGCGCTCGTTGCCGCGCACCGTGACCTTGACCGGTCGCGGGCGGCGCACGGGGCTCGCGTTCGGCGACACCTTGACGACCTTGACGGTGCGCGGTGCGCGGCCTTTCTTGTCGTCGACGGCTTCGGCCGCGCTCGGCAGCGCGCCGGCACGACGGCCGCGGGCCGGGGCCGCTGCGGCGGCTTCGGGCTTCCAGATCACCAGCAGCTTGCCGATGTGCTGGATCGGCGCCGCGCTCAGGCGGTCGCAGATCTCGTCGTAGATCGCGATGCGCTCGTCGCGCTCGTCGCCGAACACGCGGATCTTGATCAGCTGGTGCGCGTCGAGGTGCACCTTGATTTCTTTCAGCACGGCGTCGGTCAGCCCTTCGGCGCCGATCAGCACGACGGGCTTGAGCGCATGGGCCTGGGAGCGCAGCGCGGAGCGCTCGGCGGGAGAAAGCGAAAGGGCGGGCATGGAAATGTCGAAATCTAAATAAGGGCGCGCTGACTGAATGGCGATCGCGGGAAGTTACCGCGTCAGCCGTGCGCCGAAACCACGTAAAATCGCGGCTTGGGCCTGAAAAGGGGCCGCAGCCGCGCGAAGAAGACGCGTATTATCCGCTAAAAGCGCGGCTTCACGAAGCAATTGGCAGCAATCTCTCTCTCGAATGGCAAAAAACCGCTTCAACCAGCACTGGCTGCACGACCACATCAACGACCCGTACGTCAAAATGGCGCAGCGGGAGGGCTATCGCGCGCGTGCCGCGTACAAGCTGAAGGAAATCGACGAACAGGACAAGCTGATCCGTCCGGGCCAGGTGATCGTCGACCTCGGCGCGACGCCGGGCAGCTGGAGCCAGTATGCCCGCAACAAGCTCGCGCAGGGCAAGAAGCGTGACGCGGAGCGCGAAGGCGGCATCGACGGCACGATCGTGGCGCTCGACATCCTGCCGATGGAGCCGATCGCCGACGTCCACTTCCTCCAGGGCGACTTCCGCGAGGACAGCGTCCTTCACCAGCTCGAAGAAGTGCTCGAAGGGCGCTCGGTGGACCTTGTTATTTCCGACATGGCCCCCAACCTCTCCGGCGTGGCCTCGGCGGACGCGGCGCGCATCGAGCATCTGTGCGATCTGGCGCTCGAATTCGCGCAGAATCATCTGAAGCCTGACGGTGCGCTGCTCGTGAAGTGCTTTCACGGCAGCGGCTACAGCCAGATCGTCGAGAAATTCAAACAGCAGTTTAAGACCGTCGCGCCGCGCAAGCCGAAGGCGTCCCGCGACAAATCGTCCGAAACGTTCATTTTGGGTCGGCATCTGAAGCATCCGCGGTGACGCGGAGCGGGATGCCGCAAACGGGCTCCGGCCCTTGCCAGACAAGCGAAGCGCTATCGCGGCGGTTGTCAATGCTTATGGCGAGGGTGGTCGGACTGGATTAGAATGACCGAGGGGCGCCGCAAGGAAAATGTAGGCGCTCGTCTACGAGTGAAGGAGTGGTGCTTTGAACAACAATATGTTTTCGAAGGCAGCGGTGTGGCTGGTGATCGCACTGGTGCTGTTTACGGTGTTCAAGCAGTTCGACAAGCCCCGCGTCCAGGAAGGCGTGTCCTATTCGCAGTTCATGGACGACGCCAAGAACGGCAAGGTCAAGAACGTCATCGTTCAGGGGCGGAACCTCACCGTCACTCCGGCTGATGGCCAGAAATACCAGATCGTGTCGCCCGGCGACATCTGGATGGTCGGCGACCTGATGAAGTATGGCGTGCAGGTCAGCGGCAAGGCCGACGACGAGCCGAACGCGCTGATGTCCGCGCTGTACTACCTCGGGCCGACGATCCTGATCATCGTGTTCTGGTTCTACATGATGAGGCAGATGCAGGGGGGCGGCAAAGGCGGCGCGTTCTCGTTCGGCAAGTCGCGCGCGCGGTTGATCGACGAGAACAACAACGCGGTGAACTTCTCCGACGTCGCGGGCTGCGACGAAGCGAAGGAAGAAGTGTCCGAGCTCGTCGACTTCCTGCGCGATCCGCAGAAATTCCAGAAGCTGGGCGGTCGCATTCCGCGCGGCGTGCTGCTCGTCGGCCCTCCGGGTACCGGCAAGACGCTGCTGGCCCGCGCGATCGCGGGTGAAGCGAAGGTACCGTTCTTCAGCATCTCGGGTTCGGACTTCGTCGAAATGTTCGTCGGTGTCGGTGCGGCCCGTGTGCGCGACATGTTCGAGCAGGCGAAGAAGCACGCACCGTGCATCGTGTTCATCGACGAAATCGACGCGGTCGGTCGTCATCGCGGCGCCGGCATGGGCGGCGGCAACGACGAGCGCGAACAGACGCTGAACCAGATGCTCGTCGAGATGGACGGCTTCGAGGCGAACTCGGGCGTGATCGTGATCGCTGCAACCAACCGTTCCGACGTGCTCGACAAGGCGCTGCTGCGTCCGGGCCGTTTCGACCGCCAGGTCTATGTCGGCCTGCCGGACATCCGCGGTCGCGAGCAGATCATGCGCGTGCACCTGCGCAAGGTGCCGATCGCGAACGACGTCGATGCGGCAGTCATCGCACGCGGCACGCCGGGCTTCTCGGGCGCCGATCTCGCGAACCTCGTGAACGAAGCTGCGCTGTTCGCGGCCCGTCGCGGCAAGCGCATCGTCGAGATGCAGGATTTCGAGGACGCGAAGGACAAGATCTTCATGGGTCCGGAGCGCAAGTCGGCCGTGATCCGCGAGGAAGCGAAGCGTGCGACCGCGTATCACGAGTCGGGCCACGCGGTGATCGCGAAGCTGCTGCCGAAGGCCGACCCCGTGCACAAGGTCACGATCATTCCGCGCGGCCGTGCGCTGGGTGTCACGTGGCAGTTGCCGGAGCATGACAACGAGACGTACTCGAAGGACTACCTGATGGACCGCCTCGCGATCCTGTTCGGTGGCCGCGTGGCGGAAGAGTTGTTCATGAACCTCGTCAGCACCGGTGCATCGGACGACTTCAACAAGGCAACGCAGACCGCACGTGCGATGGTCGCGCGTTTCGGCATGACCGATGCACTCGGACCGATGGTCTACGTCGACGACGAGAACGATGCATCGCCGTTCGGCCGTGGCTTCACGCGCACGATCTCGGAAGCGACGCAGCAGAAGGTCGACTCGGAAATCCGCCGCGTGCTCGACGAACAGTACGGGCTTGCGCGCCGCCTGCTCGAAGAGAACCGCGACAAGGTCGAAGCGATGACGGCCGCACTGATGGAGTGGGAGACGATCGACGCCGATCAGATCAACGACATCATGGAAGGCCGTCCGCCGCGCTCGCCGAAGAGCTCGCCGGCTGTCGGCGGCGATTCGTCGGGCGGCGGCAGCAGCGCCGAGGTCAAGCCCGCTACCGCGCCGGCACCGGCTTCGCCGGCGGCATAACCTCCGCTTTAGCATCGTTCACGGGCTGGTGTGGCTTCACACCGGCCCGTTTTGCATTCATCTACGCCAGTTGCTCGTGTCCGATTCCGCAGTTTCCCCGTTCATTCCCGCGCCACTCCAGTGCGGCCGTTTCGAGCTGACGTTCGAACGCCCGCTCGTGATGGGCATCCTCAACGCCACGCCCGATTCGTTCTCCGACGGCGGCCGCTTCCTCGCGCGCGACGATGCGCTGCGCCAGGCCGAGCGGATGATTGCCGAAGGCGCGGACCTGCTCGACATCGGCGGTGAGTCGACGCGCCCCGGCGCGCCGCCCGTGCCGCTCGACGAAGAGCTCGCGCGCGTGATCCCGCTCGTCGAGGCCCTGCGGCCGCTGAACGTGCCGCTGTCGATCGACACCTACAAGCCGGCCGTGATGCGCGCGGCACTGGCCGCCGGCGCGGACCTGATCAACGACATCTGGGGGTTTCGCCAGCCGGGTGCGATCGACGCCGTGCGCGAGGGCAACAGCGGGCTATGCGCGATGCACATGCTCGGCGAGCCGCAGACGATGCAGGTCGGCGAACCCGATTACGGCGACGTCGTGACCGACGTACGCGACTTTCTTGCCGCGCGTGCACAGGCGCTGCGCGACGCGGGCATTGCGCCGGAGCGGATTTGCGTCGATCCCGGCTTCGGGTTCGGCAAGGCGGTCGTCGACGACAACTATGCGCTGCTGGCCGCGTTGCCGGACACGGCGCCGGCGCGGCCCGACGGGCGTGCCTATCCGATACTCGCGGGCATGTCGCGCAAGTCGATGCTCGGCGCGGTGATCGGCGGCAAGCCGCCGATGGAGCGCGTCGCGGCGAGCGTGGCGGCCGCGTTGTGCGCGGTCGAGCGCGGCGCCGCGATCGTGCGCGTGCACGACGTCGCGGCGACGGTCGATGCGCTGAAAATATGGAATGCCGTGCGCGAAGCCGCGCGGCAACGATAAGTCAGAAGACGAAGGAGGAAGGACCCCATGGGACGTCGATTTTTCGGCACGGACGGCATTCGCGGCACGGTGGGCGAGGCGCCCATCACACCGGATTTCGTATTGCGTCTCGGCTACGCGGCCGGCAAGGTACTGGCTGGTTCGGCCGACGTCGCGGCGGGCTCGCGTCCGACCGTGCTGATCGGCAAGGACACGCGCGTGTCGGGCTACATGCTCGAAGCCGCGCTCGAGGCCGGCTTCTCGGCGGCGGGCGTCGACGTGATGCTGGCCGGCCCGATGCCGACGCCGGGCGTCGCGTACCTGACGCGCGCGCTGCGCCTGTCGGCCGGCGTCGTGATCAGTGCGTCGCACAACCCGTATCACGACAACGGGATCAAGTTTTTCTCGGCTGACGGCAACAAGCTGCCCGACGACACCGAAGCGGCGATCGAAGCGTGGCTCGACAAGCCGCTCGAATGCGCATCGTCCGACGGCCTCGGCAAGGCGCGCCGCCTCGACGACGCGGCAGGGCGCTACATCGAGTTCTGCAAGAGCACGTTCCCGGCGGCGTTCGACCTGCGCGGGCTGAAGCTCGTGATCGATTGCGCGCACGGTGCCGCGTACCAGATCGCACCGCACGTATTCCACGAACTCGGCGCGGACGTGATCCCGATCGGCGTCGCGCCGAACGGCTTCAACATCAACGACGGCGTCGGTGCGACCGCGCCGGACGCGCTGGTGCGCGCCGTGCGGGCGAACCACGCCGATCTCGGCATTGCGCTCGACGGGGATGCCGACCGCCTGCAGGTCGTCGATTCGACCGGGCGCCTGTACAACGGCGACGAACTCCTCTACGTGCTCGTGAAGGACCGGATCGCGACCGACGGCAAGGTCGACGGCGCGGTCGGCACGCTGATGACGAACCTCGCGGTCGAAGTCGCGCTGCAGCGCGAGGGCGTGAAGTTCGTCCGTGCGGCGGTCGGCGACCGCTACGTGCTCGAGCAGTTGCGCGAAAACGGCTGGCAGCTCGGCGCGGAAGGTTCGGGTCACATCCTGTCGCTCGACCGGCATTCGACCGGCGACGGCATCGTGTCGGCGCTGCTCGTGCTGGCCGCGCTGAAGCGCAGCGGCCGCACGCTCGCGCAGATGCTCGACGGCGTCACGCTGTTCCCGCAGAAGCTGATCAACGTGCGGATGAAGCCGGGCGCCGACTGGAAGGGCAGCGCGTCGATTCGCGCGGCGATCGACGCGGCGGAAGCCGCGCTCGCCGGCAGTGGCCGCGTACTGATCCGCGCATCGGGCACCGAGCCGGTGCTGCGCGTGATGGTCGAGGCGCAGCAGGCGGCCGATGCGGTGCGCCATGCGGAGACGATCGCCGACGCGGTGCGCGCGGCGACAACCTGACCAGGATAGGCGCGCGCGGCGGTCCGGCCGCCCGCGCGCCGGCTCCCGACGACTGTGCGTGCGGCGCCCTCGGGCGCCGCAGTTTTTGTCAGACGCAAAGGTTTGCCCTGCCTGATAACAGCGACATTCGGCAAAACGCATTCTTCCGATCGAATCAGGCATCCGACCCCGAAATCCTGCTTGCTGCCGGGCCGGGCTTCCCGTCCGGCTGACGCTGCGCTACGATGCGCGGCATGCCCTTGAAAACGGGCGTCAATCCCGCCCTCCGAGCCAGGCAATTCTTGCCGCCAGCGCAGCTCGCGCGCCCCCGACGCGCCACCCGATACTCCCTTTCAACCAGTCATGTTACTGTCACGCCAGTTTCATCGATTGTCACATTACCGTCATGAGGAGCCCCTAACCTTCGCGGTGCCGTAGTCATCCGCTCACACACTGGAGGTCTCATGAAATTGATGCAAACCGCGATTGCCGGCCTGGCTGGCGCGCTTTTCGCCGTCGCCGCCCACGCTGCCGACATCACGGGCGCAGGCAGCACGTTTGCGATGCCGATCTATACGAAATGGGCTGCCGACTACCAGCAGTCCGGCGGTTCGAAGGTCAACTACCAAGGTATCGGCTCGTCGGGCGGCCTGAAGCAGATCGTCGCGAAGACGGTCGATTTTGCCGGTTCGGACGCTCCGCTGAAGGATGACGAGCTCGCGAAGGAAGGCCTGTTCCAGTTCCCGACGGTGGTCGGCGGCGTGGTGCCGGTCGTCAACGTGCCGGGCGTGAAGGCCGGTGAACTGACGCTGTCGGGCCCGGTGCTCGGCGACATCTACCTCGGCAAGATCAAGAAGTGGAACGACCCGGCGATCGCCGCGCTGAACCCGAAGGTCAAGCTGCCGGATACGGACATCGCCGTGGTTCGCCGCGCTGACGGTTCGGGCACCAGCTTCATCTGGACGAACTACCTGTCGAAGGTCAACGACGAGTGGAAGTCGAAGATCGGCGAAGGCACGACGGTCAACTGGCCGACGGGTACGGGCGGCAAGGGCAACGACGGCGTTGCAGCCTTCGTGCAGCGCCTGCCGGGCGCGATCGGCTACGTCGAATGGGCGTACGCGAAGAAGAACAACATGATCTACACGGCCCTGAAGAACTCGACGGGCACGGTGGTCGAGCCGAAGACGGAAACGTTCAAGGCCGCTGCTGCTGGCGCGAACTGGTCGAAGTCGTTCTACCAGATCCTGACGAACCAGCCGGGCAAGGAAGCATGGCCGGTCGTCGGCGCGACGTTCGTGCTGCTGCACGCCAAGCAGGAAAAGCCGGAGCAGGGCGCCGAAACGCTGAAGTTCTTCAGCTGGGCGTTCAAGAACGGCGAGAAGGCTGCTGACAGCCTCGACTACATCTCGCTGCCGCCGGCTGTCGAGACGGAAATCCGCAAGCAGTGGAAGACCAAGGTGACGGACGCGTCGGGCAAGCCGGTCGCCGCCGAGTAAGCAGTGCAGCGGTTCGCTGCCCGGCCGCGCCGGTCGGGCAGTGTGTGCGGTGAAGCCGGGCGTCATGGCGCCCGGCAATCAAAAGCAGGCACCCATGTCTGATATTTCCTACACGTCCTCCCGATCGCCCGACGGTGCGCAGCGCGCGCCTGGCCGTCTCGGGGATGTCCTGTTCGGCGGCCTCGCTCGGCTCGCCGCGATCGTGACCCTGCTGCTGCTGGGCGGGATCATCGTTTCCCTGATCATTGCGTCGTTGCCGACCATCCAGAAGTTCGGCCTCGGCTTCCTGTGGCAATCCGAGTGGGATCCCAACTCGGACATCTACGGCGCACTCGTGCCGATCTACGGCACGATCGTGACGTCGGTCATCGCGCTCGTCATCGCGGTGCCCGTCAGTTTCGGCATCGCCCTGTTCCTCACCGAATTGTCGCCCGTCTGGCTGCGCCGCCCGCTCGGCATCGCGATCGAGTTGCTCGCCGCGATTCCGTCGATCGTGTACGGCATGTGGGGCCTGCTCGTGTTCGCGCCGATCTTCGCCGAATACTTCCAGAAGCCGATCGGCCGCCTGTTCAAGGACGTCTGGGTGATCGGTCCGCTGACGGCCGGCCCGCCGATCGGCATCGGCATCCTCGCGGCCGGCGTGATCCTCGCGATCATGATCATCCCGTACATCGCGTCGGTGATGCGCGACGTGTTCGAGGTCACGCCCGTGCTGCTGAAGGAATCGGCGTACGGGATCGGCTGCACGACCTGGGAAGTGATGTGGAAGGTCGTGCTCCCCTATACGAAGACCGGCGTGATCGGCGGCGTGATGCTCGGCCTCGGCCGCGCGCTCGGCGAGACGATGGCCGTGACCTTCGTGATCGGCAACACCAACCTGCTCGACAGCGTGTCGCTGTTCGCGCCGGGCAACAGCATCACGTCGGCGCTGGCGAACGAATTCGCAGAAGCGCAGCCGGGCCTGCATACGTCCGCGCTGATGGAACTGGGCCTGATCCTGTTCGTGATCACGTTTATCGTGCTGTCCATCTCCAAACTGCTGCTGCTGCGTCTCGAGAAGGGAGAGGGCAAGAAATGAGCGAGCCCATCATGAATTTCCCGGGGGCGGACGGCGCCGTGCTCGAAGCGATGCGCAACCGCCTGCAGCGCAAGCGCAAGGCGATCAACGCGATCGCGCTCACCGCGTCGCTCGGCGCGATGGCATTCGGCCTGCTGTGGCTCGTGTGGATTCTCTACACGACGATCCACCTCGGTGTCGGCGGCCTGTCGCTGCAACTGTTCACCGAATCGACGCCGGCGCCGAACACGGAGGGCGGCGGTCTGGCGAACGCGATCGTCGGCAGCCTGCTGCTGTGCGGTTTCGGCACGCTGGTCGGCACGCCGATCGGCATCCTCGCGGGCGTCTATCTCGCCGAATACGGCCAGAAGAACCTGCTGGCGAGCACGATCCGTTTCATCAACGACATCCTGCTGTCGGCGCCGTCGATCGTCATCGGCCTGTTCGTGTACGCGATCGTCGTCGCGAAGTCGGGGCGCTTCTCGGGTTGGGCCGGTGTGATCGCGCTCGCGCTGCTGCAGATTCCGATCGTGATCCGCACGACCGAGAACATGCTGAAGCTCGTGCCGAATGCGCTGCGCGAAGCAGCGTTCGCGCTCGGCACGCCGAAATGGCGGATGGTGCTGAAGATCACGCTGCGTGCATCGGTCGGCGGGATCGTGACGGGCGTGCTGCTCGCGGTCGCACGGATTGCCGGCGAAACGGCGCCGCTGCTGTTCACCGCGCTGTCGAACCAGTTCTTCTCGGTCGACATGGGCCAGCCGATGGCGAACCTGCCCGTCACGATCTACAAGTTCGCGATGAGCCCGTTCGCGGAATGGCAGTCGCTCGCATGGGCGGGCGTGTTCCTGATTACGCTCGGGGTGCTCGGACTCAACGTCCTGGCGCGCTCGATCTTCTCGAAAAAGTAACGGCGGAGCAATCCGATGAATATGGCAGAGAGCCACCTGAATCCTGTCGAGCGCACCGCTGCGCCGGCCGGCACCCATGACGCGGCGAACGATCGCCCGCTCGCGCCGCTGAACGCGAAGATCGAGGTCAACAACCTCAACTTCTTCTACAACAAGTTCCATGCGCTGAAGAACATCAACCTGCGCATTCCGGACGGCAAGGTGACCGCGTTCATCGGCCCGTCGGGTTGCGGCAAGTCGACGCTGCTGCGCACGTTCAACAAGATGTTCGCGCTCTATCCGGAGCAGCGCGCCGAAGGCGAAATCCTGATGGACGGCGAGAACCTGCTGACGACGAAGCGCGACATCTCGCTGCTGCGCGCGCGGATCGGCATGGTGTTCCAGAAGCCGACCCCGTTCCCGATGTCGATCTACGACAACATCGCGTTCGGCGTGAAGATGTTCGAAAAGCTCACGCGTTCGGAAATGGACGACCGCGTCGAGTGGGCGCTCACGAAGGCCGCGCTGTGGAACGAAGTGAAGGACAAGCTGGGCCAGAGCGGCTACGGCCTGTCGGGCGGCCAGCAGCAGCGTCTGTGCATCGCGCGCGGCATTGCCATCCGTCCGGAAGTGCTGCTGCTCGACGAGCCGTGCTCGGCGCTCGACCCGATCTCGACGGGCCGCATCGAGGAGCTGATCGCTGAGCTGAAGAGCGACTACACGGTCGTGATCGTCACGCACAACATGCAGCAGGCCGCACGCTGCTCGGATTACACGGCCTACATGTACCTGGGCGAGCTGATCGAATTCGGTGAAACCGAAAAGATCTTCATCAAGCCGGTGCGCAAGGAAACGGAAGACTACATCACCGGCCGTTTCGGTTGATGACGGAGAACAACAGCCATGTCGGATAAACATCTGTCGAGCCAGTTCGACGCGGACCTGAATGCCGTGTCGTCGAAAGTGCTGGAAATGGGCGGGCTCGTCGAGTCGCAGATCGTCGGCGCGATGCGCGCGCTGAACGAATTCGATCGCGATACGGCCGAGAAGGTGATCGCGGCCGAGGAAACGCTGAACGCGATGGAAGTGGACATCGACCAGGAGTGCGGCAACATCATCGCGCGGAGGCAGCCTGCCGCGCGCGACCTGCGTCTTTTGATGTCGATTTCGAAAACGATTACGAACCTCGAGCGCGCCGGCGACGAGGCCGAGAAGATCGCCAAGCGCGTGCGCCGCCTGGTCGACGAGCCGGCCGCGCGTGCGGTCAACATCGCCGAGATCAAGGTGTCGGGCGAGATGGCCGTGACGATCCTGCGCCGCGCGCTCGACGCGTTTGCGCGTCTCGATACGGTGGCTGCCGCGCAGATCGTCAAGGACGACAAGGAAATCGACATGGAATTCCGCGCGTTCGTGCGCAAGCTCGTGTCGTACATGCAGGAAGATCCGCGCACGATCTCGGTCGGCCTCGATTACCTGTTCATCGCGAAGGCGATCGAACGGATCGGCGACCACGCGAAGAACATCGCCGAATTCATCATCTACATCGTGAAGGGCACCGACGTGCGGCACCAGCCGCGCGACACGCTCGATCGCGAAGCCAACAGTTAATCGACTCCATATAGGAAGAACAGAGGTGCCGATGCCCAGCAACATTCTCGTCGTTGAAGATGAGCCCGCGATTTCCGAACTGATCTCGGTGAATCTCCAGCACGCCGGCCACTGCCCGATCCGTGCGTACAACGCCGAACAGGCGCAGAACCTGATCAGCGATGTGCTGCCCGACCTGGTGCTGCTCGACTGGATGCTGCCGGGCAAGTCCGGTATCGCGTTCGCGCGCGACCTGCGTAACAACGAACGGACCAAGCACATCCCGATCATCATGCTGACTGCCCGCGGCGACGAGCAGGACAAGGTGCTCGGCCTCGAAATCGGCGCGGACGACTACGTGACGAAGCCGTTCTCGCCGAAGGAACTGATGGCGCGGATCAAGGCCGTGCTGCGCCGCCGTGCGCCGCAGCTGACCGAGGACGTCGTGTCGATCAACGGGCTACGCCTCGACCCGGCCACGCATCGCGTCGCCGCGCACGGCGACGGCAGCGAGATCAAGCTCGATCTCGGCCCGACCGAGTTCCGCCTACTGCATTTCTTCATGACGCATCCGGAACGCGTGCACAGCCGCACGCAACTGCTCGACCAGGTGTGGGGTGACCACGTATTCGTCGAGGAGCGTACCGTCGACGTGCACATCAAACGATTGCGCGCGGCCTTGAAACCGGCCGGTTGCGATGCGATGATCGAGACCGTGCGCGGCAGCGGCTACCGGCTCGCCAAGCACGCGTAACGTATCCGGACATGCCGTGTGCCGCGGCATGCCGTTCATTCTTTCGGACGCTGAATCATGAACATCATCTGGGCGCGCTTTCTGGTGTCGCTCGTGCTGCTCGTGCTGATCGGCGTATTGGTCGGCGTCTTCGCCGGCCCGACCGCGGGCCTCGTGTTCGTGGTCGTGATGCTGGTCGCGCAGGGCTTTTTCAGCACCTTCCATACGCAGCGTCTGTGGCGCCTGCTCGACGCGCCGGTTTACGGCGAAGTGCCGAGCGCGCCGGGCATCTGGGGCGAGATCTACTATCGCCTGCACAAGCTCGCGAAGCAGTGGCATGCGCAGGTGCGGCAGGTCGAACAGCAGCATTCGCGCTTCATCCAGGCGATCCAGGCGTCGCCGAACGGCGTCGCGATGCTCGACGACCACGACCAGATCGAGTGGTGCAACGCGATCGCCGAGGTTCATTTCGGCCTCGATGCGAAACGCGACCTGCGCCAGCACATCACGAACCTGGTGCGCCATCCCGACTTCGTCCGGTACCTGAATGCGCAGCATTACGAAGAGACGCTCGTGATGCGCGGCATGGGCGATTCGCGGCAGAACGTGCTGGCCGTGCAGGTGTTTCCGTACGGCGAGAACCGCAAGCTGCTGCTCACGCAGGACATCACCGAGCTCGAGCGGACCGACGCGATGCGGCGCGACTTCGTCGCGAACGTGTCGCATGAGCTGAAGACGCCGCTCACCGTGCTGTCGGGTTTCCTCGAGACGATGCGCGAGCTGCCGCTGAACGAGGACGACCGCGCGCGCTACCTCGACATGATGGAACAGCAGGCATCGCGGATGCGTCACATCGTGACCGACCTGCTGGTGCTCGCGAAGCTGGAAGGCGAGAGCCGCCCGCCGCTCGATCGCGCGATCGACATGCGCGCCGTGTTCGACCATCTGAAGGAGGACGCGCAGACGCTGTCGAACGGGCATCACGACATCGCGTTTGCGATCGACGAGACGCTCGGCGTCACGGGTGCGCAGACGGAGCTGTTCAGCGCCTTCGCGAATCTCGTCACGAACGCGATCCGCTATACGCCGGAAGGCGGCAAGATCGTCGTCACGTGGCGGCGCGAGGGTGCGCAGGGCGTGTTTTCCGTCACGGACAGCGGCTTCGGCATTCCGGCCGCCGACCTGCCGCGGCTCACCGAGCGCTTCTACCGCGTCGACCGCAGCCGGTCGCGCGACACGGGCGGCACGGGGCTCGGGCTCGCGATCGTCAAGCACGTGCTGCAGCGGCACGACGCGCACCTGTACGTGCAGAGCGAGGAAGGGCGCGGCAGCACGTTTACCGCGCGGTTCCCGGGTTCGCGCATCATCGCGATCCGGCCGGCCGCGTACGAGGCTTGATCGCGTCGCGTTCCGGCGTAAAAAAAGCAGCCCGCGGGCTGCTTTTTTCATGGCGATGCGGCGCGCGACCCGCATCGCGCCGACGGCTCACGAGCAGAACTTCGCGAGCAGCCCGAGTTGCGCGTTGCGGATCGTCTTGCCGGCGCGGCGGCGGCGGTAGTGACCGTCGCTTTGCATCTGCCACGCGGACTGGTTGTCGCCGAGACACACCGACAGGCCTTCGGCGATCACGCGCCGCTTGAGCTTGCGCTCGCGAATCGGGAACGCGACTTCGACGCGGCGGAACAGGTTGCGGTCCATCCAGTCGGCGCTCGACAGATAGACGTCCTCGGCGCCGTCCGCATGGAAGTAGTAGATCCGGTGGTGCTCGAGGAAGCGGCCGACGATCGAGCGCACCGTGATGTTTTCCGACAGCCCCGGCACGCCGGGCTTCAGCGCACAGACGCCGCGCACGATCAGGTCGACCTTGACGCCGGCCTGCGACGCTTCGTACAGCGCGGCGATCACCGACGGCTCCAGCAGCGCGTTCATTTTCGCGACGATGCGCGCGCGCTTGCCGGCCTGCGCATTGTCGATCTCCGCACGGATCGAATCGATGATGCGCGGATGCAGCGTGAACGGCGACTGCCACAGCTCGTGCAGCGTCAGTTCGCCGCCGATCCCCGTCAGTTGCTGGAACACGTGATGGACGTCCTCGCAGATCTTCTGGTCGGCCGTCATCAACCCGAAGTCGGTGTAGAGGCGTGCCGTGCGCGGGTGGTAGTTGCCGGTGCCGAGGTGCACGTAGCGGCGCAGTGACGCCTTGCCGGCCTGCACGACGCGCCGCACGATCAGCATCATCTTCGCGTGGCACTTGTGGCCGACCACGCCGTACACGACATGCGCGCCGACGGCCTCGAGCTGCGACGCCCAGTTGATGTTGGTTTCCTCGTCGAAGCGCGCGAGCAGCTCGACGACGACGGTCACTTCCTTGCCGTTGCGCGCGGCTTCCATCAGCGCGTCCATCAGCGGCGAATCGGTGCCGGTGCGGTAGATCGTCTGCTTGATCGCGACGACGCTCGGGTCCTTCGCGGCCTGCTGCAGCAGTTCGAGCACGGGCTGGAAGCTCTCGTACGGGTGGTGCAGCAGGATGTCGCCGTTGTCGATCGCGTCGAACATCGTCGGCGCGTTCGTGATCGCGGCCGGAATCGACGCGGTGAACGGCGCGAACTTCAGGTCGGGGCGGTCGACGAGATCGGGAATCTGCATCAGGCGCACGAGGTTCACGGAACCGGCCACGCGATAGCAGTCCTTGTCGCCGAGCTCGCTCTCCTCGAGCAGGCGCCGCACGATGTGCAGCGGCGTGTCGGCCGACACTTCGAGGCGCACCGCGTTGCCGAGGTGGCGTGCGGGCAGTTCGCCCTGCAGCGCGACGCGCAGGTTCGTGATTTCGTCTTCGTCGACGAACAGTTCGCTGTTGCGCGTGATGCGGAACTGGTTGCAGCTCTTCACGACGAGCTGCGGGAAGAGTTCGCCGACGAAGCGCTGCATGAACGAGCTCAGCAGCACGAAGCCGTGTTCGAAACCCGACAGCGCGTGCGGCATGCGCACGACGCGCGGCAGCGCGCGCGGCGCCTGCACGATGCCCATCACGGCCTGGCGGCCGAACGCGTCGCGGCCTTCGAGCTCGACGACGAAGTTCAGGCTCTTGTTCAGGACGCGCGGGAACGGGTGGGCCGGATCGAGGCCGATCGGCGTCAGCACCGGCAGCAGTTCGTCGAGGAAGTAACGCCGCGCCCATTCGAGCTGCTCGTCGTTCCACGTGTCGCTCGCGTGGAAATAGATGCCTTCCTGCTCGAGCGCGGGCAGCACGGTTTCGTGCAGCATCGTGTACTGTCGATGGACGAGGCGCTGCGCGCGTTCGACGACGAGATCGTAAGCATGCTGTAACGACATGCCGTCGGGTGTCAGCGCGCCGGGGTTGTCGCGGATCTGCTCCTGAAGGCCGGCCATGCGGACTTCGAAGAATTCGTCGAGGTTGCTGCTGGTGATGCAGATGAAACGGAGGCGCTCGAGCAACGGGACTTGAGGATCGGCCGCCTGGGCCAGCACGCGCTCGTTGAAACCGAGGATGCCGAGTTCACGATTGAGAAGCGGGTAACGGACGGACATCGGCAGAGTAGGGGGTGATTCAGGCGATGATTCGAAAGGACGCTCGGAAACTCTCACGGTACGATGACGTGCTGATGACACGATTGTATTTATATCGGCAAATTCTACGCTGGAACCCTTTCGTCTCATAAATGTTTCGGCTATATGGAATCAAGCAGTGTGCATGCCCGTGAAGCGTGGCAACGCCAAGCGTTCCACGCTTAAAATGTCGCCTTTGATTGATCGCCCTGGGCTGCCGGTCCGGCTGCCGCGGGCGAACGCGCACGGAGCCCCCTTCTGATGGTTACAACTCCCCACTTGCTGGCTGCCGTGGATCTCGGCTCGAACAGCTTCCGGCTGATCGTCGGTCGCGTCGAGGAAACGCCGGCGGGCAGCCAGATCTATCCCGTCGACGCGCTGCGCGAGCCCGTTCGGCTGGCCGCGGGCCTGTCGAGCGACAAGATGCTCGATCGTGCGTCGCAGGAGCGTGGCTGGGAGGCGCTCAAGCGGTTCGGCGAGCGCCTGCGCGATTTCCATCCCGATCACGTGCGCGCGGTGGCCACCAACACGCTGCGCGTCGCGAAGAACGCCGGCGAATTTCTCGGCGAGGCCGAAGCGGCGCTCGGTTTCCCGATCGAAGTGATCGCGGGCCGCGAAGAAGCGCGGCTGATCTATGCGGGCGCCGCGCACTCGGTGCCGGCGAGCGCCGGCAAGCGGCTCGTCGTCGACATCGGCGGCGGCTCGACCGAATTCATCATCGGCTCGCACTACACGCCGATCGTGATGGAGAGCCTGTATATCGGCTGCGTGAGCCACAGTCGCACGTTCTTTCCGGCCGGCAACGTCGACGAATACACGATGCGCCAGGCCGAACTCGCGGCCAAGCGCGAGATCCAGATCATTTCGAGCGAGTACAAGAAGGCCGGCTGGGACCAGGCGATCGGTTCGTCCGGCACCGCGCGTGCGCTCGCGGAACTCGTCGAGGCGAACGGCTTCAACGATCCGGGCATCACGCACGGCATTTCGCGCGGTGGCCTCGAACGCCTGAAGCGCGCGCTGATCAAGTCGGAGAACGTCAACCGGCTCAAGCTGATCGCGCTGAAGCCCGACCGCGTGCCGGTGCTCGCGGGC
This sequence comes from Burkholderia sp. Bp8992, assembly GCF_003853705.1. Lineage (GTDB taxonomy): Bacteria > Pseudomonadota > Gammaproteobacteria > Burkholderiales > Burkholderiaceae > Burkholderia. The sequence continues at coordinate 66,170 of NZ_QTQI01000015.1, read as the reverse complement.
GGCCTGGCGATCATGCTCGCGGTGTTCGAGGAGCTCGGCGTCGATTACGTCGACACGACCGACGGCGCGCTGCGCCTCGGCGTGCTGTACGACCTGCTCGGCCGGACGCAGCACGAGGACATGCGCGCGGTGACCGTCGAGGGCTTCACGCGCCGCTACGGCGTCGATCGTGCGCAGGCCGAGCGGATCGGCGCGCTCGCGGGGCGTTTCTACGACGAACTCGAGGAAGACGACGAAGAGGCGCGCGAGGAAGGGCGGATGTTCCTCGGCTGGGCGGCCGCGTTGCACGAGATCGGCCTGTCGATCTCGCACAGCGCGTATCACAAGCATTCGGCCTATATCGCGAGCAATGCGGACATGCCGGGTTTCTCGCGCACCGACCAGGCGCGGCTCGCCGCGCTCGTGCTCGGTCACGCAGGCAAGCTGGGCAAGCTGTCGCAGGCGCGGGAGGTCGAGTGGCCGCTGCTGTTCTGCCTGCGGCTCGCGGCGCTGCTGTGCCGGCGCCGGACCGATGCGGGGCTGCCCGACATTTCCGTGTCGCAGATGAAGAAGGGCGGGTATGAAGTGCGCCTGCCGAGCGCATGGGTCGAGCAGAATCCGTTGACCGACTACAGCCTCAGCCAGGAGGCGGCCGAGTGGGAGAAGGTCGGTATCCCGTATCGCGTGGTGTACACCGGCGCGTGACGGGTCGATAGCGAGCTGTAGCGGTGCCCGAAAGCCGTCGGGCGGGAAGGTGGCTGCGGGTGCCCTCGGGCGTGCTGTGCGACCGCCCTGACGGCCCGTTCAATCCGACGAGCAGACGATCGCGGTCAGGAACGGGAACGCCTGCTTGACGGTCGCGTCGCTGCCGGCCTTGCGCACGGCTTCCTCCACCGAGCTCTTCGTACCGCGTACCACGACGCCGTAGGCCCAGTCGCCGATCGGCGTGCCGTCGCCCGGACGGAAGATCGGGTCGTTCGCCTGATAGCCGAGCACGACATAGACGCCGAAGCCGTACGCCGTCAGCGCGTGGTTCGTGCGGAACGCGTTGACCGAGTTCGATTCGACATGCATGGGCTCCGACTGGATGTCGCCGGCGGCGAGCAGCGGCGCGACGAACTTGTGGCCGGTCGAATGGCAGTCGAGCGCATCGTCGAGCGCCTTGGCCGACGCGGTGCCGGCGGTCGCCAGCGCGAGCAGAGACGCGCAGAGGGCGGTCTTGAGAATGTTGTTTTTCATGCGCGGGAGCGGGTTGTTCACGCGCATTATCGCGTGTTCCTGGAAGTGTCGCGCGCGGGTTGGCGGGCAGAGTCTCGCGCGTTGTCGCGTCGGTGCCCCAATGAATTTCTACAATGAATTGAAGTGCGCGAGCAGGGGCATGTGCGGGCGATACATGGGCCCAGAAACGGAAAAGGGGCTACGGTGCTTAACCGTAACCCCTTGATTCCTTTGGTCGGAGCGATAGGATTCGAACCTACGACCCTCTGATCCCAAATCAGATGCGCTACCAGGCTGCGCTACGCTCCGACGAACCAAAGATTATATCGGTGCATGACCGATCAGGTCAATCACGACATGCGGGTAAATGCCGCGGCGGCGAACCGGCCGCGATTTGCGACAATTCGCACGGCAATCGGTCGTAACCGTGCGCATGGGTGTGCGCCGCTCGCCGAAGCAAGGAGAACATCATGATGAACCTGATCCTGTGGCGTCACGCTGAAGCCGAAGACTACGCGTCGAGCGATCTCGCGCGCCAGCTGACCGTCCGTGGTCGCAAGGACGCGCAGGCGATGGCCAAATGGCTGCGCGGCAGGCTCGAGACGAACAGCGTGATCCTCGCGAGCCCGGCGGCCCGAACCGTGCAGACGGTCGAGGCGCTGACCGACCAGTACCGGACCGTCGATGCACTCGCGCCGGGCGGCAGCGTCGACGACGTGCTGGAAGCGGCCGGATGGCCGGAAGGCATCGCGCCGACGGTCGTGATCGTCGGACACCAGCCGACGCTCGGCAGCGTCGCCGCACAACTGATCGCGGGCAGCGACGACAGCTGGAGCGTCAAGAAGGGCGGAATCGTGTGGCTGGCGAGTCGCACGCGCGACGGCAGCCGGCAGGCCGTATTGCGGGCGGTATTGACGCCGGACCTGGTGTGAAGCCCGGCTGAATTGGTTTGAAGGGATTGATCATACGGTTTCGCAAGCTTTCTGCTAAAGTCAATTCGGCGACACGTCATTGAAAGGACACAGTCGTGCCACATAACGGTCACGGCCGATTACTACATTGGCGGGCATGTCGTCCTATTCCTTACGACCAGGAAAGCCTAATGCGAGAACTGCCGACGCCTACGCTCCCTTTTGCCTCGCTGCCCCTCGACACGTCGCGGCGCCACCTGCCGCGCGCCAGTGAAACCGTCACATCGGAGTATCGCCTGCGCGCCGCATGGGCGCGTACGGAAGACGAATTGCGCGAAGCCCAGCGCCTGCGCTACAGCGTGTTCGCCGAAGAGATGGGTGCGCAGGTCAGCGGCCCGTCCGGTCTCGACGTCGATCCGTTCGACGCGTACTGCGACCACCTGCTGGTGCGCGATCTCGACACGCTGAAAGTCGTCGGCACGTACCGCGTGCTGCCGCCGCATCAGGCGGCGCGTGTCGGCCGCCTGTACGCCGAAGGCGAATTCGACCTGTCGCGCCTCACGCACCTGCGCGGCAAGATGGTGGAGGTCGGCCGCTCGTGCGTGCACAGCGACTACCGTAGCGGCGCCGTCATCATGGCGCTGTGGGGCGGCCTCGGCGCGTACATGATGCAGAACGGCTACGAGACGATGCTCGGCTGCGCGAGCGTGTCGATGGCCGACGGTGGTCACTATGCGGCGAACCTGTACCAGTCGCTGTCGGCCGGGTCGCTGACGGCGCCCGAATACCGCGCGTTCCCGCACACGGCACTGCCGGTCGACGAACTGCAGACGGGCACCGTCGTCGCGCCGCCGCCGCTGATCAAGGGCTACCTGCGTCTCGGCGCGAAGATTTGCGGCGCACCGGCTTGGGATCCCGACTTCAACTGCGCGGATTTCCTGACGCTGTTCCGCCTGTCGGACATCAACGCGCGCTACGCCCGCCACTTCCTGGGCTGAGCCGTCTGAACCGCGCCGCGCCCGTGCCGGGTGCGCGCAAGCGAACGCCGTCGCGCGGCCATTTCCACGCGACGGCGTTCATTCATTCGACCCTGATAATTTCCGCGGTACGCGGTTCCGAGCACGCCACTGGAATGGCGCGTTTCAGGACGGCCCGGGTTCGATCCGGACCGGACTGCGGGGTAGCTCGCTCAGTGCTTGCGCCGCCAGTCGAGCAGGTGATGTTCCGCCATCCAGTGGTGGATCATCCCTTCGCCGCCGTGGCTGCGCTTGTATTCGCGCGACTCGAAGTACGACAGCGCGACCAGCACCATCAGGCCAATGAACAGGCCGATCAGGCCCGCAATTTCCTCAGTCGACATGGCAGCCTCCTTTCCGCGGCACCGCGCCATGCCTACATAGTAGGACATGCGCGGCGCGACCCTGAAACCGGATTTCCGTTAGACTCGGCGCGGTCCCGGCGCGCGATGGGCGCACCGTTTTCCGGAGCCATACCCGATGACCCGTTTCATGCTGGCCGTGCTGGCCGCATCCTTCCTCGCCGGCTGCGGCAGCGATCCTCGTCAGGCCCGTCGCGGCCACCCGCCGGAAGATCCGGCCGACTATCACGGTGTGCCGACCGACATGACGCCGCCGTCGATGCTCGACGTGCCGCCGCCGAAACCGACGCAATGACGGCTCGGCCAGGCCGACGTCACGCGCGGCCGGTGGACGCGGCGTGCGCGTCGGCGCCGATGCGCCGCAGCAGCCCGGGCAGGTAGCGCGCGAGTGTCGCGCCGCGTGCGGCCATGAACAGCAGCAGCGCGAACCAGAGGCCGTGATTGCCGAACGTGCCGACGGCCGCGAGCGTGGCCGCGACGAAAATCGAGAACGACACGACCATCGCGCGCATCAGCGATTGCGTCTGCGTGGCGCCGATGAAGACGCCATCGAGCAGGAAGCCCCAGACCGACACGATCGGCGAGATCGCCGCCCACGGCAGGTAGCGCAGCGCGACGGCGCGGATCTCGGCCTGATCGGTCAGGCGCGCGACGATCCAGCCGCCGGCTGCCCAGTAGACGAGCGTGAACAGCAGCGCGCCAAGCGCCGACCAGAGCAGCGTGACGTGCACGGCCTGCCGGAATGCACGGCGGTCGCGCGCGCCGGCCGCCGCGCCGACGAGCGCCTCGGCCGCATGAGCGAAGCCGTCGAGGCCATAGGCCATGAAGGTCTGGAAATTCAGCAGCAGCGCATTTGCCGCGAGCGTCGCGTCGCCCTGTTTGGCGCCGAGGTGCGCGAACCAGCCGAACGCGCCGAGCAGGCACAGCGTGCGCAGGAAGATGTCGCGATTGAGCGCGATCAGCCGCTTGAGCGCGGCGCGGTCGGCGAGCGCACGTACCGCGATCGGCGCAAGGCCGCGCGGGCGCAGCCGCCACAGCATCCATGCACCGAGCGCGAAACCGCAGGCATCCGCGGTGGCCGTGGCGGCGCCGATGCCGGCGATGCCCCAGCCGAAGCCGTACACATAGAGCAGGACGGCGCCGATGTTAACCGCGTTGATGAACACCTGCGCGACGAGCGCGAGCCGCACGCGCTGCATGCCGAGCAGGTAACCGAGCACGACGTAGTTCGCGAGCGCGAAGGGCGCGCTCCAGATTCGAGCATGGCTGTACGCGAGCGCCGTTGCGCGCACGGCATCGCTGCCGCCGAGCGCGGCCAGCGCGAACGACAGCAGCGGCCCCTGCAGCGCGAGCACGGCGCTGCCGAGCGCGAACGCGACGATCAGCGCGCGCAGCAGGTTCAGGCGAATACCGGCGGTGTCGCCGGCGCCATGCGCCTGCGCGACGAGGCCGGTCGTCCCCATCCGCAGGAAGCCGAAACCCCAGAACACGAAATTGAAGAACAGTCCGCCGAGCGCGACGCCGCCGAGATACTGCGCGCCGTCGAGGTGACCGGCGACGGCCGTGTCGACGGCGCCGAGGATCGGCTGGGTCAGGTTCGCGAGGACGATCGGGAAGGCGAGCGCGAGGACGCGCCGGTGCGTGACGGTAGCCGAGCCGGCACCGGCCCCCTGCGGTAACGCGGATTCGGACATGGCGAACGCGTCAGGCGCGTTCCTGCACGCAGACCCACGGCGAGACGACGACCGCCCACAGCTCCGGGTTGCGCGCCGCGAAGTCGGCGGCCGTTTCGGCCGGCATGCGGGAGACGAGGCCGGCCGACAGCCAGCGCGTGACCTGATCGGCATCGTCGCTGGCGACCGCTTCCGCGACGCTGACGAGATCGAGGTCGCGCGCGACGGACAGCAGCTTGCCCTGCGCGAAGAAGCGTTCGAGATCGCACCAGTCGATCTTGGCGGTTTCGCCGAGGAGTTTGGCGTAGAGCGGGCTGTGCGACGCGCCCGCGGCGGATGGCTGATCAGAGGACATCGGTTTCTTGGAAAGACTGCGTGGCGCCACTATAAACCATCCGGCCGCACGGGCCGAGCCGCCGGCGGATGGCTCACGCATCGCGCAGCGCGCGGCGCACGATCTTGCCGGTCGCGGTCATCGGCAGGCTGTCGACGAACGCGATCGCGCGCGGATACTCGTGTGCGGTGAGCCGTGTGCGCACGTGTGCCTGCAGCGCGAGCACGAGCGCGTCGTCGCCGACGTGGCCGGGGTTCAGCACGACGAACGCCTTGACGATCTCGGTGCGCGTCGCGTCGGGCACGCCGACGACGGCCGCCATCCGTACCGCCGGATGCGTGAGCAGGCAGTCCTCGATCGGGCCGGGGCCGATCCGGTAGCCGGCGCTCGTGATCACGTCGTCGTCGCGGCCGACGAAGCGCACGAAGCCGTCGGCGTCGATCGTGCCCGTATCGCCGGTGATCAGGTAGTCGCCCGTGAACTTGTCGCGCGTCGCAGCCGGGTTGCGCCAGTATTCGAGGAACATCACCGGGTCGGGACGGCGCACCGCGATGCGGCCTTCGACGCCCGGCGGCAGCGGCGTGCCGACCGCATCGACGACCGCGACCGCATGACCGGGCACCGCCTTGCCGATCGCACCGGGCTGGGCGTCGAACAGCGCCGCGCACGACGACAGCACCATGTTGCACTCGGTTTGGCCGTAGAACTCGTTGATCGTCACGCCGAGCGCATCGCGGCCCCACGCCGTCAGTTCGGTGCCGAGCGATTCGCCGCCGCTCGCGACCGATTTCAGCGACAGCGCATGGCGTTCGCGCGGCGCCGTAACGGCGCGCATCAGCTTCAGCGCGGTGGGCGGCAGGAATGCGTGCGTGACGCCGTGCCGCGCCATCAGCGCGAAAGCGGCGTCGCCGTCGAACTTCTCGAAGCGGCGCGCGAGCACCGGCACGCCGTGATGCCATGACGGCAGCAGCACGTCGAGCAGCCCGCCGATCCATGCCCAGTCGGCCGGCGTCCAGAACAGGCGTGCGTCGCGCGGGAAGCATTGCTGCGACATCTCGACGCCCGGCAGGTGGCCGAGCAGCACGCGATGGGCGTGCAGCGCGCCTTTCGGTTTGCCCGTGGTGCCGGACGTGTAGATGATCACCGCCGGATCGTCGGCGGCCGTGTCGACCGGCACGAAATCCGGCGTTTCGGCGGCAAGCGCTGCGTCGTAGCGCAGCACGCCCGGCGCATCGGGTGTATCGTCGCCGACGCAGTACACGGTGTGCAGCGACGGCAACTGCGCGCGCAGCGGTGCGATTTTCGCGTAGCCGGCCGCGTCGGTGACGAGCGCGGCGGCCTCGCTGTTCGCGAGCCGGTATTCGAGCGCATCGACGCCGAACAGCGTGAAGAGCGGCACCGCGATCGCACCGAGCTTGTATGCGGCGAGGTGCGCAACGGCCGTTTCGGGGCCTTGCGCGAGAAAGATGCCGATCCGGTCGCCGCGTCGCAGGCCGGCGCGCGCAAAGCTGTTCGCGAGCCGGTTAGAAGCATTCCTCAGGTCGTCGAACGTGAGGTGGAACACGTCGCCGTGCGCCGTTTCGTAGATCAATGCGAGGCGTCCGCTGCCGTCGGCCCATTTGTCGCAGACGTCCACGCCGATGTTGTAGCGGGCCGGAATGTCCCACCGGAAGCGGGAGAGCAGGTCGTCGTAGCGGTCGGCGGCGGGCAGCATCGCATTGTCTCCTGGGTGTCGATCGTGGCGCCGGGCGTATCGCTTACATCAGGTTTTCACGCAGGCGAATCCACAATGGTGTCTGCTGATAGGGAATGTTCGGACTCGTCCAATAGCCACGGCTCAGTGCACGATTCCACAATGACGCATAAGATCAAGTCAAAACAGTGATGTGACCATGGATTTGCTTCTGATAGCTGCGGGGTTCAGCCTGATCGGAATCGGTGTGCTGGTGGCGTTTGCTCGTCACGTCGATCCGTTGTCCGGCCGTTTCACCGGACGTCTGCGCAAGCGCTGACTCAACCATTTCCCGTTTTCGCCGCGACGGCACGCGATGCGCGCCGGCATCGCGTGTCGTCCGTCGTGCGCTCAACGCGCCGGCAGGTAGCGTGACGGGTCGATCGACCGGCCGCCGTAGCGCAGCTCGAAATGCAGCGCGACGCGATCGCTGTCGCTGTTGCCCATCTCCGCGATCGACTGTCCCTGCGTAACCGACTGGCCTTCCTTCACCAGCAGCGCGCGGTTATGCGCGTAGGCGGTCAGGTAGTCGGCGTTGTGCTTGAGGATGATCAGGTTGCCGTAGCCGCGCAGCCCGTTCCCGGCATAGACCACGACACCCGGTGCGGCCGCGACCACCGGCGTGCCCGGTGAGTTCGCGATGTCGATCCCCTTCGATTTCGAGCCGTCGAACGTGCGGACCACGTTGCCGGCCGCCGGCCAGATCAGCCCGATGCTCGTGGCCGGTTTGACGGCCGATTCGACCGGCGCGGAAGGTGCCGGACGCGCGCGGCCGGCGCTGCCGGTGCCGGTGGTCGACGGCGTCGATGCGGTGGTCGTGCCGGGCGGCGGCGCGACGCGCAGCACCTGGCCGACTTCGATCGCGTCGGGGTTCGTCATCTGGTTCCAGCGCACGACGTTCTGCACCGACGTGCGGTTGTCGCGCGCGATCTTGTAGAGCGTATCGCCACGCTCGACGCGATAGAACCCGGGGCCGACGGGCGCGGAGCCGCACGCGGCGAGCAGGGCGGCGCAGGCGGCTGCGAAGAGTCGCTTCGTTGTTGTTCCGAACATTGAACCTCGCAAAACCCTGCCGCGGGTGGAGCGGCAGGCAACACAAAACGTCCGATTTTAACGGGTTCGACCCGCGCACCGCAGTTTGGGCCGTTGTCAGGGCCGTCGCGCGCCGGTTTGGCGGCCCGCGTATCAGCCGGCGAGCGGATGCACGCGAATGCGCAGCGTGGCCGTTTCGGTTGCGCCCGGCGCGAGCATGCGCAGCCCGAGGCCGTTGTGGATGGCGTCCGGCAGGCCGAGCCACGGCTCGACGCAATAGAAGTCGGAATCCGGCTTTTCGGTCCAGGTCGTGACCGCGTACCACGGGATCGAGCCCGGCACGTCGAGCGCGATCTCGATCGTGCGGCGGCGGCCCGGCATCACGATGCGCACCGGTGAAGACGGTTCGCCGTCGAGGCAGTGGAAGCGGTCGACGATGTCCGGATCGTCGAGGCGGTAATGCGCTTCACCGGGTTCGAGCGGGCTGATCGAGCCGTCCGCGTGCTGCTGGCAGGTGCGGGTCGGCGGCAGTTCGAGCGTGGTTTCGGCGCGTTCGCCATGCGGCAGCGCGAAATAGAAGTGGTGGCCGGCGTAGTAGGGCAGCGGCGTGTCGCCGCGATTGGTCGTCGTCAGCGCGACGTCCAGCGTGTGCGTGTCTGCCAGCCGGTAGGTCGTCTCGAACCGGAAGTCGAACGGGTAGCTCGCGCGCAGCGCGTCGCTTGCGTCGAGCGTCATCGACAGCGCGGCGCCGTCGGCCGACGGGTGCGCGTCGAACGGCAGGTCGCGCGCGAAGCCGTGCATCGGCAGGTCGCGGACCACGCCGGCGGCGTCGCGCCAGCGGCCGAGTTCGCCGTCGACGCGGTGGCGGCCGAGGAACGGAAACAGCAGCGGATTGCCGCCGCGCACGCGGGCGAGGTTGCTCCAGTCGGCCGTTTCCGGCCAGAAGATGACCGGTTCGCCGTCGACGTGCCAGGACAGCAGGCGGCCGCCGAATTGCGGAGCGACCCGGACGAGCGACGGGCCGGCGTGAAGTTCGTGGATATCGTGTTGCTGGAAGATCGGCATGGCGAATCGGATTGGACGGGTGGACGGAGCAACGCGCGTTCCATTATCGGGCCGCGGCCGCTCGGGGAAAACCCTTCTCGGGAAATTGCGAGTTTTTAAGACTGTCAACGGTCTGGATAATGCATCTAAACCGGTGACGTTGCCGGGTCATGACACTTCGTGGAGGGGGCCATGGATCTGGCAATGGCAATGGGAATCGCACTGTTCGGCATGTTCACCGGCAGCACGGTATTATTTTTCTATCAGCTCGGCCGCTGACGGCAATTCCTGCCGAAGTCGACAGGCCCGCCATGCAAATGGCGGGCTTTTTGCTTTCTGCGTGCTTACAAATTGCAAGCGTTTGTGTGCATTGCCGCAATAAGCTGCCAAATGCCTTGGCGCAGTAATCCTGGCTCGGCATAATCAGGGCGCGTTTTTTCGGACGCGCATCGCGTCGTCCGTCTTTCTTCCCGCTCAATCTCGACTAAAAGGACCGACGCGTGAGTCTCTGGTTTCTGGTATTCCTGAGCGTCCTGCAGGGCGTCACCGAACTCTTCCCTGTCAGCAGCCTGGGCCATACGCTGCTCGTGCCGGCGCTGTTCGGCATGCATATCGACAAGCACGCGCCGCAACTGCTGCCGTTCCTCGTTGCGTTGCACCTCGGCACCGCGCTCGCGCTGCTGTGGTACTTCCGCGCGCGCTGGACCGCGCTGATCAGCGGCTTCTTCGCGCAGCTCGGCGGCCGCAAGAACGACGACGGCCACCTGATGTGGGCGCTGATCATCGGGACGATCCCGACCGGCATCGTCGGGCTGCTGCTCGAGAAGCGTATCGAACGCGTGTTCCACGACCTGCGGATCGTCGCGATCGCGCTGATCGTGAACGGCGTGCTGCTGTGGCTCGGCGATCGCATCCAGCGCAGCCGCGCGCACCAGGCGCCCGAGAAGATGACGTTCAAGCAGGCGTTCTTCGTGGGTCTCGCGCAGATCGGCGCACTGATTCCGGGTTTCTCGCGCAGCGGGCTGACGATGATTGCCGGCAATGTGGCCGGGCTGACGGCGGAGAAGGCAGCGGAATTCTCGTTCCTGCTCGGCACGCCGATCATCTTCGCGGCGGGTGTGCTCGAACTGCCGAAGCTGTTTCATGCGCGCGACCAGCTTGCCGACGCGCTGCTCGGCGGCGTGCTGACGGCGATCGCCGCGTACCTGAGCGTGCGGTTCCTGATGCGCTATTTCGAAGGGCGCGGGCGGCTCGCGTCGTTCGGCGTGTACTGCGTGATCGCCGGGGTGTTCTGTCTTGGCTGGTTCATGCTGCATCCGCAGCCGGTTTGAGGTTGCGATGGCTCGCTTCGCGTGATGTGACGCGATGATCGGGTATAATTTCGGGCTCGGTTCCATACCGGGCCCGTTTTGTTTCGGGGCGTTGAGTTGGGCGGTGCGGTAGTTGCCGTGCGTGACTCGATAGCCCGATGCCGAATGCGGTCCGCGAAAGGCCGTGTCTTTTCTCCGCGACCGCCCTTAGCTCAGTTGGATAGAGCAACGGCCTTCTAAGCCGTAGGTCACACGTTCGAATCGTGTAGGGCGGGCCAGTTTGAGCACTTCGAGACGTTCCGGGGTTACGCCGGGGTTACGGTCGCTCACAACGATGCACCAAAAAACAAAGCCCCGCATTTGCGAGGCTTTTGCCGATTGCGATATTTCAATCGCGATGTACCAGCTTCGTCAAATCAGGAATAGGAGCTGCTGGGCGGTTTTGCGGGGTAGAACTCGTTTGCGAGCGCGCGAAGCTGTTGAGTTTGCTCGCCACCTGGGCCGTTTTCAGGCTGGCTTGCGCCATCGCTTCCCGAACCGGGCGCGGGGTCTGGTACGTGCGCATCTGTCTCTCCTTCAGGATTGTCTTGTGATGGCGACTGTGCGATTGGGTACAGTCTGACATTCGGTGGATCGTCTTCGAAATTAGGCTTGCAAGAATCATGCAAGGCTTGGGCAACCTGCGCGTAGATGCCAGTTGGTCTTTCCACCCGTACAAATATACTTGATGCTTCCTTGCGGTCAATAACAAAGCCGTGCGACGGGTAGCCAACGATCAGCTTATCCAAACCATCAGCACGCAGGTTGTTGCTCTTTGCGTCGAGGCGGCTGCCATACGCGAATGCGATGTCAGTCGCGCGTTGCATTTCCGCGAGCTTCATCGGATCTATTTGCCCGAAAACCGGCGAGAACAGGCCCGTTGTCAGCTTCGTCGAGATATCGGCTGCAACTCGTGTCGACAGGGCGGCTCGCGTGGTCAACTCGATTAGGTACGAGCGAAATGCGTTCATCGCCTGATTTTGAAGGTAGTTGACCGACTGAAAGATGTCCAGGCCGGAGTTTCGGCCGACAATTTCGTCTTGTTTCTTTACCTGCACGTCGAGCGGGCCCAACTCGCTTTGATCGCCGAGCCAGAGCTTGGATGCTCCAATGCAAATGAGGGTGCCGGCGCTCTTGCACAACCATGGAATCAAAGCGTCGAACGAATCGTAACCGTGCTGCAATGCCCGCGCGATTCGGAAACCCGCATGCGGGTCGCCACCAGGGGTGCTCAGAACGAACAACAGATTTGAAGATTGTTTTTTCGCAAGTTCGGAGCAAACGAGATCGTAGCCGGCTCGACTGATCTGTCCAGAATAGACCATGATATCCGGCGAGTTCAATGCTGGAGCCGCGGGCGCAGTTGCTCCTTCCGCTATCTGGTCCATGTGTAGGTCCCCGTTGTCGGGCTGCACTATCGATGCTTCCGTCGCGCACCTTGACAGCACTGGATCCGCCCGCTTATTTGTTAGGCGGATAATACCTTGGCGACGAGCTATTCATATCCGCGAAAACGAGTAGTCCGTGCTGGAGTTTTTGACAACGGGTCGCGGGCTACGTAGTGTTCACAGTACTTGGAAAAGGCAGATGGAGTGTTTGAGTGGCTATGTGCCTATTCCAATAATTTCCACACCTTCCGTGTTACTTCATGGCTAACGATCATATTTCCGTCTCTTTTGAATGCAAGAAGTGCGGCACGCGACTTGCTTGGCCGGACGACGCTACAGATGGGCTTGAAATCTCATGTTCTGGATGCGGAACATCTGCGGGTACGTATGGAGAACTCAAGCGAGTCGCAGTTGATCAAGCGAAGAAGGAGGTCGGCCGAATGTTCAAGGATGCATTCAAAAAATTACGTTGATCGCTAAACCAGCTATCGCTGTGACTTGAGCTCCAATGGATCGATGCGCTGCGTTGACGGCGTGGCACGATACATAGGCAGCGAGAGGCGCGATCGTCGTCCGCGCGACGATCGCGTTGTTGCTCCCTTCAGCCACTAAATTTCTTGCCTTCACTGGGGGCAAACTTCAGCTGGCTTTCGTCGCCGCTTGTTCGCTTCTATGGATCACGAACACGCGCATCCCCTCGCGAATTTTTGCGCCGCTTTCAGGGAGGGGGAAGCCAGCCTGATCGGCCACGGTTGCCGATTGAACTGCAACGTCGTTGACGCGAATGGATTGCACCGGCAGTTCTTCAAAGTAGATGGGCCCCTCGATGGCAAGCGCATCGCCGACGTTGACTACCCCGTTCTCGATTACGACGCCAAATGCATTTGCCTTTGGCCAGACCCCTGCGACCGTGCCGATGAATTCGTAACGCGTCGGAACTACGCTTACGCGTTTGCTGGCGTACAGCAGGGGCGTGACGTCACCTGCAGCCCATTTCCATCGACGCATATTGACGAGGATCCGGTACAAGTCGAACGATGTCATCAGACCGAGGCTAGTCTCGTCTGCAACCGTCAGTAGTTCTTCGCGAAATGGCATGCCGTTGTCGCGCTCGAGCGGTGGTATGTGGCGCTCGTGATTGATAATCGACAACCCTTGAACTTCGGGATTCTTTGATTCCCTAGAGTGGATCAGCGCATGCTTGTTTGCCTGGGTGGCGTCCTCGTCGGTTGGGCGACCGCCGATGCCCTTGATATCAACGACGAGCACGGGGTGGCGATCTTCGATGCGCAGATCCTCGCGCCGACTCTGTTTGGCTTGATCTCGAATCTCATCCACGTCCACGACCTTAAGGAACCCGATTTCGGTTAGAGCTCGCTTCACGGCGTTTACCAATTCGTCGCCGGTTTCGGTCAGCAGGTCGTGAATCCAGCCGTTCTCGGCTTTTTCCGCGTCGATCTGACCGTCCAGCGCGGCAATCGCGGCCCGCGCTTCTTCTTCAATGCGTATCCTTTCACTCCGCAGTTCCGCTACCCGCGGAAGCTCGTATTCGGGGCGATGAGTCCATGCGCCTGTCGCTATGCCAGGGAACAGATCCGGCAAGCACTCGGGCAGTACCGTCGTGAGCAGCTCATCAAGGAAGGCTGCCTTGTTCGCTAGCTGCGGGACTACCAAAGCGACGAGGCGGTCGTTCTTTTTGAGGAGTGCGGCAACGCACTCCCGAAACTTGTTGACCGCTAAGGGGGTCCATACATCGTTCGTATAATTCATCCTTAGGGTGCAGGTGAACCGACTCTCTGGCAAATGCTTTGCGAGGAGTTTCCCGAGGCTAGAGGTATCAACGACCGACATCGTGGACCCGCTATCACCGGCAATGCGCAGATACTCAAGTGCGCTAGCAAGATTCCAAACGTTGAGGTTAGCGGGTGATCCAGGCATCAGTTTTCCGAAACCTATCGACGTAGTCATAGCGTCATGAGGGGGCGCGTAGTCGGCGAAAACCACAACAACTCCGCCTAGCCTGATGATCCGGTCGAAGGTCTCTTTTTCCCGCAGTCCAGTTAGACCGCGGTTATCGATGTACCCCATATCTTGCTTTGCCCATAGGTCAGTAGCGTCCATGGGCCGGTGCTTCTCTCCTGAGGGGCCGGAAGAAGTCTTCCTCATCGCGAAGTCGGCGATTACTACATCGCACTCCTGATGTCCTGACAGGAAGTCGTGATTGATCACGGGAATATAGCCGGACGTTTTCTCAACCTTATAGGGTTGTCCGAGCTTGCCAATGACGACATCTCCCCATCGCGCCTTGACTACTTCAACGACATCCGGATCAAGATCTAGTAGCAACATCTTGGGTTTGCTTTGTCTTTGAGAGGCGGCGTCACTCATAGCTAGCTTCTGATCTCGCGGTGTCCTTTGCCATGGGGCATAGCTTTTTGAGGCTTGATCAGCAAGTTCAGAGGGTTCTACCTTCTTTGCTTTTGAACGGAAGATCATCTTGCTGTTGGTTTCGTACGGGGCATTCATTATTGCCGAAAACGTACCTTACGGATGAGAAATGAAGCTTGGTCTGAAAATGCGCAAGCGGCGTCGGACCAGGGGAATCGTCACTTGACGTCCGCCTATATTGAATCGGCCGGCGACGGTACCGTGACGGTGACCACCGTGCACGAGAACACCGACATGCGCGATTTCGCGGCACGGCGCGCGCAACAGCTCGAGGAGCTGATCAGGCTTGCAGAGGACTGCGGCGACGAATACCGGCCGCTGGTTTCAATGCTGGTTGGGGAGGTGGGCGCGAAGTCGCAGCGCTGCTTCGGGCCGTGACCTGCGACGAGCCGTGCCGTGCTTGAGCGATCGGCCGGTGTGGGCGGCGGCGCGCAATCCGGGGAGCAAGGGGCGAAGGATGGATGACATCGACGATGTAGTGCGACGACTTCGTCATCGTGCGTCGAGCAGTCGAGCGCAGGCACGTTCTCTCGACGCGAAGGCCGCGGACGCCCTCGATCGACTTCTACGGGAGCGCCAGCGAGCAATTGCCCGGGCGGGACGCGAGGGGCCCTCGACGGGCGCTGAAACACCTGCGAAGGCGCTCGAAGGGGTGGGCGCTGCCGCGCCCTTTGAGCAGGATGACGGGCATCCGTCGATGAACGAGCTGCCAGGCGCCCGGCCGCTCGAGCGCGCAAATCAGATGCCGTCAACAGGCCCGCGCGCGCCACAAGCGACTCGATCCGCATCAACTCCGCTGCTTATTGCAAAGTACCTCTTTGCTTGCTGACGAGGCAAATGGCGAGCGCATCTCTAAACCCAGAGAAACTGCGTCGCCCAAACCCGCTGAATCGAGCGGCAAGTTGACTTGCTGAACCGCCGTATGTGGGTCCACGCGATTCAGGAAAACGGGCGGAGGCACAGGGTTCGGAGGGCGACAGGAGCGCGTTTACTCATCCAGGTAGACATAGAGCGAAACAAGTGCGCTGGCTACGATCGCCGCCGCCATTGGCAAGCGGAACTGTGGAGCGAGCCGCACTGTTGCGCGCATGAAGCCGGTGTTCAGGCGAACCGGCGATATGAGAAAGGATGTGTACCAGATCAAGAAATTCAAGCAGAATGCCATCGCGAACATTAGGCCTGATATCGTCACACGCAGATAGGTGTGCAGCGTGCTGGCATCCTGAGGGGCAGCGAAGCAAATCCACTGGCCGAGAAGAAGCCCGAGCATCAACGCACCGAGTGCGTAGGTATTTTGTAGCACCTGATATGCGGCGATCGCGAGCCACCTCTGACGAGGGAGCGCAATCAGCAGGCCGACAAGGATCATCCCAAGCACCGCAAAGACATTCCAGATATGTGGCCCAATGCCTTCGTGGATTGCCGTCTGTAGATATTTGACTGATCGACGGCTGCCGAGCCAGTTAGTTAAGACAACTCCGGTTACGGCTGGTAGCGTCCAGGCTGCGAGAACAATGGCGGCTTGCTTCAGAGCGCAACGAGGCAAGAAGTCCGAGCGTCTGAAGTCGCGGGTGTGATGCCGTAGCCAGCTTCGGGTTCGATTCAGCAGTGTCCGAAAAACTGACGGGGCTGTCGTACTTTGCATTTGATGAGTCATTCCGAAGATCGACGGTGAGAGCGGTCAATGGCGTTTGTGCAAGACGTCGTGCGTTAGATCACGCCGATTATCCATAAAATGATCACGCCATCCAAGCTGGAGTCTGAATTCATTTGGAATTCTCACGGTCTTTTTCTTACCCATTGATGGGGAGACGGCTGTGAAAAGGCAACCAGGGCCGTAATGCTTGGCGTTGCTCTCGCGACATCTTGTGCGGCATATGCGAACTGCATCGGCTGTCCGGGTTGGCAAACATGCGTGAACCGCAGCGGTGACTCATATCGCCGCGACAGGTTGGGCGGTTTGACGACCGTGAGCGGTTGCAATGTAGACGGGCAGTTCGTGGCGTGAGACGGCGAGCACGCGTGGCGACACGACGACGATCAATAGCACGGCTGCGAATGATCAGAACTGGAACAAAGCCGTTCAGAATTTCTGAAACGGAAATTGATCGGTATCCGGCACCGATTCGAACGGGAATTCGTTCAACCGCTACTGCACGGCGTACGGCTGTCACCGATCCTGCGTATACCGCCCGGTAAACGATGGGTCGGCGACACTCTGGTCAAACTGCGTGCTCAATGAGCCCAGTGCGGACATTACGCACGATCGTGCATTGAACGGCAGAAGGTATTGCGGAATTCCAAGCGCGAGTGCTGCGCGTCCGGTGTCGTTTCATCAGATTAATTCAGGTGTTGGTTTGTGACGGTTTCTTATTGATTTGACTTATTGCGCAGCATTCGCGCGACGTGTAGTCTCGGTTCCGGAGATCTAGCGATTAGTCCAGGCATGGCACCGCACGGGGAAAATAATGAATATCAATATCAAGAGGGGATGCTCGAGCACATCACTTGCTATTGCCGTATCTGCAGTGGTGTTTCTGTCGGGCTGTGCTTCCTCGTTTATCGTCAGGCCGCAGCCGTCCCCCGGTTCCGACGGCAATCCACGAAATTCGGCTTCATCTGCAGGCGCCGCAGCCGACTTCGACGCAAGCAAGCTATCTCCACCCTCTGGATATCAGCCTCTTGATCCGGCTCCCGTGGCGGTCAGGCCCATCGGCGGGAAGACTGCCAAGCCAGAAGACATTCTGAATGCACTGCCTGACGAAACGATGCGGCTCGCCATTGGACAAATCGATACCAATGGAAATGTCACTTACGGCCCCGTTAGCATGAGTGTCGAGAATGGTAGATATGTTGTCACGGTCGACTACATAAAATCCAATACCTATCCGCTGTTCGTAAAGAAAACCGACGCACGTTCAGACGGATCATTTCGTGCCACCTTCGTTAGCGATGGAAAGCTCGCCGACCTCGCCGTGCCTGTCTATATCGGTGTGGGATTGCGCGTAACGGCGACGCTCAATACCACGAAAGCGGGGGTCAACCTTGGCAACCTGATCGCGATCGGCGCTGCCGCGCAAGCTAGCCAATTGTCTGGAACGCTCGTGGTGCAGACACTTGGCCTGACCGGAGAGAACATCTCTACCGCATTGCCCATTCCATCCGATATTAGTCTCGCCTCGATTCAAAGTGCGATCCAGGCGCTCGGCACAATGAAAGCCAAGCTATACGACACGTCCAAAACCCACGTCGAGCCGCGTGTGGTTGGTGTCTACAACAACATTGGGGCCAGCACGAACGAAACCATCAACGGGATCATCTCCGGCGTTCTTGCCAAGCCACTCCCGCTTGATGTTCCGGTCGAACAGCCAACCAAGGCGAAGGTCGCGGCAAAATAGGATCCCGTCGGGTATCCGCAGTCGAGTCCGACGCCCTGTTGGCCCTTTACTCCACCGTCACCGATTTCGCCAGATTCCTCGGCTTGTCGATATCCGCGCCGCGCAGGCACGCCGCGTGATACGCGAGCAATTGCAACGGCACGACGTGCAGAATCGGCGACAACAGCCCGTAGTAATCCGGCATCCGCAATACCGACACGCCTTCGCCGTTGTCGATCCGCGTATCGGCATCGGCGAACACGTAAAGCTGCCCGCCACGCGCCCGCACTTCCTGCATGTTCGACTTGAGCTTCTCCAGCAGCGCGTCGTTCGGTGCGATTGTCGCGACCGGCATCGTGTGCGTCACGAGCGCGAGCGGCCCGTGTTTCAGCTCACCGGCCGGATACGCTTCCGCGTGGATATACGAAATCTCCTTCAGCTTCAGCGCACCTTCGAGCGCGATCGGGTAGTGCAGCCCGCGCCCCAGAAACAGCGCGTTTTCGTGCTGAGCGAATTCCGCCGCCCAGCGCTCGATCTGCGGTTCCAGCCCGAGCACGTCCTCGAGCGCGCCAGGCAATCGCCGCAGCTGCATCGTGTAGCGCGCGAGTTGCGCGTCGTCGACGTAGCCGCGCAGCCGTCCGAGCGTGACGGCAAGAATGAACAGCGCGACGAGCTGCGTCGTGAACGCCTTGGTCGACGCAACGCCGATTTCCGGGCCTGCCCGCGTCAGGAAGCGCAGGCCGGTCTGGCGCATCATCGCGCTGGTCGGCACGTTGCAGATCGCCAGCGTGTCGATATGGCCGAGCGCCTGCGCGTACTTGAGCGCGGCGAGCGTGTCGGCGGTCTCGCCGGATTGCGACACGCTGACCACCAGCGTGTTCGGCATCGAGAGCGCATCGCTGTAACGGTATTCGCTCGCGATCTCGACCTGCGCGGGGATGCGCGCGATCGTTTCGAGCCAGCGGCGCGCGGTCAGGCCGGAATAATGGCTCGTGCCGCACGCGAGAATCAGCACGTTGTCGATCTGGTCGAATGCCCGCGCGGCATCCGGGCCGAATACGGCCGGATCGAACAGCCCCGCGTCCGGGATGGTCGCGGCCACGGCCTGCGGCTGCTCGAAAATTTCCTTCTGCATGAAGTGCCGGTACGGCCCGAGCTCGACCACACCCTGCGCGGATGAAACGGTCTGGATCGCGCGTTCGATCGGTGCACCGGTGCGATCGAGCACCCGCACGCTGCCGGGCGTCAACTCGACGATGTCGCCTTCCTCGAGAAAGATGAAGCGGTCGGTAATGCCGGCCAGCGCGAGCGCGTCGGACGCGAGAAAGCATTCGCCGTCCTTCAAGCCGACGACGAGCGGCGAGCCGGCCCGCGCACCGATCAGCCGCTGCGGCTCGTGTTTGCTGAACACCGCGATCGCGTAAGCACCGTGAAGCTGCGACGTCGCATCGCGCACGGCGGCGAGGAGGTCGCCGCGATACTTGCTGTGGATCAGGTGAGCGACGACTTCGGTGTCGGTCTGGCCGTCGAATTCGTAGTGCTCGTCGGACAGTTGCTTGCGCAACGTTTCGTGGTTCTCGATGATGCCGTTGTGCACGAGCGCGATCTCGTCGCGAGAGAAGATCGGGTGTGCGTTGCAGGTTGCCGGCGCGCCATGGGTCGCCCAGCGCGTGTGAGCGATGCCGGTGCTGCCGGTCAGGCCGGCGCTGCGCACGTGGGCGTCGAGATCGGCGACGCGCGACATGCTGCGCTCCCGGCGCGCCTGGCCGTCGACGACCGTCGCGACCCCGCATGAATCGTAGCCGCGATATTCCAGGCGGCGCAAACCTTCAATCAGAATCGGGACGATGTCCCGTTGCGCGACCGCGCCGACGATGCCACACATGACACGTCTCCTTCCCTGTCGATTTTGCCGGAGCGCATGCACGCCGTGTCAGCGCGCCGCAGTCTCCGTTGCCTCGGCCGTCGTGAAGCCGCACTGAGCGGGCGCGACGGGGTCGGCCATCCTGCTTTCGAATGCGAGATAAAGCGATTCCTCCAGTACGTTCCAGTGCGCACCATGCCGGTACGGGCCCGATCGCGCATGCCAGCAGGCGACCGTGTTCCAGTCATTCATCTTGAATGCGACCAGCGCAATCAAGCCCCATGGATAATCGCTGCCGGCCAGTTGCAGCCAGGTCTTGCCGTATTTCTGCATCCACTGCGCGTAGATCGCCTCGTTCGATTGATCGGGAACCTGAATCCCCGACAGGAGCGGGAAGATCTGCGCGACTTTCGCCGGATAGAAGGTCGTGTCGCTGATGCGCTGCGTGCTCGCGCGAAAGCCGGATTGCGTGCCGCGCCAGAACACCTTCAGGATCGCGGACGAGAGCCGGTCGGCGCGCTGGCGCCACGGGCTCGCGTGTGTGTTGTCGGCATGCCGGACGTAGTACGCGGCGAGCGCCTGGAACGCGCTGTGGACCTCGACGTTGTCCATCAGCAGCGCGACGTGCAGCGTGGACGAGATCTGATAGACGCCGGTGGGCTTGCTGAGCAGCGTGTCCAGATGCGCACCCGCGCGGTTCAGGCTGAGTTCCCACGCGGCGGGCATGCCGTCGGGCGGCGCGAAGCGGGAGAGCAGTTCGATCCAGGTGGCCATCATCGCGTCGTCGGCGTCGGCTTCCGCGCAGGCGCTGTACTGGCCGCTCTTCAAGCAGTAGCGATCGAAGCCGCCGTCGGGGCGCTGGCGCGGCAACAGCCACGCGATCCACGCGAGTGCGGCCTGGTGGGTGTCGAGCCCGGCGTCGGCGGCGGCGAGCAGCGCCTTCGCCGCGAAATACGGATCGATGCCGGCGCCATTCAGGCGCACGGTGATCGCGCCGTCGGGGCGCTGGTAGAGTCCGTTGAGCTGGAGCTCGGCGGCGCCTGCGTGCAGCGCGAAGCCGAATGCCGACACACAGCAGGCAACGCGCCACAGGCGGCATAGCCGGGCGGTGGCCGCCACGCGTGCGCGTGCGGCCGGGAACAGCGCGGGCCGGTTCATGATCGGGGGCTCCTGCGCGGTGGTCCTGCGCAAATGCCGCCGGGCGCGACGTTGGCCGCGTCGCGCGCCGGCGGGTGGGTCGAGTTGCGGCTCAGTGCACCTTGGCGCTGGTGAACTTGATGCTGGTGCCGCTGTTCGCGGTCACGAGCCAGTACATCGAGTCGGTGATGACGACGCTGCCAAGGCCTTGCGTGATGACCGGCAGTGCGTAGGCCTTCTTCGGCAGCAACCAGGTCATGTTCGCAAGGCTCGTCGGGTGGCTGGCGGCGAATGACCAGCTGCTGCCCGTGTCGGTGGCCGACCATGTGACGTTCAGGCGTGCACGATCGAAGATCGTGATGTCGCTCATCGTGTACCACTTGAACTGACCGAGCAGCTTCAGCGTATTCGCTTGCGAGAAGATCGCGTTCAACGTCGACGTGTAGGACGACGCGCCGAGCGGGTGTGCATAGATCAGCCGGCTGGTGCGGTTCGCGACGACGAAGTTCATCAGGGCTGCATACCAGTTGTTCACGTCGGACGTCGGCACCGCGTATTGCTGGAACTCTTCGAACGTCGCGTACTTGCCGAACGGCATCACCGGGTAAGCCCACAGGCCCGGGTTCAGCAGCGCGCCGTTGCGGTATGCGCGGGTCGGCGCCGAGCCGGTGTGACCGGTGAAGTAATAGCCGTTGAAGCCGTTGCTTTCGAGCCAGTTGACCGACCAGGTCGGCGTGTTGCCTTCCGGTGCCGCGTACTCGACGTCCGGTTGGCCCGTCGCTGCCTGGACGGCCTGATGGTTCATCACCAGGTACTGCGTGAACGTGCTCGCGTTCGTTTCGCTGGCATTGGCTCCCCAGTAGTCGTGAATCCAGCCGCCGTGGCTGCCGACGTGCTGACCCTTGCTCACGAGATACTTGACGAGATTCTGCGCGGTCGGGTTGTTGGCGAGGTTGATGCCGTTGCCGTCGCCGAACGTCGCTTCATCGGGGCCGGCCGTGATTACCAGCGAGAAGGGCCCATTGTTCCACACGCCGAGGTTCTTCAACTGGAGCGCCGGCTGGATCTGGTCGCCCGCGCAGAAATGCCAGTTGAACACCAGCCCGGCCATCGCCTTCGGCAGCGGCGACAGCGACGGCAGGTTCAGCATCTGCGTGCCGAAATAGTGCAGGTAGCCGTGGATCAGCATGCCGTCGGTCTGGCCGTCGAGGTAGGCGAGCGGCAGGTTGACGAACAGGACGCCGCCGTTGCCATATGTGTTGTAGCCGGACACCAGCCCGAACGTCGGCGAGGTCAGGATCGTCGTGCCGGTGTAGGTCCCCTGCGTGACGAAACTCGGATAGGTCAGGAATCCGTACACATAGCCGGAGATGCCTTCGAGCGTGTCGGTGGTCGTCGCCATCGTGGAGGCGAGCGCGGTTGCCGCCTTGCCGGTCGTGGTGCTGACGAGCGAGTTGGCGCTATACGTGCCGGACTTCACCTGCTTGCCGTTCGCGACGCCGGTCAGCTTCGGCGCCGTCTGGTTCAGCAGGCCGCTGCCTGCAGGAGGCGTGTCGTACTGGAACCATGCGCCGTGGTTGTAGTTGGCGAGGCCGCCGGGGTTCGACGGACTGCCGGACAGATAGAGCGCGCTACCGGTGGTCTGCTTCGGCGCGTTGCTCGTCTTCGCGTTGCCGGTGGTCGCCGCGGCCATGACGCTGGCGGTCGTCGTGGCCGAAGCCGTCGTGGTCCACGCCATCGACTTGCCGGGAGGCACCTGGAGCGTGCGCAGCCAGCTGCTCATGCCGGTCACGTTGCCGAGGCCGATCATGTTGCCGCCGTATTGGTCATACAACACATAGTCGACGCCCACCATGCTGCTGAAGCGCGATTTCGGGCTCACGTAGAAGCCGGCGGAATTCAGCACGCCGAAATCGTAGACGAGCATCACCTTGCCGCCGTTGAGCGCATAGTTCTGGATCGCCGTGACGAGCGTGTCGTCGGCCGTCGTATGCACCTGATCGGGCAGGATCAGGCCGGGATACTGCGACAGCGACGCGCCGGCCGCCATGAACTGGCTGTCGGTCATCACCGTGATCTGCAGTCCTTCCTCTTGTGCGGTGTCGAGCCATGCGGACACGCGCGGATCGGGCAACGTCAGCGTGTTCGGCACCAGCAGGATGAGCTGGTTGGTGGCCGCCCGAACGCCGCCCGGACTGAATGCGAACGCGAGCGCGAGCAACGCGAACAGGATCCGCAAGAACTTGCCTGACTTTGCCAACATGGTGTACTCCTCGCTCAAGGAATGGGGGGCGTGCGGCAGCCGTGATGCGCGTGCCGCCAGGTCGACCAATCCTGCCCCGCAGGTGTGTGCGGCTGTCCGGTGCGTCGGGCATCGAGCGGCACCTGTCGGCGCCAGCCGGACCAACGGGATACGTCGGTACGTCGCGCTGTCGTCGTTGACGAAAGGACTCGATGCGACGCATTGAGTGAAGCGAACAACGTGCCATTTGCGCCGGAGGCCCGGACCTGCTGGCTTCATGTAACGCGAGTCGCGCGGCGCGGCAGCAAACGCAATGGATTCGTTTCATCGCTGATACGGCACGTTTGCGTGCGAAATCAGCAGACGGAATCGGTGTCGCGCGTCAGCGCGCCGGGCCAGCTCGCGCAGTAGGTGTAGAGCGTGACCAGCAAGCCGATCAGCAGCGGTCCGCCGAGCAGGAAATAGCAGAACGGCAGGAACAGCAGCGTGCCGTGATGGATGATCATCGCGTGCAGCAGCATCACGAACGGCAGCGCGAAGATGAAGTAGCCGAGCACCAGTGCCGACGCGAATGCCTTCTGCAGCAGCGAGAAATCGAGCGGGTAGTACAACGCCGCCATCACCAGCGGGATCATCGCGATCGCCGCACCGAGCAGCACGAACATGTCGCGCAGATGCAGCAACGGGACATACGGAAACGTGCCGGGCGCGAGCCAGAAATACACGCAAATCAGTAGCTGGGTGAAGCTCGCGATACGTAACAGATATGCAACGGGCAGCCAGTTCCGGTGTTGTATGAAGGACGCGCCGAAGCCGATCGCGCAGAGCGCCGCGGTGAGGGCCAGCAGCACGTCGCCCGGCATGCGCGCGGCGACGTCGATCGACAGCAGCGGTACGCGCGGCGCATCGGGCGGATAGCCGATCACGATCACGTGCAGCGCCGGATCGATCTGGTATGCGCCCCAGACCATCACCGCGCGCCAGTAGCGCCAGGCGATCGGCAAGCCGACCCACAGCGATGCATACAGCGCAGGCGTCAGCAGTGCGATCGACGACAGCCAGCGCTGCGGATGGGCATGAATCCGCAGCGAACGGTCGGCGGGAGGACGGACGGGATGCGTCTGCATGGCGCCCGCCCGGCTACCAGCGATAGAACACGCTCAGCTCGCCGCCGATCCGTGAGTAGTACGGGTTGTGGTAGTAGTCGAACTCGAGCTGCGTTCCCCACTTGCGCGTGAACCAGTAGCGCCATTTCGCGTCGATCTCGTGGCTGCGGAAATCCGCGATCTGCGAGCCGGAGCCGGTGACCTGGTAGGCCTCGCGGCCGAACCCCCCGCGCAGCACGATCACGCTCTTGCCGACTTCGCCGTAGGTGACGGCGCCGTAATAGGCGGGCGCCTTCACCGATCCGGGCGAATCGACCGTGTAGTTCGTGCCCGCCTCGAAGATCCATTTCGGCAGCGCGTACCAGATCACGCCGGCGTGATAGAGCTGGTCGCGATGGCCGCTGCGGTTCCATGCGTGGCCGGCGCCCAGCGACACGACCAGCGAACGATCCGGCAATAGCTTGCGATTGATCGACAGGTCGACGCGTGCGCTCGGCAGGATCGTCCCCGACGTAGTGCCGGCAAAGCCGATTCCGCCGAACCAGTCGGGGCCGATATCCTGCACGTAGGTCAGCGAGCCGAGCTGCGTGTTCTCGCCGAAGCGGTGCAGTTGCGCGAGTTCGCCGAGCACGGTGCGTCCGCCATCCTGGTAGACACCGCGTAGATGCACGCCGTACCAGTCGCCGTAGCCGTGTGTCAGATGCGCGCTCGAATAGCCGAGCGACAGTTCGGCGTGCTTTTCTTGGGGTGCCTGGACATGTGTGACGATTGCATCGGGCAGCGGCGGTCGGTTCGTATCGTCAGGCGTGAACTCGGCGAGCGACACGCCGTCCGGCAGGCCGTCGGCACTGACGCGCACGAACGTGGATTCGTCGCGCGGCCGTGGCGTGATGACGGTCGGGACGTCGGGTGGCTGCACGGGCGGCGCGGCGGCGCTGTCGTCCGGCAGTGCCGCCAGCACCGATGGCGTACCAAAGGCGACGCCGCACAGCACCGCGAGGGTGGCAACCGGCACGCGCGGGCCGCGATGGCAGGGGCGATCGGACATGGGGCGCTCCTTAACGGGATGCGTGGAACCAGCCGCTGCGCCACGCGACGAGGTCGCCATGCACGCATGCATGACCGACGACCGAGACATCGCGCGCACACGCGCTGACAGGATGGCCGGCGACGCCGATGCGCGCACCGGTCAGCCGCAGCAGGCCGCCGGCCGACACGACGCCGTCGATGCAGCTCGCATTGGCGAGCAGCACGTCGTCGCGCGCAAACACGGCGCCGTGCAGTAATGCGTGACGTTCGAGCTCGACGCGATGTGCCTTGACGCTGCCGCGCAGCACGCAGCCTTCGCCGAGCACGAGCGTGCCGTCGACGATGAGGTTGCCTTGCACGACCGTGTTCGCGGGCAGGCGCACGTCGCAATGCGCCAGGTAGCGGCCGTGCAGGTAGCGATGCGGCAGCGACGCGAAGTGGCGGGTGAGCGAGATCGCGCGGCGCGGTGCGGCAGGCATGTCGGCGGCGCGTGTGCCCGGCGCAGCGCCGAAGACGATCGGTTCGCCGTACAGGCACGCGAATCCGCCGGCGCCGTGCAGGTGCACCGTGCCGCCGACCACGACGCCGCGCAGCACCGCGCCGTCGACGTCGATCTGCGGCGCGTGCGCCAGCGCGCCGATCGTCGCTCCCGCGTGAATGTCGATGCGTTCGCCGGCGAACGCATACGCCGCGCGGGCGCCGCCGTCGAGCGTGATCTCGCGATCGGCATGGAGCACGTCGTCGCGATGCTCGTCGTGTGCAACGTGAATCATGTCGGCATGCTGTACGGCCAGCCCGAGTGTTTGCCAGGGCGGTGCGGCGGACGGATCGGCCGGCGGTTCGCCGGCCGCGTCCGCCCGCAGCGCGTCGTGCCATCGCGTGGCGAGCAATGCCTGATCGACGAACGGACCGTCGCCGATCGGCAGCGCCGCGACGTCGCTGCGCCGGATCAGTTCATGCAGCATCGGCAGGAACGGGAGGCTGAGCACACCGGCCACCGGCACCATCACATTGAAGGTCGTCATCGATCATCGCTCCGGTTTCAGTTGCCGGCGAAAACGCTCGGTCTTGTCCCATTTCAGTTCGCGGCGGAATGCGGCGTCGAGCGTGAGCCCCCATAGCGCGGAGACGACGGCCGCGATCGTCACGCAAAAGCCGACGACGTTGACCGGCACGAGCCGCAGCCGCGTCGCGCGGCCGTCGAGCCGGGCCGCGACGACGATCTCGAAGAACACGCCGAAGTTGCCGAAGGTGCTGAACGAAAACAGCGCGAACAGCGACACGATCAGGCCGAGCGCGGTCGAGTTGACGCCGTTGAACAGGTAGAGCGCGAGCGCCGCGCCCCATGCGACGGCGAGGAGCGCGGGCATCACGAACACGCCGAGCAGCAGCGCGCCGTCGAGACGGCAGCGCCGCGAGATCAGCGGATTGCGCAGCACCGGGAGCAGATAGCGCAGCAGCGTCTGGTTGTGTCCTTTCGCCCAGCGCGTCAATTGCCGGGCCCGCACGGCCCAGCGCTCCGGCACTTCCTCATAGCATTCGGCGTGATTCAGGTAGACCGTGCGCCAGTCGCTCAGCAGCAGGCGATAGGTCATGTCGGTGTCCTCGGCGAGCGTGTCGTCGCGCCAGCCGCCCACCGCGTCGAGCGCGCTCTTGCGGATACCACCGACCGTGCCGCCGTACTGCGGCACCAGGTTGAGGTTGTTGCGGGCTTGCTGGTTGACCTGGTAGCCGCCTGCGCGCTCGAGGTCGAGCAGCCGCGCGAGCAGGTTGCTGTCGGCGTTCTGCGGCACGACGCGGCCCATCACCGCGCCGACTTCCGGATCGAAGAACGGTGCGACGAGTTCCTTCAGCAGCCCCGGGCGCGGCAGGTAGTCGGCGTCGAACACCACCATGATGTCGCCGCGGATGAAGCGCAGCGCATCCTTCAGCGCGGCCGCCTTGCCCGGCTTGCCGGTCTCGCGGTGAAACGGCTGGATGAGGTCGGGCGCGAGTGCATGAACCTGGTCGATCAGCGTGCGGGTGTTGTCGGTCGAGCGGTCGTTGACCGGAATGATCGTCAGCCTGTCGCGCGGGTAGGTCGTCGCCAGCAGCGCCATCAGGCAATCGACGACGACGGCTTCTTCGTTGTGGGCGGCGACGAACACCGTGAGCCGCGGCCATTCGCCGTGGGTGATCGTCCGGTAGGGCGCGCATTGCGGCTTGAACAGGCGGTCGAGGCTGAACACGTAATGCCGTCCGGCGTAGACGCACGTCAACAGCATGAACAGCCACAGGTACGCGACGCAGGGCATCAGCAGCAGGTCGCGGTCGAACGTGGAACGCGGCGCGCCGGCGGGCGGCGGCTCGATCGACATGTCCGCATCGTTCGACACCGGTACGGCGATCGCGAACGGCGCGCTGTCGAGGGCCGTGCGCTCGACGGCGACTGCGACGTTTGCGGCAGGCAGGGTGATCCGCGCCGGTTCGGCGATCGCCTGCGATGCGGTGTCGCGCACGGTCAGCGAGAAGGCAAGCAGGATCAGCAGCAGAATGCCTTGCTCGCAGAGCGACGCCATCCGCGTTTTCTTCATGTCCTGGTCCCCGGTGTCCGCGACGACGACCGATGAGAGCTGAAGGCGCCCGTGGATCGCGCGGATGTCGATGGGTCGCGGCCGCATGTTCGTCGCGCGAGGGCGGATGTCGTTCGCCCCGGCGGACACGTCGCGTCGCCTCCCGGCTTCGTTGCTTTGGCGTCCCCGTCTGTCTGCTGCTGCCGTGCAAGTGCATCGGGACGCACCTGTCCGACATTAAGCAAGGCGTGAGCCATGAGTCACGATGCCCCGTGCAGCAAGGGGCCGGGCGCGAGGTGCGCGCATAGTCGCGGTCGCGGCGACGTGTTTTGATTCACTGACGCATCAGCATAGGCACATGCCGGTCGGCCCCAGGTCGTCTGCAGCCCATCCCGCGTACGTCGCACGGCAGGCGGTTTGCTTGACGAGTCGCATCCTCCTTGCTCGAGGAGGCTTCGCGAGAGGCACCGTCGTGCATTGTTCGCCGCGCGCGCGTTGCCCCGGAGATCGAAACGGCGATCGCCGTCGCCCGTACAGAATGGACCGGACTCCGATGTATCTGCCTGCGCCGGATCCGCGTTACACATTCGCAACGTTTCCCGCGCGTCCATTCGTGCGACGCAAGCGACACTGCACGTCCGGTAAATCGTGCGCGTGCGACCTTGGCCGGCGGCCGCGTGCACGCCGGGGCGCTGCACAGACAAAAGTGCTGAATCGAGACGACGTAAAGCTTTTCGAAAGATGCAGACGGTTCGATGCGCAATGGGTGTTCGACATGCATTCGCGATTCATCGGACGACGTCGTCAGACGGATCGCGCGGTCGGCCGGCTGTTTATCGCTGTCGTACCTATCCGTAGATGAGACGTCCCGTAGCAGTTGTGAAACATTCCATCACGCACCGCGCGTGTGCGATGCGCGTCGCGCGAACCGGACCCGGCCGCAGTACGGCTGGTTTGAATATTGCTGGTGTGGAAGCGACGTGACGGACAGGCGTGACGCTCGACACAGCGAGGAACGACTCATGACGTGACTGATCAGTACAACAGGACGCCGGTAGTACGACGATTCGCGCGGCCGGGACCGCACGGACAAGACGGCGCGCTCGCCCCTCGGCACCGTCGCGTGCCGACCGCGTGCGAGTACGGGAAGCGCCGCCTGGATACATGCTTCGCGCCACGTGCAGGGTCATCCGCGCGAAGTGGCTAAACGAGGATCACGATGAAGAAGATTTTGCTTGTGTTCGGGACTCGGCCGGAGGCCATCAAGATGGCACCGCTGGTGCGCGCGCTGAAGGCGCAGGCAGATGTCGACGCCCGGGTGTGCGTGACCGCGCAGCATCGTGAAATGCTCGACCAGGTGCTGACGCTGTTCGACATCAAGCCCGACTACGATCTCAATCTGATGCGGCAAAGCCAGACGCTGACCGACGTGACGACCGGCATTCTCCAATCGATCGGCATGGTCTTCGACGACCTGCGTCCGGACGTCGTGCTGGTGCACGGCGATACGACGACCACGCTCGCGGTCAGCCTCGCGGCGTTCTACCGCTATCTGCCGGTCGGGCACGTGGAGGCCGGGCTGCGCAGCGGCGACATCTGGTCGCCGTGGCCGGAGGAGCTGAATCGCCGCGTGACCGACGCGGTGTCGTCGTGGCATTTCGCGCCGACCGGGCAGGCGCGTGACAACCTGCTCAGCGAGGGCGTGCCGGGTAGCGGCGTCTCGCTGACCGGCAATACCGTGATCGATGCGTTGCACGAGGTCAAGCGCATGCTGGAGCGCACGTCCGCGCTGTCGGACAAGGTCGCCGCGTTTTTCCCGTTTCTCGAGCCGTCGCGGCGCGTCGTGCTGATCACCGGCCATCGCCGCGAGAGTTTCGGCGAACCGTTCAAGCAATTCTGCGAAGCGCTCTGTACGCTCGCGGGCCGCTATCGCGACGCGCAGTTCGTCTATCCGCTGCACCTGAACCCGAACGTGCGTGAACCGGCGCGTGCGCGGCTCGGCGGTGTGCCGAACATCTACCTGATCGAGCCGCAGGAATACCTGTCGTTCGTATTCCTGATGTCCCGCGCGCACTTCATCATTACCGATTCGGGCGGCATCCAGGAAGAAGGGCCGGCGCTCGGCAAGCCGGTGCTCGTCACGCGCGAGACGACCGAGCGGCCCGAAGCGATCCAGGCGGGCACCGCACGGCTCGTCGGCACCGACCAGGAACGGATCATCTGGGAGGCATCGCGCTTGTTCGACAGCGAGAGCGCCTACGAGGAAATGTCGCGCGCGAGCAATCCGTATGGCGACGGTCACGCGAGCGAGCGGATCGTGCACGCGCTGATGCGCACGCCGGGCGTGACGACGAAGACGACGAGTTTTTCGCTGGGAGCCGCGGAGATGCCGTTCAACGCGCTCACGCTGGGGCTGCAGGCGTTGCGCTCGCCATGAGCGGGAGCACGCGATAGCGTCTTCCGTATCGTTCGCCGCAGTCGCACAAGGATCCGGTCCGGCCGCCAGGCCCGCCGGATCCTTGCATTTGTGCGACCCGGAACGAATTTTCCCGCCGGGTTCAAAACGCGGCAGTTCCCAGTCAACCCGGTGATGCTCGTCGGATAGCGGAAGCGATCGACGCGCGCGAAGCGCTGCATCGGGCGCGCCGGCGCAAAACCGTCGCACTTCGGTTAAAGTCGGAACTCGGCCCAATCCCCATACGAATCCGCCCGCCCGGGCAATGTCGACGCCGTTCGGGCCGAACGTCGCGCGCGGGTGACGACGATCGGGCGCGCCCATTCTGGCAGCCTGGACAGGATCGCGTTGCCGGCGTGACGGTTTGCGTGGGGCAAAATCGGGACCCGCGGGTGCCCGCCTTCGAGCGGAGTCGTACGTGCGGCAGCCCTCGGCAGTCCGCGGCACCGGTAAACACATCGACCGCCGGTTCTTCCGGCGAAGCAGTCCACCAGGCGGTGCCGGGCCGGCACCGTTCGAATCCCCACACGGCACCCGTGGTGCGTCGCGGGCGCCTCGACCATGAGGTGAACGATGATCACGCTGACCATCAACGGTAGCGAGCAGCACTTCGACGGCAATCCCGACATGCCGTTGCTCTGGTATCTGCGCGACGTCCTCGGCCAAACCGGCACCAAGTTCGGCTGCGGCATGGCGCTGTGCGGCGCGTGTACCGTGCACCTCGACGGCGTCGCGATCCGGTCGTGCATCACGCCCGTTGCGGCGGCGTCTGGTAAGCGCGTGACGACGATCGAGGGACTGTCGACCGACCTGACCCATCCGCTGCAGCAGGCGTGGCAGGAACTGAACGTCGCGCAATGCGGCTACTGCCAGTCCGGGCAGATCATGCAGGCCGCGTCGCTGCTGAAGACGAACCCCCGTCCCACCGACGCCGACATCGACGATGCGATGTCCGGCAACATCTGCCGCTGCGGCACCTACACGCGCATTCGCGCGGCGATCCGGCTGGCCGTGCGCCGCGGAGGTGCCGCATGAGCGCGCCCGAACTCTCCGTCCACAACGAAAGCCGTCGTGCGCTGCTGCTCGGCTTCGCGTCCGGCGGGCTGCTGCTCGCATTCGGCGTGCCGTCGCTCGTGCATGCAGCCGCGCCGGTGCAGCCGCCTGTCAGCGCGAATCCGCAGTACGGCGGTGCCGGGATGCCGCACGGGTTGCGTGACGATCCGCACCTGTTCGTTGCGATCGCACCGGACGGCACCGTGACCGTGACCTGCATCCGCTCCGAGATGGGGCAGGGCGTGCGCACGAGTGTCGCGCTCGTGGTCGCCGACGAACTGGGCGCGGACTGGGCACGCGTGAAGGTCGCGCAGGCCGTCGGCGACGAGCCGCGCTACGGCAACCAGAACACCGACGGCTCGCGCAGCCTGCGCCAGAGTTTCGCCGCATTGCGCCGCGCGGGCGCGGCCGCGCGCACGATGCTCGAGCAGGCTGCCGCCGCCGCGTGGGGCGTCGACGTGGGTCAGGTCAAGGCGACGGTGCATGAGGTCATCGACACGAAGAGCGGGCGCAAACTCGGCTTCGGCGAGCTCGCGGCGAAAGCGGCCGCGTTGCCGGTGCCCGATACGACGACACTCGCATTGAAGGCGCCGGCCGAATTCCGCTATATCGGCAAGGGCAAGACCGCGCTGATCGACGGGCGCGACATCGTCGGCGGCCGCGCGCACTACGGGATCGACACGCGGCTCGACGGCATGCTGTATGCGGTCGTCGCACGACCGCCGGCCTACGGCGACACGGTCGCGTCATACGATGCATCGGCGGCCGAGAAGCTGCCGGGCGTCGTCAAGGTCGTGCAGCTCACGTCGGCGCCGTTGCCGTCCGGCTTCCAGCCGCTCGGCGGCGTGGCCGTCGTCGCGCGCGACACGTGGACGGCCACCCAGGCGCGCGCGCAGCTGAAGATCGACTGGAAGCACGGGCCCAACGCGGGCTACGATTCGGCCGAGTACCGCAAGACGCTCGAAGCGGCCGCCACGCAACCGGGCGACGTGATCCGCAACGACGGCGATGCAGCCGCGGCGCTCGCCGGCGCCGCGAAACGCGTGCGCGCGACCTACTACATTCCGCATCTCGCGCACGCGACGATGGAGCCGCCCGCGGCCGTCGCGCGCGTCGCCGACGGCCGCTGCGAAGTATGGACCTGCACGCAGGCGCCGCAGACCACGCGCGACGAGATCGCGAAGGCGCTCGCGTTGCCGACCGAGCGCGTGACGGTCAACGTGACGTTGCTCGGCGGCGGATTCGGCCGCAAGTCGAAGCCCGACTACGTGGTGGAAGCCGCGCTGCTGTCGAAGGCGGTCGGCGCGCCCGTGAAGCTGACGTTCACACGCGAGGACGACATCGCGCACGACTATTTCCACGCAGTGTCGCTCGAAGCGTTCGACGGCGGGATCGATGCATCGGGGAAGGTCGTCGCGTGGCAGCATCGCACGGTCGCGCCGTCGATCCAGTCGACCTTCAGGCCGGGCATCGTGCACGAGCAGCCGGGCGAACTCGCGCAAGGGATCGCGGACCTGCCGTTCTCGATCCCGAACGTGCGGATCGAGAATCCGGCTGCCGAAGGGCATACGCGGATCGGCTGGTTCCGCTCGGTCTACAACATCCCGCATGCGTTCGGCATCCAGAGCTTCGTGTCGGAGCTCGCGCACGCGGCCGGCCGCGACCCGAAGGATTTCCTGCTCGAACTGATCGGGCCCGCGCGGCGTTTCGAGCCGCACATCACGGTGAAGAACGTGAATTACGGCGAGGATCCCGCGCTGTATCCGGTCGATACGGGACGGCTGCGGCGCGTGGTCGAGACGGTCGCGCGCGAAGCCGGCTGGGGGCGCAAGCTGCCAAAGGGGCACGGGCTCGGGATCGCCGCGCATCGCAGCTTCGTGTCGTACACGGCGGCCGTATGCGAGGTGCAGGTCGGCGCGGATGGCAAGATCGCGGTGCCGCGCGTCGACATTGCGATCGACTGCGGGCCGCAGGTCAATCCGGAGCGTGTACGCTCGCAGCTCGAGGGCGCGGTGGTGATGGGGCTCGGTATCGCGCTGCACGGCGAGATCACGTTCAAGGACGGTCATCCGGAACAGAGCAACTTCAACGGTTTCCAGGTGCTGAGAATGAACGAGGCGCCGCGCGAAATCCGCGTGCATCTCGTCGCGCCCGACGACTTCACGGTGCCGCTCGGCGGCGTCGGCGAGCCGGGCCTGCCGCCCGTCGCGCCGGCGCTGACCAACGCGATCTTCGCAGCGACCGGCACGCGCATCCGCAGCCTGCCGGTCGCCGATCAGCTGGCGAAGCCGCAGGCGGGTTGACGCACAATCCTCCCGCGCCGGTCCGCATCGTGCGGCCCGGTCCGCATCAACCCCTGAACAAGGAGTATGACGTGGCCTCATCCGATGTCAGTGTGAAGCAGGCGGTTTCTCCCGCCGAGTGGGAGGCGCGAGTCAACCTCGCGGCGGCCTATCGTCTTACGGCGCTGTTCGGCTGGGACGATCTCGTGTTCACCCATATCTCGGCGCGCGTGCCGGGCCCGGAACACCATTTCCTGATCAACCCGTACGGGATGATGTTCGACGAGATCACGGCGTCGTCGCTGGTCAAGATCGATCTCGACGGACGCAAGGTGTCCGAATCGCCGTACGAGATCAACCCGGCCGGCTTCACGATTCACAGCGCGGTGCATGCGGCCCGCGACGACGCGCTGTGCGTGATGCACACGCATTCGATCAACGGCGTCGCCGTGTCGGCGCAGGAAGCGGGCTTGCTGCCGCTGTCGCAGCAGTCGCTCGGCGTGCTGGCGTCGCTCGGGTATCACGACTACGAGGGTATCGCGCTCAACGAGGGCGAGAAGGCGCGCCTCGTGCACGACCTCGGCAGCAACACGAACCTGATGCTGCGCAATCACGGGCTGTTGACGGTCGGCGCGACGCCGGCCGACGCGTTCGTCGCGATGTACTTCTTCGAGGCGGCCTGCATGATCCAGGTCCGCGCGCAGGCCGGCGGCTCGGCGCTGCTGCCGATCGCGCAACCGATTCTCGACGGCATCAAGCAGCAGATCGCCGCGGTCACGCGCGGGATGGGCGCCGGCGCGCTCGTCTGGCCCGGCTTGCTGCGCCGGCTCGATCGACGCAATCCCGGGTACGCGGACTAGGTCGGCCGTCGTTGTCGTTTGCGAACGACCGTGCTAAATTCCTGCCAGCACTTGCAGTCACGGAACCCTTCATTCGGCTGACAAAGCCGGCACCCCGGGAGGCAGCACGATGAGCCTGTTGATGTCGCGACGCGATCTCGCGTTCCTGCTGTATGACTGGCTCGACGCGGAAGCGCTCGTCGCGCTGCCGCGCTACGCGGAGCACAGTCGCGAGACCTTCGACGCGGTGCTCGACACCAGCGAGCGGATTGCCGGCGATCTGTTCGCGCCGCATGCGGCGCGCGGCGATCGCGAGGAGCCGCATTTCGACGGCGAGCGCGTGACGCTGATCCCCGAAGTCGAACCGGCCGTGCGCGCGTTCGCGGACGCCGGGCTGATCGCCG
The DNA here is from genome assembly GCF_003853705.1 of Burkholderia sp. Bp8992. Classification (GTDB taxonomy): domain Bacteria; phylum Pseudomonadota; class Gammaproteobacteria; order Burkholderiales; family Burkholderiaceae; genus Burkholderia. The sequence goes on along the minus strand of NZ_QTQI01000015.1, from coordinate 31,344 downwards.
CAGGCCATGACGCCGCGCTCGGCGGCATGCGGTTGCCGAAGCTGGTCGAAGCCGCGTCGTTCCTGTTCTTCCAGGCCGCGAACATCGCGACGGCCGCCTATCCGTTCCTGACCGTCGCCAACGCGAACCTGCTCGTCGCGCACGGCAGCCCCGCGCAGATCGACGCGTTCGCACGCCCGGAACTGGAAGGGCGCTTCCTCGGCACGATGTGCCTGTCCGAACCGCAAGCCGGCTCGTCGCTGTCCGACATCGCGACGCGCGCGGATTTCGACGGCGACTCGCCGCTCGGCCCGCGCTACCGGCTGACCGGCAACAAGATGTGGATTTCCGGCGGCGAGCACGAGCTGGCGGAGAACATCGTCCACCTCGTCCTCGCGAAGATTCCCGACGAACACGGCCGGCTGCAACCCGGCACGCGCGGCATCTCGCTGTTCGTCGTGCCGAAGTTCCTGACGGGTGCCGACGGCAGCGTGCAGGGCGAACACAACGATGTCGTGCTCGCCGGGCTGAACCACAAGATGGGCTATCGCGGCACGACCAACTGCCTGCTGAATTTCGGCGAAGGCACGCGCTATCGTCCGGAAGGGCGCGCAGGCGCGATCGGCTATCTGGTCGGCAAGCCGAATCAGGGTCTCGCCTACATGTTCCACATGATGAACGAGGCGCGCATCGGTGTCGGCGCGGGCGCGGTGGCGCTCGGCTACACCGGCTATCTGCACGCGCTCGACTATGCGCGCAACCGGCCGCAGGGGCGTCCGCTCGGGCCGGCGGGCAAGGATGCGGCCGCGCCGCAGGCGCCGATCGTCGAACATCCGGACGTGCGGCGCATGCTGCTCGCGCAGAAGGCCTATGTCGAAGGCGGTCTCGCGTTGATCCTGTACTGCGCAAAGCTGGTCGACGAAGCACGCGCGCATGACGACGAGGCAGTACGCGTGCATGCCGAGCGCCTGCTCGACATCCTCACGCCGATCGCGAAGAGCTGGCCGTCGCAGTGGTGTCTCGCCGCCAACGACCTCGCGATCCAGGTGCACGGTGGCTACGGCTACACGCGCGACTACGCGGTCGAGCGGCTCTACCGCGACAATCGCCTGAATCCGATTCACGAAGGCACGCACGGGATCCAGGCGCTCGACCTGCTGGGCCGCAAGGTCGCGCAGGACGACGGCGCACTGCTGCGTGCGCTCGACGCACGGATCGGCACGACGGTCGAACGTGCGCGGTCGCTGGATGCCGGTACGCGCGAGCAGGCCGATGCATTGGCGCGGCGCTGGGCGCGACTGTGCGACGTCACGCGGCAGTTGGGCGCGATCGGCGACCAGCAGAAGCGGCTGGCGAATGCGAGCGTCTATCTCGAAGCGTTCGGCCATCTCGTCGTCGCGTGGCTGTGGCTCGACGTGACGCTCGCCGCGCACGGGCATGACGGCGATTTCCACGACGGCAAGCGTGCGGCAGCCCGGTACTTCTTCCGCTGGGAATTACCGAAGGTGGATGCGCAGCTCGACCTGCTGTCGAGCGTCGACACGACGACGCTCGACATGCACGACGCGTGGTTCTGAACGTTGCGTCACCGACATTCCGGAATGCAGATGATATCGCGGGTGCCGGCGCCGCCGGCCGTCGCGTACTCGTCGTGAACCGGCCGGGCGGGGGCATCCCGCCAACGCACCGATGCGCGGCCGCGCCGCGCAAGGAGAAAGAAGCGCATGAAAGCCCTGTTGTGTACCGCATTCGGCCCGATCGACAGTTTGCGCATCGAGGACGTGGCGATTCCCGAACCGGCCGCCGGCCAGGTGCGGATCCTTGTGAAGGCCGCGTCGCTCAATTTTCCCGACGCGCTGATCGTCCAGGGGTTGTATCAGGTGAAGCCGGCGCTGCCGTTCTCGCCGGGCGCCGAATTCGCCGGCGTGATCGACGCGGTCGGCGCCGGCGTGACCGCGTGGCGGCCGGGCGATTCCGTGGTCGCGTTCACCGGGCACGGCGGGTTCGCGGAACAGTGCGTGGCCGACGTGCACCAGGTCGCCGCGCTGCCGCCGGGGATGTCGTTCGAGCAGGGCGCGGCGCTCGTGCTCGCCTACGGCACGTCGCTGCACGCATTGCAGCAGCGTGCACGGCTGCAGGCGGGCGAGACGCTGCTCGTGCTGGGTGCGGCGGGCGGAGTCGGGATTGCCGCGATCGAGATCGCGAAGGCGCTCGGCGCGCGCGTGATCGCGGCCGCGTCGAGCGCGAACAAGCTCGCACTGTGCCGCGAGGCGGGCGCCGACGAGACGATCGACTATGCGACCGACGACCTGCGCCGCCGCGTGGACGAGCTGACCGGCGGGCGCGGTGCCGATGTCGTCTACGATCCGGTGGGCGGCGCATACAGCGAGGCGGCGCTGCGCGCAACGGCGTGGCGCGGCCGGTTCCTCGTGGTCGGTTTCGCGGCCGGCGAGATTCCGAAGATCGCGCTGAACCTCGCGCTGCTCAAGGAGCGCGACATTCTCGGCGTGTTCTGGGGCGACGCGGTGCGCCGCGACCCGGCGCAGCATGCCGCGAACATGCGGCTGCTCGCCGAATGGTTCGCGGCCGGGAAGGTGCGGCCGGCGATCACCGAGCGCGTGTCGCTGGCCGGCGCGGCCGACGCGATCGCTCGGATGGCGAACCGGCAGGTGAAGGGCAAGGTGGTCATTTTTCCGGACGCATGATCCGGTTTGCCGCGCGGCGAGATGAACACTGCGCGCGCCTCGTCAGCGCGTCAATCCTTCGGCAGACGCAGCGTGTCGAGCGCATCCTGCGAAAACTCCACCCAGAACCGCTCGTTCGCGATGCCGGCCTGCAGCACCAGGTGCTGCAGGCGTTTCGCGCGCGAGTCGGCACCTTCCGCAAAATCGCGCGCCTCGATCTTCAAATACAGGTCGAGCTTTTCCTGGTGAAGCGCGATGCGCCGCCTGATTTCGTCCTCAAGGCCGGACGGGCCGAGCACCGCCTCGGCGCGCAGGCGCACCATCAACGCTTCGCGCAGCGGCGTCGGATCTTCCTGTTCGGCGATCCAGCGGCGCAGTTCCTTCTTGCCGGCCGGCAGGATCCGGTACGCGCGCTTGCGGCCACGCCCCGATTCGGCGGGCAGCGATTCGATCCAGCCGGTTTCCTCGAGGCGCCCCAGTTCGCGATAGATCTGCTGATGCGTCGCTTGCCAGAAATAGCCGATCGAGCGATCGAAGCGGTCGGCGAGTTCGGACCCCGAACCGGGGCGTTCGGCAAGCGCGGTGAGGAGTGCGTGAGGCAGGGACATGTCGGATCGGAGGAGGGCGCGAATGAATCGCATCTTGCCATATCGGGGCCACAGTACAAGCCAATGACTCTGTTTATGCAACATGTTGCATAAACGGGATCGGTGAACTACCATTTGTGCAACTTGTTGCATAAAAATGGAGACACCGATGACATCCCGCTATCCGCATTTGACGACGCCGCTCGACCTGGGCTTCACGTCGCTCAGGAACCGCGTGTTGATGGGGTCGATGCACGTCGGCCTCGAGGAAGCACCGAACGGCTTCGAACGGATGGCGGCGTTCTACGCGGAGCGCGCGCGAGGCGAGGCCGGCCTGATCGTCACGGGCGGATTCGCGCCGAACGAGCGCGGCCGTCCGGCGCCCGGCGGCGCGCTGCTGACGACCGAGGCGGAAGCCGAACGCCATCGCGCCGTGACGCGCGCTGTGCAGGCGGAAGGCGGCAAGATCGCGCTGCAGATCCTGCATTTCGGACGCTACGCGTATCACCCGGCGCTGGCGGCGCCCAGCGCACTGAAGGCGCCGATCAACCCGTTCACGCCGCATGCGTTGAGCAGCGACGAAGTCGACGAGACGATTGCCGATTTCGTGCGCTGCGCGGCGCTCGCGCAGCATGCGGGCTACGACGGCGTCGAGATCATGGGGTCCGAAGGTTACCTGATCAACGAATTCATCGCCGCGCGCACGAACCATCGCGACGACGCGTGGGGCGGCGCGTACGAGAACCGCATCCGCTTCGCGGTCGAGATCGTGCGGCGCGTGCGCGAGCGCGTCGGCACGCACTTCATCGTCATCTACCGGCTGTCGATGCTCGATCTCGTCAAAGGCGGCTCGACGCTGGACGAAGTGATCCGCCTCGCGCAGGCGATCGAGGCAGCCGGCGCGACGATCATCAATACCGGCATCGGCTGGCACGAGGCACGCATTCCGACCATCGCGACCAAGGTGCCGCGCGCCGCGTACGCGTGGGTGACGCGGCAGCTGATGGGCAAGGTCGGGATCCCGCTCGTCGCGACCAACCGGATCAACACGCCGGAAGTGGCCGAGCAGCTGCTCGCCGACGGCTATTGCGACATGGTGTCGATGGCACGGCCGTTCCTCGCCGATGCCGAGTTCGTGCGCAAGGCGCGGGAAGGGCGCGCGGACGAAATCAACACATGCATCGGCTGCAACCAAGCGTGCCTCGACCATACGTTCAGCGGCAGGATCACGTCCTGTCTCGTGAATCCGCGCGCCTGCCATGAGACCGAGCTCGTGATCCGCCCCGCGCAGCAGCGCAAGCGCATCGCGGTGGTTGGCGCGGGGCCCGCAGGCCTCGGCTTCGCGGTCACGGCGGCCGAACGCGGTCATGCGGTGACGCTGTACGAAGCCGCTGCCGAGATCGGCGGCCAGTTCAATCTCGCGAAGAAAGTGCCCGGCAAGGAAGAGTTCAACGAGACGCTGCGCTATTTCCGCCGGCAGATCGAGCTGCGCGGCGTGACGCTGCACGTCAATACGCGTGCGACCGCCGAGATGCTGCTGCAGGGCGAATTCGACGAAGTGGTGATCGCGACGGGCATCGTGCCGCGCACGCCGCCGATCGACGGCATCGGGCATCCGAAGGCGCTCGGCTATCTCGACGTGCTGCGCGACGGCAAGGCCGTGGGCCGCAACGTGGCGATCGTCGGTGCCGGCGGCATCGGTTTCGACGTCGCGGAATATCTCGTGCATCGCGGCGACGGCGAGCACGTCGCCGCGGACCGGTTCTTCGCCGAGTGGGGTGTCGACCGGGCGTATGCGAATGCCGGCGGTGTCGGCCGTGCCCGCCCCGAACCGGCTGCGCGCCACGTCCATTTGCTGCAGCGCAAGGCGTCGAAAGTCGGCGACGGGCTCGGCAAGACCACCGGCTGGATTCACCGCACGGGGCTGAAGGCGCGCGGCGTCGGGATGTCGTCGGCGGTGACGTACCGGCGCATCGATGACGAAGGATTCCACGTGACGATCGACGGCGTCGAACAGACGCTGCCGGTGGACAACGTGATCATCTGCGCGGGGCAGGAGCCGTTGCGCGAGCTGGCCGTGCAACTGGAGGCGGCCGGATGCAAGGTTCACGTGATAGGCGGCGCGTGCGAAGCCGCCGAGCTCGATGCGAAGCGCGCGATTCACCAGGGCACGACGCTGGCCGCGACGCTTTGAGGCCGATTCGTTTCCTTTCCGTTCGATGTTTCAGGAGTCTACGAAGATGAATGCACCGACGCAGGTTCATCCCGCTGTCGCGAAGTCGCTCGATGCGTGGCACGTGATGGTTGCGAGCAAGGACTTTGGCGCGCTGGAGTCGATCGTCCACCCGGACGCCGTGTTTCGTTCGCCGATGGCGTTCAAGCCGTACGGGCCGGCGCCCGCGCTGTTGCTGGCGCTGCGCACGGTGATCACGATCCTCCAGGATTTCACGTATCACCGCCAGTTCGTCACCGACGACGGCAAGGGCGTCGTGCTTGAGTTCAGCGCAGCCGTCGACAGCAAGGCGTTGAAAGGGATCGACATGATCCGCTTCGACGACGACGGGCTGATTGTCGAGTTCGAGGTCATGATCCGGCCGTTCAACGCGCTGCAGGCGCTCGGCGCGGAAATGGGCGCGCGGCTCGGGCAGCAATTGCCGACGTTCAAGATCGGCGGCTGAGCGGGGCGGCGGCTACCGTGTAGCCGTTCCGCCGCCGCATGTCGTCACGCCCCGCGCCAGCCGCTCGACGAACCAGTCGCACACGAACGCGGTGCGCTCGGACGCGTGGTTGTAGATCGTGTGCGCGCTCGATTCCGGTTTCATGCGGGATGCCTCCTTGACGGGCTCATTCGTTGGTTTGCCGTGTGTGCGGCTCAGCGTGCGCTCGAGCCCGGCAGGTTGCAGTCGAAGGCATCCTGCAGCAGCGCGCGCAGGCCGTCCCGTTCGATCGGGCGCGGGTTCCAGTAAGGATTGGCCGCCGCGATATCGGCTGCGCGATCGAGATCGGCCTCCTGCATGCCGATCGCCTTCAACGAGACCGGCGCACCGTTGTCGAGCGCCAGCGCGTAGACGCCGCGCGCGGCGTCGTTCGTCCCGATCGCGCGGGCGATCCGCTGCATCGCGTCCGGCGCATGCGCCGCGTTGTACGCGAGCGCATGCGGCAGCACGACCGTGTGGGTCGGCGCGTGCGGCAGATTGAAGCTGCCGCCGAGCGTGTGACAGAGCTTGTGATGCAGCGCCATGCCGACATTGCCGAGTACCATCCCGCACAGCCACGCGCCGTAGAGTGCGTCGCCGCGCGCTCGGCATCCTGATCCAGCCGCTCTACATCGTCCATGACGACATCGTCGCGGGGAAGCTGGTGCCGGTGCTCACCGTCAACATCGTGTACCAGAGCCGCCGTCACCGGCCGGCGAAGATCCGCGTCTTCACCGAGTTCCCGATCGAGCGTTTCGAACGCCTCGGGCTCGCGCGCAAATGGAAGGAAATCGGCCGCTGATTGCAGGCCGGTACGGCGGCGGAAAGCTGACGAATTCCTGACGAATCAAGTTGATATATTGTATCATCTGAGGTTTTCGTCGCCGACGCACGGCGATGACATCCAACCAAGATCGATACGACGTGACGAAATCCGGAAACCATCCGGCGCGCGGGGAGCGGCACCATGCCGCGCCGCGCCGGAACTCGGGCGCCTGGCGCGCACGCGCGGCGCGCAGCTGCACGGCGCTGCTCGGCTGCGCGATGGCCACGTCCGGCGCGCTGGCCGCCGAAGCCGCGGTACCCGTGACGGACGACCGGCACGCGCTGCCGGCCATCAAGGTCACGGCGTCATCCGCGCCGGTGGATCCGCTGACGCAGCCGCTCGAAACGGGCTCGCGGCTCGGGCTGGCCAGCCTCGATACACCCGCGAGCGTCGAAACCGTCACGGCCGCCACGATCGAGGCCCGCGGCGATCGCACGGTGCTCGACGCGGTCACGCGCACGGCCGGCTTTTCGAGTGCGATGGCGCCGGGCAACGGTGGCACCGCCTTGAGCGTGCGCGGTTTCAGCGGGCAGGAATCGGTGACGACGCTGCTCGACGGCGTGCGGCTGATGCCGGCGGCCGGCACGATCACGTTTCCGTTCGATACGTGGTCGGTCGAGCGCATCGAGGTGCTGCGCGGCCCCGCGTCGGTGCTGTACGGCGAAGGCGCGATCGGCGGCGTCGTGAACGTGGTGCCGAGGCGGCCGCAGCGCACGCGCGAGACGACGCTGCAGGCAGGTGTCGGCCCCGACGGCGCGAAGCGCCTTGCGTTCGATACGACGGGCGCACTCGGCCCGCAGGCGTCATACCGTTTCTACGCAAGCGATGCGCGCGCGAACGGCCTCGCCGAACGGGCCGATACGCACACGACGGCTATCGGCGGCGCATTGAAATTCGACGTGAGCCCGCAGCTCACGCTGACGCTCGACTACGACTACGGCCGCCAGATGCCGGCCACGTACTACGGCGTGCCGGCACCGAACGGCGTGCTCGATCCGTCGCTGCGCAAGCTCAACTACAACGTCGGCGACGCGACGATCGCGTATTACGACCAGTGGACGCGCCTGTCGGCGAGCTACCGGCCCGCGGCCGGCGTGACGATCGACAACCAGCTCTACTACCTGACGTCGAACCGCCACTGGCGCAATGCGGAGTCGTACGCGCTCGACCGGGCGACGGGCCTGGTCACGCGCAGCGACTATCTCGACATCGGCCATCACGAGCGGCAGATCGGCGACCGGCTGAGCGCGCGCTTCGACGGCACGCTGTTCGGCCGTGCGAACCGCTTCGTCGTCGGCACGGAGTTCAGCCAGATCACGTTCAGCGGTACCAACAACTCGCCATACGGCGGCGAATCGACGGTGCCCGCGCACGGCTTCGATCCCGGTACATTCACGAGCCCCGACCCGACGGTGCCGCAGTTCGGCACGCGCGCAAGGCAGGCCGCGGTGTTCGCGGAGAACCGGCTCGAAGTGCTGCCGCGGCTCGCGTGGGTGAGCGGCTTGCGCTACGACCACATCGCATTCAGCCGCGAGCAGGCGGCGACCGGCGCGGGCTTCGACAAGCGCTTCGCGAACGTCGGCTGGCGCACCGGCTTCGTGTTCGAAGTCACACCGACTTTTAGCGCGTACGCGCAGTACACGACGGGTGCGGAGGGGCTCGGCTCGCTCGTGACGCTGTCCGCGTCGCAGGCGAACTACCGGCTCGCGACCGGCGAGCAGTGGGAAACCGGGCTCAAGCAGACGCTGCTCGACGGCCGCGCGTACTGGACCTTCGCCGTGTACGACATCACGAAGCGCAACCTGCTCAGTACCGATCCGTTCAATCCGGCGCTGCGCCGGCAGGTCGGCCGGCAATCGTCACGCGGCGTCGAGCTGACGGGCGGTGCGCGGCTGCCGCACGGCTGGACGATCGATGCGAACGTCGCGCTGCTGCGCGCTCGCTACGACGAATTCAACCAGGCTGCCGGCGGCGCGACGGTATCGCGGGCCGGCAACGTGCCGTCCAACGTGCCGCAGCAGACCGCGAACCTGTGGCTCGGCTGGGCATTCGCCGAGCGCTGGCAGGCGAATGCGGGCGTGCGCTACGTCGGCGCGACCTACGGCGACGATGCGAACCGCCTGCAGGTGCCGTCGTACACGGTATTCGATGCGTCGCTGCGCTGGCAGCCGACGTCGCGCACCGAGCTCGCGCTGTATCTGCGCAATCTCGCGAACCGCACGTACGCGGTGACGACGTCGAACGGCGGCGAGCAATGGCTGCTCGGCCCGTCGCGCTCGGCGGAGCTCGTCGCGACGATGCGCTTCTAGTGCGGCGCGACGTGCATCCCGTCACCCACATGCTCGACATCGAACGCGTGAGCTGGTCTCCCGGCGGTGCGATCGACGTGCTCGATTCGGTGACGCTGACGGTTGTCGAAGGCGAGTTCGTCGGGCTGGTCGGCCCGAACGGCAGCGGCAAGACGAGCCTGCTGCGCTGCATATTCCGCTACGCGCGGCCCGACGCGGGCAGTGTTGCGCTCGATGCGCAGGACGTATGGCGCATGCGGCCGCGCGCGGTTGCGCAGCGCATCGCGGTGCTGCAGCAGGAGACGCCGGACGATTTCGGGCTGACGGTCGACGAACTGGTCGGCATGGGCCGCACGCCGCACAAGCGGCCGTTCGAGGCGGAGTCGGCCGACGATCGCCGGATCGTCGAAACCGCGCTGCACGACGTCGGCCTCGTCGAGCGCCGCGCGCAACGCTTCGCGTCGCTGTCGGGCGGCGAGAAGCAGCGTGCGCTGCTGGCCCGCGCGCTTGCCCAGCAGCCCGAACTGCTGCTGCTCGACGAACCGACCAATCATCTCGACCTGCGTCACCAGCTCGAACTGCTTGCACGCGTGCGCCGCCTCGGCATCGCGACGCTCGCGACGATTCACGACCTCAATCTCGCGGCCGCGTACTGCGACCGGCTCCACGTGCTCGCGCACGGCCGGGTCGTCGCGTCCGGCGCACCCGGCGACGTGCTGACCGAAGCGCTGCTGCGCGACGTGTTCGGCGTTGCCGTGCTCGTCGACCGGCATCCCGTCTCGGGCCGGCCGCGCATCACGCCGCTCCATCCGGAATGACCGCCATGCCGTTTCCAGTGTCCTTTGTCGCACGCCGGCTGCTTGCCGCCGCCGTGCTCGGCTGCGCCGCCGCTCACGCCGGCGCCTATCCCGTCACCGTGCGCAGTTGCGACCGCGACGTGACGTTCGAGCGCGCGCCGACGCGCGCGGTCAGCAACGACGTCAACCTGACCGAGATGATGCTCGTGCTCGGCCTGAAGGACCGGCTCGTCGGCTATACGGGCATCGGCGGCTGGAAGACGGGCACCGTGCGCGTACGCGACGCATTGCGCGGCGTCCCCGAACTGGCGAGCCAGTATCCGTCGCTCGAGGTGCTGGCCGCCGCGCGCGCCGACTTCTATCTCGCGGGCTGGAACTACGGGATGCATGTCGGCGGCCCTGTGACGCCCGAGACGCTCGCGCCGTTCGGCATTCGTACCTATGAGCTGACCGAATCGTGCTCGCATGTGATGAAGCAATCGGCCGCGTCGTTCGACGACGTGTTCCGCGACCTGAACAATCTCGGCCGGATCTTCGGCGTCGACGCGCGCGCCGCGCAGGTCGTCGCCGCAATGCGTGCGCGGCTCGCGGCGGTGTCGCGCGCGATCGGGCAGCCGGCGCCGCTGCGCGTGTTCGTCTACGACAGCGGCACCGACAAGCCGATGACCGCGGGCGGGCTCGCGATGCCGACCGCGTTGCTCGCGGCGGCCGGCGCGCGCAACGTGATGGACGACCTGCCGCGCAGCTGGACGCAGGTGAGCTGGGAGAGCGTGGTCGCGCGCGATCCGCAGGCGATCGTGATCGTCGACTATTCGGCGGTGACGGCCGCGCAGAAGCAGCAGTTCCTGCTGAGCCAGCCGGCGCTCGCGCGCGTGGCTGCGATCCGCGACCGGCGCTTCGTCGTGATTCCCTACGATGCGGCGACGCCGGGCCCCGAGAACGTCGCGGCTGTCGAGACGCTCGCGCGTGCGCTGTATCCGGCCGCGTTCACCGGGCCGGTGCGATGAGCCTGCGCGGACGGGCGTCGCGACCCGGCATGCGCGTCGTGCTGCCGGCGCTGGCCGTGCTGCTGATCGTGTCGATCGTCGTATCGGCCGCGTTCGGTCCGGCGCAGATTTCGATGCCGGCCGCGGTGCGGATCGTCGTCACGCACATCGCGTCGGCGTTCGGCGGCGCCGGCGCGTTCGCGGCGGGCGCGGGCGACGACAGCATCGTGTGGCTGATCCGGATGCCGCGCGCGCTGCTGGCCGCGATCGTCGGCGCGACGCTGGCGGCGGTCGGCGTCGCGTTGCAGGCGGCCACCGCGAATCGCCTGGCCGATCCGCACCTGCTCGGCGTGAGCGCGGGCGCGATGCTCGGCGCCGTCGCGGTCACGGTGATGGTCGGCGCGGCGTTCGGCCCGTTCACGCTGTCGGCCGCTGCGTTCGCGGGTGCGCTCGCGGCAACCGCGTGCGTCGTCGCGCTCGCTCACCGCGGCGGCCGGCTCGAATCGGACCGGCTGCTGCTCACGGGCGTGTCGGTGTCGTTCATGATGGCCGCGCTCGGCAACCTGTTGCTGTATCTCGGCGACCAGCGTGCCGCGTCATCGGTGCTGTTCTGGATGCTCGGCGGCGTCGGGCTCGCACGCTGGGACTTGCTGCCGGTGCCGGCCGTGTGCGCGGTGCTCGCCGGCGGTGCGCTGTACGCGCGACGGCGCGAACTGAATGCGCTGATGTCGGGCGATGTCGCCGCGGCGTCGCTCGGCGTGCCGAGCGCGCGGATGCGGCGCGAGGTGTTCGTCGTCGCATCGTTCGCGACGGGCGCGATGGTCGCGGTGAGCGGTGCGATCGGCTTCGTCGGGCTCGTGACACCGCATCTGTGCCGGCGCGTCGTCGGCGCCGAGCACGGCCGGCTGCTGCCGGTCGCCGCGCTGGCGGGTGCGATCCTGCTCGTGTGGGCCGATGTCGCGGCCCGCACGCTCGCGGCGCCGGAGGATTTGCCGATCGGCATCGTCACTGCGCTGTTCGGCAGCCTGTTCTTCGTTGCGTTGCTGCGCCGCCGCTGAGCGGCGCAATCCCGTCACGTCCGGTCAGGCGAGGACAGGGTGGCGGCCTGCCGTGCCTGTCATCGCAACGGCGCGGCCGTGCGCTTGCCTTCGCCGAGCGTGGCGACACGTGAATCGGTGCCTGTGACGTCGAACAGGCGGTCCGGCAGTGTCAGCGCGGGCAGCGTGATGACGAAGCGTGCGCCGCCGAGCGGCGAATCCTCGAGCCGCACGTCGCCGCCGTGCACCTGCGCGACGCGCCGCACGATCGCGAGCCCGAGCCCGAAGCCGCCGGTCTGCCGGTCGCGGCTGGAGTCGAGCCGCTGGAACGGTTCGAACACGCGTGCGTGTTCGGCGGCCGGAATGCCGGGGCCGTCGTCGTCGACGCTGAGCACGAGCGCGCCGGTCGCGTCGCTGGCGGCGGCCAGCAGGACCGTGTGCGACGCATAGCGTGCGCCGTTGCGGATCAGGTTCAGCAGCGCGCGGGCGACGAGCTTCGGATCGCACACGTGGGTCGCGGGCGCAGCGTGCGCCGACACGTCGAGCGTGATCCCGCGATCGGCGACATCGTTCGCGACGTTGCCGGCGACGCTGTCGATCAGCGCATCGACGACGATCTCCATCGGCGCGAGTTCGCTCGCACCCTGTTCGAGCCGGCCGATCGTCAGCAGCTCGGTGACGAGTTCGTCGAGTTCGCGCACGTCGCGCCGCAGCGCGTCGCGGCGTTCGCGCATCCGCCCCGTTTCGTCGGGCTCGGCAAGCAGCGCGAGCCCGAATTCGAGCCGGGCGAGCGGCGTCTTCAGTTCATGCGAGATGCCGTGCATCATTTCGCGCTGCTGCTTGATCGACGCCTCGATGCGCTCGGCCATGTCGTTGAACTGCTTCGACAGCTCGTAGATGTTCGACTTGCCCGACAGCTTCATGCGCGTCGACAGCGTGCCGGCGCCGAATGCGCGCGCGGCATCCTGCAGCCTGCGAATGTCGCGCCAGTGATAGTGAATCCACAGCGCTACCGCAAACAGCGCCGCGAGCGCGAGCAACAGGTACGCATAGATCCGGATGTCGAGGTCCGGCGGCTCGATCGGGCGCGCATGCAGCACGGAGCCGTCCGCGAGCGGCATGTAGTAATCCTTGCCGTTGTAGCTGATCGCGATCCTGCCGGCATCGAGATCGCGCAGCGGCGCGCCGCTGAGTTGTGCGCGCGCGTCGGCCATCGACATGAAGCCGAATCCTTCGTTGCCGTGCAGTGCGAGTTCGCGCAGCGCAAGCTCGCGCTGCGCGCCCGGATGGCGCTCGAGGTAGTCGTTCAGCACGAACGAATAGGTCGTCAGCGAGTCGCGCTGCGCCTGCGCGACGCGTTCATAGAAGATCCGGTCGAACGCCAGCTGGATGAACATGATCGACGCGGCGACGCATACGATCACGATGAGGTACAGCCTGAGCAACGGGCGCAGCATTTATTCGTCCCACGCGGAAGGGCTGAACAGATAGCCGCGACCCCAGATCGTCTTGATCTTGTGCGGCTCCGATGATGCATCCTCGAACCGGCGGCGCAGCTTCGAGATGCCCGAGTCGACCGAGCGATCGAGTCCGTCGAATTCGATCCCGCGCAACTGCTTCAGGATGTCGTCGCGGCTCAGCACGGTGCCGGCCGCGCGCGCGAGGATAAGCAGCAGGTTGAATTCGGCCGTCTTCAGGTCGACCGGCTCGCCGCGCCACGTGACGGTGCGGTTCGGCGGCGAGATCGTCAGTTCGCCGAACACGAGTGCCTCCGGCGCGGCGACGGGCGCTTCGGCGGCAGCCGGCTGCGCGCGGCGCAACAGCGCACGGGCGCGCGCGACGAGCACGCGCGGCTCGATCGGCTTCGTCACGTAGTCGTCGGCGCCGGTCTCGAGGCCGGCAACCTGGTCGTAGACATCCGCGCGCGCGGTCAGGATCAGCACGGGGACGTTGGTGAACGCGCGGATGCGCCGGCAGACTTCCATCCCGTCGAGGTTCGGCAGCATCAGGTCGAGGATCACGAGGGCCGGCTGGTGCTCGCGCACGGCCGCGACGGCGAGGTCGCCGCGCCGCACGACCGTCACCGCGAATTCGTAGCCGTCGAGATATTCGCGGACGAGCTGCGCGAGACGGTCGTCGTCCTCGATCAGCAGCACACGGTATTTGAGCGGGTTTTCGTTCATGGTCTCCTCTGGATGCACGCGCCATCTCGCACCTGGCAGGCTGATGGGGCGGCGCGGCACGCGAATTCTATCCGGCGTACCGAAGGGCTGGGGAGCAGGACGACAATCTCGAACAATCAAACACAATTGAGCACAGATTCTCCGCAGATTCAGGACAGTCTCGGCGCAAGGCGGCACCTAGACTGCGGGCTCCGTCACTCTTATCTCAATATTGTGCGCCCATTACTCCGCCGCTCTCGCTATTGCATGCCGCTCGCCGGCCTGACCCTTGCCGCCGCCGCCCACGCGGAAAACCAGTATTCGCTGTCACTCGGCGGCGGTGTCGCACCGCGCTATCCGGGCAGCAGCCAGTATCGCGGGGGCGTCGCACCTTCGTTCTCCGCCACGTTCGGCAACGGCTTCTTCGTCGACAGCACGCAGGGCGCCGGCTACCGGCTGGACCTGCCGCACGGCGTGTTCGTGTCGGCGGCCGTGAACTACGACCCGGGCCGCGCGGACGAGAACCGCTTCGACCTGCCGGGCTCCGACTACCTGAAGGGCATGGGCCGGATTCCGGGCTCGGTGCTCGTCGGTGTGCGCGCGGGCGTGACGCTTTTCAATGCGGCGGAACTGAGCGTCACGATCGATACGCCGGTCACGCACACGACGCGCGGCGTGTCGGGGCACATGGATCTCGCGGTGCCGGTGTTCAAGACGTCGCAGCACGAGATCATCGTGACGGGCACCGTGCACGCGGGATCGGGGCGCTATACGCAGACGTTCTACGGCGTGACCGACGCGCAGTCGATGACGAGCCGGTTCCGGCCGTATTCGGTGAGCGGCGGGATCGACAGCGCGTCGATGGCGGTCGCATGGAACTGGACGCTGTCGCAGCACTGGTCGGTACTTGCGACGGGCGGCGTGACGCGGCTGCTCGGCCGCTCCGGCGACAGCCCGATCGTCCAGTCGCGCAGCAACTACTACGGGATTGCGGGCGTGACGTACAAGTTCTGAGCGGCCGGCGTGATGCGCGCGCTCTCCGTACGGGGCGCACGAGTTCGCCGCGGATCGTTGCGGTAACATGACGGCGGCCCGGCTTCGGCTTCGGGATCAGGCTGCCGAGGTGACAGCGCGAAGCCGATTCGACTCGAGCGGATCGCGCAATACGGTGCGTTCGCAGAACCCGTTATGGATCCAACGCCCGGTGCGTGCGCGCATCCCGCGCCTGCTGCGCCGGGCCGCGACACGGAGAAAACGATGAAGAACACGATCGCGATGCTCGTTGCACTCGTTGCTGGTGCAACTTTGTCAGGATGTGCCGACATGGACACGAAGCACCCCAACGCCACCGCCGGCGGCGCGGCTCCGATCCCCGCGCAAGTGTGCAAGGCGGACGCCACACCAGACGACGCGCTGATCGGCAAGACCGAGGCCGAAGCGGCCGCGCTGCTCGACGGCTGTCTGTGGCGCGTGCTCGAGCGCGACGGCAAGTCGTTGCCGGGCACGATGGATTATCGGCAGGAGCGTCGCGACCTCGGTATTCGCGACGGGAAAGTGATCTGGGTGCGGCGGGGGTGACGGTCGGCGTCGCGTTATCTGCGCGTGTACTTCAGGAAGAACGGCACGGCCGAACTGCAATGGGTGGACGACATGAATGCGCCCGAACTGCGGCCGACCGCGGATCAATGAGCGTCGCGACGCGCGTGCGACCGGACGCGCGTTACTTCGAGATGTACCACAGCGCGTCCGCGCTGGCGCGCGACGGCTGAGCGGCCGCGGCCGGTGCTTGAGCCGGCGCGGGCGGCGGCGTGTTCGACGTGATGGCTGTCGGCAGCGTGGCGGGAACGTTCGCGGTCGAAGGCGAGGCCGCCGCCGTTCCCGACGTCGACGGCGTATTCAGGTACCACAGCGCATCGGCCGACGCCGTGCGTTTCGCTGCCGTATCGGGTGCCGTGTTCTTCGCCGCATTCGCGGCCGTACTGGCCGACTTCTTCGATGCCGAGGTCGATGCCCCGGCCGTCGCCGTACCTGTCGTGCCGCCCTGCGCGGTCATGCCCGCGGCCGCCGCACCCCGCTGCGCACGCGCCTCGAACGGCCCGAGCTGAAAGATCAACGTTTGCGCGGGACGCGTCAGGACGGCATACGGAAACTGCAGCTCCCACGACATCAGCACGCGCCCGCTCGACGTCTCGGTGAAGATCGCCGGCACGTGCTTCATGTCGCTGAACTGCACGTAGACTCGTGCGCCGTCGTCGAATACCTGGGTCGGCTTCGCCTGGTCCGCACCCGTGACCGTCCAGCCGAAGTTGTACGAGCCGGCCGGGCCGGCGGGGCCGCCCTGCGGCGGCGGAGGCGGCGGGGCCGACGATATCGTGCGCGGACGCGTGACCGGCGGCGCGGACACGCTCAGGCTCGCGAACGGGTTGTACGCCTCGGCCTGTTGCGGCGGCGTAAAAGAGGGAGGCAGGATAGGCATGGGAGTATCGGGCGAATCCGGCATGGTCCGGATTGCATCATAGACCTTGCGCGCATACGCGAGGCGCTTGTCTGGCGAGGCGGAGTTATATGCGCCGATCGCGTTCCAGTTGGGGCCGAGCTGGCGGATGTTCTGCGACAGGATCCACGCACCGACATACGCGTTCGTGCATGCATCGAACAGGCTTTCCCGCGTGATGCCCTCGCGCGCGAGCGTCGGCAGCCACGTGCTGTTGATCTGCATCAGCCCGATGTCGACCGTGCCGTTCGTGTTCGTGTTGACGGCGCGCGGGTTCATCCCCGATTCGACCTGCGCGATGCCGCGCATCAGGCTGACGCTCACGTGCTGGAACGCGGCCGCGTCGTCGAGGCAATCGGCCCGTGCGACGCCGTGCAGCGCGCACGACATCGCGATCGTCGAGGCGATTTTCAGCGTTTCGTGGCTGATCGAACGGCTTGTATGACGCGGCATGGCAGGTTGGGGCGGAATCCGGCCGCCCGGTGCAAGGAAATTACGCAGACGCGAAGTGTGCCATAGCGCGGACGCAAATGGCTCGCGTCAAACTTTCCTTTGCATTTGTGCTCGCGTTAGCCACGCATTTTTATCGCGTCGGACCACGCGGCCTGACGACGCCCGATCGGTAAAAATGGCTGGATTTTCGATGAATACCGGTGCGATCACAGCGATCGGAACCTGACGCATTGCGTCAGTCGTGCCGTAAGCACGGGATTGAATGGCGTGAACAGGAATTCACCGGGTAATCCTTGCGCGGCTCGAATAAAAGCGGCAAAGAACAACGGCGACCGAAGCCGCCGCGTGCGCAATGCGGATGCGACCGGCCTGCGCCGTGCGCAGCCGGCCGTTTTACATCAGAAGCGGTGACGCAGCCCGAGGTTGACCATCGTCTGCGAACTCGTCCCCGCATAACCGTACGAACCGATCGACGCCTGCGCGGCCATCGAGCCGCCCTTGCCGTCGCCGGTCTGGCCGCTCGCATGCTGGTACGCGGCGGTCAGGTAGACGTCGGTGCGCTTCGACAGGTTGTAGTCGGCGCCGGCCGAGACCTGGTGATAGGTGGCCGACGTGTCGCCGCCCGAGCGCGTGTAGCTGTAGCCGACACCGACCAGCAGCCCATTCGTCGCCTGGTAGTTCACGAAGCCTTGCCCCGTGTTGTAGTGCTCGTTCGAGCCGAACGCCGAACTGGCGTCGCGGCGGTACTGCGCGTTGCTGTAGCCGAGGCCGAACGTGAACGGGCCGGCGACGTACTGGCCCGCGACGCGCGCGATGCCGATCGAGTGGGCGCTCGCATAGCCGTTGTTGATCGGGCCGTCGAACGTGCCGTCCGACGAGCTGGTCCAGCCGGTGCGCAGGCCGTTCGACGCGGGGCCGTTGGTCGCATGGAAGTAGCCGCCCGCGACGCTGAACGGGCCGTTGTTGTACGACACGGCGGCCGAGTACGACTGCGCGGCGCCCGTGCTGCCGGCAATGCCGCCGAACGAGTACATCGTCGAGAACTGCAGGCCCGAATAGACGGGCGACGTGTACTTCACCGCGTTGTCGACGCGAAAGCTGTTGTCGTAGTTGTCGACGTCGCCCGGCGTCGCGAACACGCTGCCCAGGTAGTTGTCGGCGGTGATGCCCTGCACGAGATCGACGAGCGGATCGTACTGGCGGCCGAACGTGAGCGTGCCGTAGCGGTCGCTCGTCAGGCCGACGAACGCCTGACGGCCGAACATGCGGCCGCCCTGGCCCAGCCGGCCGTTGCTCGGGTCGAAGCCGTCCTCGAGCTGGAAGAGCGCCTTCAGCCCGCCGCCGAGATCCTCGGTGCCTTTCACGCCCCAGCGGCTGCCGGCCAGGTTGCCCGCGCTGCTGTTGCCGAGCATCCACGCATTGTCCTTGCCCTGCGCATGGTTCACGTAGGTGATCGACGTGTCGATCACGCCGTACAGCGTGACGCTCGATTGCGCATGTGCGACCGGAATCGCCGCGAATGACGCGACCGAAATCAGCGAGAGGGTCGTGCGTTTCATTTCATCTCCTTGCGCATTGCGCTCGTGTTCGTGATCCGGAATGGCAGGAGACTACAGAGCCGCAATAAAACGGCAAAAATGAAATTCTCTTTTGTGGTCTGACGCAGACAGAGGCGTCCTCCGAAACGAACTATTGAGGGATTTGAATTATTGATGGTCGCGTATCAATGGGTTGTCATTTCGCGATTTGTTCATTGCGTCTTGCATATCCCGTGACAATCGCGCGCAATCGATGGGGGAATGGCGACGGTCCGAATATTGTTATTGATCCGTCAAATAATTATTGAATGAATTGAATTGGCCGCGATGTGACGGGTGTGTTAAGGACGTATCGTCCGCGGCCGGCACCGGCATCGCGGCGTCGCCATCACGCCGCACCTGATCATGGCTGCGCGCACCGGCGCGCATCGAAACCGGGGCGCAGGCTTACTTTTGTATATAATAATCATTCTCATTTACAGAATCGTTGACGCCTGCGCACCCGGAACCCGGCCATGTCCGCTGACAAGCTGTCCCTCCATCGAGAAATCGACGCCCTCTATGCCGGCCACCACGCGTGGCTGCGCGGTTGGCTGAGCCGGAAGCTCGGCTGCGCGCACCGCGCGGCCGATCTCGCGCACGACACCTTCATGCGCCTGCTTGCACGCGACGAGCCGATCGGCGCCGACGAGCCGCGCGCGTTCCTGACGACGGTCGCGCAGCGCGTGCTGAGCAATCACTGGCGGCGCGAGCAGATCGAGCGGGCGTATCTAGACGTGCTGGCACAGCGCCCCGAAGCGTATGCGCCGTCGCCGGAAGAGCGGGCCGTCGTGCTCGAGACGCTGCTCGAAATCGATCGACTGCTCGACGGCCTGCCGCTCGCGGCGAAGCGTGCGTTCCTGCTCGCGCAGCTCGACGGGCTCACGCAGGCCGAGATCGCGCGTGAACTCGGCGTGTCGCTCGCGACGGTAAAGCGTCATCTCGTGAAGGCCGGCACGCAGTGCTTCTTCGCGATGGCGGCCTGACCGATGGCCGCTCCACGCGCACCGTCGGTGCCACCGCACGTTGCACGCCGCGCAGTCGAATGGTGGGTCGACCGGCAGTCCGGCCGCACCGACGACGCATTCGCCGCTGCGCTCGCGCGCTGGCGCGCGGAGGATCCGTCGCACGATGCGGCATGGCGTCATATCGAAACGATGCAGGGCCGCCTCGGCCGGCTCGCGGCCGGGCTCGACCCGCAGGCCGCGCACGCGGCGCTGCTGCCGCCGCGGGCGGGCCGCCGCCGCGCGGCCGTCAAGGCGCTGGCTGTGCTGCTGTTCGCGGGCGGTGCCGCATGGATGGCCGAGCCCGCGCGGCGCGCGGCGATCTGGCCGGCCGACCTGCGCACGGCGGTGGGTGAGCAGCGCACGGTGACGCTCGCGGATCGTACGGTCGTCGTGCTCGATACCGACTCGGCGCTCGACGTGGATTTCGACGACGCAGCGCGCCGCCTGCGCCTGCTGCGCGGCACGATCATGGTGACGAGCGGGCATGACGAGCGCGTCCCCGCGCGGCCGCTCGTCGTCGCGACCGCGCAAGGCGAGTTGCAGCCGCTCGGCACGCGCTTCGCGGTACGGCAGCGCGACGGCGCGACACGCGTCGAAGTGTTCGCCGGCGCGGTGCGCGTGCAGCCGGGCGACGCGACGGCCGGCACGCGCGTGATCGCGGCGGGAGAGGGCGCGGACTTCACGCGCGATGCGATCGGCGTGCCGGCGCCGCTCGATCCGAATGCGTCCGCGTGGACGGGCGGCATGCTCGTCGCGTCGCGCATGCGACTGGCCGACCTCGTCGCCGAGCTCGACCGTTATCGGCGCGGCAGCCTGCGCTGCGATGCGGCCGTGGCCGACCTGCGTGTGTCGGGCACCTATCCGCTCGACGATCCCGCACGCGTGCTCGACACGCTGAAGGCGACGCTGCCGATCGACGTCCACTACCTGACGCGCTACTGGGCGACGGTCGTGCCGGCCCGTTCGTGAGTTCGTCGAAAAATATTTCCGCCGACCTGAGCTGTTTCTCGATGTTCGCGTGACATGGGTATTGAAAGCAGCACTGGCCCATCGTCCACCGACTCTCCGATCATGGTTTCCATCCGTCTCACGTATCGGCGCCGTCCGGCGCCCGCCCGTCATCTGCCGCGCGCGGCCGCGCCGGGCCGTCTTGCCAGCAGGCTGGCCGGCGCGGTCCTGCTGTCGGCGCTGCTGCCGCTGCCCGCGCTGGCCGACACCGACGCCGATGCGGCGCCCGCCGCGCAGCGCGCGCCGCGCCGCACATTCGACATTCCGGCCGGCGCGCTCGAAGCGGCGTTGAACCGGTTCGGGCGCGAGGCGGGCATCCTGCTCGCGTTTCCGGCCGACATGGCAACGGGCCTGACGAGCGGCGGCGTACATGGCCGGTTCGACATCGACGGCGCATTCGATCGCCTGCTGGCCGGCACGGGGCTCGTCGCGCTGCGCCAGCCGGGCGGCGGCTACACGCTGATGCGCGCGGACGGTTCGGCGGCGCGGCCCGTGGCGGCCGACATCGCACCGGCCGCCGAGCTGCCGGCGATCAACGTGCGCTCCAGCGCGTTGCGTGCCGAAAGCTATCGCGCGCCGAAGGAAGCCGGCGTGCTGCGCTCGGAGATTCCGCTGCTCGACACCGCGCAGGCCGTCAACATCGTGCCCGCGCAAGTGTTGCGCGACCAGCGTCCGCGCAATCTCGACGACGCGCTCGGCAACGTGAGCGGCATCACGCAGGGCAACACGCTCGCGGGTACGCAGGACACGATCATGAAGCGCGGCTTCGGCGGCAACCGCGACGGCTCGATCATGCAGAACGGCATGCCGCTCGTGCAGGGCCGTGCGTTCAACGCGGCGGTCGACAGCGTCGAGGTGCTGAAGGGGCCGACCTCGCTGCTGTACGGGCTGATGGATCCGGGCGGCATGATCAACGTCGTCACCAAGCAGCCGCAGCTCGTGCGCTACAACGCGATTTCGCTCGGCGCATCGACGTTCGGGCACGGCAAGAACGGCGGCAGCGCAACGTTCGATTCGACGGGGCCGATCGGCGATTCGCGGCTCGCATATCGGCTGATCGTCGACCAGTCGAACGAGCAGTACTGGCGCAATTTCGGCGAGAACCGGCAGACCTTCGTCGCGCCGTCGCTCGCGTGGTACGGCCGCGATACGCAGGTCGCGGTGTCCTACCAGTACCGCAAGTTCCACTCGCCGTTCGATCGCGGCACCGCGCTCGATCCGCGCACCAATGCACCGCTCGACATTCCCGCGCGGCGGCGGATCGACGAGCCGTTCAACAACATGGACGGCGAATCGCATCTCGCGCAACTGACCGTCGATCACCAGTTCAATGCGGACTGGAGCGCGCATTTCGGCTACAGCTACAACCGTGAGACCTACGACGCGAACCAGTTGCGCACGACCGGCGTCGATCCGGTGAAGGGCACGATGACGCGCAGCAACGATGCGACGCACGGTTCGCTCAGCACCGACAGCTACGGGGTCGGCTACGTGAACGGCAAGCTGACGCTCGCGGGGATGCGTCACGACGTGCAGGTGGGTTTCGATACCGAATACCGCCGCATCTATCGCAAGGACATGCTGCGCCAGGCCGTGAAGACGCCGTTCAACTACATCGATCCGGTGTACGGGCTGCTGCCGCCGTCGAGCACGGTATCCGCGAGCGACAGCGACCAGACCGACACGCTGCACGATGCGTCCGCGTTCTTCCAGGACACCATTCACCTGACCGACAAGTGGATCGTGTCGGGCGGCCTTCGCTACATCACGTACAACCAGGTCGCGGGGCGCGGCCGGCCGTTCACGGCGAACACCGACCTGAGCGGCTCGAAGTGGCTGCCGCGCGCGGGCATCGTCTACAAGTGGACCGATACGTTCTCGCTGTACGGCAGCTATTCGCAGTCGCTGAAGCCGTCGTCGTCGATCGCGCCGATGACGGGCTACATCATCGACGGCGCGACGCCGCCCGAGGAAGCGACCGCGTGGGAAGTGGGCGGCAAGCTCGACCTGCCGGGCGGGCTGACGGGCACGCTCGCGCTGTTCAACATCGACAAGAAGAACGTGCTCGTGTCGCAGTACAACGACGCGACGAAGCTGACCGACTGGCGCACGTCGGGCAAGGCGCGCTCGCGCGGTGTCGAGCTCGACGTGTCGGGCAAGATCGGCGAACGCGTGAACGTGATCGCGAGCTACGCGTACATCGACGCGAAGACGACCGAGGATCCGCTGTATGCAGGCAACCAGCTGTGGAACGTCGCGCGCCACACGGCGTCGCTCGCGGCCGTCTACGACTTCGGCACGGTGATCGGCGGCGACGACCTGCGCGTCGGCGCGGCCGCGCGCTATGTCGGCGCGCGGCCCGGCGATTCGGCGAACAGCTTCACGCTGCCGTCGTACGTGCTCGCCGACGCGTTCGCGACCTACGACACGCAGATCGGCAAGCAGAAGCTGTCGTTCCAGCTCAACGTGAAGAACCTGTTCAACCGCACGTACTACCCGTCGAGCGCGAATCGTTACTTCGTCGCGATCGGCGATGCGCGACAGGTATCGCTGCTGACCACGCTGCAGTTCTGACCACGCAATCGCCGCGCGGCCGGTGCGCCGGCGCGCGGTTTTGGAGAAGACCCGGATGACCCTGAAGATGAAGACCGGCGCCGCGCGCGCCGTTGCCGGTGGCGGCGATGCACGGCGCCGCGCATTGCGCGCGATCGCGGGCTCGGTGCTCGCACTGTCCGCGGGCGTTGGCGTCGGCGTATCGGCGCCTGCGTTCGCCGCCGATGCGCCGCCGGCCGTCACGCGCGTCGCGATGCTCGTGCAGTTGCGCGGCCCGAACCTGAAGGTCGACGAACGCATCGGCCAGCACCTCGGCGAACGCGGCTACGCGGTGCGCCTGATCGACGAGTCGGCCACACCCGATGCGGCGCGCGACGCCGACCTGGTCGTGATCTCGTCGACGGTGTCGTCGAAGAACGTGCGGCCCGGCTGGCGCACGCTCGACAAGCCGCTCGTCACATGGGAAAACGACCTGCTCGACGATCTCGCGATGACGGGCAAGCGGCACGACGTCGATTTCGGCGAAACGGGCAAGGAGCGCTACCTGTGGCTCGTCAACGCGCCGCATCCGATTGCGGCCGGCTTGCCGGCCGGCGCAACCAACGTGTACGGCAAGCAGGCGCCGATGAGCTGGGGCAAGCCGGGGCTCGGCGCGATCACGATCGCGACCGTGTACGGACAGCCCGACAAGGCCGCGGTCTTCGCGTACGAGAAGGGCGCGACGATGGACTACGAGGCGCTCGCACCGGCACGCCGCGTGATGTTCTTCCTCGACAACGACACGTTCACGAACCTGTCGCCGGCCGGCGTTGCGCTGTTCGACGCGGCCGTCGACTGGGCAGCCGGGCGGCGTTGAGCGCCCACGCGCCGGTCAGGCGGGACGCGACGGCACGCCGATCCGCGCCGCCGTTTCGATCAGCTGCGCGAGCTGTTGTGCCGGTTCCGGCATCGTGCGCCGTGCACGATGCACGAGCCCGATGTCGCGGTGGAACGTGTGCGGTCCGAGGTCGATCGCGCGCACGCCGGCCGGCCAGCGGCGATATACGGCCGTCTGCGGCACGATCGCGATGCCGACGCCGTTTTCGACGAGCTTGACGATCGCATCGAGCTCGTCGAGTTCGCAGGTGTCGCGTACCGCGATGTGCATCTTGCGCAGGAAGCGATCGACCTGGCGGCCGCCGAACGACGCACGATCGTAGCGCACGAACGGTTCGCTCGCGAGCAGTTCGGCCCAGTCCTTGCCCTTCACGCCGCGCGGCACGATCAGCCGGAACGGCTCCTGCGTGAGCGTCGTCCAGTGCAGGTCGCTTTGCAGCGAAAACGGCGGGCGGATGATCGCGGCCATGTCGATCTCGCCCGTATCGACCCGGTTCACCAGCTCGATAGACAGCCCGGGGATCACGCGCGTCCGGCACGCGGGATGCCGGCGATGGAACTCGGCCAGCGCGGCCGGCAGCAGCGCGCCCTGCACCGACGCGATCGCGCCGATCGTCACGCGCACGGCGGCCGGCGAGCCCGGCGCCGTCGAGCTCAGGTTCTCGTACAGGCCGATCAGCGCCTGCGCCTGGTCGAGCACGTGATGACCCCTGTCGTTGAGCCGCGCCGACCGGCCTTGCCGGTCGAACAGCGCGAAGCCGAGCTCGGCCTCGAGACGCTGCATTTGCGCGCTGACGGCGGCCTGCGTGAGCCCGATACGGTTGCCGGCGGCGGCGAACGTGCCTTCCCGGGCGACGGCGACGAGGGTTTTCAGCTCGCGGATCATTCATCAATTCCGTTTGTGAATCGCGAAAGTATATATTGATTTAATTTTTGCTCGACCTTGTCTACCATGGTGCCGTCCTCGCGCCACGCGAGCGTTTCTTCACGAGGCAACCATGAGTCTTTCCCCGTTTCACCTGGCGATTCCGGTCTACGACCTGCCGGCCGCGCGCGATTTCTACGGCCGTGTGTTCGGGCTGGCGGAAGGGCGCTCGAGCGCGCAGTGGGTCGACTTCGACTTCTACGGGCACCAGCTCGTGATCCACGAACATCCGAAGACCGCGTCGCAGGAAGGCGCGCACACGAATGCCGTGGACGGTCATGACGTGCCGGTGCCGCATTTCGGGATCGTGCTCGACTGGCCGAGCTGGGAAGCGCTGGCCGAGCGGCTGCGTTCGTTCGGCGTGACCTTCGTGATCGAGCCGTATGTGCGGTTCCAGGGGCAGGTCGGCGAACAGGCGACGATGTTCCTGTTCGACCCGTGCGGCAATGCACTCGAATTCAAGGCGTTCCGCGACATCGGCCAGCTGTTCGCGAAGTGACCGGCGGCAGCGCCAGCGTCGATTGAAATTGGGTGCGAGAATGCGGCCTGCGGCCCGGGCGCGCGCAGCTGCGCCGGCCGGCGCCGCGCCGCACGGCATCCGTCCGTGCGCGCCGTTCTCCAAGGAACCCGTATGGACAGTCACATCGCTCCGGTGGAGCTGAAGAAAGCGTACCGCCTCCTCAACCACGGCCCGACCGTGCTGGTGTCGGCCCGCCAAGACGGCGTCGACAACGTGATGGCGGCCGCGTGGGCGTGCGCGCTGGATTTTCTGCCGCCGAAGCTGACGGTCGTGCTCGACAAGTCCGCGATGACGCGCGAGCTCGTCGAGCGCAGCGGCACGTTCGTGATCCAGGTGCCGACTGCCGCGCAGCTGCAGCTCACGCATGCGGTCGGCAGCCACAGTCTCGCGGAACGGCCCGACAAGCTGCGCGAAGCGGGCGTCGAGCTGTTCGACGTCGAGGGGCACGACCTGCCGTTCGTCGCCGGCTGCTCGGGCTGGCTCGCGTGCAAGCTGATCCCCGAGCCGCACAACCAGCAGACCTACGACCTGTTCATCGGCGAAGTGGTCGGTGCATGGTCCGACACGCGCGTATTCCGTGACGGCCATTGGTATTTCGAATCGGCCGATCCCGCGCTGCGCAGCCTGCACTACATCGCGGGCGGCAATTTCTATGCGATCGGCGAATCGCTGCACGTCGATCCGGACGCGCAGTAAGCGTCGGGCGACCAGCCCATTCGCTTCAGGGCGCGCGGTTCACGCGCGCTTTTTCAATTCCGCCAGCATTGCCTCGGCGAACGCCTGCGCGACGCGCGGCAGCGTGCGCCCGCGTTTCGCGACGAGCGCGATCGGCCGCACGAACGCGGGATCGTCGATCGGCTTCGCGACCAGCTCGGGCTCGGCGCGCACCTCGCGTGCGGTCGCGGGCAGGATCGTCACGCCGAGGCCGCCGCGCACCATCGCGACGGCGGTCATCATGTAGGTCGGCTCGCACGCGATGTCGGGCGTGCAGCCGGCCGCTTCCAGCGCGGCGTCGACGACGCTGCGCACGCTGGTGCCTTGCGCGGTGAGCACGAGCGGCACGGCGGCGACGTCGGCGGTGGTGACGCGGCGCTTGCGCGCGAGCGGATGATCCATCGGGCAGACGGCGACGAGCCGGTCGGCGCCCACGTACAGCACCTCCAGCGACGCGTCGAACGTGTCGCCGCCGGTCAGCCCGAGATCGGCTTCCTCGTTGCGCACGAGTGCGGTGACGAGGCTCGCGACGCCGTCGCGGATCTCGAAGCCCGCGCGCGGCACATCACGCCGGAACGACTGGATCAGCTCCGGCAGCACGCTGGAGGCAAAGGTCGGCAGGCACGCGAGCCGCACCGTGCCGCTCGTGCCTTCGCCGAGCGCACGTGCATCGCGCAGCACGCGCTCCATGTCGTCGAGCGAGCGCTGCAGGAGCGGCAGCAGCTCGCGCCCGGTCTGCGTGAGCGCGACGCTGCGGCTGTTGCGGTCGAACAGGCGCGCGCCGACGATCTCCTCGAGCCGGCGGATCTGCACGGTCAGCGCCGGCTGCGACAGGTGCAGGCGTGCCGCCGCGCGTGTGAAGTTGCCGGCATGCGCGACGGTGACGAAGGCGCGAATGTCGCGAAGATTCAGATCCATAACGGTTCGTGATTGCTGCGATCAAATCATTTCAATTGTGCTATCGCTGCGCCGACCTTACGCTCGTCTCCAACAAAAGACAAGGTAGGAGACACCGATGCTGCCGTTACTCGGGCTGGGCACGATCGTCGTGCTGCTGGCCGCGATTCTGTCGAAGCGGATGTCGCCGCTCGTCGCGCTGATCCTCGTGCCGATCGCCGCGTCGCTGATCGGCGGCTTCGGGCTGCACACCAGCAAGTTCGTGATCGACGGGTTGAAGGGCCTCGCGCCCGTCGTCGGGATGTTCGTGTTCGCGATCCTGTATTTCGGGACGATCACCGACGCCGGCACGCTCGACCCGATCATCGACCGGATCCTGCGCGCGGTCGGCACGCGGCCCACGCGCATCGTGATGGGCACGACGCTGCTCGCGCTGCTGATCCACCTCGACGGCTCGGGCGCCGTCTGCTTTCTCGTGACGATTCCGGCCGTACTGCCGCTGTACGACCGGCTGAAGATGGACCGGCGCGTGCTGGCCGCCGCCGTGTCGATGGCCGCGGGCATCAATTTCCTGCCGTGGACGGGGCCGATGATCCGCGCGTCGGCGTCGCTGCACCTGCCGGTGTCGGCGCTGTTCAATCCGCTGATCCCGGTGCAGGCGATCGGGCTCGTGTTCGTGTTCGGCATCGCGTACTGGCTCGGGCGGCGTGAGGAGAAGCGCCTCGGCCTGTCGCGCGACGATGCGTCGATCCCGCTGCCGAAGCGCGAACTGACGCCCGACGAGCAGGCGCTGCGCCGCCCGCACCTGTTCTGGTTCAACCTCGTGCTGACGCTCGTCGTGCTCGGCACGATGGTCGTGATGGGCGAGAAGATTCCGCCCGCGATCATGTTCATGGTCGGGCTGTGCATCGCGTTGATGGTGAATTACCCGGACGTCGACATGCAGAGAAAGCGCATCGACGCGCATGCGCGCGCCGCGCTGATGATGGCCGGCATCCTGCTCGCGGCCGGCGTGTTCACGGGGATCATGCAGGGCAGCGGGATGCTGAAGGCGATGGCGCAAGCGGCGGTCGGCTTCGTGCCGCCGTCGATGGCCGGCCACATTCCGGTCGTGCTCGGTATCGCCTCGATGCCGCTCAGCATGCTGTTCGATCCCGATTCGTTCTACTTCGGCGTGCTGCCCGTGATCGCGGAAGTGGCCGGCCAGCTCGGCGTGCCGGCCGTACAGGTCGGGCAGGCCGCGCTGCTCGGCCAGATGACGACGGGGTTCCCGGTCAGCCCGCTGACGCCCGCGACGTTCCTCGTCGTCGGCCTGTGCGGGATCGAGCTGGCCGAGCACCAGAAATTCACGTTCCCGCTGCTGTTCGGCGCCTCGATCGTGATGACGATCGCATGCGTCGTGCTGGGCATCTTTTGATCATTTCCGGCGGCGTGATCCGCTGGACGACGGTACGGACATGACAGCAAATCAACCTGAACCGCGCGTGCGCATCGGCGCGGGCGCCGGCTACTCGGGCGACCGGATCGAGCCCGCGGTCGAACTGGCCGAACACGGGCAGCTCGACTATCTCGTGTTCGAATGCCTGGCCGAGCGCACGATCGCGATCGCGCAGCAGGCGCGCCGGCAGGACCCGGCGCTCGGCTACGACCCGCTGCTCGACGCGCGGATGCGCGCCGTGCTGCCGGTCGCGGCGGCGAAACGCGTGCGCATCGTGTCGAACATGGGCGCCGCGAACCCGCGCGCGGCAGCACGACGTACCGCGCAGATCGCGCAGTCGCTCGGCATCGCGGGACTGAAGGTCGCGGCGGTCGAAGGCGACGACGTGCTCGACGTCGTGCTGCGCGGCGCGTTCCGTTTCGAGGAATCGGGCGACGACGTCGCCGCGTATCGCGACCGCATCGTGTCCGCGAATGCGTACCTCGGCGCCGCGCCGATCGTCGACGCGCTCGCGGCCGGCGCGGACGTCGTGCTGACCGGGCGCGTCGCCGATCCGTCGCTGTTCGCCGCGCCGCTGATCCACGCATTCGGCTGGCGGATGGACGACTGGGACACGCTTGGGGCTGCGACCGTCGTCGGCCATCTGCTCGAATGCGCAGGGCAGGTGACGGGCGGCTATTTCGCGGATCCCGGCTACAAGGACGTGCCGAACCTGGCGCGGCTCGGCTTCCCGATCGGCGAAGTCGCGGCCGACGGCTCGGTCGTGATCACGAAGGTGGCGCACGCGGGCGGCCGCGTGAGCGCGGCGACCTGCAAGGAACAGCTGCTCTACGAGATTCACGATCCGGCGCGCTATCTGCAGCCCGACGTCGTCGCCGATTTCACGCGTGTGGCCGTTGTCGAGGAGGCCGTCGGCCGCGTACGCGTGACGGGCGGGCGCGGCACTGCGCGACCCGATACGCTGAAGGTGTCGGTCGCGTATGTCGACGGTTACATCGGCGAAGGCCAGATCTCGTACGGCGGACCGGGCGCGCTCGAACGCGCGCGCCTCGCGCTCGACATCGTCCGCGAGCGGCTGGCGCTGACCGGCGTCGCGGCGACCGAGTGGCGTTTCGACCTGATCGGCGTCGATTCGCTGTATGGCGCCGCGACACCGGCCGTGCGCGGCGAGCCGGCCGAGGTGCGCGTGCGGGTGGCCGGCCGCGCGGCGAGCGCTGCCGAAGCCGCGCGGATCGGCAATGAAGTCGAGACGCTCTATACGAACGGGCCGGCCGGCGGCGGCGGCGCGTTCAAGTCGACGCGCGAGGTGATCGCCGTGCAGTCGGTGCTGCTGCCGCGGGCGGCCGTGACGCCGTCGTTCTCATTCGTGGAGGCATGATGCAACTGCGTGAACTCGCGCATGCGCGCACCGGCGACAAGGGCAATACGCTGAACGTATCGGTCATCTGCGTCGACCCGCGCCATTACGACCATCTGCGCCTGCATCTGGATGCGCACGCGGTGAAGGCGTGGCTCGCGGGCATCGTGCACGGCGACGTCGTGCGCTACGAATTGCCGTCGCTCGGTGCGTTCAACTTCGTGCTGCGCGATGCGCTCGGCGGCGGCGTGACGCGCTCGCTCGCGCTCGACGCGCACGGCAAGTCGGTCAGCTCGGCGCTGCTGGCGATCGAGGTGCCCGACCCGGCGTGACGCGTGGCGCCGCTGCGGGCTTTGGTCAGGGGCGTGTCACGGAATCAGCAGCTCGCGCCGACCGTCCGCATGCTCGATGCGCTCGCCGGCGATGTGCAGGCGCTGATCTCGTCGATAGTCGTAGACCGTGCGCGACGCGGCGAGCTGGTCGAAATCGAGTTCGATCGCATGCCGCGATTCGGTGTTGCCGGCTTCGAAGATCAGGTTGCCGTATGGGTCGACCGCCAGGCTGCCGCCGGCGAACACGACGTCGTGCGCGCTGTCGCCGACGCGGTTGGCGACCGCCGCGAATACCTGGTTTTCCATCGCGCGCGCCGACACCGACGTGCGATGGACGTTGCGGTACGGCTCCATGTTGCCGTCGGTCACGAGGATCAGCTGTGCGCCGAGCGCGGCGAGCGCGCGGCCGGTCTCCGGAAATTCGCTGTCGTAGCAGATCAGCAGGCCGATCCGCACGCCGCGCCATTCGACCGTCGCGTAGCGGTCGCCGGGCAGCACGACGCTGTGCTCGCTCACCCACAGATGCGTCTTGCGATAGCGCAGCGCGATACCGTCCGGCGTGACGAACACGGTCGTGTTGTAGAAGCGGCCGCCATCGTTCTCGATCAACCCGACCACGACCGCGACGTCGCGCTCGCGTGCGGCCGCGATCACCGCGCCGACGCTCGGCCCGTCGAGCGGCTCGGCGACTTCGGCCAGATTCGACGGATCGAGGAAGCCAGTGAGCTGCGCTTCCGGAAACATCACGATGTCGGTGCCGGGCGCGCAGGCCGCGATCGCCTCGAGCGTGCGCTGCAGGTTGTAGTGCGTGTCGCCGTCGCGGCCGGCGAGCTGGACGATGTCGAGCTTCAGTTTCATGGGCGGTTTCGGGGCAGTGGCCCGTCGCGACAGGCAACAGGCGGCGGAGCGGTTGGAACGAGGCTCCAGTATGCGCCGAACCCTACCGTTGGCCATCCCGCCGATGCGTTAGCCCGTCGGGGGTATTGATCTCGTGGGCATCGTGCGGGAAGCAACGGCAAAAAAACGGTTCATCGCGGATTACCGGGGAACGCGGCACGGATTTTGAGGAAGAAGTATTCCTCGTCGCGGTACCCGTAAGCCCGACGCTTGATGACCTTGATGGTGTTGTTGATGCCCTCGACGACACTGGT
>NZ_QTQI01000014.1 GCF_003853705.1 Burkholderia sp. Bp8992 | reverse complement strand
GCCTGGCCTTGCGTGGCCACTGCGTTGTCGTAGTCCTGCTTGCTGACCGCGTTCGCGGCGACCAGCACCTTGTAGCGCGCGACCAGCGCGTTCTGCGTGACGAGGTTCGCCTGCGCCTTCGCGAGCGTCGCCTTCGCGCTGTTCAGCGCGGCGACGTACGGTGCCGGGTCGATCTTGTACAGACGCTGGCCGGCCTTGACGTCGGTGCCTTCGGTGAATTCACGGCGCAGCACGATGCCGTCGACCCGTGCGCGCACCTGCGCGACGAGGAATGCGCTGGTGCGGCCCGGCAGGTCGGTGAAGACCGGTACGGCTTGCGGCTGGACGGTGACGACGCCGACTTCCGGCGTTTGCGGCGGCGGTGCCGATTCTTTTTTCCCGCACGCGGCCAGGAAAACGGCGGCCGTCGCGACAGTGATTAAGCGGTATGGAACCCGTTCGACGCGCATGGAGCGACCTCTGTGTATAACCAATGGAATAAGTGCCGCACCCGACCGGAGCGCAACACGGATGCGCCTCGCGGCGCAGATCGAACACCTGAATTACTGGACTGCCAGATACAGCACGTCGGCACGAGACCTCCATGCCGACGGGGATGCCGCGAACTGCGGACAGGTACTAGGGCGGGAATCAGCAGAGTGGGATATTAACTGATTGCCACTTGGGTCATTCGATCGTAGGGTGGTATTGTATATACATTCACGAATGTATGTAAAAAGCCCGGTTGTGCTCCGCCGACTGTCCAGTCTTACGAATTGTTACCAGTGGCAAGCATAGCCCGTCCGTACGACGGCTGCGAGGGTTGCAGACCCTATATTCACCTACGACCGATCCATTCAGGCCTGCACATGGTCAGACGTACCAAGGAGGAGGCGCTCGAGACGCGCAACAGCATTCTCGACGCCGCCGAGCACGTGTTCTTCGAGAAGGGCGTGTCGCACACGTCGCTCGCGGACATCGCGCAGCACGCCGGCGTGACGCGCGGCGCGATCTACTGGCACTTCGCGAACAAGAGCGAACTGTTCGACGCGATGTTCGACCGCGTGTTTCTGCCGATCGACGAACTGAAGCGGATGCCGCTCGACGCACCGGGCGGCAATCCGCTCGATAAGATCCGTCAGATCCTGATCTGGTGCCTGCTCGGCGTGCAGCGCGACTCGCAGCTGCGGCGCGTGTTCAGCATCCTGTTCATGAAGTGCGAGTACGTCGCGGACATGGAGCCGCTGCTGCAACGCAACCGCGCGGGGATGAGCGAGGCGCTGCACATGATCGACGCCGATCTCGCGGTGGCCGTGGGACTCAAGCTGCTGCCCGAGCGGCTCGATACGTGGCGCGCGACGCTGATGCTGCACACGCTCGTCAGCGGCTTCGTGCGCGACATGCTGATGCTGCCCGACGAGATCGACGCCGAGCAGCATGCGGAAAAGCTCGTCGACGGCTGCTTCGACATGCTGCGTTACAGCCCGGCGATGCTGAAGGACAGCGACTGACGGCGCGGCGGGGTATGCTCCCCCCGCCCCCGGCTGCCGCGTCAGGCCGCCTTCGCGCGTTGCGCACGGGCCCGCCGGCTCGACGCGGCCACCGAATCGCGCGCCGGCATCGGTGCGCCGGCCAGGCCCGCGATCCACGCGTCCGTCGACATCACGGCCGCGAAATTCGACTGGAACACCACCGTGTACGCGCGGTGAATCTCCTCGGCGCTCGCCGCGCCCGCTTCGTTCTCGTAAGGCAGCGCGCCCGTCGCGTCGGCCAGGTATTCGACCTTCAGCCCCGCATGCGCCGCGTGATAGACCGTCGCCGCATTGCAGTTGTGCGTCATGTAGCCGGCCACCGCGAGCGTGTCGATCCCGTGCGCATCGAGCCACGCGGCGAGATCGGTCCCCCGGCGAACGAACTCGCCAGCGTCTTCTCGATCAGGTGCACATACGGCCGGCTCGCGACCACCGCGTGCAGCGCGACGCCGTCGGAGCCCGGCGCGAAGATCGGCGCACCGGCCGGCGCGACGTGCTGCACGACGATCACCGGCACGCCGGCCGCGTGCGCGGCGTCGATCGCGCGGCCGATGTTCGCGAGCGACACGTCGAGCGGCGGATACTCGATCGGCAGGTTGCCCGTCACGTATTCGTTCTGGACGTCGATCACGATCAGCGCACGGCGGGCGGCAGGATGGGAAACGGAAGACGGGACGGCGTTCGAATTCGACATGGCGGGCTCCTGGCTGGGGGCGCCGCCCCGCCCCGGAACGGGACGGCCAGCGGCGCGATGCGATGCATTGTCGGGCCGCATCGTTCACGCGGACAGTGGCCCGATAGCCATTCTTCGATAAAATCGGGCCATCGCCATCCCGGAGCCCGTCATGGCCGCTGCCGCGCTGCCCACCCCGTCAGTTCCGACCGTCGTCGCCGTGATCGCGTACGACGGCATCAGCCCGTTCCACCTGTCGGTGCCGTCCGTCGTGTTCGGCAAGGAACGCGACGCGGCCGCGTCGCCCGTGTTCGAGTTTCGCGTCTGCTCGGCCGAACGCGGCCCGCTGTCCACGACGGGCGGCTTCACGATCACCGCGCCGTACGGGCTCGACGCGCTCGACGATGCGGACATCGTGATCGTGCCGGCGTGGCGCGACCCGGACGAAGCGCCGCCCGACGCACTGCTCGACGCGGTCCGCGCGGTCGCCGCGCGCGGCGCACAGCTCGTCGGGCTGTGCCTCGGCGCGTACGTGCTCGCCGCGGCCGGCCTGCTCGACGGCCGTCCGGCCACCACGCACTGGGCGTGGGCCGATGATTTCGCCCAACGCTTTCCGCGCGTGAAGCTCGATCCCGACGTGCTGTACGTCGACGACGGCAACCTGATGACGTCGGCCGGCACGGCAGCAGGCCTCGACTGCTGCCTGCACGTCGTGCGGCGGCGCTTCGGCTCGGACGCCGCGAACCAGATCGCGCGCCGCCTCGTGATCCCGCCGCACCGCCAGGGCGGCCAGGCCCAGTACGTGCCGCAGCCGGTTGCCGCGCACCCGCGCGATGCGCGGCTCGCGGGCCTGCTCGACTGGGTGCGCGCGCACCTCGACGCCGCGCACAGCGTCGATTCGCTCGCCGAACGCGTGCTGATGAGCCGGCGCACGTTCACGCGCCACTTCCGCCAGGCGACGGGCACGACCGTCACCGCCTGGCTGCAGGCCGAGCGGCTCGCACGCGCGCAGCACCTGCTGGAAACCACCGGACAATCGATCGACGCGATCGCGCAGGCGGCCGGTTACGGGTCGAGCGTGTCGCTCCGCCAGCATTTCGCGGGCGCGCTCGGCACGTCGCCGTCTGCATATCGAAGGGAATTTCGTGGCGCCGGAGCCGGAGCCGGCGCCGACGCCGGCCCGGTGTAACGCCGGCCGCTCAGCCGCCGTTGATCCAGCGCGCGGCGTAAAGCAGCAGCGCGACGATCACGATCATCGCCGCCCAGGCCCAGACCGGCACCGTGCCGGAGCCGCGGTGCGGGAGCGCGCTGGCCGCACGCCCCGTCAGCGCGCCGCCCAGGTGCGGCGGCAGCGCACGCTTCGTCGCGGCCATCAGCGACGCGGGCCGCAGGAACACATGCTGGCGGCGCTGCGCGGCCGAGCGCGCACGATTCGGCGCGAGACCGTGCTTCGCCTGCACGACCGCGCAGAACTCGCGGAAGAAATCGTCGGTCCATTCGCGCAGCGCGTTGTCGATCTGCCGCCCCGGCAACTCGGCAAGCGGCCCGCTCGCCGTCGCCCAGACCACGTACTCGATGCGCGTGGCGTTCGCGTCGTCATCCGGCATCAGCACGAGTTCGACCTGGCCGCGCAACGCGCCGAGGCCGTCGGCGCGCGCCTTGAAGTTGAGCACACGGCGCGGCCGCCCTTGCGCGTCGCCCTGCTCGGCGGCAACGTGAACGCGCACGTCGTAGCGCGCGCGCAGCGGGCCGAGCGGTACCGTGATCGTCAGCGCGAACTCGCCGCGCGCAAGCTTCACGAACGATTCGCAATGGTCGAAGCTGGCCCGCAGCAGCGCCAGATCCTCGAACGCCTCCCGC
Source organism: Burkholderia sp. Bp8992 (assembly GCF_003853705.1). Classification (GTDB taxonomy): domain Bacteria; phylum Pseudomonadota; class Gammaproteobacteria; order Burkholderiales; family Burkholderiaceae; genus Burkholderia. Next base: position 198,145 of record NZ_QTQI01000014.1, on the reverse strand, counting down.
ACGACAGGCGGCGCAAGCGCGACGCGTAACGTGTCGTTCAATTCCATGACGCCTCCCCGATGAACGCGCGCCGCATCAGGACGTCTCGACGAGACTGTCGATCCGTGCGACATCGAAAGCGACGTAATGCGCAAGCACGGCCGCCGCCTCCCGCGGTTCCTCGTAACTCCATGCGGCGTTCTCGATCACGCCGTCTTCCGTCTGCAGGTCGAAATGCACGGCCTGCCCCCTGAACGGGCACGTGCTCGTGAAACCCGACTTCACGAGCCGGCGCATGTTGACGTCGCCGCGCGGCAGGTAATGGATGTCCGGCAGTCCCGTTTCGCGCACGGTCAACGCGCCGTGCGAATCCGCGTACGTGATGCCGCGATGGATCACGCGAACGCGATGGCGGTTCGGCACGATTTCGAGTCGAGGGTCGGCTGCATCGGACATCGTTTCTCCTTCGGGCGGCCCGGCAGGCAAACCGGGCGCAGGAAACGAAAAAGCCACGGCATGGGTGCCGTGGCGTTCATTATGGGCGAAACTTCGTCCGATTGCGCGACCGGAGGCCCGGGCCGCGCGCGGCGGCTACTGCGCGCTCCACTGGAACGCGGCTTTCGCGCCGCCCTTCGCGCCGACCGTGACGGTGCGCGACTCATCGCTGCCCTGGTACGTCGCATGCACCGTATAGCGACCCGGCGGCACCTGCACGAGCATGTACGGCCCGCGCGCATCGGTCTTCAGCACTTCGGCGCCCTTGCCGTCGACGATCCGCACCTGGACGTCGGCCAGGAACTCGCCGCCCTTGCCGGTGAAGCGCAGCGCCAGCGGCCACTTCGCCTCGTTGCGCTGGAACGCCGTCGATTCGTCCTGCCCGACGCCGCCGGACACGAAGGTGACGTCGCCCTGCTGGCGCGCGGCGGGCAAGCCGTCCGACTGCGCGTACGCGCCGGTCGCACCGGCTGCGAGGCCCGCGACCAGCGCCGCGGCGACGGCAAATCGGGACACGTTGCGTAGATATTGCATGGCTCTCTCCTTGGGGTCGGAACACATACGCGGCGCTGCGTCACGCGGTCGAGCGGCGGCGGCGCCCGCCGCGGCCGGCCGGGCCGGCCGTCGGCCGTACCGGTCAGCTCAGGTCGACCGGCACGAAGATCTGCGCATTATCGCGCTGGATCAGAAGAGCAAGACTGTTGCCCGCACCCTTGACCGCGTCGCGCAACTGCTCGGGGCTCGTGACCGGGCGGCCGTTGACCGCGAGGATCACGTCGCCGGGCTGAATGCCCGCATTGGCGGCCGGGCCGCCGGCCTGCTGCACGATCAGCCCGTGCGACAGATTGGCGGCACTGCGCTCCTGCGGCGACAGCGGACGCACCGCGACACCCAGGCGGCCTTGCTCGACCGGCCCGCCGTCGTTCGACGCGAGCTTCGCATCGGCCATCGCGCCGAGCGTCACGCTGAGCGACTTCTTCGACTTGTCGCGCCAGATCTGCAGGTCGGCCTTCGAGCCGGGCTTCAGGTTCGCGATCTGCGCGGGCAGCGACGTCGAATCGGAGACCGGCGAACCGTTGACCGACAGGATCACGTCGCCCGGCTGCAGGCCGGCCTTCGCGGCCGGACCGTTCGGATCGACCGAGCTGACGAGCGCACCGTCCGGCTTCTGCAGCCCGAACGAACTCGCGAGCGTCTGGTTCAGCCCCTGCACGGCGACGCCGAGGCGGCCGCGGCTCACGTGGCCCGTCTTCACGAGCTCGTCCTTGACCTTGATCGCCTCGTTGATCGGGATCGCGAACGACAGGCCCTGGAAGCCGCCCGTCTGCGAGTAGATCATCGAGTTGATGCCGATCACCTCGCCCTGCAGGTTGAACAGCGGGCCGCCCGAGTTGCCGGGGTTCACCGGCACGTCGGTCTGGATGAACGGCGTGTAGTTCTCGTCCGGCAGCGCACGCGACTTCGCGCTGATGATGCCCGACGTGACCGTGTTGTCGAAGCCGTACGGCGAGCCGATCGCGACGACCCACTGGCCGACCTTGCTCTGCGCCGGATCGCCGATCTTCACGGTCGGCAGGCCGCTCGCGTCGATCTTCAGCACCGCGACGTCGGACTGCTTGTCCGCGCCGACGACCTTCGCCTTGTATTCGCGCTTGTCGGTCAGCTTGACCGTGACGACGTTTGCGCCGTCGATCACGTGCGCGTTGGTGAGGATGTACCCGTCGGAGCTGATGACGAACCCGGAACCGAGGCTCGCGCTCGGCTGGTCGTCGGGCTGCGCGTCGCCGCCCATGCCCGGCACCTGGCCGTAGAAGTGCTTGAAGAACTGGTAGAACGGGTCGCTCGGGTCGATCGGCAGCTGCGGCTGCTGCACGCGCCGCGACACCTGCTTCACCACGTGCTTCGCGCTGATGTTCACGACGGCCGGGCCGTAAGTCTCGACGAGCCCGGAGAAATCGGGGATGCCGGTCTTCGCGGCGGCTTCGGCCGGCATCATTGCGGCCTGCGCGGGCGTGATGATCTGCGGATCGGCGCGGCGGGTGCCGGCGAAATAACCGGCTGACAGGGCGGCCGCCACGGCGACCGCGACGGTGCCGCGCGCAAGGAATCGGGTGTTCATCGTAGGACCTCCTCTTTGTTAGGACGCAGCGTAACGACCCTGACTTAAAGGAGGCTTAATCAGCCTTAAGCGGGGCTTAAGCGGCTGCCGGCGCGCCTCTCACGCGGATTCGGAGGGCTGCGGCGCCTCGGCCGGCATCTCGGCGTCGCGGAACACGACGCTGACGAGCAGGCCGCCCGCAGCCGCGTCGCCGAGCGACACCGTCGCGCCCTGCTGGGCCGCGACACGCTTGACGATCGCGAGCCCGAGCCCGCTGCCCGCGACGTCGGTGCGCGCCCGCGCGGAGCTGTCGCGGTAGAAGCGGTCGAACACGCGGTCGCGCTCGTCGGCCGGGATGCCGGGCCCGCTGTCGCCGATCTGGACGCAGGCGCGGCCGGCCGCGTCGCGGGTCAGCGACACGTCGATGCGCCCGCCGTCCGGCGTGTACTTCACCGCGTTGTCGAGCAGGTTGCCGAACATCACGCGCAGCGCGCCGACGTCCGCGACGACGCTCGCCGCGCGCGTCTCCTCGAAGCCGAGATCGATGTCGCGCCGCTGCGCGAGCGGCGCATGCGCAGCCACGCATTCGGCGAGCAGCGCCTGCAGGTCGACCGGTTCGCGCATCGTCGCGCCGTCCGGTTCGGCGCGCGCGAGCGCGAGCAGCTGCTCGGTGAGGCGTGTCGCGCGCGACACGCCGGCCTGGAGATCCGCGACCGCCTCGCGGCGCGACGCGTCGTCCTTCGCGCGGGCGACGAGCTGCGCCTGGATCTGCACGGCCGCGAGCGGCGTGCGCAGCTCGTGCGCGGCGTCGGCGACGAAGGCCTTCTGCGTATCGAGCGCGGCCGACAGCCGCGCGAGCAGCCCGTTCAGCGCGCGTACGAGCGGCTGCACCTCGAGCGGCAGGCGTGCGTCGGGCAGCGCATCGAGCGCCTCCGGCCGGCGCGCCTCGACCGCGCGCGTCACGCGGCCGAGCGGCGCGAGCCCGCGCCCGACGATCACCCAGACAGCCGCGCCGAGAAACGGCAGCAGCACGATCAACGGCCACAGCGTGCGCAGCGCGACGTTCGCCGCGAGCCGGTTGCGCACCGACAGCGGCTGCGCGAGCTGCACGACGTTGTCGCCGACGATCGCGCCGTACACGCGCCATTCGCCGCGATCGGTGCGTTCGGTCGAGAAGCCGAGTTCCGCGCGCGGCGCGATCGGCGCACGCGGATGCGAGAAGTACATCAGCACGCCGTTGCGGTTCCAGATCTGGATCACGATGCCTTCGTCGCCGTTGGTGCGCGAGCCGAACACCTGCGAGAACGGCTCCGACGGCAGCGCCGCGGCGATTTCCTGCAGCTGGTAGTCGAACAGTTCGTTCGCTTCCGCGAGCGCCTGCCGGTAGATGAGCCAGCCCGCGATGCCCACGCCCGCGACGACGATCGCGAGCAGCCAGATCAGCAATTGATGACGAATCGACCTCACGCGTCAGCTTTCCTTGACGACCATGTAGCCGAGCCCGCGCACGTTGCGGATCAGGTCCGAGCCGAGCTTCTTGCGCAGCGCGTGGATGTAGACCTCGACCGTGTTGCTGCCGATCTCCTCGCCCCAGCCGTACATCTTCTCCTCGAGCTGGCTCTTCGACAGCACCGCGCCCGGCCGCGCGAGCAGCGCCTCGAGCAGCGCGAACTCGCGCGCGGACAGCGCGACGGGCACGCCGTCGAGCGTCACCTGGTGTGAAGCGGGGTCGAGCGTCAGCGCGCCGTGGCGGATCAGCGACTCGCTGCGCCCGGCCTGGCGGCGGATCAGCGCGCGCATCCGCGCGCCGAGTTCATCGAGGTCGAACGGCTTGACGAGGTAGTCGTCGGCGCCCGCGTCGAGCCCCTTCACGCGGTCGGCAATGGCGTCGCGCGCGGTGACGATCAGCACGGGCAGCGACAGCCCGCGCGCGCGCAGCGTGCGCAGCACGTCGACGCCGTCGCGCTTCGGCAGGCCGAGATCGAGCAGCAGCAGGTCGTACGTCTCGCCGCCGAGCGCCGTGAGCGCCGCGTCGCCGTCCTGCACCCAGTCGACCGCAAAGCCGTCCGAGCGCAGCGCCTTGCGCACGCCTTCGGCAATCATTCGATCATCTTCGACAAGCAGTATCCGCATCGGGACGGGCATCCATGGGGCGAGTCAAACACGCCGACCATTGTAGCGCCGCGAATCGCGTGCGCGGCACCCTGCAATGCAACAGTAAGGCGGGTTGCAAGGGGCCTGCGCGGACTTGTCTCTACAATGTGCGCTTCGGCGCCGCCGCGCGCCCTGCCCGAGCCCCTGCTTCTCCCGTATTCGCCCATGCCGATTTCCGATCTTTCCGTCCGGTTCGCCCCCCGCGCCCGCCTGTGCCTGCGCGCAGCCGCCGTCGTCGCCACCTGCACGGCCCTCGTGTTCGCACCGTCCGCGCAGGCCCGCAAGCATTCCCCCAAGGGAGCGCGCAAGACCGCCGTCGTATCGCCCGCCGCGCGTGCGGCCGGCCTGCCGGCGTCCGTGCTCGTCGCGCTGCAGCGCGCGAAGGTGCCGGCCTCGGCAATGAGCGTCGTCGTCGAGCGCGTCGGCGATCCCGAACCGCTGATCGCGTGGAATGCGAGCCGGCCGATGCTGCCGGCCTCGACGATGAAGCTCGTGACGACCTTCTCGGGCCTGTCGATCCTCGGCCCCGACTACCGCTGGCGCACGACCGCGTACACGGACGGCACCATTGACCCCGACGGCACGCTGCAGGGCAACCTGTACATCAAGGGCACCGGCGATCCGAAGCTCGTGCCCGAAGAGCTGATCGACCTCGTCGACAAGCTCCGCAAGGCCGGCGTCAAGCGCGTGGCCGGCGGCCTCGTGCTCGACAAGACCTATTTCGCAACGTCGACCCGCGACCTGCCGTCGTTCGACGACGACGCCAGCGCGCCGTACAACGTCGGCCCCGATCCGCTGCTGTATGCGTTCAAGGCCGTGTCGTTCACGGTCACGCCGGGCGACGACGGCAAGGTGGCCGTCGACGTGCTGCCGCCGCTCGCGAACCTGTCGATCGACAACCAGCTCGTCGAAGGCTCGGGCTCGTGCAGCGCGGCCGCCGCGGCCGCGCGCCCGACGCTGTCGGCCGGCGGCGGGATCATGACGGCCTCGTTCGCCGGCGACTATCCGCTGCGCTGCGGCGCGCACACGACCAACCTCGCGATCCTCGATCACACGACGTTCTTCGCGCGCGGCTTCCTCGCGCTGTGGCAGCAGGACGGCGGCACGATCGCGGGGCCCGTGAGCGAAGGCAAGGTGCCGACCACCGCACGGCCCCTCGCCGTGCATCACAGCCCGGTGCTCGGCAGCATCGTCTACGACATCAACAAGTTCAGCAACAACGTGATGGCGCGCAACCTGTTCCTGACGATCGGCGCGGTGAGCGGCAAGCCGCCCGCGACGCCCGAACAGTCGAGCCGCGTGATCCAGGCGTTCCTGCAGAAGAACGGCATCGCGATGCCCGACCTCGTGCTCGAGAACGGCTCGGGCCTGTCGCGCGAAGAACACGTGAGCGCGCTGTCGCTCGCCGCGCTGCTGCAGGCCGCGAACGCGAGCCCCGTCGCGCAGACCTTCGTCGATTCGCTGCCGATCGCCGGCATCGACGGCACGATGAAGAACCGCCTCACCAACGCCGGCGTGCTCGGCAACGCGCACATCAAGACCGGCACGCTGCGCGACGTGCGCGCGATCGCGGGCTATGTCGGCGGCGCCGACGGCCAGAGCTACATCGTCGTCAGCTTCATCAACAACGATCACGCGGAAGGCGCGCGCGCCGCGCACGACACGCTGCTCGAGTGGATCTACGCGGGCGCGCACTGACGCGCCGCACCCCGCGCATCGGGTCGCCCTCACGGGCGGCCCGAGCCGTTTTTCGCCGCCCCGAACACGGAATTTCACCCTCCCCGGTTTGAAACACCGCCGCCGCCGGCGCGCGCCGCGCCGTGCGCCAACCGCGCCCGTAAAACAGGGCCGCACCGCCGGGCCCCGCGCCGCGCGGCTTCCGTAGAAACCCTGTCCTCAGAGGGAACCCTCTACGCTGCCCCCTCGCCTAGCGCGTGGCGATTGCGTAGGCTGTTGGCCTGACCGATATCTACAACGGGCCATACGCCCGGCCTCATGGCTTGCAGGGGAAAGAAGGAGACACGCCCATGCGATTCGACGTCGAATTGCTTCTGCTCGCGCTGGCGCCCGTCTTCCTGCTCTGCATCGCGTGGGAGGCCTGGCACCTCGCCCGCACCCGTGCGCAGGACCATCTCTATGCGTGGCGCGACACGCTGTGCAACGCGGCGCTCGCGCTGATGCACCAGGGCGCCGACAAGATCGCATGGCTGTTCGTGATCCCCGTCTACGCGTACTGCTACCAGCACTATCGCCTGTTCACGTGGCACGACAGCTGGCTGTCGTTCGCAGTGCTGTTCGTCGCACAGGACTTCCTCTACTACGTATTCCATCGCGCGAGCCATCGCGTGCGTTGGCTGTGGGCCGCGCACGTCGTGCACCACTCGTCCGAGCGGATGAATTTCTCGACCGCGTTCCGCCAGAGCCTGATGTACCCCGTCGCGGGCATGTGGGTGTTCTGGCTGCCGCTCGCGTTCGCCGGCTTTCCGCCGCAACAGGTCATCGGCATCGTGCTGATCAACCTCGCGTTCCAGTTCTTCGTGCACACGCAGGCGATCGGCAAGCTCGGCTGGCTCGAATACGTGCTGAACACGCCGTCGATCCACCGCGCGCACCATGCACGCAACGCGCGCTACATCGACCGCAATTACGCAGGCGTCCTGGTGATCTGGGACCGCCTGTTCGGCAGCTACGTCGACGAAACGCCCGACGACCCGCCGCAGTACGGGATCGTCGAGCGACTCGGCTCGAACAACCCGCTCGTCGCGACGTTCCACGAGTGGGTGTCGATGGCGTCCGACGCGTTGCGCGTCGACGGATGGCGCAACAAGCTGCGCGCGATTTTCGGCCCGCCCGAATGGGCGAGCGCTTATCATGCGCAGATTGCCGAGGCCGCGAACCAGGATCCGCGCACCGTGCCGCTGGCGGCTGCGCGTAACCAATAAACCGTTTCAGCCAACGGCCGCCGCGCAGCCCGGAACCGAGCAGGCACGCGGCAGATGAGAAACACATCAGGCCATATCTACGAGGAGATCGAACGATGCAGACACAACAACACGCACCTTCCCGCACCCGTCAGCGCATGCTGCGCACCGCGCAGGCCGCGATCGCCGGCGCCGCGCTCGCGCTGCTCGCCGCGTGCGGCGGCGGTGACGACAACAACAGCAGCAGCAGCGCATCGAACACGCCGCCGTCGGGCGTGAAGATGCAGATCGTGTCGTTCGGCGACAGCCTGTCGGACGCGGGCACCTACTCGCAGATCAAGCTCGGCTTCGGCGGCGGCCGCTTCACGACGAACCCGGGCCAGGTGTGGACGCAGAACGTCGCGCAGTACTACGGCGACACGCTGCAGCCCGCGAACCAGGGCGGCTTCGGCATCCCGCTGCAGGCCACCGGCGGCCTCGGCTACGCACAAGGCGGCTCGCGCGTGACGCTGCAGCCGGGCATCGGCCACGCGGACGCCAGCGTGCCGAACGCCGACTACGCGCAGGCCACGACGACGCCGATCGCCGACCAGGTCAAGCAGTACATATCGCAGCACGGCAGCTTCAACGCCGGCCAGATCGTGCTGGTCAACGGCGGCGCGAACGACATCTTCTATCAGGCGCAGGTCGCGCAGGCACAAGGCAACACGCCGGCCGCGCAGCTCGCGGCCGCACAGGCGATCGGCCTGGCCGCACAGCAGCTCGGCGGCATCGTCCAGCAGATCGTCGCGGCCGGCGCGACGCACGTGTTCGTCGCGAACGTGCCGGACATCGGCGGCACGCCGCTCGCGCTGCAGGGCGGCACGCAGGCTGCGTTCACGCAACTGTCGGGCCTGTTCAACAAGACGCTCGTCGGCACGCTCGCCGCGCTGAAGGTCGACCCGACGAAGTATGCGGTGGTCGATGTGTTTACGTGGCAGGACGGCATCGCGGCCAACTACCAGGCGAACGGTTTCAGCGTGTCGAACACCGACACCGCCTGCAACCTGAAGGCAATGGTCCAGGCCGCCACGCAGTACGGCGTCGCGAACGCGACCGCATTCGGCTCGTCGCTGTTCTGCTCGCCGCAGACCTACACGGTCGCGAACGCGGACCAGACCTACATGTTCGCCGACACGGTCCACCCGACGACGCACCTGCACGCGCTGTTCGCGCAGTTCGTCGAACAGCAGATCGCGAAGTCCGGCGTCGGCAAGTAAGCGGCCGGCCACGCGCCCAAACGAAAACGCCCGACCGGTTCGCCGGTCGGGCGTTTTTTCATGCGTGAAGCGAAACGAGCGTCAGTCGCGCGCTTCGAACGCGGCCGCCGCGCGGCCGAGGCGATCGTTGACCGCGATCCATTCGACGGTCTCGGGCAGTTTCTCGACGAGGATACGCGCGACTTGCGCACGATCGAGCGCGCGCAGCATCCCGTACAGGTCGCGTGCATAGGCTTGCGGATCTTCCGGCGCCGCGACGAAATGCACGCCGTCGGCCTGCGCCCAGCGTCCCGCGCGCGATGCACGGGCGACGAGCGCAACGCGTTCGCCATCGGTTTGCGCAGCCGCGAGCAGCGGTTCGAGCGCATCGAACGGCAGCAACGCGAGCGGCGTGCGCGGCGCGTAATGCGCTTTCAGCGTGCCCGATGCGCGCGGTGCCGTTGCATCGCTGCCGTCCGGCAGCTGCGGCGCGCGGCCGAGCACGTCGGCGATCTGTTGCGGCGTCACGTGGCCCGGGCGCAGCAGCGCCGGGAAGCCGCGCGACAGGTCGAGAATCGTCGATTCGATGCCGACTTCCGATGCACCGCCGTCGAGCACGTGCACGGTGTCGCCGAATTCGTCGCGCACGTGCTGCGCGGTCGTCGGGCTCACGTGGCCGAACCGGTTCGCGGACGGCGCCGCCACCCCGCCGTGGCCGCCGCGCCGCGCGCTGAATGCGGCCAGCAGCGCCTGCGCGACCGGATGCGACGGGCAGCGCAGCCCGACCGAATCCTGCCCGCCGCTCACGGCGTCCGGAATGCGCGCATGGCGCTTCAGGATCAGCGTCAGCGGGCCCGGCCAGAATGCGTCGATCAACGCGTGCGCGTCGGGCGGCAGGTCGTCGGCCCAGTAGCCGGGATCGCCGCCCGGCGGCAGATGCACGATCACCGGATGGTTCGCGGGCCGCCCTTTCGCCGCGTAGATGCGCGCGACGGCTTCGGGGTTCGCCGCGTCGCCGCCGAGCCCGTAGACGGTCTCGGTCGGGAACGCGACGAGCTGCCCCGCGTCGAGCAGCGCGGCGGCCGCGTCGATCTGGGCAAGCGTCACGGACTTCGGGAGATCGATGGGCATCGGCCGGCGCCTCAGTCGAGCGGCACGCGCAGCAGCTGCGCGCATGCGGTGGCGGCAGCAACGGCTTCGTCGCGCGTCTCGGCCGTGAAGTTCACGTGGCCCATCTTGCGGCCGACCCGTGCGTCTTCCTTGCCGTACAGGTGCAGGTGCGCAGCCGGCATCGCAGCGACCGTGTCCCACGGCGGCGTGACGGCATCGGCCGCTGCCCCGTCGGGGAACCACACGTCGCCGAGGATGTTCAGCATCGCGGCCGGCGAATGCTGGCGCGGGTTGCCGAGCGGCATGCGCGTCATCGCGCGCACCTGCTGCTCGAACTGGCTCGTTGCGCACGCATCGACCGTGTAGTGGCCGGAGTTGTGCGGGCGCGGCGCCATTTCGTTCGCGACGAACGAGCCGTCTTCCAGCACGAAGAATTCGACGCACAGCACGCCGACGTAGCCGAGCGTATCGGCGATCCGCACGGCAGCCTGCTGCGCCTCTGCGACGCGCGCGGCATCGGCGGCCGGCGCCGGCACGACCGTCAGCGCGAGGATGCCGTTGTGGTGCACGTTCTGCGCGAGCGGGAAGGCGGCCGAGCGGCCGTCCGCGCCGCGCGCGATCAGTGCCGACACTTCGTATTTCAGCGGCAGGCGCTTCTCGAGCACGCACGGCACGCCGCCGAGCGCCGCATGGGCGTCGCGCGCTTCCTGCGCGGTGCTCACCCGCACCTGGCCCTTGCCGTCGTAGCCGAGACGCGCCGTCTTCAGGATGCCCGGCAGCACCGCGCCTAGCGCGGCATCGTCGAGCGCGGCGAGCGCCGCCGACGATTCGATCACGACGTGCGGCGCGACGGGCACGCCCGACGCCTCGATGAAGCGCTTCTCCGCGATCCGGTCCTGCGCGACCGCGACGCAGCGGCCGGCAGGCGCGACGAACGTCGTGCGCGCGAGGAAATCGAGGCTCGCGGCCGGCACGTTCTCGAACTCCGTCGACACTGCGTCGCACAGATCGGCCAGTTCGGCGAGCGCGGCTTCGTCGTCGTACGCCGCGCGCAGATGGCGGTCGGCGACCGCGCCGGCGGGGCTCGTCGGATCGGGGTCGAGCACGGCGACGCGATAACCCATCGACTGGGCGGCAAAGCAGAACATGCGGCCGAGCTGGCCACCGCCGACCATGCCCAGCCACGCGCCGGGCAGGATCGGGGAAACGGAATCAGGAGTTGCGGTCATGTCAGTGGTCGGTCGCGGCGGAACGCGGAAATGCCCGCCGCAGTGGGAAAATCCGGCGCCGGCCGCGTCGCGCGGCCGCGCGCCATGCCGTCATTCCAGCGGCGGCAGCACCATCGCGTGCGCAGCTTCGTTCTGCCGCACGCGGAACGCGGCGAGCCGGTTCGCATAGTCGACCGAATGGCCGGACAGGATCGACACGGCGAACAGCGCGGCATTCGCGGCGCCGGCCTCGCCGATCGCGAACGTCGCGACGGGCACGCCCTTCGGCATCTGCACGATCGAATGGAGCGAATCGACGCCCTTCAGGTACTTGCTCGCGACCGGCACGCCGAGCACGGGCACCGTGGTCTTCGCGGCCAGCATGCCGGGCAGGTGCGCGGCGCCGCCGGCGCCCGCGATGATCGCCCGCAGCCCGCGCTCGCGCGCCTTCTCCGCATAGTCGAACATCTCGTCGGGCATCCGGTGCGCGGACACGACCTTCGCTTCGTACGGTACGCCGAATTCCTGCAGGATCGCGACCGCGTGCTTCATCACGTCCCAGTCGGAACTCGAACCCATCAGCACGCCGACGAGCGGCGCACTGTGCGTGTGGGCAGTCTGGACTTCGCTCATTGTTCCTTTCCTCGATCAGGCAAGCGACTGGCCGGTGATGCGCTCGAGCGCTTCCTGGTACTTCGCGGCAGTCTTCTCGACGACGTCGGCCGGCAGCGCCGGCGCCGGCGCCGTCTTGCCCCACGGCTGCGCCTCGAGCCAGTCGCGCACGAACTGCTTGTCGAACGACGGCGGGTTCGTGCCGACTTCGTACTGGTCGGCCGGCCAGAAGCGCGACGAATCGGCCGTCAGCACTTCGTCCATCAGGTACAGCTTGCCGTGGTTGTCGAGGCCGAATTCGAACTTCGTGTCGGCGATGATGATGCCGCGCGTCGCCGCATAGTCCGCCGCTTCCTTGTACAGCTTGATCGAGATGTCGCGGATCGTCGCGGCCAGCTCGGTGCCGATGCGGCGCTCGGTTTCCTCGAACGTGATGTTCTCGTCGTGCTCGCCCATCTCGGCCTTCGCGGCCGGCGTGAAGATCGGCTCGGGCAGCTTCTGCGCGTTCTGCAGGCCTTCCGGCAGCTGCACGCCGCACACGGCGCCCGACGCCTGGTATTCCTTCCAGCCGCTGCCGGCCAGGTAGCCGCGCACGACCGCTTCGATCATGATCGGCTCGAGGCGCTTGACGACCACGCCGCGGCCCTTCACCTGCTCGACCTCGTCGGCCGCGACGACCGCTTCCGGCGCGTCGCCCGTCAGGTGGTTCGGCACGATGTGCGCGAGCTTGTCGAACCAGAAGTTCGCCATCTGGTTCAGCACGCGGCCCTTGTTCGGAATCGGCTCGCCCATCACCACGTCGAATGCCGACAGACGGTCGGTCGTGACGATCAGGAGCTTGTCGTTGCCGACCGCGTAGTTATCGCGGACCTTGCCGCGACCGAGGAGCGGCAGCGAGCGGAGCGTGGATTCGTAAAGGGTAGACATCGTCTTTTCGCAGATAAGGAGCCAAACAAAAAGGGAAACGCCGTTCCCCGCGGCAGGCGGGAACGGCGGTCTTGCAATACGTCGGCGAACCGGCGGGCGACAACGCCCGGCGATTGCCGGCCGGCCCTCGTTCGGCCGGACGGAACGGCTGCCGGGGCCGGATCAGATCCGGCAACCGGGCGGCCAGCCCCGGCCTTGCGGCGGGGGCAATCGTACTACAGTCTCAGCGCACGACCTGCGCGAGCGCGCCGGACTTGTACTGCTCGGCGATCTTGTCGAGCGATACCGGCTTGATCTTGCCGGCCTGGCCTTCGCAGCCGAACGCGAGGTAACGGTCGACGCAAACCTGCTTCGCGGCTTCGCGCGCGGGCTTCAGGTAGTCGCGCGGATCGAACTTGCCCGGGTTCTCGAACAGGTAGCGGCGGATCGCGCCGGTGATCGCGAGACGCAGGTCGGTGTCGATGTTGATCTTGCGCACGCCGTGCTTGATGCCTTCCTGGATTTCCTCGACCGGCACGCCGTAGGTTTCCTTCATGTCGCCGCCGAATTCGCGGATCTCGGCCAGCAGCTCCTGCGGCACCGACGACGAACCGTGCATCACGAGGTGCGTGTTCGGGATGCGCGCGTGGATTTCCTTGATGCGCTGGATCGACAGGATGTCGCCCGTCGGCTTCTTCGAGAACTTGTACGCACCGTGCGACGTACCGATCGCGATCGCGAGCGCGTCGCACTGCGTGAGCTTCACGAAGTCGGCGGCCTGCTCCGGATCGGTCAGCAGCTGCTCGCGGGTCATCGTGCCTTCCGCGCCGTGGCCGTCTTCCTTGTCGCCCTTCATCGTCTCGAGCGAGCCGAGCACGCCGAGTTCGGCTTCGACCGTCACGCCGATCGAGTGCGCCATCTCGACGACCTTGCGCGACACGTCGACGTTGTACTCGTACGACGCGACCGTCTTGCCGTCGGCTTCGAGCGAACCGTCCATCATCACGCTCGTGAAGCCGCTGCGGATCGCGGCCGTACAGACTGCCGGCGACTGGCCGTGATCCTGGTGCATCACGACCGGGATGTGCGGGTACGACTCGACGGCTGCTTCGATCAGGTGGCGCAGGAACGGCTCGCCCGCATACTTACGCGCGCCGGCCGATGCCTGCATGATCACGGGCGCGCCGACCTGGTCCGCCGCCGCCATGATCGCCTGGACTTGCTCCAGATTGTTCACGTTGAAGGCCGGCAGGCCGTAACCGTGCTCTGCCGCGTGGTCCAGCAATTGACGCATTGATACGAGAGGCATTGTGGAACTCCTTGGAATGAAAACCGGTGCGCCCTGACGCCGGCGCGGCAGCCGGCCCCGGTTGGACCGGGGCGGCGCGGCGCGGCTGAGCGTCGAATAGCCGCATTTTATCGCGAAGCGCCTCCGATTCCGACCGCCCCGTGGCGCCCGCTCGCAATTTGTTACGTTCGCACGGCACAATGCGGGCAAAAAAGAGAAAAAAAGCCGCGCGGGGCTTCGGACCCCACGCGGCTTTCGGGTAAAAAACGGTGCCAGATCGATTTTCAGCCGATCCGGACGGACGGCCACGAGGCCGGCCCGATGCCCGGCCGGCGCTCGACTCAGTAGTGCTCGCCCACCCGCACGATCTTCAGCGTGTTGGTGCCGCCCGCCTGCCCCATCGGCTCGCCGACCGTCAGCACGACCATGTCGCCGTGCTGCACGTAGCCCTGCTTGACGACGATCTCGAGCGCTGCCTGCAGCGCCGAATCGCGGTCGCTGTTGAAGTCGACGTGCAGCGGCGTCACGTTGCGGTACAGCGCCATCGTGCGTTCGCTGCCGACGCGCGGCGTCAGCGCGAAGATCGGCACGTGCGTGTAGTGACGCGACATCCACAGCGCGGTCGCGCCCGATTCGGTCAGCGCGATGATGGCCTTCGCGCCGAGGTGGTACGCGGTAAACAGCGCGCCCATCGCGATCGACTGGTCGATTCGCGTGAACGTGCGGTCGAGGAAATCCTTGTCGAGTTCGACCTCTTCGGACTTTTCCGCTTCGACGCAGACGGCCGCCATCGTCTCGATCGTGACGACCGGGTACTTGCCGGCGGCCGTCTCGGCCGACAGCATCACAGCGTCGGTGCCGTCGAGCACCGCGTTGGCGACGTCCGACACTTCCGCGCGGGTCGGCACGGGGGCGTGGATCATCGATTCCATCATCTGCGTCGCGGTGATCACGAGCTTGTTCGACTCGCGCGCCATCCGGATCATCCGCTTCTGCAGCGCCGGCACGGCCGCGTTGCCCACTTCCACCGCGAGGTCGCCGCGCGCGACCATGATGCCGTCGGATGCGTCGAGGATGCTCTGCAGCGCCGGGATCGCTTCCGCGCGCTCGATCTTCGCGATCATCTTCGGCTTGATGCCGTACGGCGCGCCCGCGATGTTCGCGAGCTGGCGCGCCATTTCCATGTCGGTCGCGTTCTTCGGGAACGACACCGCCACCAGGTCCGCGCCGAGCGACATCGCGGTGCGGATGTCTTCCATGTCCTTCGCGGTCAGCGCCGGCGCCGACAGGCCGCCGCCCTGGCGGTTGATCCCCTTGTTGTTCGACAGCTCGCCGCCCACCTTGACGATCGTGTGGATCTCGTCGCCGAGCACGCGCTCGACGGTCAGCACGATCAGGCCGTCGTTCAGCAGCAGCAGGTCGCCCGGCCGCAGGTCGCGCGGCAGTTCCTTGTAGTCGAGGCCGACGCGCTCGTCGTTGCCGAGTTCGCAGGCGGCGTCGAGGATGAACGGCTGCCCCGGCACGAGCGTGGTCTTGCCGTTCTCGAACTTGCCGACGCGGATCTTCGGGCCCTGGAGGTCGGCCATGATCGCGATCTCGCGGCCAACCTTGCGGGCGGCCTCGCGCACCATCTCGGCGCGCTGGCGGTGATCGTCGGCCGTACCGTGCGAAAAATTGAGCCGCACGACGTCGAGGCCCGCCTGCATCATCTGCAGCAGAATCTCCGGCGAACTGGAAGCCGGGCCGATCGTGGCGACTATCTTGGTGGCGCGCTGCATGAAACTCCTCATCTGGATCAAGGTGGATGCGCTGGGTGAAACGCTGCGAGAGCCGGAAGCGGCGGGCCCAGCGGCGGCCGTTCCGGGGGGCGTGCCGGTGCTTGCGCCCGGCATCGCTTTGTTCTGAATCTCGTGGTGCAGTGCGGCCGCGTCGCCGGCAGCCGCCGGTGCGCGCGGGGCGGTGTTCGCCCGCGCGGGCGCGCGTTTGCGCTTGCCCGCGCCGGCCGGCTGCTCCGCTTTCGCGGAGCGCGCGGCCTTCGTCACCCCTGCGCGCGCCGCCACGCTCAGGCCGCCCGCGTTTCGAGCACTTCCACCGCCGGCAGCTTCTTCCCTTCGAGGAACTCGAGGAAGGCGCCGCCGCCCGTCGAGATGTAGCTGACCTGGTCGTGGATGCCGTACTTCGCGATGGCCGCGAGCGTGTCGCCGCCGCCCGCGATCGAGAACGCGGACGATTTGGCGATCGCGTCGGCGAGCGTCCTGGTGCCGTTGCCGAACTGGTCGAACTCGAACACGCCGACCGGGCCGTTCCACACGATCGTGCCGGCCTTCTCGAGCTGGCTCGCGAGCGCCTTGGCGGTATCCGGGCCGATGTCGAGGATCATGTCGTCCGCTTCGATGTCGGCGACCTGCTTCACCGTGGCCACGGCCGTCGGCGAGAATTCCTTCGCGGTAACGACGTCGGTCGGGATCGGCACCGACGCGCCGCGCTCGCGCGCTTCGTCGATGATCGCCTTCGCCTCGTTGACGAGGTCGGCTTCCGCGAGCGACTTGCCGATCGACAGGCCGGCCGCGAGCATGAACGTGTTGGCGATGCCGCCGCCGACGATCAGCTGGTCGACCTTGCCGGCCAGCGACTTCAGGATGGTCAGCTTGGTCGACACCTTCGAGCCCGCGACGATCGCCACCAGCGGGCGCGCCGGGTTGCCGAGCGCCTTGCCGAGCGCGTCGAGTTCGGCGGCCAGCAGCGGGCCCGCGCATGCGACCGGCGCGTACTTCGCGATCCCGTGGGTGGTCGCTTCCGCGCGGTGCGCGGTGCCGAACGCGTCGTTCACGTACACGTCGCAGAGCTTCGCCATCTTCTGGGCGAGCTCGTCCGAATTCTTCTTCTCGCCCTTGTTGACGCGGCAGTTCTCGAGCAGCACGACCTGGCCCGGCGCGACGTTCACGCCGTTCTCGACCCAGTTCGACACCAGCGGCACGTCACGGCCGAGCAATTCGGCGAGGCGTTTCGCGACCGGTGCGAGCGAGTCTTCCGGCTTGAATTCGCCTTCGGTCGGACGGCCGAGGTGCGACGTGACCATCACGGCCGCGCCGGCGTCGAGCGCGGCCTGGATGGCCGGCACGGACGCACGCACGCGCGTGTCTTCGGTGATGTTGCCCTGGTCGTCCTGCGGGACGTTCAGGTCGGCGCGGATGAACACCCGCTTGCCGGCGAGCTGGCCGGCGGCGATCAGGTCGGTAAGACGCTTGACTTGGCTCATGTTGGACAAATTGAAGTAGTGGATGGGGAAAGGGGGTTCACGCTGGACGTGCGCGGGCTGCCGCGAAAGGGCGCCGGATGCGGCCGTGGCTGGCGGTTCGCATGACGCGCACGGGTAAAAAATCTCGAACGGGCATTCTAGCCGATCCACCCGGCAGACTGACCCGCGGGCGGCGAATTCCGCCTATTTGGGATCGCACGCGGCAGCGGACACGTTGCCGCAGCGCAGCAATGCATGGGCGCGAGCAGCCGGCGCCCGGCAGGCCGGAGCGGCGGCTCATCAGAAGACCAGGCGCAGGGCGGTGAACACGAGCATCCCGACGACGATCGTGCCGAGCATGCTGCGCCGCCACAAGAACCAGCCGAGGCCGGCGAGCGCCGCGTAGAACGGATGGTTGGACAACGCGAACGACAGCCCGGCCGGCGTTTCGAGCACGTCGGGCAGCACGACGGCGACCAGCGCGGCCGCCGGCGCGTAGCGCAGCGCGCGCTGCGCGCGTTCGGGCTGCACGGTGCGCTCGCCGCCGATCAGGAACAGCGCGCGCGTGACGGCCGTGACGACCGTCATCCCGATGATGACGATCCAGATCTCCGTCGCGCTCATTCAATTTCCTTTTCGTGCACGGTTTCGGTACGGATGCGCCGCCAGTCGGCCCGTTCGACGAAGAAGTCGGCCGTGCAGCCGGCCGCGAGCGCGGCGAGCACCGCGAGCGGCAGCGCAAGCCGGTACGGCAGGTCGAACGCGATCAGCGACACGATGCCCGCGACGGCAACGGCCGCGAGCGTCGAGCGGTTCGCGACCGCCGACACCATGATCGGGATCAGCGCGAGCGTGCCGGCCAGTTCCAGCCCCCAGCTCGCGGGGAAGAAGCTCGCGAGCAGGATGCCGGCGAGCGACGACACCTGCCACGATGCCCAGCTCGCGAGCGCCATCCCCCAGAAATACGCTTCCTTGCCCGGCACGTGGCCGTAGGCAAAGCCCTGTTTCTGGAACAGCAGGTAGATCACGTCGCCGTTGAAATAGCCGATCGCGAGGCGCCGCCACAGCGGCAGGTAGGAAAAATGGGGCGCCAGCCCGGCGCTGAAGATCACGAAGCGCATGTTGACCATCGCGGCCGTAAGCAGCACGGTCCAGATCGGCAGCTTCGCCGCGAGGAGCGGCAGCACCGCGAGCTGCGACGAGCCCGCGTAGACGAAGATCGACATCGCGCTCGCCTGCCCGAGCGTCATGACCGACTTGCTCATCGCGATGCCGGTGACGAGGCCCCAGGACAGGATCGCCATCAATGTCGGGGAATAGTCGCGCGCGCCCTGGATCAGCGCGAAGCGGTCGGTGGCGGACAATCGAGCGAGCATGGGAAAGCGGGCCGCAGCGGGCGGTTCGTCGGGGCGCCGGCGCCTCCTGCCGGTACGTCCCGTCGTTATTGGAATCGGTACCGGGCGATTATAGCGCCGCCCCTGTGCCGACCGACCGGATCGCCGCCAAATGACGCTAAAATAAGCGTCTTTCCGGCTCAACGCTGCATACAACCGCATCCCAGGAGAAATCTATGTCAATGGCCGACCGCGACGGCAAGATCTGGATGGACGGCAAGCTGATCGACTGGCGCGACGCCAAGATCCACGTCCTGACCCACACGCTGCACTACGGCATGGGCGTCTTCGAGGGCGTGCGCGCGTACAAGGCGGCCGACGGCAGCACCTCGATCTTCCGCCTGCCGGAGCACACGAAACGTCTGCTGAATTCGGCGAAGATCTTCCAGATGGACGTGCCGTTCGACCGCGAGACGCTCGAAGCCGCGCAGCTCGCGGTCGTGCGCGAGAACCAGCTCGACTCGGGCTACCTGCGCCCGATCATCTGGGTCGGCTCGGAAAAGCTCGGCGTGGCCGCGAAAGGCAACACGATCCACGTCGCGATCGCCGCGTGGCCGTGGGGCGCATACCTCGGCGAAGACGGCCTCGCGAAGGGCATCCGCGTGAAGACGTCGTCGTTCACGCGCCACCACGTGAACGTGTCGATGGTGCGCGCGAAGGCGTCGGGCTGGTACGTGAACTCGATCCTGGCGAACCAGGAAGCGACCGCCGACGGCTACGACGAAGCGCTGCTGCTCGACGTCGACGGCTACGTGTCGGAAGGCTCGGGCGAGAACTTCTTCCTCGTGAACAACGGCAAGCTGTACACGCCCGACCTGTCGTCGTGCCTCGACGGCATCACGCGCGATACGGTCATCACGATCGCGAAGGACGCCGGCATCGAGGTCATCGAGAAGCGCATCACGCGCGACGAGGTCTACACGGCCGACGAGGCGTTCTTCACCGGCACGGCCGCTGAAGTCACGCCGATCCGCGAGCTCGACAACCGCACGATCGGCAGCGGCGCGCGCGGCCCCGTCACGGAAAAGCTCCAGTCGGCGTTTTTCGATATCGTGTCGGGCAAGAACGCGAAGTACGCGCACTGGCTGACGAAGGTCTGAGCGCGCCGCGCCACCGACCGCCCCACAAAAGAGTGATAAGAGAAAGTCTCATGAGTGAAATCAAGGAAATGCCGCTGGTCGAGCTGACGGCCAAGGATCTTCCCGCCTACTGCCCGAACCCGGCCATGGCGCGCTGGAGCGCCCATCCGCGCGTCTTCATCGACGTGTCGCACGGCGAAGCGCGCTGCCCGTACTGCGGCACGCGCTACAAGCTGCGCGACGGCGAGGTCGTCAAGGGCCACTGAGCCCGGGCGGCCGGGCCCGCGGGCCCGCCGACTCGCAAGGCGGCGCAGCCGGACCTCCGGCGCGCCGCCCTTCTCCATTCTGGCAACCCGAACGCGGCGCCCGTGCGCCGTGATTCATTACGACATCGGAAGTCGACCTGATGCGTCGAGCGCTGGTTATCGCACCGAACTGGATCGGTGACGCATTGATGGCGCAGCCGCTTTTTGCGCTGCTGAAAAAACTCCATCCCCGCATCGCGATCGATGCCGTCGCACCCTCTTGGGTGGCGCCGGTGCTCGAGCGGATGCCCGAGATCCACGATGTCTACGCGACCGATCTCGCGCACGGCAAGCTGCAGCTGCTGCGCCGCTGGCAGCTCGCGAGCGACCTGCGCGACGTCGGCTACGACGCGGCGTACGTGCTGCCGAACTCGCTGAAGTCCGCCGTGATCCCGTGGCTCGCGAACATCCCGCTGCGGATCGGCTATACGGGCGAGCACCGCTACGGGCTGCTGAACGTGCGGCACGCGAACCCCGACAAGTCGGGCGAGCGGCCGCCGATGACGACCCACTACGCGGCGCTCGCGTACGCGCCGGGCGCGAAGCTGCCCGAGTCGATGAAGGCGCTGCCCGCGCCGCGCCTCGACGCGGACCTGAACGAGACGGCGCGCGTGTCCGCGCGTTTCAATCTCGATACGCGCAAGCCGCTCGTCGTGTTCTGCCCGGGCGCCGAATACGGCCCGGCCAAGCGCTGGCCGCCCGAGCACTTCGCGACGCTCGCGACGATCGTCCACCAGTCGTTCCCGTACACGCAGATCGTCGCGCTCGGCTCGCAGAAGGACGCGGCGGCCGCGCAGGCGATCGCCGACCACGCGCCGAACGTGCGCAACCTGTGCGGGCAAACGTCGCTGTCGGAGGCGTGCGCGCTGATCGCGCGCGCGAACGCGGTCGTCACCAACGATTCGGGGCTGATGCACGTCGCGGCCGCGCTGCGCCGGCCGCTCGTCGCGCTGTACGGATCGACCGATCCGCGCCACACCCCTCCGCTGTCCGACCTGGCGAAGGTACAATGGCTGCATCTCGAATGCAGTCCCTGCTTCGAACGCGAGTGCCCGCTCGGCCACCTGAAGTGCCTGCGCGAACTCGGTCCCGAGCAGGTATTCGGCGATTTGCGCGGCATGCTCGTCGGGCAGCGCTGACCCTGGCCGGCAGCGTCGCACGGCGCGCCGGGCAATCCGATTCACCGGTGTACGGCGGCTCCATCCGGGCCGCCGTGCTGAATACGGCGCGCGACGCGCGCGAGAGATAACCCCGATGCCACGTTTTGCCCGCCTTTTCGAAGCCGCTGCCGATACGCTGAACGCCTACTACCAGGCCGTCGCCGATGCCAATCTCGACGCGCTGCTGGCGTTGTGGATCGACGAGGATTTCGCCAGCTGCGTATGGGCGGACGGCGAGCATCTGCACGGCCTCGACCAGATCCGCAGCGGGCTCGCGAACCGGCTCGCCACGCGCCCCGTGACGATCGAGCCGCTCGACATCCGCGTGTACGACAGCCTCGGCACGGTCGTGTATACGATCGCCGAAGCGCATCAGCAGGCCGACCTGACGGCCGAACCCGACATGGTTTTCGCGACGTACGTGATGATTCACGAACGCGGCGAATGGCGCATCGCGCACATCCACGCGAGCCCGATTCCCGAACAGGCGGCCGGGCAGTTCGCCGCCAAAATCCGTCACGGTCAGGGCCCGCTGCACTGACGAAGAGACGAAGCAACGCATACGCGGGGCGATCATGAGTACGGCTTCTCCGCCCACCTCGCCGCTGACCGGGGCCCCGGCCCCAGACGACGACACACTGCGCTATCGCGCACCGCGCTGGCTACCGAACAGTCACGCGCAAACCATAGTGCCCGCGCTGTTCGCGCGGCGTCCGGTTGTCGCTTACCGGCGAGAGCGATGGGAAACCCCCGACCACGACTTCATCGATCTCGACTGGGTCGCCCATCTCGACAGTGCGGCGCCGGCGCCCGACGCGCCGCTGTTCGTGCTGTTCCACGGCCTCGAAGGCAGCTCCGGCTCGCACTACGCGCTCCAGATGATGGCTGCCGCGCGCGCGAAGGGCTGGCACGCCGTCGTCCCGCACTTTCGCAGCTGCAGCGGCGAGATCAACCGCCAGCCGCGCTTCTATCACCTCGCCGACAGCGCCGAAGTCGACTGGATCCTGCGCCGGCTCGCCGCGCAGCATCGCGGGCCGCTCGTCGCGGCCGGCGTGTCGCTTGGCGGCAACGTGCTGCTGCGCTGGCTCGGCGAGCATCGCAGCGACACGTCGATCGTGCGCGCCGCCGCCGCGATCTCGACACCGATCGACGTCCATGCGGGCGGCCGCGCGCTGTCGCAGGGGTTCGCGATGGTCTATACGCGCAGCTTCCTGAAGACGCTCAAGCGCAAGGCGCTCGCGAAGCTCGACCAGTACCCGGGGCTGTTCGACCGCGAAGCGATGCTGCAGGCGGTGACGATGCGCGACTTCGACGAAGTCGTGACCGCGCCGCTGCACGGCTTCGCGGACGCCGACGACTACTGGACGAAGGCGACGACACGGCCGTTGCTGCCCGCGATCGACGTGCCGACGCTGATCCTCAACGCCCGCAACGATCCGTTCCTGCCCGAATCGGCGCTGCCTGGCCCGGCCGACGTGTCGCCGGCCGTCGAGCTCGACCAGCCCGCGACCGGCGGGCATGCGGGATTCATGACCGGGCCGTTCCCCGGCCGCCTCGACTGGCTGTCGGCGCGGGTGTTCGGCTATTGCTCGAAATTCGTCGACCATGGATGACATCGTCAGGCAAGCACTCGCCAAATGGCCCGACGTGCCGCACTGCACCGGCTGGCTGCTGCTCGACCGGCGCGGCGAATGGCGGCTGCGCGACGACGCCGCGCAGGCGGCCGGCGAGCTCGGCTCGCCGATCCGGCATGCGGCGCTGAACGCGTTCATCGGCCGCAACTACGAATGCGATGCGCAGGGCCAGTGGTTCTTCCAGAACGGGCCGCAGCGCGTGTACGTCGAGCTCGCCTATACGCCGTGGGTCGTCCGGCTCGCCGAGCGCGACGGGCAACTCGTGCTCACCGACCAGACGGGCGCACCGTTCGAACCCGACGAAGCCTGGCTCGACGATGGAGGCGGCGTGCTGTTTCGCGATGGCGGTACGCAGCGCATCGCGGCGCTGCACGATCACGACCTCGGGCTGTTCGCCGATCACGCGGATTTCGATGCCGAGCCGCCCGTGCTGCGCTGGCGCGCCGGCCGTACGCTGCCGCTCGGCAGCATCGTCTGCGCGGACGTGCCCGCCCGGTTCGGCTATGTCGCGAGCCCGGCACGCCACGCCGGCCACCCGGCCGGCAGCGGCAACTGACGCGCAGCCGCGCGACCGCCGCTATCCGCGGCCGTTCTTCTCGTCCTCGCGCTCTTCCTTGTAGCGCGCCTCGAATTCCAGCAGCCGCGCGCCGATGATCGACTGTTCGTAGAACGACACGTCCTTCGCATCGCGCGCTTCCTTCAACTGCCGGATCGCCGACGGCCACGCACCGTCGATCGCGAGTTTCTCCGCGAGCGCGCGGCGCCGCGCGAGCACGTCGCCCTTTCCGTCGCTCGCCTTCGCGAGATAGTCCCACCAGTCCGGCTGCTCGGGATCGGCCGTCGCCTGCGCACGCGCGAGCGTCTGCGCTTCGGCAAAACGGCGTGCGGCAATCAGCGCCTGCAGATGCGCGACGATCGCCGCGTGCGACGCCGGCCAGCGCCGCTGCGCGAGCGCCGCGAGCCGCACCGCGTCGTCGGTCCGGCCCGCGCGGCGCGCGATCTCGGCGGCCAGCACGTCGAGGCTCGGCGAACTCGTGTCCGGATCGCTCTCGCGCCGCTCGCGCGCATCGAACCCCGCGCGCGCCGACGCGAGCGCCTTGCCGGCCGCGTCGCAATCGCCGAGCAACAGGTTCGCGAGCGCGATGCCGTACCAGTTTGCCGCGACGTTCGGCGCCGTGCGATCGTCGATCTCGAGCTGCATCCGGCGCGCTTCGGCCGCGATGTCGGTCGGCGCGCGGTTCTGCAGGATGCGCAGCCGCGCACGCACGAACCCGTATTCGGCCGACTGGCGCGGTTGCCGGTACGGTGCACGGCGCGCGCGATCCTCCATGTCGGCGATCCGCTCGCCGGTCAGCGGGTGCGTGCGCGCATACGCCGGCACGCCCGCGTCGCCCATCGACGCACGGTCGAGCCGTTCGAAGAAGCCCGGCATCCCGTACGGGTCATAGCCCGCGCCCGCAAGCAGCTGGAAGCCGACGCGATCGGCCTCGCGCTCGGCCGAACGCGAGAAGCGCAGCTGGTTGTCGACCGCGTACGCCTGCCCGCCCATCGCGATCGCGCTGCCGAGATCGCCGCTGCGCGCCAGCACGCCGGCCAGCACGCCGAGCAGCATCGTCGCGAGCGCCGTGTAGCCGGTCTTCTTGCTCGCGCCGATCATCCGCGCGATGTGCCGCTGCAGCACGTGGCCCATCTCGTGGCCCACCACCGACGCGAGCTCCGACTCCGTCTGCGTCGTGACGACCAGCCCGCTGTTGATCCCGATGAAGCCGCCCGGCATCGAGAACGCGTTGATCTGCGGATCGCGCACCGGAAACAGGTCGAAATCCGGCGTGTAGCCGCCGATGAAACGCGCGGCGGCCGCGGCCGCAAGCCGCGCCGCCATCGCGTTCAGGTAGTCGCGCACGAGCCAGTCGTCGAGATAGTCGGGATCGCGCCGCACTTCGCGCATCACGCGCTCGCCGAGCCGGCGCTCGGCCTGCGGCGTCAGCGAACCGCCGGAACCGTCGCCGAGATCGGGCAACTCGAGCGCGCGAAGCGGCGCGCGCAGGCTCGCGACCGGCGCCGACGCGCTGCCGGCGTCCGAGAACCGGCTCTCCGCGCCGCCGTACGTGCCGAACACGCCGGTCGCGATGCCCGACGGCATGGTGGAAATCGCCGGCGAGCCGCCGGTCGCCGGCTCGAGCGGTGGCGCGGATGCGCTCTGCGCATGGCCGCCCGGCGGCAGCGCGAGCGCCGCCGACAGCAACACGGCAAGCAACTGTTTGACACGCATGGCAGGATGAAAGCGACGCCGACCCGCGCGAGCGGCGCGCATCGGGGCGTTTGGTCTGAATATTCGGGCCATTGTACCGGCGCCGCGGCGACTGTCCTGTGCCGCGCGTGCGTCATCTGCGCTCCCGGCGACGCAGACGCCGCTGCTATGATAGGCGCCCGTTGAGCGGTTGGATCGGGCCGTTGCGCCGGTATCGGATGCGGTGCCCGGCCGATCGAGACGCAGGATCGAGGGACGTGCGGGCGCACTCCGTTCCACTAGAGGAAGACATGTCAGGACTCACCCATTTCGATGCCGCCGGCCATGCGCACATGGTCGACGTCGGCGGCAAGCAGGAAACGCAACGCATCGCGATCGCGCGCGGCACGATCCGGATGCTGCCGGCCACGTTCGCGCTGATCCGCGACGGCAAGGCCAAGAAAGGCGACGTGCTCGGCGTCGCGCGCATCGCGGCGATCCAGGGCGCCAAGCGCACGGCCGACCTCATCCCGCTGTGCCACCCGCTCGCGCTGACGCGCGTCGCCGTCGACTTCGAACTCGACGACGCGCTGCCGGGCGTCCACTGCGTCGCGCAGGTCGAGACGTTCGGCCGGACCGGCGTCGAGATGGAAGCGCTGACGGCCGTGCAGGTCGGGCTGCTGACCGTCTACGACATGTGCAAGGCCGTCGATCGCGGGATGGTGATCACCGACGTGAGCGTGCGCGAGAAGCGCGGCGGGAAGTCGGGGGACTGGAAGGCGGGAGATACGGCGGAGTGAACGCCCGGGCGCCGCCGGCCCGTTATTTCGAGATAAAACCGTTTATCTCATACAATTACCGGATTCCGCACGAGAGAGCGTGCGAACCAGCACAACAAAAGCGAGCACTGGTGATGAATTCGCAAGCGTTAAGAAGCGCCTTGCTGGCCGGACCGGTCCAGCACGAGCGCCTGGTCAAACTGGATACCCCGCTCGGCCCCGACGTCCTGCTGCCGCATCGCGTCACGGGGCGATCGCGGCTCGGACGCCATTTCGAGTTCACCGTCGATACCGTGTCGGTATCCGACAACCTCGAACTCAAGAAACTGATCGCGCAGCCGGTGACGCTGTGGATCCAGCAGACCGACCAGTCGTACGCGCCCCACCACGGCTACGTGCATGCGGCCCGCCGGCTCGGCTCGGACAGCGGCGTCACGCACTATCAGATCGCCTTTGCGTCGTTCCTGCACTTCCTGAAGTTCCGCCGCGATCAGCGCATCTGGCAGGACCGTTCGGCGGACGACATCATCGCCGACGTGCTGAACCAGCATCCGCAGGCCAAGGGCCGCTTCACGTTCAAGCTCTACCAGCCGCTGCCGTCGCGCTCGTTCTGCATGCAATACGAGGACGACTGGAATTTCGTGCATCGCCTGATGGAATCGGAAGGCCTGTACGGTTTCTGGGAACAGGACAAGGACGGCAAGTCGCACCGGCTCGTCATCGTCGATCGCATCGACGCGTTGCCCGCGCTGTCGCCGCGAACCGTGCGCTTTCATCACGCGGGCACGGGCGACGAAGCCGACACGCTCGTCCAGTTCACCGGTACGCGCACGCTGCGAAGCGTCGCGCGCACCACGCGCACGTTCGACTACAAGCAGCCGCCCACCGCGTCGAATCCGAAAGCCACCCATACGCCGACGATCGCCAACCAGGGTGATCTGCCGCCGCAGCTCGAAGTCTACGAATACACGGGTGCCTACACGTATCCCGAGCAGTCGCGCGGCGACCATCTGTCGAAGATCTGGATGGAAGAGCAGGAATCGCACGCCAAGCGCTTCCACGGTGTCGGCGGTGTGCGGCGCATGGACGCGGGACGTACGTTCGAGTTCACCGAACACCCCGAACACGACAAGGACGACGCCGGCCAGCGCGAATTCGCCGTGATCGAGACCGCGTGGGTCATCGTCAACAACCTGCCTGTCGCGGACGGAGACGCCCATGCCGCGTTCCCGCACAGCTTGCGGGCCGAAGTCGACGACATCGTGCAGGCACGCGGCGGCGATGCATCGCGCGTTCCCCACGCCGACGGCAGCGAGGGCTTTTTCCAGGTCAGCGTCGAAGTGCAGCGCACGACCGTCCCGTTCCGCAGCCCGCTCGAGCATGCGAAACCGCCGATGCACCTGCAATCGGCGATCGTCGTCGCGCCGCAAGGCGAGGAAGTCCACACCGACGAGCTCAACCGGGTCAAGGTCCGCTTCCACTGGGACCGCCTCAACGACGGCGACGAGCGAGCATCGTGCTGGCTGCGCGCCGCGACGTCGGACTCGGGCAGCGGTTACGGCGCCGTCCACCCGCACCGCGCCGGCGAGGAGGTACTGGTCGACTTCCTCGGCGGCGACTGCGATCGCCCGATCGTCGTCGGCAAGCTGTACAACGGCGCGACGAGCCCGCAGTGGCACAGCAACGGCATCCTGTCCGGATACCGGTCGAAGGAATACGCGGGTGCCGGCTACAACCAGCTGGTGCTCGACGACGCGACCTCGCAGAACCGCGTGCACCTGTACAGCAGCCAGACCAACGCGCATCTGCATCTCGGCTACCTGATCGACCATACGGGCAACAACCGCGGCAGCTATCTCGGCAGCGGCTTCGACCTGCGCTCGGACGCATTCGGTGCGGTTCGCGCGAACC
This sequence comes from Burkholderia sp. Bp8992, assembly GCF_003853705.1. GTDB lineage: Bacteria > Pseudomonadota > Gammaproteobacteria > Burkholderiales > Burkholderiaceae > Burkholderia. The sequence continues at coordinate 170,406 of NZ_QTQI01000014.1, read as the reverse complement.
GCGGCCTGTACGTCACGACGTATCCGAAACCGCCGGCGAGCCAGCCGCTCGACGTCCAGGAGACGCAGCAGCAGCTCGTCAGGGCGGAAGGCCTGATGGAGGCCATGTCGGAGGTCAGCGCGCAGCATCAGGGCGAGTCGCTCGACCCCGGCCACTCGGCGCTCAAGCAGTTCACCGATGCGACGCAGAACAGCGTGAGCGGCGCCGCGTCGGGCGGCCGGACCGCCGGCGGCGGGACCGGCAGCGCCAATGCGTTCAAGGAGCCCGTGATGCTGTTCGGCAGCCCGGCCGGCATCGGGATGTCCACGCAGCAGTCCGCGCAACTTGCCGCGGACCAGCACATCAACCTCGTCAGCGGGCAAAGCACGCACGTCGCCGCCGGGAAATCGCTGATCGCGAGTGTCCTCGACCGGATCAGCCTGTTCGCGCAGAACGCGGGGATCAAGCTATTCGCCGGCAAGGGCAAGGTCGAAGTGCAGGCGCAGGCGGACAACATCGAGCTGACCGCGCAGAAGGCGCTGAAGCTGATCGCCGTCACGCAATCGATCGAAGGCGCCGCGGCAAAGGAGATCCTGCTGACGTCCGGCGGCGCCTACATCCGCATCGCGGACGGCAACATCGAGGTGCACGCGCCCGGCAAGATCGACATCAAGGGCGCGCAGCATGCGTTCAGCGGCCCCACGCACCTGTCGCAAACGATGCCGACGCTGCCGAACTCGTCCGGCAACTACGACCAGGCGTTCATCGCGCACTGGGCCGGCACCGACATTCCGGTCGCGAACACGCGGTACCAGATGTTCTCGAATGGCAAGCTGCTCTCGGAAGGCGTCACCAACGCGGCAGGCGAAACCGGGCTCACGCAGAGCCACGTGCCGCATGACGTCGTCGTCAAGTTTCTAGGGAAATCGAATGGCTGACGGACAACAGGACAAGGTGCTCGGCACCGGCGCGGGGATGCTGACCCCGACGGGATACCAGGATCGGCCGAAGGTGCAGATCAACATCTGCGACAAGCATGTGACGCCGGCGGCCGATTCCATTATCGGAACCTGTCCGTACTACTACCGGCCACTGCATGGCGAGTACTGGGAAACGGTCGAAAAGGTCAGCAAGTCGAGTATCTGGGCGACCGTCAAGAAATTCGCCACGTCATGGGATCCGTGGAAAGACACGAAAGTTGCCCGTGAGTTGCTGCATCGGCGGGAGAAGCTGATAGAAGTCGCAAGCACCGATTCCGACTGGTCACGCCACGGCAATTTCATGATGCGTCATATCGGGTGCGGACATAAGCCGCCGGGCTACTACGTCAGCTATGGTTACTACTACTGCTCGAATTACGGTAAATACCTGCTTCCGGAGTTGAGCGACAAAGGCAAGGCATGGCTGGCCAGCGCACGCTGGTTCCTGCAGCACTATCTGGAACAGGGTTTGCAGCAGAACATGCGCGGCGACACCATTTCCATCAGGGGCAAGAAGCCGAACAGCGGCGCCTGCGTGATGAACGTGCCGCAGTACACGCTCGAACTGGACGACGAAACGTTCAAGACATACGCGTTCAAGACCCATCCTCTCGCCTATCTCGACGGTGGTCTGGCCGGGCTCGGGCCTATCGACATGACGAATATCCTGATGCAACCCAACACTCAGGAATGGGGCGATGGTAGAACGTACCTCCAGGCATACGACAGCGCCAAAGGTGTCAGCAAGCAATATTTCGACAATACCGTGGAATTCGCAAAAGACGCAGGTGACGCTGTCAACAAAAATGTCGTCGATCCTGTTGCACGGGCACTCGACAAACTGATGTCGAAATGAAATGACGAGAAAATTCCTGAAGCTGTCGCTCGGTGCGGCAGTCGTGCTCATTGTCTTGATTGTCGGGTACTCATATATGTCGAATGACTGGCAGGTCGTTTCCAACAATTTCATGAAGAACAGCACGCCGTACGGCGGAGGCGACTTCGTGATATCGGGAAACGAAGCGATCACGCTGAAGATCAGCGATCCGGAGATTACCTTCAAGCCGTACGCGGAATGGAAGGACAAGGAAAAGGCGGAACCGGCCGAAGCCTGGATGAACGACAGCCGCGAAACGCTGAATCGGACGTCGGTCGAATTCTGGCGCGGCCCGGTGAACAGCGACATGACGCGCCATTTCAAGCAGGTCGGCCAGAACGCCGCCTGGTGGCACGCGAAGGATTGGACGGTCGAATTCATCAGCACCGGCTGGATGGACTACAAGTCGCCTCAGCCTGCCGACGGCCTGACGCCGCAAGTGACCAAGCTCTGGAAGTCATCCAATGGCGGACGCGACTGGGTGCAGCTCGCGTGGCCAGAAGACCGGAACATCGGTCGCCTGCTGTTTCTCGATCCGCAGCGCGGCTATGCGATCGGCTGGGGCCCGCATGTGTGGCGCACGTCCGACGGCGGGCAATCGTGGCGGGAAATCGAATTGCCGCCGGGCGCCGCGCAGGCAAGCAAACCTCGCCGCACATTTGACGGCATCGACCTCGGCCCGGACGGCACCTTGCGCGTGGCGTACCACGTCGAGAAATCCGAGCAAGCTGCCGCCGGAAGCGTCGTCTATCGGCTCGGTTGGGAGCAATCCGCGTTCGCGCTGGATGCCGTTTTGCCTGAACAGGTGATCGTCAACCTGTCCTCGTCACCGACCGCGTCGAATCACTATGCGCTTTACGCCCTGTCGCGCCTCGGTGAACCGCGCAATTCCGGCAATCCCGCCGACAAAGGGCAACGCGTCGGTGCCATTTCCACCTGGACGAACAGTGCACCCGAGCAGGTTCAGCAGTTGCATACGTTTGACGACAAGCTGACGCTCGATAGCCTGAGCGTCGGCCGGGACGGATTGCTGCTCGTCTACGCAACCGACTCCAGCCGCAACGGCACACCGCTCGATCTCACGTTCGTCAGCAGCGACGCGGGAAAGACCTGGAGCTCGAGCACGGAGAAACCGACTCAGGGCGGATATTTCAATGCCCAAACGAACACGCTGTATTCGCTGGTCGCCTATACGCTCAAGAAGCGGCAGTTCTGACCGTTCCGATGCGATTACCGCGGGGCCCCCGTCGCGATTCCGGCGTCGGCTCCGCGGCCTGCGGCCGATCCGAAATGGCCGGGCAATGCGGGGCCCGGCCGCACGATCGCGACGCGACGCCTGCCGTAGCTGTCAGATACCGGCCCTGCCGGGTCGGTCATGTCTCCGGGTGACCGCGTATCCAATGACATGCAAACACACACTCGCCGGATAGGGCTCGTCGTGAGCCTCGCCGTTCTGGTCGTGGCGACATTCGGTCATGTCCGCCCCACGATGGATCGGGAGACGATTTCGACAAACTTCATGCGGGACGAGACGCCATACGGCGGCGGCAGCTTCCGCATCAAGGGCAATGACGTGATGAGCGTCAAGCTCGCCAATCCCGTAGTAACGTTCAAGCCCCAGCCCGAATCGAACGAGCCGCAGCGGCCCGAGCCGACCGAAGCGTGGATGAACGACACCGGCGAGTTGCTGAACCGCATGACGATCAGTTTCTTCCGCGGAACCATCGATGGCGGGATGACACGCCATTTCCAGCAGGTCGGCCAGAATGCCGCCTGGTGGTACTCGCCCGACTGGACCGTTCAGTTCATCGGCACGTCATGGATGAACTACAAGGCTCCCGAGGCACAAGGCGGCGACGCGCCACAAACCACCAGGCTGTGGAAATCGACCGATGGCGGCCAGATCTGGTCGCAACTTCAATGGCCCGCTGGCCAGAACATCGGCCGGCTGCTCTTTCTCGATCCGCAGCGCGGCTACGCGGCCGGCTGGGGGCCCCGCATATGGCGGACTTCGGACGGTGGAAACACGTGGCAAGCGATCGATGTGCCGGCCGATGCGCACGTCGGCAGCGAAACGCGCCAGGATTTCAATGCAATCAGCCTCGGCCCGGACGGTGTTCTGCGGATCGCCTACCATGTCGCACAGACTGCCGAAGCACCGGCTCACAGCGTGGTCGACCGGCTCGACTGGGAGCAGCACGCATTCGTGACGGAAACCGTGGTGCCGGGTCAGGTCATCACCGCGCTCGACACCACACCGGGACCGGCACCACACTATTCGCTTTACGCGCTGTCGCGTCTCGACAAGGAGCAGAACGGCGAGGGTCGTGACAATGGCCACCGGACAGGCGCCATTTCCACGTGGACGAACGACCATCCCGACGCCGTGCGGCAGTTGCGCACCTTCGACGGGAAGCTCAGGCTCGACAGCATGAGCGTCGGTCGTGACGGCCTCTTGCTCGTCTACGCAACCGACCCGAACTCGGGAGATCGCGGCGGCTCACCGATCGACCTGACGTTCAGCAGCACCGATGCGGGAAAGTCGTGGAATCAGACGACCGACAAGGTCGCGCAAGGTGGTTACTTCGACGCACAGACCAACACGCTGTACTGGCTGCACGGATTCACGCTGAAGAAGCGGATCTTCTGATCGCGTGCGGGAGGCGTTGCCGGCCGGTCTGCGCCGATACGGCGAGCCGGCCCGCTACGGCTCGCCCGAGATGCTTCGAACACGAATCTCGAGCGCTCGGCACAACTACCGCGTATATCGACTTTCGATAGCCACGCACAACCGGTGCAGCCGCCTACGCACGACGTGCACTGCCCGCACGTCACTGGCCGCGTGACGGCTCGAATACGAACGGTTGGGTCAGCAGGAACGGATTCGCGGTCGCGCCCGTCTGCACGCAGCTTGCGTGCGTCATCGCGTCGACGGCCGCGCGATCGGCCGCCGCGTTGCGACTGCTCGTCGTCACGGTGACGTTCTGCGCTTCGCCGGATGTCGTCATCAGCGCACGCACGAGCACGGTCACCGGGCGCGAGAGCGGTTTGGCGGTGTCCGGATAGACGGCGCGCGGAATGTGACAGGTCAGCTTGCTTTCCTGCGACGACGACAGCATCGCGCAGCCGGAAAACAGCATCGCGACGGCGGGAAGGATCAGGTAGGTCGAGCGAATAGCCATGGTCGAATATCGTTCTTGGTACTGTTCCGGACGAACGCGTCGCGCCCAGGAAAAGTGCCCAGGGCCACGTCACGTGCGTCACACTGCGCCGCGGCCATCGGACCGGCGCCCCGTTACGGCCGCACGGCCGATGATGCTCGGCCGCGATCCTGCCTGGCAGACTACCCGGATGGCCGGGACGCTGCCTGTATTCATGCCGGCCGGCCCCCGCGCCGGCGGGCACGCGAGCGCTTTCGCGCATTGTGCACGCGGCGCCTCGTCAGCGGCGGCGATTTGACAATGGTTGACGCGAATCGCCGTTCATTCGACTGGAATCCACGCGATCCGCGATGTAATCGATACGCCGCTCGCGTCCCATGGCTCGCGCCGGGCTGCCCTGCCCGACGCCAGCCTCCGCCGCAGCGCGACACAATCAACGCCGGAATTCCCCGTTCCGGCGAGTGCTTCGCCCATCAATCCGAATCGTCGTCGTCCGAATCGTCGGCCGCATCGGCCGGTACTTCCCCGTACTTTGCCACGACGGCCGCCCTGAACGTCTTCAGCGCCGGCTGCTGGTCGCACAGCTTGTACAGCAGCGCCAGTTGCTGCGGCCAGTCCTTCAGCTCCTTCGCAAACACATGCAGGCGCGCGACGGTATCGAGCGCGTCGGCTTCGCGGCCCGCCAGCGCCTGCAGCACCGCATAGCGGCGCAGCACCGTCTCGCCGGGCAGCAGCGCGATCGCGCGCTCGTGCGCCGCGAGCTTGGCCGGCAAATCATCCGCCGAAATCGGCAGCAGCGTGGCCGCACCGTATTCGCCCCATGCGCCGAACAGCAGCGACGGCGCATCGCGGTACTGCGCAGCCGGATCGCTGCCGTAGTAAAGCACCTCCGCGCGCTGGTAGTCGCGCAGCACGGGCACGGCCGCCAGCACGCCGCCGAACGACAGCACCGCGAACAGCCCGAATGCCGCGCGACCCGGCAGGATACGCAACGGCTTCACGTCGAGCAGCCCGATCACGAACATCGCCGGCAGCAGGAAGAACATGTACTGCTGCGGATACTCGACCAGCGCATGCATCAGCACGATGCCGATCAGCGCGAAGCCGAACACGCGCATGCTCGACTGCGGCGCGCGCATCGCGCGCACGAACCACGCCACGAGCGTGACAACGAGTATGCCGAGGCCGACGAGGCCGGACTTCGCGAGCAGGTCGATGAAGATGTCGTGCGAGTTGTTCGCGATTTCAACGCCGCCGAGCGTGCGCACGAGCGCAAACTGGTGCGACGGGAATTCGCCCCAGCCGACGCCGAGCAGCGGATGTTCCCGGAACATCGCGAGCCCGTACTTCCACAGCGCGAGGCGCGGCGCGATCTGCCCCGCGTCGCGCATCCGGTCGGCCGCCGATTCCGCGAGATTCAGGTGATAGTGCACGTTGGCCCAGCGCACCGCGACGTTCACCGCGACGAACGCCGCCGCGAGCACGACCGGTATCAGCCACGCGCGCGCATTGCCCGGCGCGCGGCGCGATTCGAGCCACGCCATCCAGAAGCCCGCGACGACCATCACCGCGACCTGCAGCCACGGCCCGCGCGACACCGTCAGCGCGAGACCGACCGACAGCACGAGCGACAGCGCGAGCCACGCCCACACCGCGAGCCGGCGCGTCTGCACGAGATACAGCGCACCCGCGAGCGCGAACGCGATGTAGCTCGCCAGGTGGTTCGCCTGTGCCATGTTGCCGTACGGGCGGCGGTCGACCGCGACGTTGTACATCACGACGAACGGCGAAACGGCCGACTCGAGGTGGAACAACTGCACGATCTGGGTGCCGACCGCGAACACGCCGCCGACGATCAATGCGCCGGCCATCATCCGCGACACGGCTTCGGCCAGCCCGTCGCGCGCAAGCGCGTAGCCAGCCTGCATCGCGACCAGCGCGGCCGCGAGGTAGCCGACCGCCAGCCAGTTCATCGACGGCACCTTGAGCGGCATCAGCACGGTCTGCGCGATCAGCACGGCGGCAAACCCGAGCGGTACGACCAATGCGGCCGGCGCAGCAAACGGCTCGGCCGGGCGTTCGGTGCGCGTGAGCAGCACGACGGACAGCCCCACCAGCAGATACAGCACCAGCGCGGAAAACTCGGAATAGAAGGTCGGGATCGGATACGTGTGATTCGTGATCGCGTACGGCACGATCAGGGCGACAGCCAGCGCAACGAGCGACAACGAACGGGAAAAAGTAGAAGGCATGAGCGAACCGGATGTCAGCAACCGGCGCACTATACAAAACTTTCCCTCCTCTGTGCGGGGCCGTCGCGCCGCGACCGGGCGCGAAACAACGGCCCCGGCCGGCCGAAGCGGCGGCCCGCACGCCGTACGCGCCGCCGCCCGCCTCTTCCGGCACTATGCGCGGCACTCCGCGGGCGCAAATTTCGCGGGCAGCGTCGCGGCGTCGCCCGGCAACGGCCCGGCCCCCGGCGCCGGCAGCGACGACGCGTCCTTGCCGGCCGCGAAGCACTCCCACGCAATCGCACCGGCCTGCATCGCGCCCTTTTTAAGGGCCACGCGCGCAGTGGGCGCCTCGGCCTTGTCGGGTGCGGACGGCACGAGCACCAGCGTGTTCGCGCCGGCCGCGGCGACGCGGGTGGTGAACGCGACCGTGATCTGGCCGGTATCGCCGTCGATCGCAACGGATTCGACGTTGCGGGTCGCGGCAGGCGGGCTGTAGCCACCGTCGAGGCTCGCGCCGCTCGCCGCGTTGTCGGCGACCGCAAGCCGCGCGGACGACGCGAGCGCGAGCCCCTCGCCGACGCGCGAACGCGCAAGGTAATCCTGGTACGCGGGAATCGCATAGGCCGCGACGACGCCGACGATCGCCAGCACGATCATCAATTCGATCAGCGTGAAGCCGGCTGGCCGCCAGCGCGGCGCGGGCCGGTTCGCGCGCCGCAGATCGGCGGCAACGCGACGGAACAGGGAAACGGAAAAGGCTTCGAACATGGCAGGCTCCGGAAACGAAAAACGCCTGCCGATCAAGGCAGGCGTTTCGATCGTAGCCAGCGGGCCGCGAAGCCGACAGTCGGCCGGACGGCCAGTCAGGGCGCGTGCGGTGCGCCGTGGCGCTTCCTGAGCGCGTAGCCGATCGCCACGACGAACAGCGCGCCGGCAATGCTCGCACCGTAGAGCGCCTGCGGCGTATCGAGCACCGCCCAGCGGTCGCCGACCGGGTCGTTGACGATCAAACCGCCCGCGATCCAGCCGAGCAGCCCGGCGCCGAGCGCCACGACGATCGGGAAACGGTCGAGCAGCTTCAGCACCAGCGTGCTGCCCCACACGATGATCGGCACGCTGACGACGAGCCCGAAGATCACGAGCGCGATCCGGTGCGCCGGATCGGCCTGCTCGGCCGCGCCGGCGATCGCGATCACGTTGTCGAGGCTCATCACCGCATCGGCGATCACGATCGTCTTCACGGCGTCCCACAGCCGGCTGGCCGGCTTGATGTCGTCGTGCGCGCCCTCGACCGGCGCCATCAGCTTGATGCCGATCCACAGCAGCAGCAGCCCGCCGCCGAGCTTCAGGAACGGCACGTCGAGCAGCGCGACCGCGAACACGATCAGCACGACGCGCAGCAGGATCGCGCCCGCGGTGCCCCAGATGACGCCTCGCAGCCGCTGGTTCGCGGGCAGGTTGCGGCAGGCGAGCGCGATCACGACCGCGTTGTCGCCGCCGAGCAGGATGTCGATGACGACGATCTGGAGAACGGCGCCCCAGTGCAGGGATGTCAGGAATTCGAGCATGGCGGTGAGGACAGGACAGCGGCCGCCTCGCGGGCGGCCCGGTTCATCGCCGGCACATGCGCGAGGCATGCCCGGTGCTTACGAATCCATTGCGCGAGCATAACAAAAAACGCCGGCAAAGCCGGCGTTTTCTGCAGGACGAACCCCGGGGGAAATATTACAGCGCCTTCTTCAGCAGACGGCCCATTTCCGACGGGTTGCGCGTGACGGTGATGCCGCACGCTTCCATGATTTCCAGCTTCGCTTCGGCCGTATCCGCACCGCCCGAGATCAGCGCGCCGGCGTGGCCCATGCGCTTGCCCGGAGGCGCCGTGACGCCCGCGATGAAGCCGACGACCGGCTTCTTCATGTTGTCCTTGATCCACTCTGCCGCGTTGGCTTCGTCCGGACCACCGATTTCGCCGATCATCACGACCGCATCCGTATCCGGATCGTCGTTGAACATCTTCATCACGTCGATGTGCTTCAGACCGTTGATCGGGTCGCCGCCGATACCGACTGCCGACGACTGGCCGAGGCCGAGTGCCGTCAGCTGCGCAACGGCTTCATACGTCAGCGTGCCCGAACGCGACACGACGCCGATACGGCCCTTGCGGTGGATGTGGCCCGGCATGATGCCGATCTTCAGTTCGTCCGGCGTGATCGTACCCGGGCAGTTCGGCCCGAGCAGCAGCGTCTTGCGGCCTTCGCGACGCATGCGGTCCTTCACCTCGATCATGTCGCGCACGGGGATGCCTTCCGTGATGCAGATCGCGAGATCCAGATCGGCTTCGACCGCTTCCCAGATCGCAGCGGCTGCGCCTGCCGGCGGAACGTAGATGACCGACACGGTCGCGCCGGTTTCTGCCTTCGCTTCCTTGACGCTTGCGTAGATCGGAATGCCTTCGAAGTCTTCGCCGGCCTTCTTCGGGTTCACGCCCGCGACGAATGCTTCGCGGCCGTTTGCGTACTCACGGCAGGCGCGCGTATGGAACTGACCGGTTTTGCCGGTAATGCCCTGCGTGATGACCTTCGTGTCCTTGTTGATCAGAATCGACATGTATTTTGACCTCTGTTCGATTGGCGTCGCGTATGAACCGCGCCGCCATGCGTGTTCATTAGCGCGCGCTTTACTTGCCTGCGGCTGCCGCGACGACCTTCTGCGCAGCTTCTTCCATGCTGTCCGCCGAGATGATCGGCAGGCCCGAATCGGCCAGCATCTTCTTGCCGAGGTCCTCGTTCGTGCCCTTCATGCGCACGACGAGCGGCACGTTCAGGTTCACGGCCTTCGAACCGGCGATCACGCCTTCCGCGATCACGTCGCAGCGCATGATGCCGCCGAAGATGTTCACGAGGATCGCCTTCAGATCCGGGTTCTTCAGCATCAGCTTGAACGCTTCCGTGACCTTCTCGGTCGTCGCGCCACCGCCGACGTCCAGGAAGTTCGCCGGCTCGCCGCCGAACAGCTTGATCGTGTCCATCGTCGCCATCGCGAGGCCTGCGCCGTTCACGAGACAGCCGATGTTGCCGTCGAGCGAGATGTACGCGAGATCGAACTTCGACGCTTCGATTTCAGCCGGATCTTCTTCGTCCAGATCACGGTACGCGACGATTTCCGGATGGCGGAACAGCGCGTTCGAGTCGAAGTTGAACTTCGCGTCGAGTGCGATGACCTTGCCGTCGCCGGAGACGTTCAGCGGGTTGATTTCAGCCAGCGATGCGTCGGTTTCCCAGAATGCCTTGTACAGGCCTTGCAGGATCGCGCGTGCTTGCGGAATCGAAGCGGCCGGCACGCCGATCTTCGCGGCGAGGTCGTCGGCCTGCGCGTCCAGCAGGCCCGTCGACGGCTCGACGATGACCTTGTGGATCAGTTCCGGGTGCTTTTCGGCGACTTCTTCGATGTCCATGCCGCCTTCGCTCGAACCCATCAGCACGATCTTCTGCGAGATGCGGTCGACGACGAGGCTGACATACAGTTCCTGCTTGATGTCGGCGCCTTCTTCGATCATCAGGCGGTTGACCTTCTGGCCTTCCGGACCGGTCTGGTGCGTGACGAGCTGCATGCCGAGGATCTGGTTCGCGTATTCGCGGACCTGCTCGATCGACTTCGCCACCTTCACGCCGCCGCCCTTGCCACGGCCACCCGCGTGGATCTGAGCCTTCACGACCCATACCGGGCCGCCGAGCTCTTCCGCCACCTTGACGGCTTCGTCAACCGAGAACGCCGGCTTGCCGCGCGGTACCGCGACTCCGAATTTCCGCAGGATTTCCTTACCCTGGTACTCGTGAATCTTCATGCGTGATTCCCTTCAGTCTGAGAGTTGGATGAAAAGTCGCTTAAGACGCTTCTTCGAATGATTTCCGTTCATTCCTTCGTGCTGCCATCACCGGGCATATCCGGCCGAATCGGGCCATACCAGCGCGGGTAGTACTGCCGCACGACCTCGCCGTCGAACCGCAGCGCGCGGCAACGGCCGAGCTGGAAAGGCGGTTCGGCGTGCGCGCCGTCGTGATCCGGCCCTTCGCCGCCCTCCTCGCGCACGTTCCACACGTCACCGGCGAACGCCTGGATCGCTGCCGTCGGCAGCACGGCGCACAGTTCGGTGAGATGGGAGCAGCCTGCGACGCCGGCGAGCAGCCGGTTCGCGTTGCGGCGGAAATTGCGGAAGAGATTGAGCCCGATGAGGGCCCGGTAGGCAGGAGGGGCGGATTGACAGTGACCGGGATAGGGCACCCATTCCGAAGACGCTTCGGCGTCGACGACATTGAGTTCACGATCGATAGTCACGCGCAGCCAGAGTTCGTGGATCGGCAGGCCTTGGGGCCGGATGCCCGACGCAAGCGCGACATCGCGCGGCTTGTGGTCGGTCAGGCAGGCTTCGATGTCCCACAAGCCGTCGCCGCGCTCGTAAGCTTCCGCTCGGATTGCGCGTCGATGTCGCAACTGACGGGGCACGGGCTCGGATAGCGGCATGCTGGAGGTTGAGGCCGAAGAGGAAAACCCACGGATTTTAGCATATTGGGTATTTGAGACAGTTTGACGCGACGGCGGGTATTCCCGCCTGTCCGGAGGCAGTTGCATTGCAGCAAAATCGCGCGCCACGCGCGCGACCGGCCGGTCAGTCGTCGATCGGAAAATCGTCGCCGACCTTCAGCAACTTCACGATAGTCGCGCTCGAGAAGCCGCGCGCGGCGAGAAAGCGCGCCTGCTTCGCACGCTCAGCCGGCGTTTGCGGCAGTGCACCGAATTTCTTGCGCCAGACGGCCTGCGCGCGGGCCCATTCGGTCTCGCGCAGCTGGGCGTTCACCTCCTCGACGAGCGTGTCGCCGACTGCATGACGCTTCAGCTCGCTGACGATGCGCGCGGCGCCGACACGCGACGCGCGGCGATGCACGAGGCTCTCGGCGAAACGTGCGTCGGACAGCCAGCCTTCCTTCTCCAGCGCATCGAGCACCGGTTCGACGGATTCGTCTTCGCCGACGTAAGGCGCGAGCTTGCGCGCGAGTTCCGCGCGACTGTATTCACGCCTCGACAGATAGCCGAGCGCGCGGCCCTTCAATGACCGTGGCGGTTTCGACGACTTGCGTTCGGCGGCGCCCGGCATGTCGCCGGATGAAGGACTGGAAGCAGCGCCGGATGCACGGCGCGTGCGGCGCGGATGCTGGCTGCTGCGTGTATAGACGTCTTCTCTTGCCGGTGCCGGCGCATCGGCTGCGCGATCGCCGGGGAAGCTGACACCGGACACGCGACGGCGGGAGCGGTCGTGCGCGTCGAACGATTCGTCGTCGTCGAACGGATCGTCCGGCGCGACAATCTCAAACGAAACGAGGGCATCGTCGGATGCCCTCGTCGCGGTGCGGTTCGCGGCATGACTGCCTGCGCTCCGCCGGTCGGCGCCCGAGGATCCGGCTCGCCGGCCGGAGCGACCGGCCGCTTCGGGCGCATCGCTCTCCACCGGCTCGCCAGCCTGACCTCGGCGCGCCACCATCACTCTTCTTCGTCCAGCGCCTCGGCTTCGTTGGCTACGCCATCGGGCATGCTGACGACGCCGAGCGATTCGCGGATGCGGTTTTCGATCTCGCGCGCGATTTCCGGATTCTCGCGCAGGAATTCACGCGCGTTGTCCTTGCCCTGGCCGATCTTCTCGCCGTTGTAGCTGTACCAGGCGCCCGCCTTGTCGACGATCTTCGCCTGCACGCCGAGATCGATGATCTCGCCCTGGCGCGAAATGCCTTCGCCATACAGGATGTCGAAGATCGCTTCGCGGAACGGCGGCGACACCTTGTTCTTGACGACCTTCACGCGGGTTTCGTTGCCGATCACCTCGTCGTTCTTCTTGATCGAGCCGATCCGGCGGATGTCGAGACGCACCGACGAATAGAACTTCAGCGCGTTGCCGCCCGTCGTGGTTTCCGGGTTGCCGAACATCACGCCGATCTTCATCCGGATCTGGTTGATGAAGATCACGAGGCAGTTCGTGCGCTTGATCGTGCCGGTCAGCTTGCGCAGCGCCTGCGACATCAGGCGGGCCTGCAGACCCGGCAGCGAATCGCCCATCTCGCCTTCGATTTCGGCCTTCGGCACGAGCGCCGCGACCGAGTCGATGACGATCATGTCGATCGAGCCCGAGCGCACCAGCGCGTCGGTGATTTCGAGCGCCTGCTCGCCGGTGTCCGGCTGCGAGATCAGCAGCTCCGGCACGTTCACGCCGAGCTTCGCTGCATATTGAACGTCGAGCGCGTGCTCGGCGTCGATGAACGCTGCGGTGCCGCCCAGCTTCTGCAGTTCGGCGATGACCTGCAGCGTGAGCGTGGTTTTACCCGACGATTCCGGACCGTAGATCTCGACCACCCGGCCGCGCGGCAGGCCGCCGACGCCCAGTGCGATATCAAGACCCAGCGAGCCCGTGGAGACGACCTGGATATTCTCGGTCGCCTCGCCGTCGCCCATCCGCATGATCGACCCTTTGCCGAACTGCTTCTCGATCTGCGCGAGTGCGGCCGCCAGCGCCTTGCTCTTCTCGGCGGTCATCCCGGAGCCCTTCTTGCTATCTTCCATGAATCGTCCTTTGCTATGATGAGCAGCGTCTGTGAAAGGCGCGCCCGCTTTCAAGCGCCGCCGAATGCAGACACTGTATAAAAAAACAGTGTTTTATGCAAGCCCGCAATGCGGGCGTTGTACACGAATCACTCCGGAGACAGCCGCACCGGCGCAAACGCCCCGCCGGCCATCGGTCAGCAACATGCGAATCCTCATCGCCGAAGATGACAGCATACTCGCGGACGGCCTCACCCGGTCACTCCGCCAATCGGGCTATGCCGTCGACCACGTGAAGAGCGGCGTCGATGCCGACACGGCGCTGTCGATGCAGACTTTCGACCTGCTGATCCTCGATCTCGGCCTGCCGAAAATGTCCGGGCTCGAGGTGCTCAAGCGCCTGCGCGCGCGCAACTCCAACCTCCCCGTGCTGATCCTGACCGCCGCCGACAGCGTCGACGAACGCGTGAAGGGGCTCGACCTCGGCGCCGACGACTATATGGCCAAGCCGTTCGCGCTCAACGAGCTCGAGGCGCGCGTGCGCGCGCTGACCCGGCGCGGCGCGGGCGGCGGCCCGACCGTCGTGCGCCACGGCTCGCTCGCGTTCGACCAGGTCGGCCGCATCGCGTATGCGAACGACCACGTGCTCGATCTCTCCGCGCGCGAACTCGGGCTGCTCGAAGTGCTGCTGCAGCGGATCGGCCGGCTCGTGTCGAAGGAACAGCTCGTCGATCACCTGTGCGAATGGGGCGAGGAAGTCAGCAACAACGCGATCGAGGTCTACGTGCACCGGCTGCGCAAGAAGATCGAACCGAGCGGCGTGCGGATCTCGACCGTGCGCGGCCTCGGCTATTGCCTCGAGAAGGTCGCGCCCGCCGCGCCGGCCGACACGGCAGCGCCCCAGCCCGCGGTGGCCGGCACGCCGCTGCGCTGACACCGGCGTCGCCGCGATGGCCACGCCGGCCCACTCCCGCCACCCGACCGGCGCGCCGTCGTCGGCCGCCGACGACGCGCGCGACGCGCGCTACGAAAACCCGTTCGCGCCGCCCGACGAAACCGAATCGCCCGAGGCGCCGCGCCCGCGCTCGCTGTTCGGCGAGATCCTCGACTGGATGCTCGCGCCGCTGCTGCTGCTGTGGCCGATGAGCATCGCCGTCACCTACCTCGTCGCGAAGACGATCGCGAACAGTCCGTTCGACCGTGCGCTCGAAACCAATGCGTACGTGCTCGCCCGGCAGATTCATCCGGTGAACGGCGTGGCCGAGCTGACGCTGCCGGAACAGACGCGCGACTTCCTGCGCGCCGACAACGTCGACAGTGTTTACTTCCAGGTGCTCGGCACCCGCGGCGAACTGGTCGCGGGCGAAGCCGACATGCCGCTGCCGCGCGACGAGGACCGCCCGCCGCCGGGCGTCGTCGTGTTCCGCGACGACCTGCTGCGCGGCAACGACGTGCGCGTCGCGTATACGACGGTCGCACTGCCGCAATCGGGCGACACGCAGCCCGTGCTCGTGCAGGTCGGCGAGACGCTCGACAAGCGCAACGCGCTCGCGAACGACATCATCAAGGGCGTGATCCTGCCGCAATTCGTGATCCTGCCGCTCGCGATCCTGCTCGTGTGGTTCGGGCTGTCGCGCGGGCTCGCGCCGCTCAATGCGCTGCAGGCGCACATCCGCGCGCGGCGGCCCGACGACCTGTCGCCCGTCGAGGCGCAGCGCGCGCCGCCCGAGATCGAGCCGCTCGTCACGTCGTTCAACGACTTGCTCGCGCGCCTCGAACAGAACATGGCGCTGCAGAAGCGCTTCATCGCCGACGCCGCGCACCAGATGAAGACGCCGCTCGCGGGCCTGCGCACGCAGGCCGAGTTCGCGCTGCGCCACCCGGTCCCGCCCGACGTGCAGCGCTCGCTCGAACAGATCGCGACGAGCTCCGAGCAGGCCGCGCGGCTCGTCACGCAGCTGCTGGCGCTCGCGCGCGCCGAGAACCGCGCGAGCGGGCTCACGTTCGAGCCGGTCGAGATCGCCGCGCTCGCGCGGCGCGCGGTGCGCGACTGGGTGCAGGCCGCGCTCGCGAAGCGGATGGACCTCGGCTACGAAGGGCCGCCGGACGATGCGCCGCTCGACGTCGACGGCAATCCGGTGATGCTGCGCGAGATGCTCGGCAACCTGATCGACAACGCGATCCGCTACACGCCCGAAGGCGGCCGCATCACCGTGCGCGTGCGTGCCGACCCGGCCGCGCGGTTCGCGCATCTCGAAGTCGAGGATACGGGCCCCGGCATCCCGGCCGCCGAACGCGAGCGCGTCGTCGAGCGCTTCTACCGGATCCTCGGCCGCGAGGGCGACGGCAGCGGCCTCGGGCTCGCGATCGTGCGCGAGATCGCGACGCAGCACGGCGGCACGCTGACGCTCGACGATCACGTCTACCAGCAGGCGCCGCGCCTCGCCGGCACGCTCGTGCGCGTCAGCCTGCCGTTGGCCGGTACGGCCCCGGATTAACCCTGACACGCGCCGCCGCCGTGTGGCGCAAATGCGTCGAAACCGGCGATTTACCGGACGTTCGCAGCACAATCAACACGAGAAGCGGACGATTCGGCGCGGGTTAACGTGCAGTCGCTTTGTGCGCGCGAGTCAGTCCGCCGTAAGTTTCCGTGCCAATAATCGTCGACAGGCCCGCCCACCCAAGGCGGCCGCACATCTATATCAAGGGACTTGGAGACGATTCATGGCAACGTTAGGCGGGCAAATTTCGCACTCGCCGATGACGGGCGAAGAGAAGAAGGTGATCTTCGCGTCGTCGCTCGGCACCGTGTTCGAGTGGTACGACTTTTACCTGGCCGGTTCGCTCGCGGCCTACATCAGCAAGAGCTTCTTCTCCGGCGTCAATCCGACCGCCGCTTTCATCTTCACGCTGCTCGGCTTCGCCGCCGGCTTCGCGGTGCGGCCGTTCGGCGCGATCGTGTTCGGCCGGCTCGGCGACCTCGTCGGCCGCAAGCACACGTTCCTCGTGACGATCGTGATCATGGGCGTCTCGACGTTCGTGGTCGGCTTCCTGCCCGGCTACGCGTCGATCGGCATCGCCGCGCCTGTGATCTTCATCGCGATGCGGCTGCTGCAGGGCCTCGCGCTCGGCGGCGAGTACGGCGGTGCGGCGACCTACGTCGCCGAACATGCGCCGGCGAACCGTCGCGGCTTCTACACCGCGTGGATCCAGACGACCGCCACGCTCGGCCTGTTCCTGTCGCTGCTCGTGATCCTCGGCGTGCGCACGTTCATCGGCGAGGAAGCGTTCGGCAGCTGGGGCTGGCGCGTGCCGTTCGTCGCGTCGATCCTGCTGCTCGCCGTGTCGGTATGGATCCGGATGCAGCTGAACGAATCGCCGGTGTTCCTGCGCATCAAGGCGGAAGGCAAGACGTCGAAGGCGCCGCTGACCGAGGCGTTCGGCCAGTGGAAGAACCTGAAGATCGTGATCCTCGCGCTCGTCGGCCTGACGGCCGGCCAGGCCGTCGTGTGGTACACGGGCCAGTTCTACGCGCTGTTCTTCCTCACGCAGACGCTGAAGGTCGACGGTGCCAGCGCGAACATCCTGATCGCGATCGCGCTGCTGATCGGCACGCCGTTCTTCCTGTTCTTCGGTTCGCTGTCGGACAAGATCGGCCGCAAGCCGATCATCCTCGCGGGCTGCCTGATCGCGGCGCTGACGTACTTCCCGCTGTTCAAGGCGCTCACGCACTACGCGAACCCGCAGCTCGAGCTCGCGACGCAGAAGGCGCCGATCACGGTCCTGGCCGACCCGGCCACCTGCTCGTTCCAGTTCAACCCGGTGGGCACGTCGAAGTTCACGAGCTCGTGCGACATCGCGAAAAGCGCGCTCTCGAAGGCAGGCCTGAACTACGAGAACGTCGCGGCGCCGGCCGGCTCGCTGGCCGAGATCAAGGTCGGCGACGCGGTGATCCAGACCTACGACGGCAAGGCGGCCGACGCGAAGGCGCAGGGCGCGGCGTTCGACAAGACGCTCGCGTCGACGCTGAAGGGCGCCGGCTACCCGGCGAAGGCCGACCCGGCGCAGCTCAACTGGCCGATGACGATCGTGATCCTGACGATCCTCGTGATCTACGTGACGATGGTCTACGGCCCGATTGCCGCGATGCTGGTCGAGATGTTCCCGACGCGGATCCGCTACACGTCGATGTCGCTGCCCTATCACATCGGCAACGGCTGGTTCGGCGGCTTCCTGCCGGCGACCGCGTTCGCGATCGTCGCGGCGAAGGGCAACATCTATTCTGGGCTCTGGTATCCGATCGTGATCGCGCTGGCCACGTTCGTAATCGGCCTGCTGTTCGTCAAGGAGACGAAGGACTCGAACATCTACGCGCAGGATTGAGGTTGCACGCGCCGGCGGGGACGGGTTGCCGGACGGGTGTTCCGGTAGCCCGCCACCCGCCCTGTCGCGAGGCCGCCATGGGCCGCCCGGCAACTTTTTTCACGAAAGATGGAAAAAGCTGTTGACAGCCAAGCGGCCGACCGACATAATTCAATTCTTCACGGCGAATTAGCTCAGTCGGTTAGAGCGACGGAATCATAATCCGCAGGTCCGGGGTTCGAATCCCTGATTCGCCACCAAATGCGAAAGGCCGCTGCACCGCAAGGTTCAGCGGCCTTTTTCTTTGTCTGGCGCCACTCAGGCGAAGACATAAGTCCTTGTTTCACAAGGATATTTCTGAATTGGCCTGCTTTTCATGCTTTGTTCGACGTATTGAACTGGTACAAAGCGCTGGTACAAACCCGGCCACGCTTTTACCTTGACCTGCGGCGGGATTTTTTAGCCAGTTAAGCAGTGAGTCGCCTGTCGATATTATCGGAATCCAGCCAGGCTCGACGGACCGTGGCGGGAGGTTGGTAACGATGAGCGCTATGCGGTCGGCGCTCGTTGTAGAACTGCCGCCAGCGCTCGATGAGCACCTTGGCCTCGGCCCGGCTGCGAAACCACTCTCGGTTCAACAGTTCGTCGCGCAGCTTGCCGTTGAAGCTTTCGACGAAGCCGTTTTGCCATGGGCTACCGGGCGTAATAAAGGCCGACCCGATTGCCGCGTCACGCAACCAGCGCATGACCCGGGCGGCAGTAAATTCCGCGCCGTTGTCCGACCGAACGAACGCTGGCTTGCCGTACAGTCGCATCAATCGCGACAGCACCAGGATCACGTCCTGCGAACGCAGGCTGGCGCCGACTTCGATCTCCAGGCATTCCCGTGTGTACTCGTCGATCACGCACAGCATCTTCAAGACCCGACCGTCGACCAATTGGTCATGCACGAAGTCGTAGCTCCAGACCGAATTGGGCTTCGTCGCGCCTGGCAGACGGATATCGCTGCCGCAACGCCGTCGGCGCGGCCGTCGCTTCGGGATGTTCAGCTTCAACGCACGCCACATTCGGCGCACACGCGATTCACTCAACGACAGCCAGGCCGAGATCCGGCGATAGCCAAAGCGCGGCACCTCTTGGGAGGCCGCGATCAACCGTTCGCCCAAGCTCCGGTCTTTCTCCGGTTGCTTGAGCGCGTAGGTCGCCACCCGGCGGCTCAGTCCCAGGTAACGACATGCCTTGCGTTGTGACAGCCCCCACCGAGTCAGGACTTCCAGCGCTTCGCGCCGGCCCGCCGGGGAACTCATTTTTTTCGGCTGAACTCCTTCAAACCGTCGATCACCAGCAACTGCTCGGCGACCAACCGCTTGAGCTTCTCGTTTTCCGATTCCAGCTCCTTGAGCCGACCCGCCTCAGCCACGTCCATGCCACCGAACTTGGTGCGCCACCGGTAAAACGTCTGCTCCGAGATGTTGTGGCGCTTGCACAGATCCTTGACCGGAACCTCCTGGCTCTCGGCTTCCCGCAGAATGCGGATGATCTGTTCGTCGGTATGTCGCTTCTTCATCGAGTTCTCCTTGCCTCTAGGATAAGAGAACTCATTTGCCGTTTGGCTACACGATCCGTCTCAGGTCAGAAACGTACCGAAAAAATAAAATTTCCAAACGCACCTCTTGCGCCGACCGCCGCAAGAGGCTCACCGCCACTCGGCTAATGCGGCCTATTCGAATGCTGTTCTCATTTCCGTTTCTGCTGTTGTGTCCCGGCTCCACGCTGACTGCTCCACTGCCAGGTGTGAGTCTGCTTGAGGAAGGAGCGGGTTTGGCACAGTCGAAGCATCGCGGCGCCCGACCCGGTCGCCAGCGAAGAGGATAGGCTCGCCACTCGACTCGCTAGGCAGCGCCCGACACTCAACGTAACCGCTTCAATAGACGCGAAGATAGACTGCAATGCGCTTGCCGTCGGTTGTCCGTTCGGCATTTGCATGTGGCACGTTACCGTCAACGATGAATATTGTTCCGGCTGCGCCAAGTAGTAGCTGACATGCAGCATTTCCTTCCCTGCATGCCTGTGCAACTTTCTCTGCTTCATCGAAGCGCCGGGCATCTCGTAGGTTGGCGATGGCTACCCGCTCACCAGGCCATACCATCAGCGCCCCGTCGCCTTTATCGAGAACGTCGGTCAAGTAAACGCCAACGATAGCACGAGGGGTATTCGGTTCAGGCTCATTCTTACTGTATCCATCGATATGAGGGGCTGGCGACGGAACACCAGACTCGCGCACAGCAATCTGTGCGGGGCCACACCTCAACTCGTCTCGTGATTCAAGCACGTCGCTCGCAGTCTCGAACATCTGACTTACCAAGCGATTTAGCGGCAAATGATTACGATTACCAGACATCCACTGTTGGTATGCTTCGGAGACCATCGATGGGCATGCCGTAACGTAAATCACACCGTCGCGCTCTTTCTCTGTCTTACCAGGGCAGTAGGCTCTGGTGACCTCTGCAAGCAAGCTTTCTCTCAGCTCAACAGGAACAAGGGTCGGTACGATGGAATGTCCATGCGCCCTAAAGGCACTAGCCGCCACGTCATATTTTTTTCCATATGTGTAGATGGTTATACTTGAAATCGGTCTCGGCAATCTGCTATTCCCCGCCAGTTCAACCCGTCAGCCTGCCTTTACTGACGGTTACGATGCTGGGCAATTTCCTTATCGCTCAGACAACACCCATCGCGAGTTGAGTCTTTTGCCCCGTGGACAAGCCCCTGTATCCCCCAATAGACGGACGGAAGGCCGACGCTCCGACCCGAAACACACAATGTCAGACCAATATACGCTTTCTGTCGAGACCAAAAAAGTCGCACAGGACGCCCAATACGCTTTGCGCCCCCGCCGACAGGCGGGAAGGTGAATAAAATTCGAGCGCAAACGCACCAGCTTCAAATTCGCGAGCTGCGTCGAAAAGGGCGGTCTGAGCAACGTTTCGAGAAAAAAAGTCCGCCAGAATGTCAGCGCGCAAGTCCCCGGCCTGAGTGGCAAGCTCCCGTTCCAGGGTTTCTCTGAGTCCAGGCTGCGAAGCAACGCTCGCCACCAGACCGGCTGCAACCTTGCCAATCTTTTCGACGAACGTGCGTCCGGACTTGCCGTAGCGAAAGCCATTCTCCAAGACTACTCTGCGCTCGTCCTGCTCAAGGGTTACGTGGTCACGCAACACGAAGTCGAGTGAAATCAGGAACAGGGAACATGAAATATATGCGAGTCGCCATGCGGATGGGTCCTTGAACCCCATCGAACTGGCTTCCTTCAGGAAGTACTCGATATCAATCAGCCAGGCGTTACATCCGTCGAAGTCGAGCGAATCCAGCACCCTCGACTTGCTTTGCTCGTAGCGCCCGCGCCAGTCACCGCCCAGCTTCCCAAGCGATGAATCGTCGACGAACCGCACAAACTGCTCTTCCGTCAGCCGGTGCAACTGGCTTTTTTCGCTCCGCTTCAGACGTGAGACGAAGTGACCATCCAGCACCCGAACATCATGCTTTAGACCGAACTCCCGGACGTCCGGGCGCGCATCCGTCGTCGCCACCACACAGGCGTCTAGCCCCAGCACGTCCTGCAGCCCCTTGGCCCAGAAGATGCGCTCAAGTGCCTGCGGTGTCTTCTTGTCTTTAATGTCGACGTTTACACGTTCCCGGCTAAGCGGTGAATTCAGTCCATACAACCACAAGTCGATGTCCGTGACATCAAAATCGTTGTATTTGAACTTTGCCCCCCTTAGCACGAAATAGCCTACGCCGAGGAAGTAGTTGCGTAGCCGTTCTTCCGTCGCCGGTCCTTTGGGCAGTTGGTCCCGGTCAATCATTTGCCGAACCCTCCTGTCCTTAGTTCATTCAGGATGTTCGCCGTATTCATTTTTACCGCCTCGGTCACGTTCTTGCGCTGCACCTCCCGGGTCTGCTCAGGCGTTCCATATTCTGTGACACGCGCTCCGGGCATTTGTGCCACGCTTTCCGCCGTGATATCGCCGTCTTCGATGACAGCAAGCGCGAGCCGTCCCACTTCCGGTTTAAGCAGTTTCATCGTAAACATGCCCTTATCGGCAGGTGTCACCTGCACGACGCCACGATATTCGAGCGCCTGATAGTCGCTTCCGATGGCCGTTGCCGGGCCGACCTCACCGCCTCTGATGAGCTTATTCATCAGTAATGAAATCGCCTGAATGCGCCCTCGATAGTAGCTACTTTGCGTCATGCCATAGGTCAGCGAAGCCACAAACGCTTTGGCAAGGTCCAGCGCATCGTCGGCGATGGAATTGCTGAACTTGGAAAACGCTGCTGGCCGAGTGACGAAGAAGCTCTTGCCGCTATCATTGCCAACAGCGTTGACGTCAAACATGCCAATCGAATGGAGACTCTTGAAGAGCTCTTCACCCAAGACCTTCGTGGCCGACGTCAATGGCAGGCACCCTGCGGACTGCAGTTGTGCATTGAGTTCCTGCACCAGTCGCGCCTCATTTGGCTTGAGCGTAGACAAGACTCCGTTGATGCGTTTTGCATCGTCGCGACGAAAAAGATTGCCGTTAAACAGCAGTTTTTCCGAAGCCGAAATGGGTTCGGCATCGAAGAAGCCAATTCCAGTGCCGAGCCGCAGGGTGTCGCCCACCTCTTGGCTCGACAGCTTGTGCATATCGGCCAACAGTTCTGACGCGTGCCGGTCCGTTAGCGGGGATTCGGATGCGAGTTCCGACAGGTCAAGTACCGCATCCTCGAAAACCTCCCTATCGGATTCCTCGAAGATAGTGGACGTGTGCTCGAGAATCCGGTGTCCGCTCAGACCCAGGACCTCGACGTGTGTTGCGTTGGAATTTATCAGGCGCTGTCGCTCCAGCTCCTGAAGGATGGCGGGAACCTCGGTCTTTGGACTCAGGTGGTTTGCCTGCGCGAGTCGGTCGACTCGCCGACGCGTCAGCTGAGACTGCCCGTCTTCGCCAGCAAGCGCTGACAGCAAGATGCCGCACTTGCCCGCAAATCCAATTGCATCAAAATCTTGATTGGTCGTCGCCTGAACCTTGCGCGAATGGTGGACCAGCCACGCGCCCCGCGTTTTCTTATCCATGACTCCTCGCTTCTCTCAGATGCGCATCGGGGCGGTTGATTCCCCTCGGAACCCGCAGCAGGCCGCACTTTTGCTTCCTCGCGTACAGCAACGCCCGTCCGTGTGAGTTTGTAAAGTCTCATTCAGTTTGGCGAGAGACTTCCGCCCCCGCCGGTCACAGCCCACAGACCAGTAGCATATCCAGGTGTGCGGGAACGGGACAGTGCCAGCAGTAACCCTGCCGCCGCGTGTGTCCGCGAAGTGTAAAGAACTCGCAGTTCGGGCACTCGCCGGTTGCTTGTAGCAACGACAAACACGCTCAAGCGAGGTCCTCGTGGGGCTCACCAGCTGTTGGTCGAGGTTCTCTTCACGACGGAAAGAAGCCCCGTCGGCCCGCGCCGCCCGATTCACCGATAAATTCAGTGTGGGAGATTTGTTCGAGTAACGCCGTCGAAGGTTCCTCGTTTTCGAGCACGATAACCTGCCCCGGCTCCTGACGAGCGGCTAGCCACTCGTAAAAGCGGTCGGCCACCGTCGTGTCCAGCAACTCCTCGCCCTTCCCCCCGTGTTTAGGGTCCTTATAAGTGACGACAGGAGAGTCGACGGCTACAAATCCGAGATGTGGATTGCCACTCTGCAACGCGTGCTCCATCAGCGCCACCACATACGCCGTCAAAAAAATCCCGCGCTTTCCTTTCCCGAAGGAAATTCGATTCCGCTGATTTATCAGTATATCCACATTCTTCTCGTCGAAGTGCACCGCCTCGACTCCCGGAACTCCCCACTCTGACAGCAACGCTTTGATGCGACTGCAAACACTCACCGCATCTTTCGCCACGTTTCGGACTACGGTTTGAGTTTTTCGTTTGGCAAGTTGTGAGTACTCTTCACGGCGCTTGACCAGCACGTCGACACGGTCCAAGTCGCGCGATACGAGCGCCCATTCCGTTCTCTGCGTGGCCAGCACGCTCAGGCCGACGCCATCCGCGCCAGGCGATTTCGCGAACAGCGCGTCCTGCTCGGCCAAGTTTTCCTCTTCCCGTTTGCGCACTTCACGAAGGTCTACCGTCAGGCTCTCAATGTCGTCATCGAGTTCGCGAATCGCTGACGCAAGACCCTGCTGAAGATGCGAAATTTTTTGAGACTCTGCGCGCGCCGCCTCGGCCATCAGCGCAAAAGAGTCGTTCTCCGCGTGCACATGTCGCGACTGCATCACCAACGGCGTATCGCACAGCGGACAGGGCCGGGGAGCAAAAATATCCATCACCGACGCGGCCGTTTCGACGGCCTCCAGCCGCTGAAGGTCACTCGAATACTTCTCTCTGAGAAGTTCGAACCTCGTGCGGGCTTCCGTCAGTGCAATGCGCTCATTGGCGATGCGCCGGACCTCTCTTTGCAAGTGCAATCGGTCACGCTTAAGCTCATTTAGCGCGTTTTCATTGCTCCGCAAGAACGTCTGCAACTCCTGAATACGAGTGTCCAGCTTTGCCATCGCTTCAAGTACGTTCGATGAACTAACGTCCTTAGGAAGTCGCGCGTTTAGTATCGCCAGTTCCTCGTCGACTGCTTCGACATAGCCACCGGCACTCGCCCGTTTGGCGGCTGAGGCGACCAGCGTCAGTCCTTCGTCGTCATGTCCCGTTAGAATGACCGCACCACTGGCTCGTCTTCGTGTCAGCAGGTTTGTGTCCGTTCCAACCAACGGTTTCAAGTCAAGAGTTTCAATCTCGTCAAACAAACTGAAGTGACGCAGGTCGCCCGCCGCAAGCCCCTCGCGCTTCCCAGCTTTGACCAAAATTCGCTTTTCCGAGGCACCGCACAGCTGCGCCAAAACAACTGCTATCTTTCGCGGCTTGCCTCCGGGAACTGCGCCCTGAGGTGGGGTCTGATGGTAGCCATCGCATACCGCCTCGCTTCCGTCTACGAGGTCCCGAAAGAACGTCAACTCTTCGCCAGCGGCCGACTTTAACTGGAGCGCAAGTCGGGTATATCCCGCCGAGAACTGATTTTCGCGAGGCTTTCCTGAGGAGCCAAGTCCGTAGCGCAAGCTCTCAAGAACATATGACTTACCTGTATCGGTCGGCCCGAACACGAGATATGACCGTCCGGCGAACAGCAGTTCTGCTGGCTCCCGGTCTGGTCCGGTGACGCACAACCTGTGAAGCTGAATACTCATCAACCCTCCAAGATGTCGGAGCTGCCATCGACGAAATGGGCTCCCCATCGCAATCCGCGCTCGACAAACATAGCCTCTATCTCGCTTGCCGAGCAGCTCCCGAAAGTGTCCGCCACCCAGCGACTTCGCTCCGCCAATACCGCTCCGTATTCCCCGGCAATCAGTCCGACAAGTGCTGTCGCACTCTCCCCCGCCGAATACCAGATTCCGCCAGCGTCAACCTCTATCGACACGTGGCCCCTAGTCGACATCAGGTAAAGCCCTTGCTCGATGACATCTCGCCTGGAAAGGTACTCGCCATTCCGGAGCGGCACTGGCGTATGAAGGCTGCTTGGGCCGCCAAGGTCAGCTGAGTAAATTGCCGCATAGTCCAGATAGACAAGTGTCTGCAGGTCCGCCTTGCGAGGATGCAATGCGAGCAGCAAGAACACCATCCGGACGCCAAGCTCGAATGGACTGTTAAACACTTTCGCCGTCTGCTTCATCGCTTTCGACCCATTGGGCCCGACCTTGATTTGCGAGATGATGACAACTGCCCTGCAGGTCGCCGGACCTGAGGCGCGCCCGCAACGGGTTATTCATTATCTGCAACACGTTTGCTGTTTTAAGAACGGAGTGCAGCCGAACGAATCCGCTTTCGTGCGGAAAGGTCAACTCTGCCCCAATCCCGTTTTCTACCTCGTCCAGGAGCGCTTCAAATGCCCCAGGCAGCTTGTCACGGCTAAAGCGGTGCAATCCCTCCGCAGAATAAAAGAGCCGCCTCTGCGCCTTGAAGTGCGCTCCGTGCGCGGGCGGAATATCGGGCACGTCATCAATCTTCACCTGTGCATGCTCGGCATATACCCGCAGCAATGCAGTCACATACGTCGACTCGCTAGAAACCGGCTTTGGAGGCACTTCTGGGTCATTTTCTCGCGGAGCGAGGACTCCGAATCGCGCCCAATACGAAGCTGCATCTCTCTCGTGGATTGACAGCAGTTCCATGGGTGGCAGACGCTTCACAACTTCAAACGGGAATACCTCAATGAACTTTTCAAGGTCGGCGTCAAGGGGTTGTTTGAACTTCCCGAACTTGCCCTCTTTCTTTCGCCAGTCTTCGAGAAGTCGTTCCTTCAGTCGTACCGGATTCTTGAGCAGGTCAAAAAGCGTTGTGCCAACGTCCCTGCTTGCACATATGAAATACTTCGCAGGGCGCGTATAGTCTTCACGCCAGACGCACGTCACGAACTTCGCAAGCTCTGGAAAAAACTCGCTGGGCGTCAACGGACTATCGTAGTGTTTTGCCTGATAGAGGTCCCAGGTGCCCGCTGCCGGATATTCCTTCGAGTATCCACATACGTCACGACCTTTGTCTCCACTCCCCCCGAGAGCCACCACTTCAACATAGTGTCCCTCCTTCTGAAGTTGACGGACGCATTCCTCGATAAAGTCTTCCCACTCGCCCTCGTGCATCAACAGTAACCGCTGCTGTGGCGAAATAGCGGCAGGACCAGGATGGAAGATACTTGGATGGTTCATAACGAAAACCCGCAAACGATTTTCAAGCGCTGCCAGCGGGAACGCTCAAGGCGGCATGTTGGCATTCGAAACACCACGTCGGCTGTATCGACATGCGATTGAGGCGCCGGCGCGTGCAAGACCGCTGTTTATCGGCGCATTTCTCTAAACCTTGAGAATGATAGCGAACACGGCGGAAATCAAGACCGTCGTGCCTCACCTAGTCAAGGATGAAGAAGGCACGCTCTCGTGCCGCAATAGCTCAAAAAAGCGATATGGCCGCCAAACATCGAAGGCAACTGCGCGGCATCATCTTTGAGATAAAAGCTCGCTTCATGAGGTTACGCACCACGCGCGGCCGATTCAAGGAGCATGAACCTGCGCCCGACATTAGTCTGATACGGCGGGACGGTCCGAGTTTAATCAACTTGGTAGCACCAAAGCGCATGGGCCTGCCTAGCTCTACGATAGTAGATGCGTTCGCTTCTCTGCAAGTTGGCTGTCAGCCTGTGTCCAGGCTGACGAAAACGAGCAAACCGGCCAATCGCTGCTAGCACCATGCATCTAAGAGCTCTTGACAATCTTGCAATATTGACCGCTTTGCCGACTCCAATGATTCCGGCAGATTCTCGTTTGACTTCAAGCGAACGGCCTTCTCATTCAGAATCTGTTTTTCCCTCTCGGGGAAGCTCAGCCGGATTACCGCGAATTCGCGCAGTGCGGGAATCTAACTCGATGGGGTGCAGCTAGAAAAACTGATAGGAAGAAAGTCGAGGGATACCCCAGCGATGCAGGTGCTGGGCCAGTTCGTGCAGAGTTATGGCGTCGTGGGTTGGCACGGCGGCGGGCGGCCCCCTCAAAGCGTCGGCCAGTAAATCTGCCTGCCTCGATGCGTAACGCCGAGCTATCACAGCGTCGCGCAACGAAATCCACGTCTACGATAGATAGGCCGTAATGCCAGAATTCCAGCACGGGCCGCAAATGTCGCTCGCCTTGCGTCGCAACTTAGCGAGAGCCACTACCTCTACCGGCCGCTTGCACATACCCCTCATCGATGAGGCGTCGACACCCGGCAGACACCTGCAGGGCCGAAACGAGGTCCGCCTTATCGATATCGAACCGGGCCCCAAGCTCTCCTGCAAGCTTGAATCCAGCCTCGAGGCTCACATACCGGATTGCTTCACTGTAGGTACGCCCAATGACGTAGCCAATCCTGTACTCTGGAACCCTCGATTCGATTTCATGGAGCGGCGCGTCCTCAACGGCCTCCGCCCCATGTTCGAAGCCAAGCGCGAACGGGCTGCGCTGACAAGATCTGTTCTCCTTTGCCATTTCAGACAGCCACTATCGCGCCGTTTTCTTTCTGCTGCTCGATATAGGCGGCTACTTGCGTGAACAGGTTCAGAAGTTCCTTCGACGTGCGTCCCTTAACCGCAAACTCGAATAGCTGCTCGTGGTACGCACGCTTGACGGCCTGGGTTTCTGCATGTTGACGGACACTTTCGGCACGCAGGTCCCAGCCTTGATTCGAAAAAAACATCTGACCGTAGACCTGTTCGATGAGTTCTTCCGCATGGATGGGCAACATCAGGCCATCTCCGCTGTCCAGTGTCGAAAATGCCGGGTATCTTGAGCTGTTCTTATTATGCTTGGCGGGAAACTCCTTGAGAGTCTGGACAGGGCGGAGTTGTGATTTTCCGCCCCAATAATCCTTGACGTAAAAAACGCTTACCGTCGCCATGGCGAAAATAAACAGATTCTCGGGGCTCCCATGGGCCAACTCTGCCTGCTCTGGCCCACAGTTTCCTCCCCGGTTCGCCTTATACCGTTTTTGCACTGACTCAGTTAGCTGCACCGCCCGGTCGATGTCGTGGGGTGTCATGACCCGAGTGAAGAAATCGTCCTTTTCACGTAGCCATCCCTTTGCACCAAACCATCGCGACAGCAGCTCCGCAAGCCCTGTCCACTCGGCTCCCCGCGTCGGTACTTCGTCGGGTACCATCCAGATACCACAGCCATTGAGCCTGCTGAGGAACTGCGCTGCTACTGTGGCCGACTCTTCTCCTCTAGCGTCCTTCGCACAAGTCTCCCAAAGCGCGCGGTTCACCGACAGATTCACCGCGACCCGTGCCCGCAGACTATCGGAAGCTTCGCGTGCCAGGCTGGCATCCTTGCACCAGGCGTCGACGTTCTGCTTCATGAATTGAAGCGCATCACGGGAACACCGTTTGTCTTCGTTGGCTGGCAGCGCGACGCTTAGAGGTAATCCCAGGGCTTTGTGGCGCCGCCCTGCAAAAAGAGTGATCTGGAAACCGAGCAGTGTATCTAACCAGTTGATGGTCTCCATGAACGCGATATCCCCACTAAAGGGCAAGCTCTGCGCACCTTTCGACTTGAACTGCTTGGGAGACTTCCATTCGGTCATCGCCGCATAAGGGCCGCCAGGCTCGTGAAGTTCCTTCAACAGCTTCTCACGCTCTCCCGCCCACAGCTCCGCAGTCTCTTTGTCCTTGCCGATTAGCAAGGGCGAGAGATACCGCATCGACGCGAAGTCGCGGGGTGTGATACGGCGCTCGCCGGTTGTTCCAACGTCCCATGCATCAACAGGCAGCTTCGCGAGGAGCGGCGCATTCCACTTGTGGGCCAGCGTATTCGACGCCTTCCGAAAAAGTCCGACCAGAAAACTTACATCGTTCAGATGCCCGTCATGCAGAATTTCGGATGCCGTGCGCTCCTCAAGCGAGAGTATGTCCGCGAGATTTTCTCGCGCCCGGCGGAACTCTTCGTCCGTGTAGTTTTTCACGTCTTTGACCATCGCGCTCTCCACTTTCGGGTTGAATTGTTGCCGACCGGTGTGTTGCCGGCCGGCCTCCCGCGTCTAACTTAGTCGGGCTCGTGGATATCTTCACCGTCACCGCAATCACCGTCATCCGGGCCGTTGCATTCGTAGCAGTCCCCCTCGATGAACCCGTCACGGCGGATGTCACCGTCGTCCATCTCATCGATGTGCGTGCAGTCGTTCAGCGCGAGGGCTTCATCGCTGACGTAGCCCTCGAGCATGGTCGGATTGTCCTGCGGGCAGGTATCGCACGGAACCGGGCGGTGATTTTTGTCGTGTCTGGGCTTGGTCGAGCCGTACATGGTAATCCCCAAATGAAAAATTGAACGTCGTCTCGCGACGGATTGGATTGGTGTGTGGCGG
Source organism: Burkholderia sp. Bp8992 (assembly GCF_003853705.1). Classification (GTDB taxonomy): domain Bacteria; phylum Pseudomonadota; class Gammaproteobacteria; order Burkholderiales; family Burkholderiaceae; genus Burkholderia. The sequence continues at coordinate 140,258 of NZ_QTQI01000014.1, read as the reverse complement.
CTTCATTTGAGCAAATTACGGAAAGAAAAGCTCGGGCCGAAATGCACACACCCCCTCGGTCGCCCGACACTGCTGGTCGAGGCTTTGCGCAGACAATTCACGGAACCTCTGCGGGCTTTACGTCGCGGGCTCCAGCGCTACCGCTCGCGACCGCCGCGCACGGCTGTCGATGTATTTCAGGGCAGCTGCAGCGAACGGTATGTTCAAACGCTCGAAACAGCGCCGGACGGCCTCCTCCTTCATGGCAAGCGCGGGAATCATGGCATCTCGAAAAGCGTCTGCCTGTTGCCGCAGTCCCAGTTCGTCCACAAGACTGTCAGCCGCCAGGATTTGCGGTCCCTCCATGAGCACATGGTGGGTGAACAGCCAGTTCACCAGCGCGTGCCGTCGCCTGTCATCCGGCACGAGTGGATTGACACGGATTTCTTCAAATTTCCTTGTCATGACACCGGCCCAGTACTCCCGCCGCCCGGGAAACCGGAAAATTTCTTCGGGCACGATGATGAGGTGCTCAAGGCCGTTATCGAGGTTTGTCAGGCCGCTCTCGAGCTCCGGAGTCCAGTCGTTGAAGTCGTCGTTCACAACTATTTGCGGGACACCGTCGACCAGAAACCGGCGCACATGCAGTAGTTCATGCATCACGGACGCGGGCTGAAAGAACTCCTCCCGGGAAACCAGCAGTGTCGCACCATGTTCGTCAACGTGGCAGGCCACGGTTCCGCCTCGCGCGGGCTCCACTTCGACCTGGACAACGATGCCGCCCTGCTGCTCGATGCCTCGCACGAGTGCCTGGAGGTCGTCCGGCAGTTGACGCAGGTAAAGGTCGTCCATGGCACGATGCTCCGTTTGGGTTGCCGGATTCTGCAAGCCTAAGGCACGGTCCGCCTTTCCGTCACGTCTCGCGCACCGCCGCAGTCGGTGGCTCCAGACAACCGGTGCCGCTGCGTATGGCGGACTACCTGCGCTCACCGAAGAAGCTGGCGGACCGGCAACTAGGCCTCGACTTTTAGCATAGGCAAGCTGGTGGACGCCGGACGACCTGCCCGACTATGTCTGCTAGCCTCGAGTCTCAGCACCATCGGCGCCGATGATGACCTGTTCTTTCGGTGTGCTGCGACTGTGTCGCGAACGGAATCGCTTCGGATGCCCTTATGGCGACCTGCCGAGAGGCCGGGATGGGCGTCGTCCATCGAGCGCAGCAATTTGCCGATTGGCGTGGACGTGGCGAAACGCGCAAGTGGCGTTGCAACAACTCGCGCCGTTTCTGGCGCGGGTTGCGGGCGCCAAGTAAAGTGAGATTGGCGCTGTTTGAAGCCGTGCGCGTTTAAAATTAAGCCCAATAAAAATGGCGAAGCGGGGGCGTATGCAAGCGAGACTGACTGACCTGTTAAAGGCTGTTAAGCCGGAACGGGCACTCCTCACCACCTTTACCCTGAGTCTGAGCTGGTTTGAAGCCTTTTGTTTGCCCATCCTGAGGGTGGAAGGCTGCGAACAGATTGACCTTTTTGTGGATTCTCGGGAAGCGTGCAAGCTGGGGGCCGAAACCACCAGTGCCTATGCCGGAACTGCCTTTCGGATTGTGTCGGTCCACATGAACAAGGCGGGTTTTTTCCACCCGAAAATCGCCTATCTTCAGGGAGCCGACGACGACACGCTGGTCGTGGGCAGTGGCAACCTGACCCAACCGGGCCAGGGCGGCAATCTCGAGGTCATTGACGCGGTCAATGCCTCGCAACACCCTCAGGTATTTGAAGAGTTCGCGGATTTCGCCGAACTCTTTGCCCGGCGACCTGGCCTGTCACCGCACACCGTTACCGTACTGAAGCAGTATGCAAAACGGGCGCGCGAGGTTGCGGCCAAAGCGCCCGCCTCAGTGCGCAATGGCCCGCGCTCGGCGTGGCTCGTTCACACCCTGACGGAGCCTGCCCAGGCGCAACTAGGAGGCCTTGTCGCCCGTGAACTTGAGAATCCCGTCGAGTTGACCGTTTTCTCACCCTTTCACTCCCCTTCAACTGAAGCCGTCGCCAAACTCGTGAAAAGTTGCGGCGGCCTTCGCACGCGCTTTGGCTTGATTCCAGTCTGGTCCGAAGAGGACAAGGCCTATTTGAATATCGCCCCCTTTGAGCGCGGTGCGAAACACCTGCCGAAAAAACCCGCCTTTGTCACGGCTGTCACTGGGTTCACGCCTCGGCGAGTCCATGCCAAATGTTTTGAAGTCAAAGGTGAGAACGCTTGCCTGGTGATGACAGGCTCCGTCAACGCGACACACCAAAGCCTTTGCGAAACACGCAACGTGGAAATTTCGCTTGTTCGCAAACTCTCCCAGTCACCCTTCAGCTGGAAAGCAGCCAAGCCTGACGACTACATCCCGTGTGAATTCGAAGGCGAAAGGGACACAGGCCCTCTGGGCTCAGTCGAAGCGTCCTGGTCCGATACGAAAATTTCGGGCGTCCTAGCTCCGAACGAGAAAGCATGTACGGTACGTCTCGAAATCTGGTCAAAGAACCGGCGCGAGATTTCCATCGATGATGTGTCTGTCGATAAGGAAGGGCTTTTCGAGGCTTCGACCCGCGAGACCTGTCAGGCTGACTATGCACGTCGCATCAAAATCGTCGAAGATGCAGCAGTCCTTGCGGTGGGCTGGCTCAATGTCGAAAACGCCCTTGCCTTTCCCCCTAATGACCGCGACCTGTCGAAAGCGGCCAACAATATTTCCACGGGAAAGCCTTCAGAACGTGACCTGCGGACCATCCTCGAGCATTTCCGGCGGGTACTGCGTCGTGAACGCACGACACGCCCGCCCGCACCCCTCAAAGTTCCGGGAGCCTCCCGGATATCGGTGCCCGTCCCGACGCCGACCCGATATGACGACTGGACTTCTGGCGAACAGAAGCAACTCGGCGTATCGCCAAGAACAGCGAAGCAGATTCTTGCCGCTGCCTTTGCCAGTCTGAGAAAGCCGGTTTGTCCCGATGCTGCGCCCCCAGCAGACCCGGAGGCAAAAGACCCTGCCGCCCCCGGGGAGCCGAATGGCACCATCGCGAAGCCGGTTCACGCCGTAAAAATGCGAAAACCCAGGAAGCGGCCCCGCCCAAAGCTTCCGGACAACCCGACGGCTGAAATGCTGAAGAAGCTGCCAGCTGTCCTGCAAATCAATGCCTCAGGCCTCTGGATACCCTCACTGGTGGCGGTTTCGCTCGGCGAACGGCTGACAAGCGCAGTCAAATCAGTGGAGGCAGATGCTTTACCGAAGAACGAAGGTCTGGCGTTGCTAGGCGATACCCTGCGCAAATGGCTCGTTGAATACGCTCGCTATGACTACGGCGAGGCGAATCGTGCCCGACTGATTGGCCTCTTTTGTGGTGCAGCGGCCTGCGCCGTGTTCTTTGGGGGCGAGGCTGTCAACCCTCCGCGCCTCAAGCAACTGCTCGAATCGTTTCGTCAGAGTCCGCTCGATAGCTACGAATGGCTGGACCTTGCTGACAAGGCGCTGGCGCTGCAACCCTTCGAGGCTCTCGATGCGACCACACGCAAGCACGTCCTCGATGGCGCACTCACGCTGGCAGAAACGCTGGTAACGCGACAAGTACTAGAATCACTGGTCATTGCGACCCTGAGCGTGAACAGTAGCACCGAGCCGCGTTTCCCGCGTTACCAGAAGATTCACGACCAGCTGGGCACGCTTCATCGCAACCAGGTCCGTAGCGGAAAGACGGGGCGGCTCTTTGGGATTATCAGTGCGGAACTCAGCCCACTGACAATGAACACGCGGTGCCCGGCCTGCAACGCGCTTCTCGGCACACGGGACATGGTCGCCCTCCTTTCACACAATGGCGTCGCCCTGCACTCGCCAGGCTGCAACAAGCCGGTCTTCGTTGGCCTTGACCGTGAGAAACTGGAAACAGCCCATATCCCGCGTGCCTTCTATGGCTACGTCGGCCCCGAACTCAAGGAGTAACCCATGCTTGACTATCCCCAATATGTGCCCCGCCCGGAAGGCGCACGCGGGCCGGACCCGCTGGGTATGCAGTCCACCATCATGGGCCTTTACCGCAAGGTCTTGCCCGGGCTGAATAATCGCGCAAGATACATCCGGGTCTACTCCGCGATTTGCTGGATGGTGTCGCAGATATGGAATACGCTGGACGACGACGCATCTGATGAAGCTATCCAGGCCGCCTTTGACGCAGGCATCCCCAAGATTCAACTGCTGCTGGTATGGGGCAATACCCGCTGGAACGTCCGCGCTATTCCCGGTTCGAGTCGGAAGTGGCCCACAGACAATGACCCTGGCGTGCTGTCCTACAGTGCCATGCCAACACGCGGCTCGAGCGCTGCTCTGGATGCGGATGATGAGGAAGAAGAAAGCGACGACGCTGGGCCCGACGGCACCACGTTCCTCGGGCCTGACGAGTACGCGCCCAGCATCACCAACGGCCTTCAATTTCTGAGCCGCTGGCAGGGCTACCATCAGGTCTTCGAGCTGACCGAGGCAGGCGAGGCGCTGGCGGAGTCCTTTGAGAAATTGTTGCGGGAACACTACCCCCAGAAGGCACAGTGGCTTCGCGACCCTTCCAGGAATTCCATCAAGGCCTCAGGCGTTGACGCCCTGTGGGAGGTGCTGCGTCTGGACAATACCACCCGCGATGAACGGGAGGCTTTTGCTCAACAGCTTTTTCCTGAGACCCCGACGTCGGCGCTTTCGCCTGATTTTGCGCTGCGGCGTGACGGCATCATGCTGGCGCTGCGCGCCCTCGCAGCAGAAGAGCAGTCCACACCGGGCGGGTATGTGGATGTTGGCCGCATCCGGCATACCATGGCGCGAGGTGTCGGCTCTGACGGAAAGCCCTTGAGCCTGAAAGGCCTGGAGACGACACAGCTTGTCTGGAAGAGTTTGCAAATCCGCAAGTACCTGAAAGTTGCTCTGGAGACACTTTTCAGGTCCTGCGAAGTCCGGATTCACCACGCCATAAGCCGGTCTTTTCAGACCGATGCGTCAGGTCGGCGGCATTACATTACCCGGGATATTGAATCCATCGCACGCGCGGTGGCCGAAGTTGGCAGCAAGAGTTTGCTGGGTGAAAAAGCTGGCACGGTTGCAAGACTGCTCGACGCTATCGAGGAACGTCGCAAGGATGCGCCGGACCTCTATTGTGCGGGTCTGAAGGACAAGGATATCGATCTAGCCAGCAATCTGGCCTATCTCGTAAAAAAGTCAAAGTTCCATATGACCGACGAGCGCGAAAGTGACGCCGTCGGGAGTGCATTGTTTGCCGTATTGTGGTGCGCAGTTCAGGCGCGCTATATGCCCTCGGCCTGTATTGTTGAGGATGGCGACCGGTTATCGCTGGATGTGCTGCAGGCGCTGGTACAACGCTTCCTGCACGATACTCCGGAGGACTTTCTCGTCGCCCTAATCAGCGAACATGTCATCAATCTGCATTTCGATGTTGCGCGGGAACGTTGCGAAGAAGACTACAGCGCGGGGCGAACCGTCAAAGACCGGTACCGGATTCTGATGGGTGATGACGGCCTTGAACGCAATCAGTCCAGAGGCCGCAAGCTGACCCGGGCCATCGAGATGCATGACATTCTGCTACATGCGCTGTACCTGCTCAGCCAGGCAGGATTTCTCGCGGAACACTCCGCTCGCGCCGGGCACTTCAAGCTGACCGCTGCCGGGGCACGACGGGCGGAAATGGACCTGGAAGAACTCGACGGTCCTGCCTCAGTGAACGAGAACAACCTGGTCCCCGTATAGCTGCTTGCGGTGAGACGGGTCCTATGCTTGCCACCTGCCCTTGAGGTCCACGAGCTTGAGGGCGGCGCCTGTCTTCCCCTGCCTAACCATCTCCTTGCACCAGTGCTCGTTAGCCGTCGCAAACAATCAATTCGGTCGCACGCTATGGAACGACGACGTGCCTTGCGACAACGGACGGCTTATGGTACAAAGTCCGGGTACAAAGCGTGATGCGGTCGATTCAACAACCCTTTGATTATTAAAGGGTAAGGCCATTTGGACACAGCAGGGAGTCTCCTCCCTGATTCGCCACCAAATGCGAAAAGCCGCTGTTTCGAAAGAAACAGCGGCTTTTTTCATTGCGTCACGCTTCAGCCCCTTCCTGTCGCAACATTCCCGCTGACATCAAACACCACCGCCCGCTCCCTCGTAATGATCCGGCCCGGTCATCATCGGACGCTCCAGGCACCCTATCACCGCTCGACCTCAACGAGCCGCACGAACAGGCCGTCTTGCGGGTCCGAAAAACCGTACATCGATCCGGAGATATCGAACAGAACGCTCACCGGGTTACCATCGCCCCCGGTCGACGCGCTCCAGTACGGACGGTCAGGTATGCCCGGAAAAGCGACTTCCGATACTGCCTTGCCGGCGGGCGTTTCGGGACACCCCTTCTGCACCACCTCCGGAGAGTGGATGCAGAGCAGCAAACCCGCAGTCGTTCTGGTGCTTCTTCATATCGATACTCGCCTCCCGGTCCCGCTACCGTCACCCGACCCGCTCACTTCTGCTGAACCGGTTCATAGACGCTGTCGATACGCTGATATCGGTAGGAAATCGTCTTGAACTCAGGATCGTAAAGTTGCTGATACGCGCCGTCGCAAGCTTTATCCAGTTTCACCGAGTAGCTCGGTGGCCATGCGGCAATGGGCTGACACCTGAAATCGTCGGCATTGGCGCCGTCCTTCTTGAATCGCAGGACCATCAGGCTTTCCTGGATTTCCTGTGCCATGTCCACGTAGTACGACTGGTTGTTCAGGACCACGCCGATCGGAAAATAATCCGATTTGAGGCCTTCGGCCATTTCCGGCGCGGCCACCATGACGGCCGCCTTGCGCAGATACGCTTCAGCCGCGGCGGGATCCGACCGCATCAGGCGCCATCCCTTGTATTTGTACGCGGCAGCCACGACCGGAAGCTGGCCGGGTGTCGGGTGCTCGCCCCACCATCCGATGATCTGGTCGAGACTACGCGCGAACAGCTGCTGATACTCGTCCGATTTTGATTGCGTCACGCGCAACGGCACTCGACAGTTCACCACGCATTGCGCGACGATCGGTGGATCTCCCGCGTTCCACCGCTTCCAGGTATCTTCCTCACGCGCATTCTGCCGGTGCTCGTCAATGGCGTTGGACACCAGTGCGACGGGCGCGACAGCGACGATGGCCGCGCCCCACGCAACCGTGCACGACGTCGAATGACTGCTGGCAAACAGATTGCGGCAATCGCTCGAACACGCACCGAGCGCCAGCGCGCACGTAACGTACGCCAGGCATCGGACGATCATCATGGGCCTCGACATCGCTTCCCCGCTAATCATTAATCGTTTTTTTTACACCGACATCCGCCTTGTCGGGGCTATCCGCCGGATGCGAAAAGCCGGTGCGTGAATTTAACGAATCAGTCGGTCAAAAGATAACTGTCGGGTCTGTCAGGGACTCGGCCATCCACAGCCGGACCGCGTGGCGGCGGCATTTGACGAGGCAACCTGAACGGCGGCCGAGCGCGGCGCGTCGATGCGCGGCGTGACGCAACATAGCCCGCCTTACGCCGCTACCGCCCCCCTCTGCACCTCCACCGCCTGCGCCCCCACCTTCCCCCGCCAGTTCTCCCCGCCCTCCAGCGCCGGCGTCGACTCGAACACCTCAGCGACCCAGTCGGCGAACACGCGCACCTTCTGCGACAAATGCCGGTTGTGCGGATAAACGATCGAAATCGGCTTCGGCTTCGGATTGCAGTCCGGCAGCACCTCGACCAGCGAGCCGTCGAGCAGGTTCGGCAGCACCATGAACAGCGTCGGCTGGATCATCCCGAACCCTTCGAGCCCGCACGTCACGTAGGCATCCGAATCGTTGACCGTGACGCTGCCGTTCATCCGCACCTCGAACGGCTTGCCGTCGATCATGAACACCCACGGAATCGCCCGTGCACCGTGGCTCGCACGGAAATTCACCGCATGGTGATCGGCGAGATCGGCGATTTCGTGCGGCTCGCCGTGACGCGCGAGGTAATCGGGCGACGCGCAGGTCACGCGCTTCAGCATCCCGATGCGCCGCGCGACCATCGACGAATCCTCGAGCGGCCCGACGCGGATCATGCAGTCGATGCCCTCCTCGACCGGATCCACGTAGCGGTCGGACAGCCCCAGCTCGAGCGTGATGTCCGGATAGCGCTGCCGGAAAATCGACAGCGACGGCAACACGATGCGCCGCCCGAGCGAACTCGGCATGTGGACGCGCAGCACGCCGGTCGGCTTGCGGTTGCCGGTCTGGAAGCTCGCGTCGGCCTCCGCGATCTCCGAGATGATCTTCATGCAATGCTCGTAGTACGCGGCGCCCTCCGGCGTCAGCGACAGTCGGCGCGTCGTCCGGTGCATCAGGCGCACGCCGAGCAGCGCCTCGAGATTCTGGATGATGGTCGTCACCGATGCGCGCGGCATCGCGAGCGTATCGGCCGCGCGTGTGAAGCTGTTCGCGTCGACCACACGGGTAAAAACTTCCATTGCCTGGATTCGGTCCATGCTGCTTCCCCCTTCCAATCGCCAACGGAACAGAATAGAGCGCGCGACGGGCGCGGCACAAGCCCCTGCCTATTGTTATCCGATCCTGAATAGTTGCAGTGTTTCGGACTGGAAATCGACTGTTTTTCGTTCAGTTCACGACGTCGACCGCACCGGCCCGATCCCGCCCCGCGCGTCACCGCACGAACCGCTCGCGATAACCCTGCGGCGACACGCCCAGCACGCGCACGAAACTGCGCCGCAGCGTCTCCTCCGAACCGAAGCCGCAGCGCGCGGCGATCCGCTTGACGGGCCACGCCGTTTCGCCGAGCAGGCGCTGCGCGGCCTCGATGCGGATCTGCTCGACCGCGCGCGCGGGCGTGCGGCCCGTCCCCGCACGATAGTGGCGCACGAAGCTGCGCTCGCTCATGCTGACGCGCTCGGCCAGCGCAGGCACCGACAGGTCGGCCGTCAGGTGCTCGGCCATCCACGCATGCAGGTCGCCGAACCGGTCGTCGGTGCGCTGCATCGACAGCATCGCGCTGAACTGCGCCTGTCCGCCCGGACGCTTCAGGAACACGACGAGTTCGCGCGCGACGTCGAGCGCGGTCGCGCGCCCGAGATCCTCCTCGACCAGCGCGAGCGCGAGATCGATGCCGGCCGTGACGCCGGCCGACGTCCACAGCGCGCCTTCGCGGATGAAGATCGGGTCGGGCTCGACGCGCACGTTCGGGTAGCGCGCCGCGAATTCGTCGCAGCGCGCCCAGTGCGTGACCGCGCGCCGCCCGTCGAGCAGCCCGGCCTCGGCGAGCAGGAATGCGCCGGTGCAGACCGACGCCACGCGCCGCGCGCGCCCGGCCTGCTGCCGCACCCAGCGCACCAGCCGCGCATCCTTCGACGCGGCGTGCACGCCCTTGCCGCCGGCGACGATCAGCGTATCGGGACGACGCGCGGCCGAGCGCAGCGACTCGGCCATCACGACGAGGCCCGACGACGTCTCGACGGGCCCTGCCTCGACTGCCACGACGCGCGGCGCATACGGCGCCGGCTGCCCGCGCTCCAGCGCAAGCTCGTTGACGGACGCGAACACCTGAAGCGGCCCCGACACGTCGAGCAGTTGCGCACGCGGGAACGCGAGGACCAGGATCGAACGCGGAGCATCGGCAGGCATGGCGATTGGCTGAAAACGTGGGTGATATGGCAATTTCGCCAAACACTACGCGCCTAGAATCGATCTGTCCATCCCGTGCCGGCAACGGCGCGCTCCCCTTCCACTCGGAGTCCTCGCATGACCCTGCACATCGGCCTTCTCGTGTTTCCGGGCGTCCAGCAACTCGATCTCACCGGCCCGCACGACGTCCTCGCGTCGCTGCCCGACGCAACCGTCCATCTGGTCTGGAAGTCGCGCGACGCCGTCGCGTCGAGCAGCGGCCTTGCACTCACGCCGACCTGCACGTTCGACGACTGCCCGCCGCTCGACGTGATCTGCATTCCGGGCGGAATCGGGATCAACGACGTGCTGCTCGACGCCGAAACGATCGCGTTCGTGCGGCAACGCGCAGCCGCCGCACGCTATGTGACGTCGGTCTGCACGGGTGCGCTGCTGCTCGGCGTGGCCGGCCTGCTGCGCGGGCGGCGCGCGACGACGCACTGGGCGTTCCACGCACTGCTCGAACCGTTGGGTGCGGTGCCCGTGCGCGAACGCGTCGTGCGCGACGGCAACCTGATCACCGGCGGCGGCGTGACGGCCGGCATCGACTTCGCGCTGACGATCGCCGCCGAACTGGCAGGCGATGAAGAAGCGCAGGCGATCCAGCTGCAACTCGAATACGCGCCCGCGCCGCCGTTCGCCGCCGGCTCGCCCGACACGGCGCCGGCAGCGGTCGTGAAGCGCGTCACCGAACGGTCGGCGGCCGGTTTCGCGAAGCGCAAGACGATCGTCGAGCAGGCGCTGCGCGCGACGGCGCGCTGAATGCGGATACGAAGAACGTGACGGAAGGACGGCGCGCGTTCGCGCGGGAGAACAGATCGATGAAGATTGTCCGGAGTGCGGACTTCACGGCGAATCGCGCGTGGGGCGCGCTCGATATCGCGAACCTGAACGGCATCACGGTCCGGTTGCACTGGACCGACGCGCCCTATCGATGGCACGTGAACGACGGCGAAGAGGTGTTCGCGGTACTCGACGGCCGCGTCGAGATGCGCTACCGCGAAGCCGGCGTCGAGCACGCGACCGTGCTCGATACGGGCGACGTCTTCCACGCGACGGTCGGCACCGAGCATGTCGCGCATCCGCTCGGCGAAGCGCGCATCCTCGTGATCGAGACGGCAGGCAGCGTCTGACGGCGGGCACCCGCCGTGCGCCGAAGACGCACGGCGGAAGCGGGTTTCAGCTCGTGATCGTCCCCGTACCCTGGGACGGAATCAGTTTCGGCTGCGGCGTGCAGACGCACTGGCACAGGTCATGCTCGAGCGCGACGACCTTGCCCATCACGGTCATCGTCCGCTCGCCGCCGTCCGACACGATCACGCCCGTCGTCTTGCAGGCGGCGCAGAACACCGGTGCGCCGAGATAGGCGAGTTCGCGTCCGTCGAACGACGAGTTGGCGATCCCCTCGAGCACCACGCCGCCGTGGTCGGTCGTGTCGCCCTTCAATATGAATTTGCGGCTCATGTGTCGGTTCTTCCCTCGGAAACGCCGCGCTGCGCGGCACTCGGCCGCGCACGGGCAATCGGAATCCGCCCGTCGGTCGCGGGCGTTCCGCGAGCATATCACCGCTCGCGGCCGCCGCTTGCCGATCGCCGCCGCCGCGCCCGTCAGAACTTGTGCCGGATGCCGATCCGCGCCTCGAACTGGCGGTCGTTCGCGGACGCGCCGGGGCCGTTGATCGCGGCGACCGCCGCGCGCCCCGTCGAATCGGTGCCCGATGCGCGCTGAAAGACGGCCGTCGCATACACGTCGGTGCGCTTCGACAGGAAATAGTCGAGCCCGGCCGCGACCTGGTGGTACGTCGCGCCGCCTCGGCCGTTCACGCCGCCGCCGCGCGTGTAGTCGTACGCAACGCCACCGAACAGGTAGGGCGTGAACTGGTAGCGCACGCTGGCCTCGACGTTGTTGAACACCGCGTTGCCGGACACGCCGCCCGGGTTCGGCCCGGACGACAGGTCGCCGAGCCGGCGAAACGACGTGTTCGTATACATCGCGCCGAGCGTCACCGCGCCGAGCGCGTAGGTGCCGCCCGCCGCCGCGACCTGCAGCGTGCGCGCCGACGCATAGCCGGAATACACGGGCGACAGCATGTTGTTGCCGGGCACGCCGCCGACGACCGGCGCGGGGCTGCCGGTCGTGCCGAAGAACGACACGTTCGGGTTGCGGGCATTCAGGTAGCCGGCCGCGACCACGAGCGGCCCGCGCGTGTAGCCGGCCGTCATCGACCACACCTGGTTGCGCGTCGCCGCGCCCGCGATGCCGCCCACGCCATACATGGCCGCGAAACGGAATCCGCCGTAGTCGTTGCTCGTGAACTTGATCGCGTTGTTGGTCGAGTTCGCGTTGTTCACATTGTCGAGATCGCCGGGGTGCGCAACCATGTAGCCGCCGAACTGCGCGGCGGCCTCGAGCGGCCCGAGGAAGTCGACGTTGGTATCGTACTGGCGCCCGAGCGTGACGGTGCCGAACGGCCCCGACAGCCCCACGAACGCCTTCTTGCCGAAGATCAATCCGCCCTGCCCGAGCTTGCCGGTGCTCGGGTCGAAGCCGTTCTCGAGCGTGAAGACGGCCGCCAGCCCGCCGCCGAGATCCTCGACGCCGCGCAGCCCCCAGCGGCTCGCCTGCTGCACGCCGCCGAGCATCCGCCACGCCGGCTTGCCGCTCGCGGTGCCGTTCGGGCCGGCGACCGCGAGGTTGCTCGTGTAGGTCAGCCCTTCGTCGATAATGCCGTACAGCGTCACGCTGCTCTGTGCGTGCGCCGCACCCGCGATCAGCGCGACGCCCGCGCCTGCCAACAGCCGTTTGTTCATCGGAAGGTCTCCATTGCGCGGGTCGAATGGCCAAACGCAGGCGTGCGCGTCCCCCGCAGGCGCGCGGCCTGCTCCGGTGCGAACCGGAACGGTCAGCGGTGAATCGGGGAAGACGGCTGGCGCAGCGCGTCGGCGACGACGGCCGGCGGGGCCCAGCGGCGGCCGGCCGCGATTTCGTACGCATGGCCGAACTGCAGCACGCCCCAGTCGTCGCGGTAGCGGCCGACGATCTGCATGCCGATCGGCAAACCGGTCGCGCCGAAGCCGCACGGCACTGACAGGACCGGCGCCTCGGTCGACGACAGGTACCAGCACACGCGCATCCAGTCGATGTACGACGTGCTCGCGGCGCCCTGCACGTGCGCAGGCGAACGCAGGTCGACGTCGAACGGCATCACCTGCGTGGTCGGCAGCACATAGAACGCGTAGCGCTGCATGAACGCGCGCATCCGCTCGAACAGCCGCGTCTTGCGCACGAACATGCGGCCGAGATCGGCGGCCGTCAGCGAGCGATGCAGCCGGTATTCATCGTGAATCTCGGGCTTCAGCGTCGCACGCCGCGCATCGTCGAACCCGTCGACCAGCGTGCCGATCGTCCAGGCGCGCTCGATGCGGAACACGTCCTCCGCGTCGGACAGGTCGGGATCGTCGAATTCGACTTCGCAACCGAGCGACGCAAACACGCGCGCTTGCGCCTCGACCGCGCGACTGATCTCCGGATCGACCGGCACGCCGGGCAGGCCGCGCGACATCGCGATGCGCGTGCCGCGGAAGTCGCGTTCGAGCGGCTGCGCGAAGCGCGCGCCCGGTTCCGCGAGTTCGGTCGCGGTCTCGCCGCTCGGCCCGGCGATCGCCGCAAGCAACAGTGCGGTATCGGCCACGTCGCGCGCCATCGGCCCGTCGACGCCGAGCGTCGTCCAGCCGTTCAGGTCCGGCGCGCGCGGCACGCGGCCCGGCGACGGCCGCAATCCGACGACGTTGTTCCACGCGGCCGGGTTGCGCAGCGAGCCGCCCATGTCGCTGCCGCACGCGAGCGGATTCATCCCGCACGCGAGCGCGGCCGCCGCGCCGCCGCTGCTGCCGCCCGCGGAGCGCGTCAGGTCCCACGGGTTGCGCGTCGCACCGAACACGTCGTTGAACGTATGCGACCCGGCGCCGAATTCGGGCGTGTTCGACTTGCCGATCATCAGCGCGCCGGCGCTCGCGCAGCGGCGCACGACGAGCGCGTCATGCAGCGGCACGTGATCGGCGAACGACGGCGAACCGTACGTCGTGCGCACGCCGCGCGTCGCGGTGAGATCCTTCTGCGACACCGGCAGCCCGTGCAGCGGGCCCTGCCATTCGCCGCGCATCCAGCGGGCGTCGATGTCGCGCGCGCGGGCCCGCAGCACGTCGGGATCGACGACGGTCACGAGCGCGTTCACGCACGGGTTGACCGCCGCGATCCGCGCGAGATGCGCGTCGAGCAGGTCGCACGCGCTGATCTGCCGCGTCTTCAGCAGGTCGAGCATCGTGCGGGCGGACAGGTCGCACAGGTCGCCGGCCGTGACGTCGGCGGGCGGGGACGAAAGCGAAGCGATGGCGGTCATACGATTCGGGGCGAAGAGGAAAGAAGGAAGCGGCGGCGGTCATGCATCGTGTTCGCTGCGATCCGTTGCGAACGCGAGCGCGACGAGCGACAGCACGCCGCAGGCGATCACGTACCATGCGGGCGCCGCCGGATTGCCGGTCGCGCCGATCAGCCACGTGACGATGAACTGCGCGAAGCCGCCGAAGATCGACACGCCGCCCGCATACGCGATCGACAGCGCGGTGGCACGCGTGCTCTTCGGGAACAGCTCGGCGAGGATCACGCCGTTCGCGCCGGCGTTGATCGAGTGCAGCGCGGCGAGCAGCATCACGACCGCATACATCGTCGCGATCGACGGCACCGCGCGAATCAGCCAGAAGCCCGGCAGGATCAGCACGGTCAGTGCGATGCGCGACCACAGCGCGACACGCTTGCTGCCGATGCGATCCGACAGCCGCCCGCCGATCGGCGCGGCGACGAACATCACGGCGCCGGACAGGATCCCGCACCACAGCGCCGTATCCATCGGCAGGTGCAGCACCTTGATCGCATACGTCGACATGTAGTACAGAACGATGAAATGCGCGGCCGTGCCGCCGACCACGAGGCCGAGCGCTGTCAGCACGGCGCCGCCGTCGCGCCGCAGCACGGTGCCGAGCACCGCCGACGAACGCCGTGCGGCCGCGGCCGGCGCGTGCTGCTCGATCGCGCTGAAGCGTGCGCGCAGGTAGAGGCCGATCGGTGCGATCAGCACGCCCAGCAGGAACGGCACGCGCCAGCCCCACGCTTCGAGCGACGCGGTATCGAGGCAATACGACAGCAGGAAGCCGACGAACGAACCGGCCAGCGCGGCGGCGCCCTGGCTCGCGAACTGCCAGCTCGTGTAGTAGCCGCGTTCGCCGGCCGGCGCGCGCTCGGCGAGCAGCGACGTCGACACGCCGACCTCGCCGCCGGCCGAAAAGCCCTGCAGCAGCCGCGCGACGACGACCAGCACCGGCGCCGCGACGCCGATCTGCGCATAGGTCGGCAGCACGCCGATCATCCCGGTGCCGATTGCCATCGTGACGAGCGTGAGGTTCATCGCGGGCACGCGGCCGAAGCGGTCGGCGACGAGCCCGATCACGACGCCGCCGACCGGCCGCGCGATGAAGCCGACGCCGAAGGTCGCGACCGACATCAGCAACTGCTGCTGCGCCGAGACCGCGGGAAAGAACAGTTTGCCGAGCAGCACCGCGAAGAAACTGAACACGGTGAGATCGAAGAATTCGAGGCCGTTGCCGATGGTGATCGCGACAATCAGCTGACGATTGGACGGGGATGCGGCAGCGTCGCCGACATGCCCGCCGAACATGCTGTCCGCTCGGGGCGCCTTCATGAAGGTGTGTCTCCGTACTGGTTATGCGTGTCGTGTGCACGGCCCGTTCGACGGCCTGCGCATGCAGTCTAGGCATTCAAAATACGCAGCCCGGAGCGACATTTTTCGATCGTGATAACGCACGGTTATCGCGTGCTTTCCACGCGGCGGCGCGGTGTAGGATACGAACGTCGCCACTGCCGCCGCGCCCCGCCTCGCCGTGAAACACCACCAGCTCCGGGCGCTTGCCGCCATCGCCGAACACGGCAGCCTGCGCGCGGCCGCGCGCGCGATCCACCTGTCGCAGCCCGCGCTGACGAAGGCGATCCGCGAACTCGAACTCGATCTCGGCGTGCCGCTCGTCACGCGCAATGCGCGCGGTGCGCAGCTCACGCGTTTCGGCCAGGCCGTCTATGCACGCGCACGGCTGATCCTCGCGGAGATGCAGCACGCGCGCGACGACGTGATCCAGCTGTCGGGCGGCAAGGAAGGCGCGCTCGCGTGCGCGCTGACGCCGCTGATGTCGCTCGGCTTCCTGCCGGCCGCGCTCGACGCGTTCCGCCAGCGGATGCCGACGATCCGCCTCGACGTGCGCGAAGGGTTTCTCGACACCGCGCTGCCGCGGCTGCGCGACGGCTCGCTCGACTTCGTGATCGCGATCGTCGACGCGGCGCGGCTGTCGCCGGAATTCACGTTCCGGCCGCTGCTCGAATCGGAACTGATCCTGATGACGCGCGCGAGCAATCCGCTGCGCCACTGCACGTCGCTCGCGCAGCTGCAGGACGCGCAATGGATCCTCAACACGTCGCCGGAAAGCATCGGCCGGCTGCTGCAGGACGTGTTCGTCGCGCACGGCTATCCGGCGCCGCAACCGATCGTCGAATGCACGTCGTTCAGCGCGGCGTTTTCGCTGTCGGTGCACACCGACACCGTGTCGTGCGTGCCGAAGAGCTTCATGGAAGTCGACTGGATTCGCGAGCGGATGGTCGCGATCGAGGTGGAAGAAACGATTCCGGCCGTATCGGTCGGCGTGCTCACGCGCCGCGATGCGCTGAACACGATTGCCTGCGACTACCTGATCCACTGCTTCGTCGAAGCCGTGCGCCGGCACGCTCGCGAGACGCTGCCGGGGCGATAGCGGCGCCGCTCAGACGACCAGCGCGATGCACAGCGCGGCACCGCACAGATAGGTGCCGAGCGCACCGATGAAACGCGCGGGATTGGGGTTGGCCATCGTCGGCCACGCGAGCAATCCCATGACCAGCAGGCAGCGGCACGTGGTGGCCGCGACGATCAGCGCGAGGATCGCGTGCGACGGATCGTGTGCGCCGAAATAGAGAAACAGCACCGCGAGAAACGGCGCGTATTCGGCCGTATTGCCATGCGCACGCACGAGCTTGTGCAGCCCGTTCGTCGGGTCGGGCGCGCACCCGGATTCGGTGGCCTGCCGAAAGCGCGTGACTGACACGACGAGCCCGAGCCCGAACAGCAGCAGCCCGAGGATGGCCGTGCACACGAGTGCGACGGGATGGATCGTCATGGGACTCAGGGCGTAAGCGGACACGCGCCGCACATCCGGCGATCGTACTCGCCGCCGGCGCGCGCGGCTATCGCGGAAACCCGTAGCGGCGCCGTACGACGCCTCCTTTCGCGAACGCGTTCCGGCCCGAATTGCACCGATTCCGCAGCGCACGAAATCCGTGCATCGTCCGTCGGCCCGACCGCGCGGGCCTGTCCGACGCCGCCCCGGTCACGCGCAAGTCGCCGCGCGACACGCGCAAACGTTAAGCAGTGCCGGCACGCACCATCGCGGCGCAACGCCGATCGCCACGCATCACAGGCACGCGCGTTGCGTCGGCGCATCTCGGTAGTCGACGTCCTTGGCAGCACGCTGCGGAGGACTACACTAATCCTTAATGGGGTGCGGCCGGAGCCCGCGCCTTCAGGGAGACGCCGCCATGAATCGGCCGCTGAATCGTATCCTGCCGCGCGTGACCGGGCTCGCATCGGTCTGGACGTGGGTCAAGTGGTCCTTGCTCGCCGCGCTGCTGATCGCGGTGGCGATCGTTGCGCGGCTCGTGCAGACCGAGATCGAAACGTCCCGGCTGCAGGCGCACTACCTGTCCGAGCTCACCCGCGACGTCGGCTACACGATCGAAACGGGCCCGAGCGATCACATCCGCTTCCCCGCGAACGGCCCGTACGACCAGCGCCTCGGCTATGCGATGCTGCCGGCATTCCAGGAGCGGCTGCTCGCGCGCGGCTTCGTCGTCGGCAAGCAGGCGCGCGATTCGCAGCGAATGCTGTCGCTCGGCGATCGCGGGTTGTTCCTCCCTTTTGAAGAGAAGGATCAGGCCGGCCTGATGCTGTTCGATTCGACCGGCGCACCGCTGTTCGCGACCGTGTTCCCGCAGCGCGTGTACGCCGACTTCGACTCGGTGCCGCGCGTGGTCGCCGATTCGCTGCTGTTCATCGAGGATCGCTACCTGCTCGATGCGAACGCACCGAACCGCAACCCGGCGATCGACTGGGGACGCTTCGGCCGCGCGCTCGCCGACCAGGCGCTGCACGTCGTCAACCGTCACCAGGCGCGCCCGGGCGGCAGCACGCTCGCGACGCAGATCGAGAAGTTCCGCCATTCACCCGAAGGCCGCACCGCGACGCCCCCCGAGAAGCTGCGGCAGATCGCGTCGGCGTCGGTGCGCGCGTACCTGAACGGCCCGCAGACGATGCTCGCGCGCCGCACGATCGTCGTGCGCTACCTGAACTCGGTGCCGCTCGCCGCGCGGCCGCACATCGGCGAAATCACCGGCATCGGCGACGGTCTCGCCGCGTGGTACGGCCGCGACTTCAACGACGTGAACCGGATCCTGTCCGCGCCGACGACCGGCGACAACGTCGACGAACAGGGCAAGACGTTCCGCGAGGTGCTGTCGCTGGTCATCGCGCAGCGCGCGCCGTCGTACTTCCTCAACCGCGGCTATCCGGCGCTGCAGAAGCTGACCGACAGCTACCTGCGGCTGCTGTCGAACGGCGGCGTGATCTCGCCCGCGCTGCGCGATGCCGCGCTCGCCGCGCAGATCGAGCGCAGCGCGCCGCCGGCCGCCGCGCGCGTGCAGTCGTTCGTGTCGCGCAAGGCCGTGACGTCCGCGCGCGCGTCGCTGCTGTCGGCGCTCGGCATCAGCGACCTGTACCAGCTCGACCAGCTCGACCTGCAGGCGACGAGCACGCTCGACAACGGCGTGCAGCAGGCCGTCGCCGAACGGCTCGCGCAGGCGTCGACACGCGACGGCGCGCAGGCCGCCGGCCTGTACGGCTACGAGATGCTCGCGCCGAAGGACGACCCGTCGCACCTCACGTACAGCTTCACGCTGTACGAACACCGCAACGGCGCGAACCTGCTGCGCGTGCAGACCGACAGCGTGAACCAGCCGTTCGACGTGAACCGCGGCGGCCGCATCAACCTCGGGTCGACCGCGAAACTGCGCACGCTGATCACGTACCTGCAGATCGTGTCCGACCTGCATGCGCGCTATGCGAACCTGTCGAATGCGGCGCTCGCGCGCGTGAAGCCCGACCCGATCGACGGGCTGTCGCGCTGGGCGCTCGACTACCTGTCGCATACGCGCGACCGCTCGCTGCAGGCGATGCTCGACGCGGCCGTCGAGCGCAAGTACTCGGCGAGCCCCGACGTGTTCTACACGGGCGGCGGCGCGCAAGTGTTCTCGAACTTCGAGAAGTCGGACAACCGCCGCATCCTGACGCTGCACGCAGCGTTCGAGCATTCGGTCAACCTCGTGTTCGTGCGGCTGATGCGCG
Source organism: Burkholderia sp. Bp8992 (assembly GCF_003853705.1). Classification (GTDB taxonomy): domain Bacteria; phylum Pseudomonadota; class Gammaproteobacteria; order Burkholderiales; family Burkholderiaceae; genus Burkholderia. The sequence goes on along the minus strand of NZ_QTQI01000014.1, from coordinate 120,976 downwards.
ACATCGTCCACTACGAGACGCTGCAGGCAGCCGGCCCGTCGTCGTCGTGGCTGGGCGATCCCGAGCAGCGCCAGCGCTACCTGCAGCAGTTCGTCGACGGCGAAAGCCAGGTCTACGTGAAGCGCTACTACACGCGCTACGCGGGCAAGGCGCCCGACGACGCGCTCGCGCTGATGCTGAAGGACGTGCGCAAGTCGCCGCCGAAGATCGCGACGGTGCTGCGCAGCGTCGCGCCGAACGAATCGCTCGCGTGGTTCGATGCGCAGATGCGCGCGCAGCTGAAAGGCACGCCGGCCGCGACGCTGTCCGACGACGATCTCGCCGCGCTCTACGCGAAGTACGCGATCGACCGCTTCAACCTCAACGACCGCGGCTACATCGCGAGCGTGCATCCGCTCGCGCTGTGGACGCTCAACTACCTGCGCGCGCATCCGGCGGCGTCGCTCGCCGAGGTCCAGCGCGACAGCCAAGATGCGCGTTTCTACACGTACTCGTGGCTGTACAAGACGCGCTACCACGCGACGCAGGACCGGCGCATCCGTCGCATGGTCGAGCTGCGCGCGTACGCGGAGATCACGAAATCATGGCGCGCGCTCGGCTACCCGTTCGCGGAAGTCACGCCGTCCTACGCGGCCGCGATCGGCGCATCGGGCGACCAGCCCGACGCGCTCGCGAAACTGATCGGCCTGATCGCGAACGGCGGCCAGAAGGCGCCGACCGAGACGATCACGCGGCTCGACTTCGCGAAGGGCACGCCATACGAAACGCGCTTCGTGCGCGCGGCCGCGCAGCCGCAGCCGATGTTGTCGCCGGAGATCGTCAACGTGGCGCACACGCTGCTGCGCGACGTCGTGCTCAACGGCACCGCGCGCCGCCTCGCGGGCGGCCTCACGCTGCCCGACGGCAAGACGCTCGCGGTGTACGGCAAGACGGGGACGGGCGACCAGCGCTTCAACGTCTACGCGCGCGGCGCGCGGCTGATCGAGTCGCGCAAGGTCAACCGCAGCGGCACGTTCGTGTTCGTGATCGGCGACCGGTTCTTCGGGGTCCTGACGGCAACTGCGCACGAACCGTACGCGGCCCGCTACGACTTCACGAGCGCGATGGCCGTGCAGTTGCTGAAGTCGATGGCGCCGGCGCTCGCACCGCTGATCGAACGCCCGGCCGACGCCGGCACGCGCACGGCGGGCCCGGCACCGCAAGCGGAAACGCCTGCGCCGGACGCGGCGTCGGCACAACCGTCCTGACCGCGGCGCGACCGTTCGCGGCCCGGTGAGCCGCTCAGTGCGAGCGGCCGTCGTAGTGCGTGACGGGCAGCGCGTCGAGGTCGACATCCTCGAGACAGCGGACGTTGATCGCCGCCATCGCGGTGCCGTCCGGATGCACGCCCTCGCCGAAAACGTGGATCCCGCAGCGCTTGCAGAAGCGATGCTTGATCACGTGCTTGTTGAACATGTAGGTCGCGAGATTCTCTTCGGGTGTCAGCAGCTTCATGTGGTCGCGCGGCACGAACCACATCAGCGCGCCCTTGCGCTGGCAGATCGAGCAGTTGCAGGCCATCACGCCCTGCAGGTCGCCTTCCGCCTCGAACGTCACGTCTGAGCAGTGACAGCTTCCGCGATACAGCATGGTCGTCTCCCGGTGCGGCCCGTGCGCGTCGACGGGTATCCGGGCGGACACCGTTGGCGAGGCCGATCCAAACGCGTACAGTAGCGCTCGCATGCGCCGCACGCAATGTCCGGCGGCGCGCATCCCGACCCTCTCCGACCAGGAACATCGTCATGCTCGAACTGCGCCCCGCCTGTGAATGCTGCGACAAGGACCTGCCGCCCGATTCGGCGGAAGCACGCATCTGCACCTTCGAGTGCACGTTCTGCGCGACCTGCGCCGACGACGTGCTGAAGGGCCGCTGCCCGAACTGCGGCGGCGACCTGGTCGCGCGCCCTCACCGGCCGGCGAGCCTGCTCGCGAAGTACCCGCCGTCGACGGAACGCATCGTCAAGCCGGGCGGCTGCGCGAACGCGTGACGGCGCTTCGCCGGCCGCCCCCTTCCGTCACGACATCTCGATCCGCGCGCGCGTCACGGCGAGCAGCGTCGCCATCGCGCGGCGCGCGCCGTCCTCGTCGCGCGCGCGGATCGCGTCGCTGACGGCCACGTGCTCGGCGAGCGACGCGTTGTAGACGTCGGCCCGGCGCGCGTTCAGATGCAACTGCGCTTCGAGCGTGCGGTCGATCAGCGTGCCGAGCGGCACCAGCAGCTCGTTGCCGCCGGCCTCGAGCACGCTCAGGTGAAAGCGGAGGTCGGCACGCACCCATTCGTCGACGTTGCGCGCAGCGGCCATCGCGCGCGCCGCGCCGTCGATCGCGTCGCACGCTTCGGGCGTGTGCGTGCGCGCGGCCAGCGCGGCCGCGTACGGTTCGATCATCTCGCGCATTTCCTGCAGCTTCAGCGCAAACGCGAGCGGCGGCGCGACGCGCGCATACCAGTCGAGCAGGTCGGCATCGAGCAGGTTCCACGCGCGGCGCGGCCGCACGCGCGTGCCGACCTTCGGCCGCGACTCGACGAGCCCTTTCGACGTCAGCGTTCGCAGCGCCTCGCGCATCACCGTGCGGCTCACGCCGTACATCTCCATCAGGTCGGGCTCCCGCGGCAGCAGCGATTCGGGCGGATAGTCGCCGCGCAGGATCGCCGTCGCCAGCCGGAAGGCCGTCTGTCCATGCAGGTCGCGTTGAATGATGATTCTCCGTTGATCCGGCAGGCCGGCTGCCCACTATCTGCACAATAATGCTATTAATACTATTTTTTATCGGGCTACGCTAGGATAACCGTGAAAGCACGCGACCGTGCGCCGCGCCCGAGCGGCCGCGCCGGTCAACCATGGAGACTCGCGTCATGAAAATCACCCGCCTCGAAACCTTCGTCGTCCCGCCGCGCTGGCTGTTCCTCAAGATCGAAACCGACGAGGGCATCGTCGGCTGGGGCGAGCCGATCGTCGAAGGCCGCGCGCACACGGTCGAGGCCGCCGTGCAGGAACTGGCCGACTATCTCGTCGGCCGCGACCCGCTGCTGATCGAGGATCACTGGCAGGTGATGTACCGCGCGGGCTTCTACCGCGGCGGCCCGATCATGATGAGCGCGATCGCCGGCGTCGACCAGGCGCTGTGGGACATCAAGGGCAAGCATCACGGCGTGCCCGTGCACGCGCTGCTGGGCGGCCAGGTGCGCGATCGCATCAAGGTGTATTCGTGGATCGGCGGCGACCGGCCGAGCGATGTCGCGAACAATGCGCGCGCGGTCGTCGAGCGCGGCTTCAAGGCCGTGAAGATGAACGGCTCCGAGGAGCTGCAGATCGTCGATACCTACGACAAGGTCGAGCAGGTGATCGCGAACGTCTCGGCCGTGCGCGAGGCGGTGGGCCCGCACGTCGGGATCGGCGTCGACTTCCACGGCCGCGTGCACAAGCCGATGGCGAAGGTGCTCGCGAAGGAGCTCGATCCGTACAAGCTGATGTTCATCGAGGAACCGGTGCTGTCGGAGAACGCCGAGGCGCTGCGCGACATCGTCAACCAGACCAGCACGCCGATCGCGCTCGGCGAACGGCTGTACTCGCGCTGGGACTTCAAGCACATCCTCGCGGGCGGCTACGTGGACATCATCCAGCCCGACGCGTCGCACGCGGGCGGCATCACCGAGTGCCGCAAGATCGCGACGCTCGCGGAAAGCTACGACGTCGCGCTCGCGCTGCACTGCCCGCTTGGGCCCATCGCGCTCGCCGCGTGCCTGCAGCTCGATGCGGTCAGCTACAACGCGTTCATCCAGGAGCAGAGCCTCGGCATCCACTACAACCAGGGCAACGACCTGCTCGACTACCTGCGCAACCCCGAGGTGTTCCGCTACGAGGACGGCTTCGTCGCGATCCCGCAGGGCCCTGGGCTCGGCATCGACGTGAACGAGGAGAAGGTGCGCGAGATGGCGAAGACCGGCCACCGCTGGCGCAACCCGGTGTGGCGCCACGCGGACGGCAGCGTCGCCGAATGGTGATGAAGGGACGAGACGAGCCGGAAGGCGCGACGATCACGCCGCGCACCGGCTTCGACACGGCCGCCCGGCAGGCGGCCGTTTTCGCTTCTGCGCTTCGCCGCGCGTCGACAGGGAGCGTCGCTACCCTGCCCCGCGCGACGCCCTCGGTCAGCCGAGCGCCGCGAACCCCGGCACGCTGAACGACAGCACGGCTGCCGCGACGAACACGCCGATCATCGTCATCCCTTCGAGATGCAGGATGTTGCGGAACGTGTGCGCGTCTTCGGTCGACGCGGTGCGGCGCAGGCGCGGCAGCGCCGAGAAGCGGTTCAGGCCGCCGAGCACGAGCGCGAGCGCGACGAGCAGCAGCTTCAGCAACAGCACGCGCCCCCACGTGCTGCCGTCGAGCGGCGCGAGCGAGCCGCCGAGCCCGCGGATCGCGTTGAGCACGCCCGTGCCGAGCACGAACACGACCGCGACGATCGACGTGCGCGACAGGTGCTGGCCGATGCGGATCAGCGCGCCGCGCGCGACCGACGAACCGAGCGCCGGCAGCACCGCGAGCCCGCCCGCGAGGACGAGGCCGCCCCACACCGCCGTGGCGAGCAGGTGCAGCGTCTGGATGCCGACCGCCGCGGACAGCGCGCCCGTATCGGCCGCGTGGCCGAGCGAGGCCTTGCCGGCCGCGACCACGATCACCGCGAGCCACAGCACGGCGTGCGCGACCGGGCCGTCCGGTTTCGCGAGCGCGACGATCGCGAGCACGAGGGCGCCGGCGAACGCGACGCTCCATGCAAAGCCCGTGTGCGTCTGCATCAGCATGGTCGGAATCGCGGCGAACGCGCCGCCGAGGCCCGTGCCGCTCATCGTCGCGGCCTCGTAGACGAGCCAGCCGAGATCCGCGAGCACCAGCGCCAGCGCCGCCGCGACCAGCGAATGTTGCGCACGCAGCCATGCCGGATGCGACGGCGCGATGACCGGCCGCGCGCCGTCCTTGCCGAGCCACGCCTTGAGCAGCGCCGAGCCGACCGCCATCGCGAACGCAGCGTCCATCAGCGCCGCGAGCGCGACCTGACCGATCCACAAGCTGTCGAACTTCATCGCGCGGCCCCTCCCGACAGCGACGGGCCGGCAGGGCGGCGGCAACGGGACGGACAGCGTGAGGCAGGCAACGGCACGGTAGAAAACGTCATCGATGAATCCGGAAACGGGAGAAATGACTGGACCAGCGGCGGAGGCGGCGCCGCGCGACCCGCGAGTGTACGGTCTTCGATGGTGAAAACGCACGCCGGTTCACACTGCAGCGCCGCAATGCGCGTCAAATTGTCGCAAGTCGTAAACAGGCAGGAACCGATGTCCTTTTGCCAAATAGCCGTCATTACCCATCGATGATAGAATGCCGCGTCGCAGCAGCCCGGCTGTCCTGCCGTCCATGCGCCGAGCCGATCGTAGCCCGGACAAGGTCCCCGACGAATAAACATGGAGTCTCGTGTGTCTTCAAGACGCCTCTTCCGTCCGCTGCTCGCCGTTCTGATGATCGGCGGCGCGGGCCTTATGAGCGCTGCCCAAGCGCAGACCAAGCCCACGGAGCAAGCGCACGCCCAGCAGGCGCCGCTCAAGGCACCCGATACGATGGCCGAGCGCGTGCGCGGCTGTACCGCATGTCACGGCGTCCACGGCCAGGGCACGGACAACGATTACTTCCCGCGTCTTGCCGGCAAGCCGGCCGAGTACCTGTACAACCAGCTCGTCAACTTCCGTGACGGCCGGCGCAAGTACCCGCCGATGAACTACCTGCTGACGTACCTGAACGACGACTACCTGCGCGAAATCGCCGAGCACTTCTCGGCCGAACGTCCGCCGTATCCGACGCCGGCGAAGCCGACGCTGCCGGCCGCGACGCTCGCACGCGGCAAGCAGCTCGTCACGCAGGGCGACCCGTCGCGCAAGCTGCCGGCCTGCGTGGCCTGCCACGGCGCCGGGCTGACCGGCATGCAGCCGGCGATCCCGGGCCTCGTCGGCCTGCACGCCGATTACCTGAGCGCGCAGCTCGGCGCGTGGCGCTCGGGCAACCGCCACGCGAAGGCACCGGATTGCATGCACGACATCGCCGCGAAGCTTTCCGACGAAGACGTGACGGCCGTGACCGCATGGCTCGCCGCGCAACCGGCGCCCGCCAACCCCGTGCCGGCCCCGGCGCGTTCGATGAAGACTCCGCTCGCCTGCGGCAGCGAACCGCAATAAGGCAAGGGAGACAGACACAATGAAACGCAAGTCCCTGTTTGCACTCTCGGCTGCCGCGATCGTCGCGGCCGCTGCCCTCGTGCCGGTCCTGTGGCCGGGCAACGACACGCTGCACGGCGCTTCCGCCGTCGCGGCCACGCCGGCCGACCAGGCCGCGCTGATCAAGAAGGGCGAATATCTCGCGCGCGTCGGCGACTGTATCGCGTGTCACACCGTGCGCGGCGGCAAGTCGTTCGCGGGCGGCCTGCCGATGGCGACGCCGTTCGGCACGATGTACACGCCGAACATCACACCGGACGACCAGAACGGTATCGGCAAGTGGACGTCGGACGACTTCTACCGCGCGATGCACACCGGTCGCTCAAAGGACGGCAGCCTGCTCTACCCGGGCTTCCCGTTCGCGAGCTACACGAAGGTCACGCGCTCGGATTCGGACGCGATCTACGCGTACCTGCGCTCGGTCGCACCTGTGTCGGTGCCGAGCCGTCCGCACGAACTGAAGTTCCCGTTCAACAACCGCAACCTGCTGATCGGCTGGCGCACGCTGTTCTTCAAGGAAGGCGAGTACAAGCCGGATCCGACGAAGTCGGTCGAATGGAACCGCGGTGCGTACCTCGTCGAAGGCCTCGGCCACTGCTCGATGTGCCACACGTCGATCAACATGATGGGCGGCCCGGTGAGCTCGTCGGCGTTTGCCGGCGGCCTGATCCCGCTGCAGAACTGGTATGCGCCGTCGCTGACGAACGACAAGGAACTCGGCCTCGGCGACTGGCACGTGCAGGAGCTGTCCGACCTGCTGCAGGCCGGCGTGTCGCAGAAGGGTGCGGTGTTCGGCCCGATGGCGGACGTGGTCCACAACAGCCTGCAGTACATGACCGACGAAGATACGCGCGCGATGTCGACGTACCTGAAGTCGATCCCGCAGAAGGCTGAAGCGCCGAAGAACATGCAGTACGAGCCGTCGAAGCAGTTCGGCAACGCGCTGTTCGACCAGGGCAAGAAGATCTACGCGGACAACTGCGCGACCTGCCACGCCGAAACCGGCGCCGGCAAGCCGCCTGCTTATCCGCCGCTCGCGGGCAACCACTCGATCATGATGGAATCGGCAGTCAACCCGATCCGCATGGTGCTGAACGGTGGCTATCCGCCGAGCACGTTCAAGAATCCGCGTCCGTACGGGATGCCGCCGTTCGCACAGTCGCTGTCGAACCAGGAAGTGGCGGCGGTGGTCACGTATATCCGGATGTCGTGGGGTAACAACGGTACGCCGATCTCGCCGCAACAGGTGAGCGACCTGCGTTCCGCGCCGCTCGACTAAGAAGCGGCTGACACAAACGGGGCGCGGCTGCGGGAAACCGCGGCCGCGCCCTTTTGCATTTGTGCGATGCAGGTTTTCCGCGCGGGCCGCGCGACGCGTCGCCATCATAAAACTCAAGAGTGGTATCTATGTCTTTCGAATCTCTCGGCTTGGCCGAACCGCTGGTCAAGGCGGTCAACGAGCTCGGCTACACGTCGCCGACTCCGATCCAGCAGCAGGCGATCCCTGCCGTCCTCGGCGGCGGCGACCTGCTCGCCGGCGCGCAAACGGGCACCGGCAAGACCGCCGGCTTCACGCTGCCGATCCTGCAACGCCTGCACACGTTCTACGCGGACAATCGCGGTGCGAAGCGCGCGGTGCGCGCGCTGATCCTCACGCCGACGCGCGAACTCGCCGCGCAGGTCGAGGAAAGCGTCCGTGCGTACAGCAAATACCTGAAGCTGCGCTCGACCGTGATGTTCGGCGGCGTCAGCATCAATCCGCAGATCGATGCGCTCAAGCGCGGCGTCGACATCGTCGTCGCGACGCCGGGCCGCCTGCTCGACCACATGCAGCAGAAGACCATCGACCTGTCGGATCTCGACATCCTCGTGCTCGACGAAGCCGACCGGATGCTCGACATGGGCTTCATCCACGACATCAAGCGCGTGCTCGCGAAGCTGCCGCCGGACCGCCAGAACCTGCTGTTCTCGGCCACCTTCTCCGACGAGATCAAGGCGCTCGCGGACAGCCTGCTCGACTCGCCCGCGCTGATCGAGGTCGCTCGCCGCAACACGACCGCCGAAAGCGTCGCGCAGAAGATCCACCCGGTCGACCGCGATCGCAAGCGCGAGCTGCTCACGCACCTGATCCGCGAACACAACTGGTTCCAGGTGCTCGTGTTCACGCGCACCAAGCACGGCGCGAACCGGCTCGCCGAGCAGTTGACGAAGGACGGCATCAGCGCGATGGCGATCCACGGCAACAAGAGCCAGTCGGCCCGCACGCGCGCGCTGGCCGAGTTCAAGAACAGCACGCTGCAGGTGCTCGTCGCGACCGATATCGCCGCGCGCGGGATCGACATCGACCAGTTGCCGCACGTCGTCAACTTCGACCTGCCGAACGTCCCCGAGGATTACGTGCACCGGATCGGCCGCACGGGCCGCGCGGGCGCGACCGGCGAAGCCGTGTCGCTCGTGTGCGTCGACGAGAAGCAGCTGCTGCGCGACATCGAGCGGCTGATCAAGCGCGAGATCCCGCAGGAAGTGATCGCGGGCTTCGAACCCGATCCGCACGCGAAGCCGGAGCCGATCCAGCAGCGCCGCGGCCAGCAACAGCCGCGCGGTGGTGGCGGCGGCGGTGGTGGCGGCAATCGCCAGCCGCGTGCAGGCGGCTCAGGCCAGCCGGCCGCGAAACGCGAAGGCAACGCGCAACCGAAGGCCTCGCAGCAGAAGGCTGCGAAGCCGCGCACGCAAGGCGGTGCCGGTGCCGGCGGCAATGGCGGCGGACGTCCGGCGGGCGGCGGCAACAGCGCTCGCCCGGCGAACGGCAATGCCGCGCACCCGAACCGCAATCGTTCGTCGCGCAGCGGCCAGCGCGGTCACTGAAGCCGCGCGGCGGCGTGCCGCAGGTGCTCGACCTGGCGTTGCCAGCGTGCGAGCACCGCGGCGCGATCCCCTTCCAGCGTGAACGTGACACCCGTCGCGAGACGCGCATAGCCGACCCGCTGCGCATCGCCCTGCGCAATCGTCGCTGCGAATCCGGCGAGGCCGCCGAAGTCTCCTTCGAGCGGCGTCATCCGCAATTGCGCCTGAAGGAACGCGCCGTCCGCGACGAGCGTCAACGCGGCCGTGCGCCGTTGCGCGAGCGCGCGCGCCGCGCGCGACTGCGGCCATAGCGCGATCAGCAACGTATGCGCATCGCGCGCATAGATCTCGCCGACACCGAGCAGCGTCGTGCGCAGCTGGCCGTCGTCGGTCGCGACGATCAGCGAGGCGGCGATGTCGGCATGGCGCTCGAGCGCGGTGCCGTCGAACAGCGCGACGACGGCTGGCGGCCACGCGTCGAACGTCCATTGTTCGAGTGCGTGGCGATGGGTATCGGTCATGATGGCGTGGCCCTGGTGCGGATCGGATGAAGATGCACCAGCATACGCGCGACGGGCCGTGCCGACGCGATCAGCGCAGGAAAACGTGCCGCGTGATCTTCGTGAGCGGATAGTGGACGCCCGGCTGGATCTTCGCGGGCAGATCGAGCGGCTTGAGCAGCATCTTCACGCACATGTCGGCCGACAGGTTGCGCCGAACGAGCGAATTGATGCGCGCCGCGCGTTCGCGGTTGTATTGATTGTCGCCGACGCGATCGGGATAGCGGATCGCGAACACGTGGCGCAGCGCGATCTCGGAATCCTCGTTCTTGATTTCCATCACGCGGCGCGCCAGCGCGCCGAGCACCGCGAGCCGGCCGTTGCCTTCGACCTGGTTGTACTTCTTGAAGAACTTGAAGAAGTGCTTGTAGTGACGCACTTCGTCGGTGCGGATGTTGTCGGTGATTTCCTTCAGCACGGGCTCGTCCGAGCATTCGTTGATCGCGCGATACAGCGTGGCCGTGCCCGTCTCGACGACGCAGCGCGCGACCATCTCGAGCGCGCGCGTCTTCTCGAACGCCTCGACCGAGCAGGTCTTCGAATACTCGGCGAAGAAATTCGCGAACGCGGTATCCCAGTCGAACTCGGGCCACACGTGCGCGATGTATGCCTTCAGCGCGCGGCCGTGCTGCAATTCTTCGTGCTCCCATGCATTGTTGAGCCATGCGGAGACTTCCGGATCGTCATTGAAGAACGTGCTCAGATTGCTCGTATAGAGATCCGAGCCGCTTTCGATGAACGACGACGCGCACAGCAACAGCAACAGATCCTCGTTCGCGGCGGCACGCTGACGATCGATCCGGTTCAGGTCGATGTCCTCGATACGCCACGGCATGACATGCGTCGTTTTAGTGTCCATGGTGGTGCGCTCCCAGTCGTCGCGCGGGGGCCGGCTCATGCCTTCGGCACGGGCGCCAGTCTTCCCGCAGGCGGCGTTTTACGTCGTTTATAGTGAATTGGTCCGGCCGAACCATCCAGCCATCTTAGCCGGACTTTGGTGTTCGTGCTCCAGAGCACTGACCATACCCGACAGGCGCAGTTCCACGGCGTCTGTTGCCGTTCGTTAGACGAGTCCTTCAAACCGCCTGCACCGGCTCGACGGCAAGTATCGCGCCAAACGAAACGGGCGGCCGAACGGCCGCCCGTGAAACGCACGAACTGCAAGCGAAAGCCGGAAGCGATCCGTCAGAAACCGGCCGCCAGGCCATCGCGCCGGCTGTCGCTCGCGGCCACGTAGCCGCGCTCGCGATCGTCGCGGTCGAGACGCCAGATGAACTGCCCCGAGCCGAAATCCATGTAAGGATCGTCGATCGACTTGATCGTATGGCCGCGTGCGGCCAGCGCGTCGACGGTCGCGCGATTCATCGTCGATTCGACGTCGAGCGTGAAGTCGCGGTTGACCTTCCAGCGCGGCGCATCGCATGCGGCCTGCGGCTGCTGTCCATGGCCGAGCATCCGCACGACGGTCTGCAGATGGCCTTGCGGCTGCATGTCGCCGCCCATCACGCCGAAGCTCATCACGGCCTCGGTGCGGCCGTCGACCTCTTCGGTGACGAACGCCGGGATGATCGTGTGGAACGGCCGCTTGCCGCCCGCGACGACGTTCGGCGACGCCGGATCCATCGAGAAGCCGTGCCCGCGGTTCTGCAGCGCAATGCCGGTACCCGGCACGACGAGCCCCGAGCCGAAGCCCATGTAGTTCGACTGGATAAAGCTCACCATCATGCCGCGCTCGTCGGCGGCCGACAGGTAGATCGTGCCGCCCGAGTGCGGCCGGCCCGCGCCGAAGTGCGTCGCGCGCGCGCGATCGATCAGCTTCGCGCGTTCGGCGAGATACGCATCGTCGAGCATCTGCTCGGGCGTGACGTCCATCGCGCGCGGATCGGCGACGTAACGATAGACATCGGCGAACGCGAGCTTCATCGCCTCGATCTGCAGATGCTGCGAGTCGGCCGAATCGAGCGGCCAGTCGGTCACGCCCGCATGCTCGGCGATCCCGAGCGCGATCAGCGCGGCGATGCCCTGCCCGTTCGGCGGGATCTCGTGAATCGTGTGGCGGCCGAAGCGCTTGCCGATCGGCTCGACCCATTCCGGCCGGTACGCACGCAGGTCGGCTTCGGTCAGCGCGCCGCCGCCTTCGCGCGAGAACGCAGCGACGCGCTCGGCGAGCGCGCCTTCGTAGAACGCACGCGCACCGTCCTTCGCGAGCGTGCGCAGCGTCTGCGCATGACCGGGCAGGCACACGCGCTCGCCGACGAGCGGCGCACGGCCGCGCGGCATGAAGGTGTCCGCGAAGCCCGGCAGGCCCTGCAGTTCGGGCACGGCCGCCGCCCACTTGTGCGCGACGATCGGCGGCACCGCATAGCCGCGCTCCGCGATCTCGATCGCCGGCTCGAGCAGATCCGCGAACGGCAGCGAACCGAACTTCGCGTGCAGCGCCTCCCAGCCCGCGATCACGCCCGGCACGGTCACGGTATCCCAGCCGCGCGTCGGCTTGTTCGCGATGCCGTGCGCGTTCTCGCCGTGACGCTTGCGGAAATAGTCGACGTTCCATGCGGCCGGCGCAACGCCCGACGCATTCAGCCCGGACAGCCGCTCGCCGTCCCACACGAGCGCGAACGCATCGCCGCCGAGCCCGCACGACACGGGTTCGACGACGGTGATCGCAGCGGCGGCAGCCAGCGCCGCGTCGACCGCGTTGCCGCCTTTCCACAGCATCCGCAGCCCGGCCTGCGCGGCCAGCGGGTGCGACGTCGATACGACGTTGCGCGCGAACACCGGAATGCGGGTCGTCGGATACGGGTTGTGCCAGTTGAAGCCAGTCATCGATGCCACCTCGTCGAAAGCCGAATGAACGCGCCCGCGAGCGCGGGCAATCCGCCATTGCAGCGCGATCGGCGGAATCGCACAAATTCATTTGTCACATGAATCCATGCACTTTCTACATGAATCGTACGCCGCCGTGCCGGCGAGGCCCGCCGAATGGCGTTGCCGCCCTTACAATACCCGCTCCGTCTCACGACCCGACCATCGAGCCATGACCCGAGATCCCCGCCTCACCCTCAACGCGCGCCAGCAGGAATTGCTCGAATGGGTGCAGCGCGACGGCTTCGTGACCGTCGACGATCTCGCCGCGCACTTCGCGGTGACGCCACAGACGATCCGCCGCGACGTGAACTGGCTCGCCGATCTGAACCTGCTGCGCCGCTACCACGGCGGCGCGAGCCTGCCGACCAGCTCGGAGAACGTGTCGTATACCGCGCGCCAGCGGATGTTCCACGACGAGAAGCGGCGGATCGCGGCGCTCGCGGCGTCGCACATCCCCGACCAGGCGTCGCTGTTCATCAACCTCGGCACGACGACAGAGGAAGTTGCACGCGCGCTGAACCGCCATCACGGGCTGCACGTGATCACGAACAACCTGAACGTCGCGTCGATGATGAGCGGCTACCCCGACTGCGAGGTGCTGATCACGGGCGGCATCGTGCGGCCGTGGGACAAGGGCATCGTCGGCGAGCTCGCGATCGACTTCATCCGCCAGTTCAAGGTCGACTACGCGATCATCGGCACGTCGGCGATCGAGGCCGACGGCACGCTGCGCGACTTCGACACGCGCGAGGTGCGCGTGGCCGAGGCGATCATGCAGCACGCGCGCACGGTCTATCTCGTCACCGACCATTCGAAGGTCGGCCGCCCCGCGCTGGTGCGCCAGGGCCACCTGAGCCAGGTACACGCGCTCTTCACCGACAAGCCGCTGCCGCCCGAGATGGCCGACACGGTGGCCGCCGCCGGCACCCAGGTGTACGTCGCGGAATAACGGTTGCCATGCTGCACCGCACCTGAAACTTCAAGTGAAATCAAGAAGTTGGCGCCGCGCGCGGACCGCTTGCGGTGCATGTTCCTGTCAAACGGAAAATTAACGGGGCACGATTTGTCGTTGCCGGCGCGCTCGACTAGACTCCAGTTCCCCGGCCCGTTCGCCCGATCCGCCTGTGCCAGGGCGTGTGCGAACCGCAGGGCCGGCGAAGACAGCTTCCCCCCAAGCCATACCCCGCGGGGTATCGCGCGCCGGCGTCCGCGCCGGCCGCGCGGGCAGTCCGATTGCCATGGAGAGAACGATGCTGAGTCCGCATGAATTCGCCACGCTATTGCTTGTGAAGGACGCGCCTGATCAGCGCGACATGGATCGGGATGAACTGGACATCCTGCTCGAACAACAGCTCGTTCGCCTGGAAGGGCTCGGCTCGGGGCGCAAGTACTGCGTGACCGAGAGCGGCGACGCCGCGCTGCGATCCATCAAGTACCGCTATTCGTGAAATTCCGCCGTTCCTGACCTGACCGCGCGGCCGGATGCCCGGCCACGCGGTCGCTTCTGCTTGTCCCGCCCGTTCACCGCAGCCGGCGTCAACCGCCGCGCAGCGTCGGATCGACCGCCGCCCGCCAGCTGATGGCCTGCGCGCGCGCCCCGTTGAAATACGCAATCCAGCCGGCGCGCGCCGCCGCGTCAGGCGCCACATAGTGGGTCGAAAGTTCGTTTACGAACGCACAATAGTTCGCTTCGGTCAGCCCGCGATACCGTTTCGCCACATAGGCGTCGTACAGCGTCGAGTAGACCGGCTGCGCGTCCGCGCCCCAGTCGCGCGCCGTGCCGCCGCACGACGTCTGCAGGTCGACGAACGACGGCGCCCGCCAGTTGCCGGCGAGCGGCGGCATGCCCGCGCTGCACCCCGCCAGAAGGACGGCACCCACGCCGGCCCACATCCCAATACGCATGATTCACCTCGCGAAACGGTCGATTCCGCCAGTATCGTCCGGGATCGCGCCGCACGCTACTGGCCCCGCTTTTTCGAACTTTACTTTTTCGATTTCGTTCGTTAAATTTCGAATTCGAACATTTCGTGTTCACCCCATTTCAACAGACGATAAGGACAGCAGGTGACCCAACCGAATCGCTACGATCTGCTCGTCGTCGGCGGCGGCATCAACGGCGCGGGCATCGCGCGCGATGCGGCCGGCCGCGGCCTGTCGGTCATGCTCTGCGAGCAGGACGACCTCGCGTCGCACACGTCGTCGTCCAGCACGAAGCTGATTCACGGCGGCCTGCGTTACCTCGAGTACAACGAGTTCGGACTGGTGCGCAAGGCGCTGCAGGAGCGCGAGACGCTGCTGCGCGCGGCACCGCACATCATGTGGCCGCTGCGCTTCGTGATGCCGCACATGCCGAACCTCCGTCCGGCCTGGCTGATCCGCATCGGCCTGTTCCTCTACGATCACCTCGCGAAACGCGAACTGCTGCCCGGCTCGCGCGGCATCGACATGCGCCGCCATGCGGCCGGCGCACCGCTGATCGACTCGATCAAGCGCGGCTTCGTCTATTCGGACGGCTGGGTCGACGACGCGCGCCTCG
Organism: Burkholderia sp. Bp8992; assembly: GCF_003853705.1. Classification (GTDB taxonomy): domain Bacteria; phylum Pseudomonadota; class Gammaproteobacteria; order Burkholderiales; family Burkholderiaceae; genus Burkholderia. Next base: position 105,861 of record NZ_QTQI01000014.1, on the reverse strand, counting down.
TCGTGCTGAACGCGATGGATGCGAAGGAGCGCGGCGCCGAGATCCTGACGCGCACGAAGCTCGTCTCCGCCGAACGCCGCGGCGACGAATGGGAAGCGCGGCTGCAGCAGGCCGACGGTTCGATCCGCGTCGTGCACGCGCGCGCGATCGCGAACGCGGCCGGCCCGTGGGTCGGCGAAGTCCTGCACGGTGCGCTCGGCCGCGGCGCGCAGCACAGCGTGCGGCTCGTGAAGGGCAGCCACATCATCACGCGCCGCCTGTTCGATCACGATCACGCGTACATCTTCCAGAACCCGGACAAGCGGATCATCTTCGCGATTCCGTACGAACACGACTTCACGCTGATCGGCACGACCGACGTCGAATACACGAACGATCCCGCGAAAGTCGCGATCGATCGCGACGAGACGCAGTACCTGTGCGATTCGATCAACCGCTATTTCAAGCGCAAGATCTCGCCGGCCGACGTGCACTGGACCTACTCGGGCGTGCGCCCGCTGCTCGAAGACGAGAACGCGGCGAACGCGTCGGCCGTCACGCGCGACTACCGCCTCGAGCTCGACGACGGCGCGGGCGCCCCGCTGCTGTCGGTGTTCGGCGGCAAGATCACGACGTTCCGCAAGCTCGCGGAAGAAGCCGGCGACATGCTGTGCCGCGCGCTCGGCCGCGACGCGAAGACCTGGACGGCCGGCGTCGCGCTGCCGGGCGGCGACATCGCGAACGCGAAGTTCGACGTGTTCGCCAGCGCGTTCGCGCAACGCCACCCGTGGCTGCCCGCCGCGCTCGCGCGCCGCTATGCACGTGCGTACGGCACGCGCGCGGAGCGCGTGGTCGACGGCGCCGCGTCGCTCGCCGACCTCGGCACCGAAATCGCGCCGGGCATCTACGACGCCGAACTGCGCTACCTGCGCGACGCCGAATGGGCGACCTGCGCGCAGGACGTGCTGTGGCGCCGCTCGAAGCTCGGCCTGCACGTCACGCCGGGCACGCTCGATGCGGTGACGGCCGCGGTCGACGCATGGTTCGCCGCCGCGCACGCGCCGCACGCATGACCCGAATGCAGTTGCAGTTGCCTGACCGACGTTGATTCACCGACGCGCCGCCCCACATGCGGCGCGCATCACAACTACGCCAATTCACGGATGGAGATGAGAGACATGCAGGACCAGTACATCCTCGCGCTTGACCAGGGCACCACGAGTTCCCGCGCGATGCTGTTCGATCGCCAGGGCAATATCGTATCGATCGCCCAGAAGGAATTCGAACAGATCTACCCGCAACCCGGCTGGGTCGAGCACGACCCTCAGGAAATCTGGTCGACGCAAGCCGGCGTCGCCGCCGAAGCCGTCACGCGCACGGGCCTGAACGGCACGTCGATCGCCGCGATCGGCATCACGAACCAGCGCGAGACGACCATCGTCTGGGATCGCGAGACGGGCCAGCCCGTCTACAACGCGATCGTCTGGCAGGATCGCCGCACGGCCGACTTCTGCGACTCGCTGAAGAAGCAGGGTCTCGAAGCGAAGGTACGCGCGAAGACTGGCCTGCCGATCGACTCGTACTTCTCCGGGACCAAGATCCGCTGGATCCTCGACAACGTGCCGGGCGCACGCGAGAAGGCCAGGCAGGGCAAGCTCGCGTTCGGCACCGTCGACAGCTGGCTCGTGTGGAACTTCACGAAGCACGAACTGCACGTGACCGACGTGACGAACGCATCGCGCACGATGCTGTTCAACATCCACACGCGCGAATGGGACAACGAGCTGCTCGAACTGCTCGACATCCCGCGCAGCATGCTGCCGGAAGTGAAGGCCTCGTCGGAAATCTACGGCCACACGAAGACCACCGTGTTCGCGTCGAAGATCCCGCTCGCGGGCATCGCCGGCGACCAGCACGCGGCGCTGTTCGGCCAGATGTGCACGACGTCGGGCATGGTGAAGAACACCTACGGCACCGGCTGCTTTCTGATGATGAACACCGGCGACAAGCCGATCGAGTCGAAGAACAACCTCGTCACGACGATCGCCTGGCAGATCGGCGACGACGTGCAGTACGCGCTCGAAGGCAGCATCTTCATCGCGGGCGCGGTCGTGCAATGGCTGCGTGACGGCGTCGGCATCATCAAGACGGCCGCCGAGATCGAAGCGCTCGCCGCGACCGTGCCGCACACCGACGGCGTCTACCTCGTGCCCGCGTTCGCCGGCCTCGGCGCACCGCACTGGAACGCACGGGCGCGCGGCTCGGTGTTCGGCGTCACGCGCGGCACGACCTCCGCGCACCTCGCACGCGCGGCGCTCGATGCGATCGCGTACCAGTCGCTCGACGTGCTGGCCGCGATGGAAGCCGATTCGGGCATCAGCATCGGCGAGCTGCGCGTGGACGGCGGCGCGAGCGCGAACAACCTGCTGATGCAGTTCCAGGCCGACCTGCTCGGCGTCGACGCGGTGCGTCCGCAGATCACCGAGACGACCGCGCTCGGCGCGGCCTACCTCGCGGGCCTCGCGATCGGCTACTGGAAGAACCTCGACGAAGTGCGCGACCAGTGGCAGCTCGATCGCCGCTTCGCACCGTCGATGCCGAAGGAGCAGGTCGAGCAGCGCATGGCCGGCTGGCAGCGTGCGGTGCGCGCGGCGAAGGCGTGGGCCGACGACGCCCAGTAATCCTCAGGCATCCCAACGAAATACAACAACACCGGCGGACCGCGCAACGCGCGAGTCCGCCGCGACCTACGAGAGACAACATGTCACCTTATATTGCAGAATTCATCGGCACGGCGATCCTCGTGCTGCTCGGCAACGGCGCGGTCGCAAACGTGCTGCTTGCAAAGACCAAGGGCAAAGGCGCGGACCTGATCGTGATCGTGATGGGCTGGGCGATGGCCGTGTTCGTCGCCGTGTACGTGACCGCGTCGTTCAGCGGCGCGCACCTGAACCCGATCGTCACGATCAGTCTCGCGCTCGCGGGCAAGTTCGCGTGGTCGAAAGTCGGCGGCTACGTCCTTGCGCAGATGCTCGGCGGGATGGCGGGCGCGCTGCTCGTGTGGCTCGCGTATCGCCAGCATTTCGCGAAGGAAGCCGACGCCGACCTGAAGCTCGCCGTGTTCTGCACGGCGCCGGCGATCCGCAGCGTCACGCACAACGTGCTGACCGAAGCGATCTGCACGTTCGTGCTGATCCTCGGCGTGCTGTACCTCGCGTCGCCGCAGGTCGGCCTCGGCGCACTCGACGCGCTGCCTGTCGGCCTGCTCGTGCTCGGCATCGGCATCTCGCTCGGCGGCCCGACCGGCTATGCGATGAGCCCCGCGCGCGACCTGTCGCCGCGCATCATGCACGCGCTGCTGCCGATCCCCGGCAAGCGCGACAGCGACTGGCGCTATGCATGGGTGCCCGTCGTCGGCCCGCTGCTCGGCGGCGCCGCCGCAGCCGGCCTCTATCTGCACTTGCATTCCACGATCTGATCGCGGTTTGAACGACGCGCGCGGCGTCCGGCGCCGCGCGCTTCATTTCCCCTCCTCGCTTCCCTTCCGCTATCGGCCGCTCTCAGCCGCCACCAGCGATTTCAGCTTCACGTCGACGTCCGCGACAGCAGCCGGCGTCACGTCGATCCCGCGCTCGACCAGCATTCTCGCCACGCGCATTTCCTTGACGAATCCCGATGTACGGCCGAAGCCGCTTGCAGCGACGAGCCGCGCGCCTGCATCGAAATGGAAATGGATTTCCGCATCGTCGTCGAGCACGCGCGCAACCGACCGCTCGCCGAGCGCCGGCTCCCCGGCCACCTGCAACTGCGCGTCGTATTGATCGGACCAGAACCACGGCGTGTCGCGATACGGTTCGCCGGCGCCGAGCATGTTGCGGGCGGCGACGCGTGCCTGCGTCTCGGCGCCGTGCCACGTCTCCTGCCGAACCGGCCGCCCCGACAAGACGCTCGGAAACACCGCGACATCGCCGGCCGCGTAAATGCCTTCCGCCGACGTCTCGAGCTGCGCGTTCACGATGATCCCGCGCTCGACTGCGAGGCCTGCAGCGCGCGCCAGTTCGTCGGCCGGTTCGATGCCGACGCCGGCGACGACCGCATCGGCGATCAGCGTGTCGCCGTCGTCGAGCACGACAGCCAGCGCACCGCCTGACGTCCGCTCGATCGCAACGGGTTTCCGGTTCATGCGGATCGTCACGCCCTGTGCTTCGTGCAACGCGCGCACGCGTGTCGCGATCGCCTCCGGCACCGCGCGGCCGAGCAGCCGCGGCGCCGCGTCGAGCACCGTCACGCGGCACCCAAGCATGCGCGCCGACGCCGCCACTTCGAGACCGATGAAGCCGCCGCCGATCAGCACGATCCGCGCGTCGGGCACGAGCCGCGCGCCGAGTGCCGCCGCATCGTCGAGCGTGCGCAATGCGAATACGCCGTCGAGCATCGCGCCCGGAATCGCAAGACGGCGCGCGCGGCCGCCGGTCGCGAGCAGCAGCGCGTCCCAGGCGAACACCCGCCCGCCGGATACGCTCACTTCGCGTGCATGCGGATCGATGCGCTCGACGGTTCCGACGACCGGCTCGATGCCGTCCGCCATCCACGCGTCAGGATCGCGCAATCGGCATTGCGCCGCACTGCGCTTGCCCGTCAGCACGCCCTTCGACAACGGCGGCCGTTCGTACGGCAGGTGTGCCTCCGCGCCGATCAGCACGATGCGCCCGCGCCAGCCGGACGCGCGCAGCGCCTGCGCCGCGCGGCCGCCCGCATGGCCGGCACCGACAATCGCCATCACCCGGTCGTTGGTCATCGCGTCACACCTCGATCAGGATGCGACCGTCTTCGATCTTCGCGCGGTACGTGCGCAGCTTCTCGCACGCGGGCGGCGACAGCGGCCGGCCGTCGCGCACGTCGAAGCGCCCGTTGTGCTTCGGGCACTCGATCACGTGATCCATCACGAACCCGTCCGCGAGATGCACCTGCTCGTGCGTGCACAGGCCGTCGCTCGCATAGACCTCGCCGTCGATCCGGTAGATCGCGAACGTGCGGCCGTCGTGGTCGAAGCGTGCGACGTCTTCATCGTCGATGTCGTCGAGCGCGCCGGTGTCGATCCATTGCGTCATGTTGCGTGTCTCCTTGGTTGGCGGATTCGATGGCGGTCATGCCCGCGCCGCATCCGGCACGGGCCGCACGACGTAGTCGGACGGGTCGCGCGTCTGCCGGACCAGCGCCGGCACGATCTCCGCGTAGGCGGCGAGCGTGCTGCGGTACGGCGGCGGCATGTCGGCCTTCACGGCGTCGTGCAATTTGGGCAACGCATGGAACGGCACCATCGGGAACATGTGGTGCTCGACGTGATAGTTCATGTTCCAGTACAGGAAGCGGAACACCGGATTCATCATCACGGTGCGGCAGTTGCGCCGGTGATCGAGCACGTTCTCAGGCATGCCCGCATGCTGCGTCAGGCCGAAGTACAGGTACAGCCACGCGCCGTAGAGGCTCGGCAGCCCGATGTAGAGCAGCGGCAGGATCGTGCGCCAGTAAAGCGACGCCCCGATCACGAGCGCGTACATCGCGAGATGGATGCGCGACTCGCGCACGACCTTCCGCCACTCCGATTCGGGCACGTAGGTACGCTCCTCGTCGTCGAGCCGGCCGGTGATCGACACCGCGATCATCTTGCGCAGCTCGCCGGCCACATGCTTCAGCGCGACGACGTTCAGCGCGAGCGCAAGCCAGTCGGTCGGCTTCGGCGCGGCGATTTCCGGATCGCGCCCGACGACCAGCGTATCGGTGTGATGACGTGCATGGCTCCAGCGCCATGCGGTCGCGCGGCGGAACACCTGGAACGACGCGACCTGGTACAGCACGTCGTTCATCCAGCGTGTACGGAACGCGGTGCCGTGCCCGCATTCGTGCCAGCGCGAGTCGGCCGGGCTGCAGTAAAGCGTGCCGTACACGAAGAACGCGGGGATCGCCCACGCCGAATGCGCACGCCACGCCAGCCACGCGAGCCCGCCGCTGATCGCGATCGCCGCGTACCAGATCAGCGTGTCGCGGATCGCACGCGCATCGCCGCGCTGCATCAGCTGCTTCATCAGCGGCCGCGGCACCGCGCACCGGTACCACGCGGCGTTGACGAGCCCGGCCGCTTGCGCGCGCTCGCCGGCACCGCCGGTCATTCTGTATTCCTGACGGCGTGCCGCCGTGCGGTCACGCACCGGGTGGTCGGGTTGAGCCACGTCTGTCTCCCTGGATTCTTGTGCGAGGAAAGCGCAACGAGCGCTTCGCCATGGAATCAAAATTAGGCCCGCGGCCTCCGCTGCTCAATCGAAACGTTGACGAAATTTCGCCATCGCTTTAGCGTGTCCGGCAACGCCACGCGATCGATGGCGACCTCAACGATGGAGACGACCATGGCAGGTGAATCCGGGCCGCGCTGGCGCAAGCGCACTGCGCGCTTCGACGAGATCGCGGCGCTCGCGGGCGTCAGCACGACCACCGTCGACCGCGTGCTGAACGAGCGCGGCAGCGTGTCCGCGCAGGCGCGCGAGCGCGTGGTGGCGGCCGCACGGCAGCTCGGCGTGCCGCGGCAACTGCCCGACACGCGACACGGGCTGATCCACGTCGACGTGCTGCTGCCGGACACCGACGCGCCGTTCTTCCGGCGGCTCCAGCAGGCGCTGCAGCGCTCGCTGCAAATGCTCGACCGGCGCGTGGTCGTGCACCGGACGATCCTGCCCGCCGCGGATGACGAACGCGCCGCCGCGCAGATCGAACGGCCCGCGTACCGGCGCGCGGCGCTGATCGTCACCGCGCGCGACACGGCCCGCGTGCGCGACGCACTGGCCGGCGCGATCGCGCGCGGCGAGACCGTCGTCACGATGGTCACCGACATCGGCGGCATCGATCGCGCGCACTTCGCCGGCATCGACAACTACCGCGCCGGACGCACGGCCGGCTACTACATCGGCCGCCTCGCGGCGCGCCCCGGCCGCGCGCTGCTGCTCGGCGGGCGCATGGGCTACCGCGCACACGCCGACCGGATGGCCGGCTGCCGCGACCAGCTCGCCGACGCGTTCGCCGCGATCCGCTGCGACGACGAGCCGGTCGAAACACTCGACCAGGACGACCGCTGCTACCGCGCGGTGACGAAGGCGCTGCAGGCGCACGACGACGTGGTCGCGATCTACAACAGCGGCGCAGGCTCGGCCGGCATCGAAGCGGCGCTGCGCAAGGCCGGCGCCATCGGGCGCGTCGTGTGGATCGGCCATGAGATGATCGACCAGCACCGCACCTTCATCGAAGCCGGCGCGATGGATCTCGCAATCGACCAGGACCCGGACGGCCAGGCGATTTCCGCGCTGCAGCACGTGCTGCATGCGTGCGGGATCGTCGAACAGCCGCCGCCGGGCGACCCGGTCGAGTTCCGCGTGTTCTGCCCGGCGAACGTGAGAACGAGCACGTACCTGCAGCCCTGAATCCCGCCGTGTAACGCGCGGCGTGCGCCTGGCGAAAAAATCGACCGCCGCATGGGCGATTTTTCGCCAACGCCGGGCATGCAGCCTGTGCCGCTCATCCGTACATTGGACAGCCATCCGCAGGACATCCATGGACAGGAGACGATGGCTGAACCGATCCTCATCGGCGTGAACCTCGACGGCGTGCTCGAACACGAAGGCCTGCCGCCGCCCACGCCCGCCGAACGCTTTCGGATGATCGCCGGCGCCGGCGTGTTCGACTACGTCGAACAGAACCCGGTGCGCGGCGAAGACCTGTCGCCGTACTTCGCGCTGGTCGAACGCCACGCGCTGCCGATTCGCGTGATCGGCGGCATCTGGTGCGCGGGTCGCGACGAAGCGCACGTCGCCGAGATCGTCGACGCGGGCGCGCGCTTCGGCAGCACGGTGCTCAACTGCCAGTTGTTCGCGCATCACGCGGACGGCCACCCGCTGTCGGACCGCGAAGTCGCCGATTTCTACCTGCGTACCTATGAACGCGGCGAGCCGGTCGGATGCCTGCCGAGCCTCGAAGTGCACGTCGACATGTGGAGCGAGGATTTCGCGCGCGTGGCGCGCGTCGCGCAGCACGTCGAGCAGGCCGGCGCACCGTTCCGGATCACGCTCGATCATTCGCACCTGCTGTTCAAGATCAGCAATCGCACCGAACTCGACGCATCGGGCCTGCGCGAACCAGCCGACGGCGGACGCGCGCTGCTCGACCCGGCTTCGCCCGCTGCCTTCTACACCGACTGGATCGCGCGCGGCTGGGTCCGGCATGCGCATGCGCGCAGCGTCGCGCCGAACAATCCCGACAATCGCTGGATGCGCCGCGCGGACGGCCGGCCCGGGCGCGGCATCCAGTACCCGTTCGTCGCGCCTGCGCCGGGCGCCTATCACGGCGAATGGCACGCGGCATCGCTCGACACGTGGAAAGCCGCACTGCGCCAGTTGCTGCATGCGCAGGTTCACACGCAGCCGACGCCGCTCGAACAGATCAGTTGCGAGTTCATCCCGTTTCCCGACTACGGCGGTGGCGCCCGCTATTCGATCTTCGACAACAACGTCGCGTGTGCGCACTGGCTGCGCGACACATGGCAGGCACTCGCCGCGCGCACCGGCACCTGATTCGAACCCACCCCACTCGAGCCCCAAGGACAGAACGATGACGCAAGCCTTCCACTTTTCGCTGAACCGGATCAGCGCGCCGCGCTTGCCGCTCGACCGCTACGTCGCGATGTGCCGGCGCCTCGGCGTCGACACGATCGAGATCCGCAACGATCTCGACGGCGTCGAGATCGCCGACGGTACGCCGGCCACCGCCGTACGCGCGACGGCCGAAGCCGGTGACGTGACGATCCTGACGATCAACGCGCTGCAGCGCTTCGAGCAATGGAACGCCGAGCGCGCGGACGAGGCGACCGCGCTGGCCGACTACGCGGCGCAGTGCGGCGCGCGTGCGCTGGTGCTGTGCCCGACCAACAGCCGCGGCGACACACGCAACGCGGACGCGCGCCACACGGATCTCGTAAAGGCATTGAAGGCGCTGAAGCCGATCCTCGAAGCACGCAACCTGCTCGGCTTCATCGAGCCGCTCGGCTTCGAGGAATGCGCGCTGCGCCGCAAGTCGGATGCGGTGAAAGGCATCTACGACGCAGCGGGCGAACAGGTCTTCCGGCTCGTGCACGACACGTTCCACCACCACCTGTCCGGCGAGGACATCTTCTTCCCGAACCTGACGGGCCTCGTGCACATCTCGGGCGTCGAGGAACACGACCTGCCGGTCGACCGGATGCGCGACGGCCACCGCGTGCTGGTCGGCCGCGCCGACCGCCTCGGCAACCTCCGGCAACTGCGCGAACTGCTTGCACGCGGCTACCGCGGCGCGTTTTCGTTCGAACCGTTCGCGAGCGAGATCGCCGAGGCCAGCGACATCGAAGACCGGCTGCGGGCGAGCATCGACTACGTGCGCGGTGAACTGGCGGATCACTGATACATCACCAGGACACGCTGCCGGCACACGCGGCGTGCCGACAAAACCCAATCAACAGGAGAACGGAATGATCGAATTCGCCTTGTTCGGCGCGGGCAGGATCGGCAAGATCCACGCGGCGAATCTCGCGCGCCATCCGGGCGCGAAGCTCAGGTACGTGATCGACCGGCATGCGCCGTCGGCCGAGGCGCTCGCGCACGCGCACGGCGCGCAGGTCGCCGACCTCGAGCGCGCACTCGGCGACGCGTCGGTGCAGGCCGTCGTGATCGCGTCGAGCACCGACACGCACGCGGACCTGATCGTCGCGGCCGCGAACGCGGGCAAGGCCGTGTTCTGCGAGAAGCCGGTCGACCTGACCGTCGAACGCGCGCGCGCATGCGCGGACGTCGTGCGGCGCACCGGCGTGACCTGCATGATCGGCTTCCAGCGCCGCTTCGACCCGACGTTCGCGGCGCTGAAGGCACGCGTCGAGCGCGGCGAAATCGGTGCGCCGGAAATGCTGGTCGTCACGAGCCGCGACCCGGGCGCGCCGCCGGCCGACTATCTCCGCAGCTCGGGCGGCATCTTCAAGGACATGCTGATCCACGACTTCGACGTGTTCCGCTGGATCCTCGGCGACGAGGCGCAGACGCTGCACGCGACCGGCAGTTGCCTGACCGACCCGGCCGTGCACGAAGCGGGCGACATCGATTCGACCGCCGTGACGATCCGCACGCAGCGCGGGATGCTGTGCCAGATCAACACGTCGCGACGCGCGGCCTACGGCTACGACCAGCGCTTCGAGCTGCTCGGCAGCCACGGGATGCTGCAGGCCGGCAACGTGCGGCCTACCGAGGTGAGCGCATGGCTCGCCGGCGGCATCGCGACCGACGTGCCGGAGCCGTTCTTCCTCGAGCGCTACCGGCATGCATACGCGGCCGAGATCGCGCACTTCGTCGACGCGCTGCGCGACGGCACGCCGGTCAGGACGACGATCGACGACGGGCTCGCCGCGCTCGAGCTGGCCGAAGCCGCGATGACGTCGTGGAAAACGGGGCGCGTGATCGCGCTGTGACGCGACAAACGGCGGCGGCCCGGTCACCCGGGCGGCCGCCATCGGGCGATCGGTGCCTCGGCGGCACGACATGTGGCACCCGCACGCCCGTATCGGGCAAATTTGCCGAAACGCCACGCGGCGCGCGCGCGAAAGCACGTATGATGGCGAATTGATCGGCGTCGCCGGTCTACCGCATTTTCATCACCATGCTCGATCACCTCATCTGCGACTGCGACGGCGTGCTCGTCGACAGCGAAGTCATTGCCGACCGCGTGCTGCTTGAAACGCTGTCCGCCACGTTCCCGAACCTCGATTTCGAAGCCGCCGCGAAGTCGGCATTCGGCCAGCAGACGTCGCGCTTCCTCACCGGCATCGAATCCCGCTTCGGGATCGAGATGCCCGCGAACTTCATCGAGACCATCGAGCACAACATCGAGGTCGCGCTCGCGCAATCGCTCGCGCCGATCTCCGGCGTGCGCGACGCGCTGCTGAAGGTCACGCTGCCGGCGGCCGTGGTGTCGAACAGCCGGCTCATGCGCGTGCGCAATTCGCTGAAGCGCGCGTCGCTCACGGAGATTTTCGGCGAGCGCGTGTTCAGTTCCGAGCAGGTGGCGCGGCCGAAACCCTACCCCGACGTCTACCTGCACGCGGCGCAGACGCTCGGTGTCGTGCCGGAGCGCTGCATCGTCGTCGAGGACAGCGTATCGGGGTTGAATGCCGCACGGGCGGCCGGGATGAAGACGATCGCGTTCGTCGGCGCGAGCCACATCCCCGACAACTACGCGGACGCGCTGCGCGCGATGGGCATCACGCGGATCATGCGCAAGATGGACGAACTGCCGGCGCTCGTCGAAGCCGGCATGCGCGGCGAATTCGGCGACGTGCAGTCCTGATGTTCATGCCGGCCGGATCGGGTCGATCCGGCCCGCGACGGGTGCACGAACGCACCCGCCTTCCCGTCGCTCAGGCCGGTTCGCAGCAGCGTTCGCGCGCGGCCGCCAGCGCCTCGCGGAATTCGACGAGCTCCGCGATCGTCAGCATCGGCAGCCCGTGGCGTTGCGCGAAACGCTCGACGTCGTCGCCGCGCGTCATCGTGCCGTCCGGATTCATCAGCTCGCACAGCACGCCGGCCGGCTTCAGGCCCGCGAGGATCGACAGGTCGACCGTCCCTTCGGTGTGACCGCGGCGCGCGAGCACGCCGCCCGGTTGCGCACGCAGCGGAAACACGTGGCCGGGGCGCACGATGTCGTGCGGCTTCGCACCTTCCGCGATCGCTGCCCGGATCGTCGTCACGCGATCGGCCGCCGACACACCGGTATGCACGCCTTCGCGCGCTTCGATCGACACCGTGAACGCGGTGCCGTTGCGGCTTTCGTTGGTCTGTACCATCGGCGGCAGTTCGAGCGCGCGCACGGTGTCGTCGGTCAGGCACAGGCATACGATGCCGCTGCACTCGCGGATCAGCAGCGCCATCGTCTCGGGCGTGATGCGCTCGGCGGCGACGATCAGGTCGGCTTCGTTCTCGCGGTCGTGGTCATCCTGCAGCACGACCGCACGGCCTGCGCGCATGGCGTCGAGCGCAGCGGCGATGCGCGGCGGCACCGGTTCGGAATCCAGCAGCGGGAGATCGGCAAAGGCGTCGGCGGGCACCGACGAAACGGACATCAAGGACATGTGAAACGCTCCTCGCAAATTCGATTTGGGCGAAAAACGTTTCAGGGCATTGCAAACAGACAGAACGGCAACCCGCTTCGCGTGCATCGCGAAGCGGCCCTGACGGACATGACTATCTACACATCTTCTCTCATCCGGACTATGACCGTCGGCTCTGGCATTCGACCAGATCTGCTGACCCCGCGCGGATGCGCGGGCGCTCGCGGGCTCGCCGGCTTACGCCGACCTACCGCCGGTGGGGAATTTCACCCCGCCCTGAAGACGCACTGATTGCCGGACGGGAACACCCCGTCAGCGGCGGGCCAAGCATACAACAGCTGTGCACGAAGCGCAGCGCACCACACCTGAAACCTTACTGACGACTCGGTCAAACGGCATCGTCCGAACGGCCGACCGCCCGACGGCGCTTCCACGCGACAACGGGAAGGCGGCCGTTCGGTCGCGCCGGCACGGTCAATGAGCCGCGTGCGCCGCGTCGGGCACGAGCCAGCGCGGCGGCACCTCGGGGCTCACCGTCACGCGGAACGCGCGCGCTTCGCTGTCGCCGGGGTTGCGCAGGCTGTACGGCTGGTCGGCATCGAACACGATCGCGTCGCCGGTCGCGAGCAACTGGCGGCGGTCGTGCACGCTGACTTCGAGCGTGCCTTCGCTGACGACGAGGTTGATCGTCGTGCCGGGCGCACGGCGCGCGCCGGGCTCCGTATGCAGCGGCGCGATCCGCAGTTCGTGGAATTCGGCCGCGGCCGGCTCGCCTTCCGGATACAGCGCGCGCGCCGAGAAACGGCCGTTCGAGCTGACGACGCGCGATGCGCGTTCGGCCGCCAGGTGCTCGAAGCCGTTCACCGCATGGCGGCGCAGGAACGCAGCGACCGACACCTTCAGCGCGGCGGCGATCTTGCAGAGCACCTTGATCGACGGCACGCTGCGCGCCGATTCGATCTGCGCGAGCATCGCGCGCGACACGCCGGACAGCCGCGCGAGCGCATCGAGCGACAGCTGCCGCTCGGCGCGCAAGCGCGCGAGGTTCACGCCGACGACCTGCTCGAGGACGTCGAGCGATGCGGACGCGCCGCGCAGGTCGGCCGCATTGCCGGACTCGAAGGAAGACACGTCGCGCACGAGCGCCAGGGATGAAGACATAGCATTGCCTCCGGGCCGCCGCGCGGCCCTGCATAGGGGGTAAGCCGGGATCGGAATCGCGTTGCGCCAGCCTTGGCGCGTATCGAGACGCTATCACCCGGTCTTGCAAGGGCAAACGAAGTTATCTTCACACCGTTATCAGCATCGCGGAGGAATACGTTTCTCGCGAACCTTTTCCTGCCGCTATGGCGTCGCCGTCAGCGCGCCGCGGCGACGCTCACTGCGCCGCCGGTGCCGCGCCGCGTGCCGGGCCGCGCGCGTCGAGCCGCATCGCGAGCCACGTGACGACGAGCGCCGCGAACGTCACCGCGACGGCGACCCAGGGCAGCGCGTCGAGCGCGAAGCCGTGTTCCAGCGCAAGGCCGCCGAGCCACGCGCCGCCCGCGTTGCCGACGTTGAACGCGCCGATGTTCAGCGTCGACGCGAGATGCGGCGCGCTCGCGGCCTTCTCGACCACGCGCGCCTGCAGCGGCGGCACCGTCGCGAACGCGGCGATCCCCCACACGAAAACGGTGACGGCGGCCGCGACCGGCAGGTGGCTCGTCTTCGCGAACACGGCCATCACGGCCATCAGCGCGACGAGGATCGCGATCAGCGACGGCATCAGCGCACGGTCGGCGAGCTTGCCGCCGAGCGTGTTGCCGATCGTCAGCCCCGCGCCGAACAGCACGAGGATCAGCGCGACCGCACGCGGCGAGTAGCCCGACACGGTCTCCAGAATCGGTGCGATGTACGTGAACACGACGAACACGCCGCCGAAGCCGAGCACCGTCATCAGCAACGCGAGCCACACCTGCGGCTCCTTCAGCACGCGCACTTCGTGGCCGAGGCCCACCGGCCCGCTGTCGTGGCGGTTCGGCACCAGCGCGGCCACGCCGCCGAGCGCCAGCACGCCGAGCGCGGCGACGATCCAGAACGACGCGCGCCAGCCGAGCAGCTGGCCGACGAACGTGCCGAACGGCACGCCGAGCACGTTCGACAGCGTGAGCCCGGTGAACATCAGCGCGATCGCGCTCGCGCGCTTGTCGGCCGGCACGAGCGACGCGGCGACCACCGCGCCGATCCCGAAGAATGAACCGTGCGCGAACGACGTGACGACGCGCGCGACCATCAGCATCGCGTAGCCGGACGCGGTCGCGCACAGCACGTTGCCGACGATGAAGATCGCCATCAGCAGCTGCAGCGCGGCCTTGCGCGGCATGCGGCTCGTCAGCACCGCGAGCAGCGGCGCGCCGACCGCGACGCCGAGCGCATAGCCGGTGACGAGCAGGCCGGCCGACGGCAGCGACACGGCGAGGTCGTGCGCGACTTCGGGCAACAGGCCCATGATGATGAATTCGGTGGTGCCGATGGCGAAGGCGCTGATCGCGAGCGCCAGTAACGGAATGGGCATGACGTTCTCCGGAAGGCGGCGGCCGCGGCGCCCGGTCGGTGCCGCACCGCACAAGAAAGCGGGATGTGCGCGCATTGTCCCGAAGACGCCTATATTTGATAATTGGCGTGGCATTTGAACCATTTTCAAATATTTCTGGAAAATCGCATGGACCGACTGGGCGATATCCGGCTGTTCGTCGAAGCCGCGGAGCTGGGCAGCCTGACGGCCGCCGGGCGCAAGCTGAACCTCACGCCGGCCGCCGCGAGCGCGCGCCTCGCGAAGCTCGAGGCGAAGATCGCGACGCGGCTGTTCGAACGCTCGACGCGGCAGTTGCGGCTCACCGACGAGGGCAAGCTGTACCTGAACTGCTGCCGCCAGGCGCTGCAGGCGCTCGACGACGCGGATGCGATGCTGCAGGAAGGCCGCAATGTCGTGAGCGGCAAGGTGCGGCTGTCGTCGACGTCCGATTTCGGCCGCCACCAGTTGCTCGACTGGCTCCACGAATTCACGACGCTGCATCCGGGCGTCACGTTCTCGCTGACGGCGTCCGATTCGTCGTCGAACCTGTGGCAGGACGAGATCGACCTCGCGATCCGCTTCGCCGCGCCGCCCGACGGCGCGCTGATCGCGCGCCGGCTCGCGACCAACCGGCGTGTGCTGTGCGCGGCGCCGTCGTTCGTCGAGCGCCACGGCACGCCGGCCGATCCGTATGATCTGGCCCGCTTTCCATGCAACGTGATCACGATCGCGTCCGGCCCGATGAACACGTGGCATTTCACGCGCGGCGACGAGGTGCAGATCCACACGGTGCCGGTGTCGACCGCGTTCGAGACCAACGATGGCGGCCTCACGCGCGAATGGACGCTGCGCGGCCACGGCATCGCGCTGAAGTCGCTGTGGGACATTGCCGACGACGTCCGCGCGGGCCGGCTGCGCGTGCTGCTGCCCGACTGGCGGCACCAGGACGCGCCGCTGCACGCGATCTATCACAGCAAGCGCTACATGGCGCCGCGCGTACGCGTGCTGCTCGACTTTCTCGCCGAACGCTTCGCGCACGAGGAAGCCGCGCTCGACGACCTGCTGAACGCGTGCCGCTGACCGTGGGCACACTGCCATCGAGGGGTCGGAACCCGTCACCCGGCGTCGCGCGGCCGCAACCGGCCGCCCGTCCGGCGCGGCGCGAAAAGCTATAATGGAAGGCTTTCCCGACGGCCTTTCTGCTCGCTGCGCGCCTTTCGCG
The DNA here is from genome assembly GCF_003853705.1 of Burkholderia sp. Bp8992. Taxonomy (GTDB): domain Bacteria; phylum Pseudomonadota; class Gammaproteobacteria; order Burkholderiales; family Burkholderiaceae; genus Burkholderia. The sequence goes on along the minus strand of NZ_QTQI01000014.1, from coordinate 89,937 downwards.
TGCAGCGCACGGCCGTCCCGATTCACCCTTGACGACGCCCCCAGGTCAACCACTGCGAACGGCGAATCCCCATGACCAAGAAAGTTTACGTAAAGACCTTCGGCTGCCAGATGAACGAGTACGACTCGGACAAGATGGTGGACGTGCTCAATGCCTCCGAAGGCCTCGAAAAGACCGACACGCCGGAAGACGCGGACATCATCCTGTTCAACACGTGCTCGGTGCGTGAAAAGGCGCAGGAGAAGGTGTTCTCCGATCTCGGCCGCGTGCGCGAGCTGAAGGAAGCGAAGCCCGGCCTGCTGATCGGCGTCGGCGGCTGCGTCGCGAGCCAGGAAGGCGCGTCGATCGTGTCGCGAGCCCCGTACGTCGACCTCGTGTTCGGCCCGCAAACCCTGCACCGCCTGCCGCAGATGATCGACGCCCGCCGCGAGAGCGGCCGCGCGCAGGTCGACATCTCGTTCCCGGAAATCGAGAAGTTCGACCACCTGCCGCCCGCGCGCGTCGAGGGGCCGAGCGCGTTCGTGTCGATCATGGAAGGCTGCTCGAAGTACTGCAGCTACTGCGTGGTGCCGTACACGCGCGGCGATGAAGTGTCGCGCCCGCTCGACGACGTGCTGACCGAAGTGGCCGGCCTCGCCGACCAGGGCGTGCGCGAAGTCACGCTGCTCGGCCAGAACGTGAACGCCTACCGCGGCGCGCTGGCGGCCGGCTCGTCCGAGATCGCCGATTTCGCGACGCTGATCGAATATGTCGCCGACATCCCCGGCATCGAGCGGATCCGCTATACGACCTCGCACCCGAAGGAATTCACGCAGCGCCTGATCGACACCTACGCGAAGGTGCCGAAGCTCGTGAGCCACCTGCACCTGCCGGTCCAGCACGGCTCCGACCGCATCCTGATGGCGATGAAGCGCGGCTACACGGTGCTCGAGTACAAGTCGGTGATCCGCAAGCTGCGCGCGATCCGCCCGGACCTGTCGCTGTCGACCGACATGATCGTCGGCTTCCCCGGCGAGACCGAGGAGGATTTCGACAAGATGATGGCGCTGGTGCACGAGATGGGCTACGACACGAGCTTCTCGTTCATCTACAGCCCGCGCCCCGGCACGCCGGCCGCGAACCTGCACGACGACACGCCGCGTGAGGTGAAGCTCAAACGCCTGCAACATCTGCAGGCGACCATCGAGGAGAACGTCGCGCGCATCAGCCAGTCGATGGTCGGGAAGGTCGAGCGGATCCTCGTCGAGGGCCCGTCGCGCAAGGACCCGAACGAACTCGCGGGCCGCACCGAGAACAACCGGGTCGTGAATTTCCCGGCGCCGCTCGCGTCGCACCCGCGCCTGATCGGCCAGATGATCGACGTGAAGATCAACCATGCGTACCCGCATTCGCTGCGCGGCGAGCTCGTGCTCGTCAGCGACGACGCGAGCGCGGCCACCCACTGATTGACGCTCAACAGGAGCCCGACGCTACTTTGAAGACCGTCCAAGCACTGGAATTCACCGCCCCGCGCGACGACAACGCGCGCCTCGCCAACCTCTGCGGCCCGCTCGACGAGAACCTGCGGCAGATCGAACAGGCACTCGACGTCACGCTCGCGCGGCGCGGCCACCGGATCACGATTCGCGGGCGCGGCGCCAAGCTCGCGCTCGCCGCGCTCGAAAACTTCTACAACCGTGCGCGCGATCCGCTGTCGGTCGACGACATCCAGCTCGCGCTGGTCGAGGTGCGCCACACGACCGGCAACGGCCGCCAGGACACGATCGACGTGCGCTTTCGCGGCGACCCCGACCATCCGTTCGACGAGCCCGTCGTGCAGCTCGACGCCAGCGAGCCGGATGAAGAACCCGCGCCGAAGCTGTACACGCGGCGCGCCGACCTGCGCGGCCGCACGCCCGCGCAGCGCGAGTACCTGAAGCAGATCCTGCAGCACGACGTGACGTTCGGCATCGGGCCGGCCGGCACCGGCAAGACCTATCTCGCGGTCGCGTGCGCAGTCGACGCGCTCGAGCGCGACCAGGTCAAGCGGATCGTGCTGACGCGCCCGGCCGTCGAGGCCGGCGAGCGGCTCGGCTTCCTGCCGGGCGATCTCGCGCAGAAGGTCGACCCGTACCTGCGCCCGCTGTACGACGCGCTGTACGACCTGCTCGGCTTCGACAAGACCGCGAAGATGTTCGAGCGCCAGATGATCGAGATCGCGCCGCTCGCGTACATGCGCGGCCGCACGCTGAACCATGCGTTCATCATCCTCGACGAGGCGCAGAACACGACGCCCGAGCAGATGAAGATGTTCCTCACGCGGATCGGCTTCGGCTCGAAGGCCGTCGTGACCGGCGACACGAGCCAGGTCGACCTGCCGCGCGGCCACAAGAGCGGCCTTGTCGAGGCGCAGCAGGTGCTCGGCGGCGTGCGCGGCATCGCGCTCACGCGCTTCACGAGCGCGGACGTCGTGCGCCACCCGCTCGTCGCGCGCATCGTCGAGGCGTACGACGAGTTCCACGCGCAGCATCAGGACGGCTGACGGCGGCGCCTGCGCGCCCAGGGCTGCCGGCCCGGCCCGCCACACGGCGCGCCGGGCTTTTTTTCGCCCGTTCGAATTCGGGTGGGATCGGCCGTTTGGTGTATCCTCAACGCGTCCCAATCGCCGTACGCGTCATGAAATCCTCCCGCTCCCGCAAGTCCGGTCGCGCCCCGTCCGCCGCGCCCGAATCCCCCCGCCTTTCGCTGTTCGACGCGAAGGGCAAGGCCCGGACCGTCAACGCACAAGGGCTGCGGATCGACTTTCCGGACGGCCGCAGCCTGATGTTCGACCTGTCGGGCAGCTCCGGTGACGCGGCCGTCGCGATCGTCGCGCAGCACAACGACCCGGCGATGCGCGCGAAGCTCGCGCTGCAGCCCGAGCACTACGACAGCGTGACGCTGCACGTGGGCGCGGAACTCGCGCCGCGCGAAGACGACGTCGACGACGAACCGCGCGCGCTGGAGCTCGACCTGTCCGTGCAGTACGGCGACGAGATCACGAGCGACATCCGCAAGACGCTGCCCAAGCGCAAGCTGATCGCCGAATGGATCGAGCCGGCGCTGTTCGCGAGCGCGCAGCTCACCGTGCGCTTCGTCGGCGAAGACGAAGGCCGCACGCTGAACGCCGGCTACCGCCACAAGGACTACCCGACCAACGTGCTGACCTTCGCGTACGACGCGGCGCCCGACGGCACCGTGATCGGCGACCTCGTGCTGTGCTGCCCGGTCGTCGAGAAGGAAGCGCACGAACAGGGCAAGCCGCTCACGGCCCACTACGCGCACCTGCTGGTGCACGGCGCGCTGCACGCGCAGGGCTACGACCATGAGACGAGCGACGAGGACGCGGCCGAAATGGAAGCGCTCGAAGTCGACATCCTCGCGAAGCTGGGCTTCCCGAACCCGTACCAGTAAGCGTTCAGTACGATGCGCAACGCCGCGATGCTCCCGCCCGCCTACCCGCCCGCGATCGGCGACGGGCGACTGCTGACGGAAGACGAGCTCGCGGCCTCGCTCGCGCACACGATGCGCGACTGGGACGGCCGGCAGGACCTCTGGCTGTTCGGCTATGGCTCGCTGATCTGGAACCCCGGCCTGCCGACCGTCGCCGCCGTGCGCGGCAAGGTGCATGGCTACCACCGCGGCCTCTACCTGTGGTCGCGCGTGAACCGCGGCACGCCCGAACGCCCGGGCCTCGTGCTCGCGCTCGATCGCGGCGGCTCGTGCTCCGGCATCGCGTTCCGGCTGTCGGGCCCGACCGCTCAGCCGCACCTCGAGACGCTGTGGAAGCGCGAGATGCCGATGGGGTCGTACCGGCCCGCCTGGCTGCCGTGCACGCTCGAGACCGGCGAACGCGTGAACGCGCTCGCTTTCGTGATGCGCCGCGACGTACCGACCTATACGGGCAAGCTGTCCGACCCGGTCGTGAAGGAAGTGTTCAGCTGTGCGGCCGGCCGCTACGGCACGACGCTCGACTACGTGAGCCGCACCGTCGATGCGCTGCGTGCGAGCGGCATTCCCGATCGCGCGCTCGAAGGGCTGCTCGCGCGATGCAAGTGACGCGACCCGACGCCCGGCTTGCCGCCACGCGGTCCCGCGCGGCCAGCGCCGCCCGCGCTTTCGAACGAGGTTCCCGCCGATGAACCCGGCATGCCGGTCGCGTTGCAGGATTGCCGCGCTGCTCGTCGCCGCGAGCGTCGCGCTGTCCGGCTGCGGCATCCTCGGCTGCGGCGGCGCCGCGACCAACGGTGCGGCCGCCGGCGGCTGCTCGGCCGGCATGCGCTTCTGAGCCCCTTCCAGGCCCGGGTTCACACGCAATCGCGTGCGGCAGATTGCCGCCGACACCGACCGGCCGGCCGGTCGTTTCCCCGTGTCGCGCCGTCCCGCGCCGCCCGCAGCCGATTTTTGCCGCTGCTGCGCCATCGCCCTTTTCTGGGATAGGATGGACCCGAGGACGAAGTCGCGCCCGGCGCGGCCGTCCACGAGCGGGGCCCGCGTGCCGCCCGCCCCGGCCAGACGGCCGGGGTGACACGGTCGCGTCGTGCCCTTGGTGTATCCTTGCCTACTCCGTGACAGCGCGCTCCGGCATGACCCGGGCGCACCACCATGAACGATTCGTATCCCAGTCGTAAGCCAACCGACAAACCGCAAGAAAAGCGCTCGCTGCTCGAGCGCCTGACCGACTTCATCTCGCCCGAGCCCGAATCCCGCGGCGAGCTGCTGGAAATCCTCCAGGACGCCCACGAACGCAACCTGATCGACGCCGACTCGCTGTCGATGATCGAAGGCGTGTTCCAGGTATCCGATCTGTGTGCGCGCGACATCATGGTGCCGCGCGCGCAGATGGACGCGATCAACATCGCCGACAAGCCCGAGGATTTCATCCCGTTCGTCCTCGAGAAGGCGCACTCGCGCTACCCCGTGTACGAGGAGAACCGCGACAACGTCATCGGCGTGCTGCTCGCGAAGGATCTGCTGCGTTTTTACGCCGAGGAAGAATTCGACGTGCGCGGGATGCTGCGCCCGGCCGTATTCATCCCGGAATCGAAGCGCCTGAACGTGCTGCTGCACGACTTCCGCGTGAACCGCAACCACCTGGCGATCGTCGTCGACGAATACGGCGGCGTGGCGGGCCTGATCACGATCGAGGACGTGCTCGAACAGATCGTCGGCGACATCGAGGACGAATACGACTTCGACGAGGAAGCCGGCAACATCATCTCGGGGCCCGACGGCCGCTTCCGCGTGCGCGCGCTCACCGAGATCGAACAGTTCAACGACGCGTTCGGCACCGATTTCCCCGACGACGAAGTCGACACGATCGGCGGCCTGATCACCCATCATTTCGGACGCGTGCCGCACCGCGGCGAGAAGCTGCAGCTCGGCAACCTCGTGTTCGAGATCCAGCGCGGCGATGCGCGCCAGGTGCATGTGCTGCTGGTGCGCCGCAACCCGCTCGCCAGCCGTCGCGCCGAAACCTCGCACGAAGACTGACCGCTCCGCGCCAGCCGCGTTTCCTTCAACCGCTCGCCCACTTCCGCTTCACATGGACGATCCGATCCCGTCCCGCCCGGCTGGCGGCCTCCTCGCGCCGGCGCCCGGCCGCGCGCTGCCGCGCTGGCACTACCCGGCCGCGCTGCTCGCCGGCGCGGCCAATACGCTCAGCTTCGCACCGACGCCGCACGGCGGCTGGCTGCAACTCGTCGTATTCGTCTGGTTTTTCGCGCAGCTGACGCGCACGTCGAGCTGGCGCGGCGCCGCGCTCACCGGCGGCGCATTCGGCTTCGGCAATTTCATCAGCGGCGTCTGGTGGCTCTACATCAGCATGCACGTGTACGGCGAGATGGCCGCGCCGCTCGCGGGCGGCGCGCTCGTGCTGTTCTCGCTGTACCTGTCGCTGTACCCGGCGTTCTCGGCCGGGCTGTGGTCGTTCTGCGCGGGCCATGCGTGGCATCGCCGCACGCCCGATCCGCGCCCGTTCGCGCCGACCTGGCACGGCGCGTTCGCGTTCGCGAGCGCGTGGGCCCTCGGCGAATGGCTGCGCGGCACGCTGTTCACCGGCTTTCCATGGCTCGCGAGCGGCTATCCGCAGGTCGACGGCCCGTTCGCGGGCTTCGCGCCGGTGGTCGGCGTGTACGGGATCGCATGGGTGCTCGCGCTGTTCGCCGCGCTGGTCGTGCAGGCGCTCGTCGCCGCGCGCCCGTCGCCCGCGCGCGACAACGGCGCCGGCAATCCCGGCGGCAACGCACGCGTGCGCATCGCCGCGCCGGCCGGCGTGGCGGTCGCGCTGATCGCGGCCGGCCTCGGGCTGTCGCAGGTCACGTGGACCGTGCCCGCGAACGCACCGCTCACCGTGCGGCTGCTGCAGGGCAACGTGAAGCAGGACATCAAGTTCGAGCAGGAAGGCATCGACGCGGCGATCAAGATGTACCAGCAGATGATCGTCGAGAAGCCGGCCGACCTGATCGTCACGCCGGAGACCGCGATCGCGGTGATGATCCAGGAGCTGCCCGAGCCGTTCGCCGTCGCGATCCGCAAGTTCAGCGACACGACGGGGTCGGCCGTGCTGTTCGGCGCGGTCGGCGCATCGGTGACCGAGGACGGCCACTACGTCGACTATACGAACAGCCTGTACGGCGTGACGCCGAACTCGCGCGACATCTATCACTACGACAAGCACCACCTCGTGCCCTTCGGCGAATTCATCCCGTGGGGCTTCCGCTGGTTCGTCGACCTGATGAAGATGCCGCTCGGCGACTTCGCGCGCGGCGCGCCCGTGCAGAAGCCGTTCCTCGTGCACAACCAGCCGGTGATGGCCGATATCTGCTACGAGGACTTGTTCGGCGAGGAAATCGCCGCGACGATCCGCGACAACCCGCAGCCGCCCGGCGTGCTCGTCAACGTGACGAACCTCGCGTGGTTCGGCGACACGATCGCGCTCGACCAGCACCTGCAGATCGCGCGGATGCGCTCGCTCGAGACGGGCCGGCCGATGCTGCGCTCGACCAACACGGGGATGACGGCCGCGATCGATGCGCACGGGCGCGTGCTCGGCCAGCTGAAGCCGTTCACGATCGGCTCGCTCGACGTACGGATCGAAGGCACGAGCGGCTTCACGCCTTACGTGACGAGCGGCAACAACATCGTGCTCGCGGTGTCGCTGGTGCTGCTCGCGTTCGGCTTCACGTTCGGGCCGGGGCTGCGCCGGCGCAACGGCCGGAACAACGGCGACGACCGGCCCGAATGACGCAAACGGCCGCCGCTGCGCGCGGTGGCCGCGCGGTGGCCGATGACCGCGAACCGGCCGGCCGCTCAGGCCTGCCGGGCCGGTTGATCCAGTCGATCCGGCTGCGCGGCGAGGTTCCGCAGGTCGCGACTCACCGCCTCCATCACGGGCTCCCACATGCCGAACGTCGGCTGCCGGTACAGCGTCGCGGTCGGATACCACGGGCTGTCCGTGCGTTCGAGCATCCACGGCCAATGCGGATTCACGTCGAGCAGCACCCAGGTGCGCGCGCCGAGCGCGCCCGCCAGGTGCGCGACCGACGTGCATACGGTAATCACGAGATCCAGCGCGCCGATGAAGGCGGCCGTATCGTCGAAGCTCGTCAGTTCCGCCGTGAAATCCTCGACCGCGAACCCGGCCGCGCGCGCCGCGGCGACGTCCGCCTGCGCGCCCGGCTGCAGCGAATGGAACGCGACGCCGTCGATCCCGCGGAACGCGTCGGCATAGCGCTCGAGCCCGACGCGCCGGAACGGGTTGCGCTGATGGCCCGCGCTGCCCGTCCACACGAGCCCGACCTTCAGCCGGCGATCGCCCGCGAGCCGCGCGCGCCACGCATCGCGTGCACCGGCGTCGGCCTGCAGGTACGGCACCGACGACGCGAGCGTCGACGCTTCCATGCCGAGCATCAGCGGCAGGCCGATCAGCGGCACCTCGTAATCGAAGGCCGGCAGCACGTCGACACCGCCGCCCGCGCTGAAGGCGTCCGCGTGCGCGCCGAGGCTGCGCTGCATCAGCGTGCCGACCTGCGGGAACGTATTCCACGCGAGCCGGCCGCCTTCGCGATGCACGCGCTCGGCGAGCGGCGCGACGAAGCGGCAGAACTGCAGCACGTCGCCGAGCCCCTGCTCGCCCCACACCAGCAGCGTCTTGCCGGCGAGCGGCTCGCCCTGCCAGCGCGGGCCCGGCAGCGCCGGCCGGCGGCCGCGCAGTTCGCCGGCGCCATCCCAGCGTGCCTCGTGGCCGCGCCAGCCGGCCGCATGGTTGCCGCGCACGAGCTGGATGATCGCGAGGTTGAACCGGAACGACGCGTCGTCGGGCGCCAGCTCGCACGCGCGCGTCGCGTAGCGTTCGGCATCGTCCCAGCGCTGCGCCTCCTTCATCGCCATCGCGACGTTGTTCATCGCGAGCGCGTTGTCGGGTGCGAGGTCGGCGAGCCGCGCGGCGCACGCGAGCGCGTCGTCGAGATCGTGTGTCGCGATCCGCGCGACCACGAGGTTGATCCACGCCTGCACGTCCCGCGGATCGTGCTTCACGGCCGCTTCGAGCAGCGCGATCTCCTCCGCGCGGTCGCCGCCCGACAGCCGCAGCGCGATCGCGAGGTTGTTGCGCAGCGACGGCCGGCCGGCATCGATCGCCAGCGCCGCGCAATACGGCGCGACGGCATCCGCGTGGCGATCGGCCATCTGCAGCACATAGCCGTGATTGAAGTACGTGCCCGCGCCCGGCTGCGCCCGCGCCGCGCATTCGGCCAGCGCGAGCGCGTCGGCCATGCGCTGCCGCGCGACGAGTGTCGTCGTGAGCTGCGCGAGCGCATCGGCATCGACCGCGTGCAGATGGGCGGCGGCGGCGAGCCACAGATCGTGCGCGGCATGCTCGCCGCGCGCCCGCGCGTCGGCGGCCTGCCCGAGCAACGCGAGGAACGGCGGGAGCAGCGGAATGAGGAGGTCGGTCGGGTCGTCCATGCAGTCGGCGTCGGCGAGTGGTGACGCGGCACGCGTGACGCGCGCCGCAATATGCGCATCTTAACGCCCGCGCGCAGCGGCATGGCACGCGCGTCGCGAGCGGCCCATGGACGGGCCGACGGGCCGCGCCGGCCGCTCATGCGCGCCTTTCGGAAGCGGGCCGGCGGCGCCTTCGCCCGCGTTCCGGCCGCATCCGGTCGCCGATCCGGTAAAATTACGCGTTTCAGCACACTAACAAGCCGCGCCGCCGCGCGAGCCGACCCTCCGGGCCCCGCCCGGAGCGCCGCCCGCAACGGAGCGCCAGCGCCACGAAGGCTCTTCATGCTTACGTTTCAGCAAATCATCCTGACGCTGCAGTCCTACTGGGACAAGCAGGGTTGCGCCCTGCTCCAGCCCATCGACATGGAAGTCGGCGCGGGCACGTCGCACGTTCACACGTTCCTGCGCGCGGTCGGCCCCGAGCCGTGGCGCGCCGCGTACGTGCAGCCGTCGCGCCGTCCGAAGGACGGCCGCTACGGCGAGAACCCGAACCGCCTGCAGCACTACTACCAGTACCAGGTCGTGCTCAAGCCGGCACCGGAAAACATCCTCGACCTGTACCTCGGCTCGCTCGAGGCGCTCGGCTTCGACCTGAAGCAGAACGACGTGCGTTTCGTCGAGGACGACTGGGAAAACCCGACGCTCGGCGCGTGGGGCCTCGGCTGGGAAGTGTGGCTGAACGGGATGGAAGTCACGCAGTTCACGTATTTCCAGGAAGTCGGCGGCCTCGAATGCAAGCCGGTGCTCGGCGAGATCACGTACGGCCTCGAGCGCCTCGCGATGTACCTGCAGAAGGTCGAGAACGTGTACGACCTCGTGTGGACCGAGTGGGAAGAGCAAGGCCCGAACGGCCCCGAGCTGCGCCGCCTGTCGTATGGCGACGTGTACCACCAGAACGAGGTCGAGCAGTCGACCTACAACTTCGAGCACGCGAACGTCGACCTGCTGTTCACGTTCTTCAACAGCTACGAAGCGGAAGCGAAGAAGATGATCGACGCGCAGCTCGCACTGCCCGCGTACGAACTCGTGCTGAAGGCCGGCCACACGTTCAACCTGCTCGACGCGCGCGGCGCGATCTCGGTCACCGAGCGTGCGGCGTACATCGGCCGCATCCGCGCGCTGTCGCGTCTCGTCGCGCAGGCTTACTACGACTCGCGCGAGAAGCTCGGCTTCCCGATGCTCGGCAACCCGCCGGGCGTGCCGGGCCTCACCACCGACGCCCAGGACGCCGCGCAGCCGGCATGGGCGCCGCCGCTCAAGGTCGAACGCAAGATCGATCAGGACTGACGAGACGAGATTCAATCCAACCATGACGCACAATCATCCCGCCCCCCTGCTCGTCGAACTGCTGACCGAAGAGCTGCCGCCGAAGGCCCTCGCGCGCCTCGGCGACGCATTCGCCGAAGGTCTCGCGCAACGCCTCGCCGCGCGCGACCTCGTCGAAGGCGAACTCGTGTTCGAACGCTACGCGACGCCGCGCCGCCTCGCCGTCGTCGTGCAGAACGTGCGCGCCGTCGCGCCTGAAAAGCAGGTTCGCGAAAAGGTCCTGCCGGTGTCGGTCGCCCTCGACGCCGAAGGCAAGCCGACGGCCCCGCTTGCGAAAAAGCTCGCGGCGCTCGGCCACCCGAACCTGTCGATCGCCGATCTCGAGCGCGCGCAGGACGGCAAGGCCGAAGCCTTCTTCATCAACTACTCGGCGGCCGGCGCCACGCTCGCCGACGGCCTGCAGGCCGCGCTCGACGAAGCGCTCGCGAAACTGCCGATCCCGAAGTTCATGACGTACCAGCGCCCGGACGGCTCCGACGTGAAGTTCGTGCGCCCGGTGCACCGCCTGACGGTGCTGCACGACGACCGCGTCGTGCCCGTCACCGCGTTCGGCGTCGATGCCGGCGACACCACGCTCGGCCACCGCTTCCTGTCCGACGGCCTGGTCGCGATCCAGCATGCGCGCGCGTACGCCGACACGCTGCGCGACAAGGGCCGCGTGATCGCGCACTTCGCCGATCGCCGCGAGACGATCCGCACGCAACTGAACGAACACGCGAACGGCGACACGGTCGTGATGCCCGAATCGCTGCTCGACGAAGTGACGTCGCTGGTCGAATGGCCGGTCGTCTACCCGTGCCGCTTCGAGGACGAATTCCTGCAGGTTCCGCAGGAATGCCTGATCCTCACGATGCAGACGAACCAGAAGTATTTCGCGCTGACCGACGTCGCCGGCAAGCTGCGCTCGCGCTTCCTGATCGTGTCGAACATCGAGACGAAGACGCCGGGCGAGATCATCGAGGGCAACGAGCGCGTCGTGCGTCCGCGCCTCGCCGATGCGAAGTTCTTCTTCGAGCAGGACAAGAAGAAGCCGCTCGCCGACCGCGTGCCGCAGCTGGCGAACGTCGTCTATCACAACAAGCTGGGTTCGGCGCTCGCCCGCGTCGAGCGCCTCGAGGCGCTGGCCGGCGAGATCGCCCCGGCGATCGGCGCCGACACCGCGCACGCGAAGCGCGCCGCGCGCCTCGCGAAGGCCGACCTGCTGACCGACATGGTCGGCGAGTTCCCGGAACTGCAGGGCACGATGGGCACGTACTACGCGCGCCACGACGGCGAAGCCGACGATGTCGCGCTCGCATGCGCCGAGCACTACCAGCCGCGCTTCTCCGGCGATGCGCTGCCGACCACGCCCGTGTCGACCGCCGTCGCGCTGGCCGACAAGCTCGAGACGATCGTCGGCATCTGGGGCATCGGCCTCGCGCCGACCGGCGAGAAGGATCCGTTCGCGCTGCGCCGCCACGCGCTCGGCGTGTTGCGCCTGCTGCTCGAGAAGCAGTTGCCGCTCGATCTCGTGTCGCTGCTGCGCACGGCCTACGCGCGCTTCGAAGGCGTGCCGGGCGTCGCCGAGTCGACCGATGCGATCTTCGCGTTCTTCATGGATCGCCTGCGCGGCCTGCTGCGCGAGCGCGGCTATTCGGCCGGTGAAATCGACGCGGTGCTGAGCCTGAACCCGACGCGCGTCGACGATCTCGTCGCGCGCCTCGACGCGGTGCGCGAATTCACGCGCCTCGCGGAAGCCGAAGCGCTCGCGGCCGCGAACAAGCGGATCTCGAACATCCTGAAGAAGTCGGAAGGCGGCGCGAACGGCGCGGTGCAGCCGACGCTGCTCGTCGAGGCCGCCGAGAAGGCGCTGCACGAACAGCTCGCGGCCGTGACGCCGCACGTGCAGTCGCAGCTCGAGGCGCGTGCGTACACGGGCGCGCTGTCGGCGCTCGCCGCGCTGCGCGCGCCGGTCGACACGTTCTTCAACGACGTAATGGTCAACGCGGAAGATCCGGCGCTGCGCGCCAACCGTCTTGCACTGCTGTCCGCGCTGCACCAGCAGATGAACTGCGTCGCCGACATCTCGAAGCTCGCCGCATAAGGGCCGCACGATGCCGATCAGCCCCAACCGAAAGCTCGTCGTCCTCGACCGGGACGGCGTGATCAACGTCGATTCGGATGCGTTCATCAAGACGCCCGACGAATGGATCGCGCTGCCCGGCGCCCTCGAGGCGATCGCCCGGCTCAACCACGCGGGTTATCGCGTGGTCGTCGCGACCAACCAGTCCGGCATCGGTCGCGGGCTGTTCGACATGGCCACGTTGAACGAGATGCACCTGAAGATGCATCGCGCGGCGGCCGCCGTCGGCGCACGTATCGACGCGGTGTTCTTCTGCCCGCACACGGCCGAGGATCACTGCGACTGCCGCAAGCCGAAACCCGGCATGATGCAGATGATCGCCGAGCGCTTCGAGATCGATCCCGATCACACGCCGGTCGTCGGCGATTCGCTGCGCGACCTGCAGGCCGGCGTCGCGGTCGGCTTCCAGCCGCACCTCGTGCTGACCGGCAAGGGCAAGAAGACGCTCGCCGCGGGCAATCTGCCGCCCGGCACGAAAGTCCACGACGACCTGCGCGCGTTTGCGCTCGACTTCCTTTCACACGAACACGAGTGATGCGGCTGCCGCGCGCATCCTCCCTAACGCCAGACTCACGCCGATGCGCTTCGTCCGCTCCCTGCTGCTGCTGATCTACTTCATCCTGTACACGGTGCCGTACGCCACCGCGTGCTTCATCGCGTTCCCGTTCATGCGCCCCGACGCGCGCTACTGGATGGCGGCCGGCTGGTGCAAGTCGACCCTGTGGGTCGTGCGCTGGCTGAACGGAATCCGCTACCGGATCGAAGGGATGGAAAACCTGCCCGACGGCCCGGCCGTGCTGCTGTCGAAGCACCAGTCGGCATGGGAGACGCTCGCGTTCCCGGCGCTGATGCCGAAGCCGCTCTGCTACGTGTTCAAGCGCGAACTGCTGTACGTGCCGTTCTTCGGCTGGGCGCTCGGGCTGCTGCATATGGTCAACATCAACCGCAAGGAAGGCAAGAACGCGTTCAATTCGGTGATCCGCCAGGGCAAGAAGCGCCTGTCGGAAGGCGCGTGGATGATCATGTTCCCCGAAGGCACGCGCACGCCGGTCGGCAAGCAGGGCAAGTACAAGACGGGCGGCGCGCGCTTCGCGATCGAAACCGGCACGCCGGTCGTGCCGATCGCGCACAATGCAGGTCGGGTGTGGCCGCGCAACTCGTTCACGAAATTCCCCGGCGTCGTCACCGTGTCGATCGGCAAGCCGATCCCCAGCGACGGGCTGACGCCCGATGTATTGAACTCGCAGGTCGAAGCATGGATCGAAGCGGAAATGCGCCGCATCGATCCCGATTCCTATCGCCAGGCGGGCAATGCCGGCACGCGCGATGCCGCGCGAGCCTGAGCCCCCGGATTGCAGCCGTTGCGTACGACAAAAAGAAGCGAACTGATGAAACAGCGTCCGCGGCCACGGCCTGCCGTCGTGGCCCTCGATCATCGCCAGATGGATCTGCCGCTCTTCGACGGGCCGGCCGCCGCACCGTCGGCGCCCGCCACGCCGCCGGCGCCGCCTGAAGCCTCGCCCACCATTCCGCCCGTTCCGGGCCCGGCACCCGACCGCTCACGCGTGCGCACGTTCGCGCTCGACAGCCGCGTGCTCGAATACCGGCTGAAACGTTCGGCACGCCGTACGATCGGCTTCACGATCGACGGCAGCGGGCTGTCGATCACCGCGCCGCGCTGGGTCACGCTCGCCGACATCGAAGCGGCGATCTCCGAGAAGCAACGCTGGATCTTCGCGAAGCTCGCGGAGTGGAAGACGCGCACCGAGCAGCGCGCGCTGCCGCAGATCGACTGGCGCGACGGCGCGCAGCTGCCGTATCTCGGCAAGACGGTGACGATCGCGCTCGGCGCGGGTGCCGTCGCGTTCGACGCCGATGCGCTGCGGCTGTCGCTGCCGCTGCCCGTGCAGGCCGACATGCAGCAGATCAAGGATCGCGTGCAGGGCTGGCTGCAGGGCGAAGCGAAGCGCATCTTCGGCGAGCGCCTGCCGGTCTACGCGGAAAAGCTCGGCGTCACGTATTCGATGTATGCGCTGTCGTCGGCCGCGACACGCTGGGGCAGCTGCTCGAGCGACGGCAAGATCCGCCTGAACTGGCGGCTGATCCATTTCCCGATGTCGATCATCGACTACGTCGTCGCGCACGAGTTGTCGCACCTGCGCGAGATGAATCACAGCCCGGCCTTCTGGCAGACCGTCGAATCGATCTTCCCCGAGTTCCGCGAAGCGCGGCACACGCTCAAGCATCACCCGCCCGAGCTGCTGCCGTCGCTTTGACACCGCCCACGCGGCGGCGCTGCCCATCAAAAAGGGCGATGCGGGTCACCCCGCATCGCCCTTTTTGCCGCCGCGCGCCTCGCGCTCCGCGGCCCGTTCATCCGGCGCTTACTTCTTCTGGATGAACTCGATCTTGTAGCCGTCCGGATCCTCGACGAAGGCGATCACGGTCGTGCCGTGCTTCATCGGGCCCGCTTCGCGCGTGACCTTGCCGCCTTGCGCCTTGATCTTCTCGCAGGCCGCGTACGCATCCTCGACCGCCACGGCCAGATGGCCGAAGCCGTTGCCGAGATCGTAGGACGGCGTATCCCAGTTATGGGTCAGCTCGATCACGGTGCCGGTGCTCTCGTCTTCGTAGCCGACGAACGCGAGCGTGAACTTGCCTTCCGGATAATCCTCGCGACGCAGCAGCTTCATGCCGAGCAATTCGGTGTAGAACTTGATCGAGCGGTCGAGATCGCCGACTCGCAGCATCGTATGCAGCAAACGCATGTGTTGTACTCCTGTGGGGACTTTCCTGAACCGGAAACTCTACCAGAGTCAGGTGAAACTCGCCGGGGGCGCCCAGCCGGGGCGCTTGGCCGGGGGCGCGGCCGATACCGCGCATCGGGGTGACCGGTGCGAACACGCTCGCAGCGGCGGAAAACAGCACGATCCGGGCCGCCCGGCTACCGCGCCGATCGGGTAACATCCTTCGATCTCGCACCAAAAACGGGCATGCGCCGCACCGCCCGAATGCGACCGCCCACCCTTCCCTGAAGCCACACTGCCGTGCGAAACCGCCGATTCGAGCGCGCCGGACACGCTGTCCGCCCAACCCTGCCGCCGCCGTACCGATCAAGCGAGGTGCGCCGATGACCACGCTCGCCGCCGCCCCCATGCGCCGCGCGCTCGACCTGCGCGCCGCCGGCCTGATGCTGCTGCTGTGCGCGATCTGGGGCTTCCAGCAAGTCGCGATCAAGAGCACGAACGCCGCGATCGCGCCGATGTTCCAGGCCGGGCTGCGCTCGGTGATCGCCGCGGGGTTGCTGTGGGGCTGGGCCCGCACGCGCGGCACGCCGCTGTTCCAGGCCGACGGCACGTTCGGCGCGGGCCTCGCGGCCGGTGCGCTGTTCGCCGGCGAATTCATCTGCGTGTTCTTCGGGCTCACGCTGACGAGCGCGTCGCACATGGCGATCTTCCTGTACACGGCGCCCTGCTTCACCGCGCTCGGCCTGCACCTGTTCGCACCGGGCGAGCGGCTGCAGCGCACGCAGTGGGCCGGCGTCGGTCTCGCCTTCGCCGGCATCGCGCTCGCGTTCGCGGACGGCTTCCTGAAGCCGCGTGCACCCGGCGCATCGGTACTGGCCGGGCTGGCCGGCGACGCGCTCGGGATTCTCGGCGGCGCGATGTGGGCCGCGACGACGGTCGTCGTGCGCTCGACGGCGCTCGCGCGGGCGAGCGCGAGCAAGACGCTGTTCTATCAGCTCGCGGTGTCGGCGGTCGTGCTGGTCGCGCTCGCCGCGCTGTTCGGGCAAGTGTCGTTCGCGCAGGTGACACCGATCGCCGTGGCGAGTCTCGCGTATCAATCGGTGATCGTCGCGTTCGTCAGCTACCTGTCGTGGTTCTGGCTGCTGACGCGCTACAGCGCGTCGCGATTGTCGGTCTTCACGTTCCTGTCGCCGCTGTTCGGCGTTGCGTTCGGCGTACTGCTGCTCGGCGAATCCGTCGGCTGGCGCTTCATGTCCGCGGCTGCGCTCGTGCTGACCGGCATCGCACTCGTCAACGCGCCGCCGCGCAGGCGGGCGTAAGCGGCCACCGGCAAGAAACACGCGTGCAACAAAAAAGCTGCCCGTCGGGCAGCCCTTTCACCACATCCGGTCCGGCTTCGCGTGCCGCGCGTTACCCGGCCTTGCGTACCGCCGCAAGCGCCTGCGCGACGCCGACGTATTCCGCCACGCTCACGTCCTCGGCACGGCGCGCGAGATCGAAGCCGAGCCCGTCGAAATCGATCGTCTCGCGATAGTCGCCGAGCGTGTTGCGCAGCATCTTGCGGCGCTGCGAGAACGCGGCGGTGACGATTTCGCCGAGCAGCACGGGATCGACGTCCGGCAGTTCGTGCGGCTCGTACGGAATCATCCGGACGATCGCCGAATCGACCTTCGGCGGCGGCTGGAACGATTCCGGCGGCACGTCGAGCATCTTTTCCATCACGTAGCGGTACTGCAGCATCACCGACAGCCGCGAGAACGCCTTCGTGCCGGGCTCCGCGACCATCCGTTCGACGACTTCGTTCTGCAGCATGAAATGCTGGTCGATCACCGCATCGGCGAACGTCATCAGGTGAAACAGCAGCGGGCTGGAAATGTTGTACGGCAGGTTGCCGACGATCCGCAGCGACGGCTTGTCGCCGGGCGCCGCGAGCGAACGGAAGTCGAACGCGAGCGCGTCGCCGGCGTGCAATTCGAGCAGCGCGCCGAAGCGCTGCTGCAGGCGGCCGATCAGGTCGCGGTCGAGCTCGACCGCGTGCAGCGGCGCCTCGGGCGTCGCGAGGCGCTCGATCAGCGGCCCGGTCAGCGCGCCGAGCCCGGGGCCGATCTCGACCATGCGCTGGCCGCGCGCCGGGCCGATCGTCGACACGATCGAATCGATCACGCCGTGATCGACGAGGAAGTTCTGCCCGAAGCGCTTGCGCGCGAAGTGGCCTTGGTGCTGTCTGCTGTTCGACATCGACTGTGTAAAACGAAAAATACGACGAAAGAGGTGAGACCGCGCGGCGTCAGGCCGCGCGGCGATGGCGCGCCATCGTGACGGCCGTGTCGAGCGCGGCAATCATGCTGCCCGGATCGGCACGGCCCGTGCCGGCCAGGTCGAGCGCGGTGCCGTGGTCGACCGACGTGCGGATGATCGGCAGCCCGAGCGTCACGTTGATGCCCTCGCCGAAGGTCGCATACTTCAGCACGGGCAGGCCCTGGTCATGGAACATCGCGAGCACGCAATCGGCATCGGCCAGATGGCGCGGCTGGAACAGCGTGTCGGCCGGATACGGGCCGCGCGCGTCGATGCGCTGCGCGTTCGCCCGGGCCAGCGCCGGCGAGATCACGTCGATCTCCTCGCGGCCGAGATAACCGTTCTCGCCCGCGTGCGGATTCAGGCCCGTCACGAGGATCCGCGGCGCCGCAAGGCCGAAGTCGCGCCGCAGGTCGCGATCGATGATCGCGAGCGTCTCGACGAGACCGTCGATCGTCAGCGCGGCGGAGACATCCTTCAGCGGCAGGTGCGTCGTCGCGAGCGCGACGCGCAGCGGCCTGTCGCCGGTGCCCGCCAGCATCATCACGACGCGCGGCGTATGCGTGCGCTCCGCCAGGTATTCGGTATGGCCGGTAAACGGCACGCCCGCATCGTTGATCGTGCTCTTCTGCAGCGGCGCGGTCACGATCGCGTCGTACCGGCCGGCCAGCGCGCCGTCGATCGCCGTGTCGAGCAGCCCGAGCACGTACCGGCCGTTCGCCGCGTCCAGCTTGCCCGCCAGCACGGGAACGGCCAGCGCGTGGTGCGCGACCGACACGTGCGCACCGCCGGCCAGCACGGTGCGGTCGGCGCCGACGGCTGCGGCCCGCGCGTCGAGCAGCGCCGCATCGCCGAGCACGGTGAAATGCGCGTCGGGCCAGCGCTGCGCGGCGTCACGCAGCGCCTGCACGGTCAGCTCCGGGCCGACCCCCGCCGGTTCGCCTGTCGTGATCGCGATCTGCAGCGCGGGCGTGGTCATGCGGGGCTCGCTCAGTTCGCCGGGGCGACGCCGCCGATCTTGTACTGAACGTACGACGAATCGCGCAGCTCGCGCAGCCAGTCGGCGTAGGCCTGCTCGGCCTTGCGCTGGCCGATCGCCTGGCGGGCGATGTCCATCTGCTGCTGCACCGACCCTTCCGCTTCGCGGCGGTTCAGCACCTGGATCAGGTGATAGCCGTACTCGGTACGGATCGGCTGGCTGATCTGGCCGTCCTGCAGGTTGTTCATCGCACGCTCGAATTCCGGCACGGTCTCGCCCGGGCTGATCCAGCCGAGATCGCCGCCCTGCGACGCCGACCCGTCCTGCGAGTAGGTGCGCGCGAACTTCGCGAAATCGCCGCCGGCCTGGACCTGGTTGCGGATGTCGACCAGTTGCTGGCGCGCCTGGCCTTCCGACTTGCCTTCGCCGACGCGCAGCAGGATGTGGCGCACGTGCGTCTGCACGATCTTCGGCGCGGCGGCCGTGGCGCCCTGGCTCTGGCGGCGGTCGACGAGGCGCACGATCTCGAAGCCGTCCGGCACGCGGATCAGCGTCGGGTTGACCTGGCCCGGGCGCAGCTTCGATGCGGCGTCGACGACCTCGGCCGGCAGCGCGCTCGGCGCCTTGAAACCGAGGTCGCCGCCCTTCTTCGCGTCGTTCGCTTCCGAGTTGTTCTTCGCGAGGCGCTCGAAATCGGCGCCCGACTTCGCCTGCTGCAGCAGCGCGTCGGCCTTCTTCTGCGCGGCCTCGATGTCGGCCTGCGGCGCGTTGGTCGGCGCCTTGATGAAGATGTGCTGGAAGCGCAGGTCCTGCTGCTGCGACGCGTTCGGCCCGCGCTGGCTCGCGATGTAGTTCGCGACTTCGGCATCCGACACGGTGATCTTGCCGTCGACCTCGCGCTCACGCAGCTTCGACAGCGTCAGCTCGGTCCGCGCATCGCTCGTGAAGATGCTCCAGGGCACGCCTTGCGCCTCGAGACGCGCGCGGTACTGCTCGAGCGTCATCCCGTTCGCCTGCGCGAGGCGCTGCAGCGTGGACTGCACGGTCGCGTCGTCGACGCGGATCCCGTCGTCCTTCGCCTTCTGCACCTGGATACGCTCGAGCACCATCTGGTTCAGCACCTGCGCGCGCAGCTGGTCGGTCGGCGGCACGGGTGCGTTCTGCTGCTGCAGCCGGCGCGCGATCAGGCCGGCGCGCTGGTCGAGTTCGCGGCCCGTGATCACGTCGTTGTTGACGACCGCGACGACTTCGTCGGCGAGCTGCGCACCTTGCGAACCGAGCGCCTGCGCCGCGGCCGGCGCGGCGGCGAGCAGCGCGGCGGACGCGGCGAGGCTGGACACGACTGCCGCGAAACGAAGGTTTTTCTTCATTGCCACTGAAACTCCATTGAAATCGTGCTGACCGGTGCAGACAAGCCTGCGTTACTCGTAGTTGCTGAAGCGGGACATCGGCGGCGGCGGCGGCGGCAGCGGCGTGTAGCCCGGTACCCCGGCGCGGAATGCGGACACGAGGCCGTTGTCGACGGTCGACAGGCCCTTGAGCGTCAGCTGCATCATGAATCGCGTCGACGAGTTCTGCTGTCCCGACGAATTGATGCCGTTCGCGGCCCGCTGCACCCCGACCCCGAGCGCCCAGCAATCCGCGTCGTATTGTAAGCCGACCAGACCGTCGACCACGCGATCTCCGGCGAGGTCGTAGTTGAAACGGCCGATCGCATACAGGCGGCGCGTGAGCGGCCATTGCGCGGACACCAGGAACTGGTTGATCGGCTGGTTGTCGAGCGTGGTGTTCGAGCGCGTGTAGCGATAGCCGACGTTGATCACGCGGCGCTCGCCCGGGCTGTAGCCGAAACCGATGCTCGACTTCACGAGCTGGTTGTTGTTCTGGTTGTACTGGAACGCCGTCTCAGACATGAAGCCCGAGCCGAGCTTCAGCGCGGCGCCGACGATCAGGTCCGAGTGGCGCGCCAGCACGGCGGCCTGCCCGGGGTTCAGCGTCACGCGCTGATCGGCGAAGTAGTACTGCTGCGCGATCACGAAGCGCGCGCGCTCGTCGCCGGTGCGCGGGTCGATGAAGCGCGACGTCAGGCCGGCCGTGATCCGGTTCGCGTCGGCGATCCGGTCGTTGCCGACGAACGTGTTCGGCTGGTAGATCTCCGCGAGGCCGAAGTCCGATTCCGCGGTGTCGAACAGCGGCGCGTTCGACTGGTTGCGATACGGCGTGTACACGTAGTACAGGCGCGGCTCGAGGGTCTGGATGAAGTCCTGGCCGAACAGGCGCACCGAGCGGTCGAAGATCAGGCCCGTGTCGAAGCTCACGGTCGGGATCGACTCGGTGAAGCGCTTCGGGTTGTTCGGCGTGGTCGACGACAGGTAGTTCAGGTCGTACGACGCGAAGTGGTACTGGACCTTCGGCACGACGAAGTAGCCGGGGCCGTACACGCCGTACGCGATGTACGGGTTGAAGACGATCCGGTCGCCTTCGGTTGCGTCGGCCGTCGTGATGCGGAACCGCGAATAGTCGGCTTCCGCGCCGAAGTCGAAGCCGCCGACGTTGTACTTCGTGTACTTCACGTTCAACTGCGGCTCGCGGCTGTACGGCGCGATCGACGGCGGCAGCGTCTGCCAGTGCTGGTAGCGCGCGAGCACCGACCACGGGCCGTTGTTGTACGTGAGGCCGGCTTCCTGCTGGTACAGCGTCTGCGTCCCGTTGATGAACTGGTTCATCGAACCCAGTTGTTCGGGATACAGGTTGTCCGAGACCTTGTTGTAGTAGACGTAGCCGCCGAAACCGCCGCCGAAGTTCTGCTGGTGCTGCCAGTAGATCGCGTAGCGGTTGCGGTGCTCGAGCCGGTCACTCGGCAGGTAATTGGCCGTAAACGTGCCCGAATACGACGGCGACAGGTAGCGGAACGTCGCCTCGGTCATCACGCCGCGCCGCGAGATGATGCGCGGCGTGAGCGTCAGGTCGCGGTTCGGTGCGATGTTGAAGTAGTACGGCAGCGTCAGCTCGAAGCCGTTGCTCGAGTTCACCGAGAACGTCGGCGGCAGCAGGCCGCTGCGCCGCTCGCCCGACAGCGGGAACGTCATCCACGGGCTCGCGAAGATCGGCACGCCCTGGAAGAACAGCACGCCGTTGCGCGCGGTGCCTTCGTCGGCGCCCGTATCGAAGTCGAAGCGGCTGCCCTTGATGTACCACGCGGGGTTCGTCGAGCACTGGCACGCCGTGTAGGTGCCGTTGACGAACACCGAGCGCTCGTTGTCGACCATGTCGACGCGCTCGGCGCTGCCCGACCCGCCCGTCATGTTGAAGTGGTACTTCGGCGCCGTCATGAAGCCCTGGTTCGCCTCGATCTTCAGGTGCGCCTCGGGACCTGCGAACGACGTACCGCCATTGACCACCTTGACCTGGCCGTACGCATCGGCCATGTCGGTATCCTGATCGTAGTGGAGCGCGTCGGCCTTCACGACGGCGTCGCCGCGCCGCAGCTCGGCGGAGCCCTTGGCGGCGAGATCCTGCTCGGCCGTGCCGCTCGTGTGGTCGGCGATCACGAAGGCGGCCGGCTTCGCGCCGTCCTTCAGCGGATGATCCTCGAGCTGGGGCGCGAGACGCAGATCCCACGGCGAGTCGAGCGGCTGCGGCTGCGCGGCCGCGCCCGACAGCTGCGCGTACGACACGGCCGGCACGAGGCCGGGCACGGCCAGGAGCGCGAGCGCGAGCCGCCGTTTGCGCGGCGCCCCGTCACCGGGGAAAACATTCGGGAATAGCGGTTTGGGCGGCATCTATCGTTTGGCGAATCGCCCCTTGTCAACCGCGCCTTCACTGCACATGCGCGCACGGCGGGCCGCGCCGTCGCACCGCGACTGCGGCTGAGCGCAAACCGGGGAGGCGATCGGGCGGGCGGCGCGACAGGCAGCGGGCCTGCACGGCGGAAGCTGACGCGGGGCGCGTCAAAAAAGTCGTGGGGTATTATATGGCAAGACGTTCCCCCCTCCTCCGAGTTTCATGACGCCCCCATCCGCCGCATCCCAGCCCGACGCCCGCCTCGACGCCCTGACCGCGTGGCTGCAACCGCTCGCCGAGCGCTATGCCCTCGACCTGTCGACCCTCGCGCCCGCGTCGTCGGACGCCAGTTTCCGCCGCTATTTCCGTGTCGCATCGGCCACGAGCGCCGGCGGCACGCTGATCGCCGTCGACGCGCCGCCGCCCGAGAAGTGCCGTGAATTCGTCCAGGTCGCGCAGCTGCTCGCCGCGGCCGGCGACCACGTGCCGGACGTGCTGGCCCACGATTTCGACGCGGGCTTCATGCTCGTGACCGATCTCGGCCGCACGTCGTACATCTCGGTGCTCGACCCGGCCGACCCGGTCGCCGCGCGGCCGCTGATGCGCGACGCGCTCGATGCGCTGATCCGCTTCCAGCTCAGGTCGTTGCCCGACGTGCTGCCGCCGTTCGACGAAGCGTTCCTGCGCCGCGAAATGGAGCTGCTGCCCGAATGGTTCGTCGGCCGCCACCTCGGCAAGCCCGTCACCGACGCGATGCGCGGCACGCTCGACCGCACGTTCGCGCTGCTGGTCGCGAGCGCCCATGCGCAGCCGCAGGGTTTCATGCTGCGCGACTTCATGCCGCGCAACCTGATGGTCTGCGAGCCGAACCCGGGCGTGCTCGACTTCCAGGACGCCGTCTACGGGCCGCTGACGTACGACGTCGTGTCGCTGCTGCGCGACGCGTTCGTCAGCTGGGACGAGGAGTTCGAGCTCGACTGCTTCGCGTACTACTGGGAAAAGGCGAAAAAGGCCGGCGTGCCGGTCGATCCCGATTTCGGCGAGTTCTACCGCCAGCTCGAATGGATGGGGCTGCAGCGCCATATCAAGATCCTCGGCCTGTTCGCGCGCATCAATTACCGCGACGGCAAGCCGCATTACCTGAACGACCTGCCGCGCTTCATCGCGTATGCACGCAAGGTTGCGCTGCGCTACCGCCCGCTCGTCCCGTTCGCGAAGCTGCTCGACGAGCTCGAGGGCAACGCGCCGGCCGACGTCGGCTATACGTTCTGACCGCCCCCCAGAGTCCTGATACCCGGCCGAACATGAGCACTACCCTGACCACGGCGATGATCTTCGCCGCCGGGCGCGGCGAACGGATGCGCCCGCTGACCGACACCCGCCCGAAACCGCTGCTCGAAGCCGGCGGCAAGCCGCTGATCGTGTGGCAGATCGAGGCGCTCGCGCGCGCGGGCATCGAGACGATCGTGATCAACCACGCGTGGCTCGGCGAGCAGATCGAGGCCGCGCTCGGCGACGGTTCGCGCTGGGGCGTGCGGCTCGCGTATTCGGCCGAAGGCGAAGCGCTGGAAACGGCGGGCGGCATCGCGCAGGCGCTGCCGCTCATCGAGCGCGACGGGCAGCCGGCCGTGTTCGCGGCGATCGCGGGCGACGTGTTCTGCGCATTCGACTACCGGACGCTCGCGGCCCGCGCGGCACGGATGGCCGCGCTCGACGCGCCCGCGATGCACCTCGTCATGGTGCCGAACCCGCCGTTCCATCCGGCCGGCGACTTCGTGCTCCGCGACGACGGGCAGTTGTCGCTCACCGGTGCGCCGCGCGTCACGTTCGGCAGCATCGGCCTGTACGACACGCGGATGTTCCGCGACATCGAGCCCGGCGCGCACCGCGCACTGTCGCCGTACTTCAAGGCGACGATCGAAGCCGGCCGCGCGAGCGGCGAATTGTACGAAGGTATCTGGGAGAACGTCGGCACGCCGGCGCAGCTGGGCGAACTCGACGCACGGCTGCGCGCCGCGAAGTGATCGGCTGACGGAACGCCGTGCTTGATTGATCGCCTCGCCGGTTGGCCGGCCGGTTGACTGACCGGCCAACCGGCGGGGTCGGCCTGGCTGATCAACAGGTCCGGCGCCGGCCGGCTCCCGGCCATCAGGCACGCCCCCTTTCCGCTGCGCGCCCCGCGTGCAGCGCCGCCGCTCACGCGGCCTCGGCCTCTTCGCCGCCTGCCGCCGCGCGCTGCTGCTGCAGCGCCCACATCTGCGCATACAACCCGTCCGCGCGCACGAGCTCGTCGTGCGTGCCGCGCTCGACGATCCGGCCGTGGTCCATCACGAGGATCTGCTGCGCGTGCACGACCGTCGACAGCCGGTGCGCGATCACGAGCGTCGTGCGGTGTCGCGCGATCTGGTCGAGCTCGTGCTGGATCGCGCGCTCCGAGCGCGAATCGAGCGCCGACGTCGCCTCGTCGAACAGCAGTACCGGCGGATCCTTCAACAGCGTGCGCGCGATCGCGACGCGCTGCTTCTCGCCGCCCGACAGCTTCAGCCCGCGCTCGCCGACCGGCGTGTCATAGCCCTTCGGCAAGCTCTCGATGAAATCGTGGATGTGCGCGGCGCGCGCGGCCGCGACCACCTCGTCGCGCGTCGCGGTCGGCCGGCCGTACGCGATGTTGTAATAGATCGAGTCGTTGAACAGCACGGTGTCCTGCGGCACGATCCCGATCGACGCGCGCAACGAATCCTGCGTGACGTCGCGGATGTCCTGGCCGTCGATCCGGATCGCACCGCCCGCCTCGCGGTCGAGATCGTAGAAACGGAACAGCAGGCGCGACAGCGTCGATTTCCCCGAACCGCTGTGGCCGACCACCGCGGTCGTCGTGCCCGCATCGATCGTGAACGTCACGTCGTGCAGGATCTGCCGCGCCGGCTCGTACGCGAAGTTCACGTGCTCGAAGCGCACCTGCGCGCCGGCCACCGCGAGCGGCTGCGCATCGGGACGGTCGGCCACTTCCTTCGCGGCCGACAGCAGCCCGAACATCCGGTCCATGTCGGTCAGGCTCTGTTTCAGCTCGCGATACACGACGCCGAGGAAATTCAGCGGAATGTAGAGCTGCAGCATGAACGTGTTGATCAGCACGAGATCGCCGAGCGTCAGCTTGCCTGCGAGCACGCCCTGCGTCGCGCGCCACAGGATGAACACGAGCCCCGTGCCGATGATCGCCTGCTGGCCGAAGTTCAGCACCGACAGCGAGTTCTGCGAGCGGATCGCGGCCTTCCGGTAGCGCTTCAGGTTCTCGTCGTAGCGCTGCGCCTCCCACTCCTCGTTGCCGAAGTACTTCACCGTCTCGTAGTTGATCAGCGAATCGATCGCCCGCGAGTTCGCGCGCGAATCGAGTTCGTTCATCGTGCGGCGGAAGTGCGTGCGCCAGTTGGTGACCTTCACGGTGAACACGATGTACGTGACCAGCGCCGCGAACGTCACGTACGCGTAATAGGCCTCGTACTTGACGACGAAGAAGCCGAGCACGAGCCCGACCTCGACGAGCGTCGGCAGGATGCTGTACAGCGAATACGAAATGAGTTGCTGGATGCCGCGCGTGCCGCGCTCGATGTCGCGCGACATGCCGCCCGTCTGGCGTTCGAGATGGAACCGCAGCGACAGCCCGTGCAGGTGCCGGAACACCTGCAGCGCGAGCTGGCGCACCGCGCTCTCGGTGACCTTCGAGAACAGGATCTCGCGCAGCTCGGTGAACAGCGACGTCGACAGCCGCACGAGCGCATACGCGACGACCAGCAGCCCGACGCCGCCCGCGAGCACGATGCCGGCCGACTGCTCGGCACGACCGAGCGCGGTGATCTGCTGCACGTAGGACAGGTGGTCGACGATGCGCTTCATCACGACCGGCACGCCGAGGTTCGCGACCTTCGCGCCGATCAGGCAGGCGAGCGCGAGCGCGACGCGCCATTTGTAGGTGGTCAGGTACGGCAGCAGCGACCGGATGGTCTGCCAGTCGTTGCGGGGCCCGGTCGAAGCCGGCGCGGGCTCGCCGGAAGCAGGGAATCGGCGCATGGGGGAAGTCTCGGTGGCGGTGCACGACGCGTGTATCGACGGCCGGCTCGCGCGCTTTCTCGTACAATTTGCGAACGTTGTATTGTCGCAGAAGCCGCTTCGCGCCGCTGCCGGCGGCCTCGCCGGCCCGCCTGCGCGCGGCGGCCCATTTATTACAGGATGAAAGCCCCCGCCATGACCGATTCGACCCTCGAACTCCCGCAGAAGCAGCCCGCATTGCGCGTCGTCCCGCAACCGCACGACGCGAATGTCCACGGCGACGTGTTCGGCGGCTGGATCATGTCGCAGGTCGACATCGCCGGCTCGATCCCCGCGAGCCAGCGCGCGAACGGCCGTGTCGCGACGGTCGCGGTCAACTCGTTCGTGTTCAAGCAGCCGGTGTTCGTCGGCGACCTGCTGAGCTTCTACGCGACCATCACGCGTACCGGCAACACGTCGATCACGGTCGACGTCGAGGTGTACGCGCAGCGCATGCGCCTGATGGGCGAAATCGTGAAGGTCACCGAAGCGACGCTCACGTACGTCGCGACCGGCCCGGACCGCAAGCCGCGCCAACTGCCGCCGCTCTGACCGGCACGCGCCGCGACCGCGCGGCGCACCGTGTACGGCCGCGTCAGTGCGTGGCCGTCAGCCCGAACTCCCGCATCGCGGGCAGGAAATCGTGATTCAGCTTCGGCTTGCGCGACAGCTTGACCAGCACGTAGCGCTGGAACGGCGCGAGCTGCTGCCACTGCGCGAGCGCCGGCGCCGTCAGTCCGGCCAGCGCGCTCTGCTGCACGAGCGACTCCGGCACCGCGTCGACGGCGCGCCAGGTCGGCTGCTCGTCCGGCTGGAACCATGACGGTTCCAGATCCGCATGCGTGCGCAGCATTTCGAACAGCGCGTGATCGAAGTTGGGCTCGATCGCGGTGTCGTCGTCGGCCGGAAAGCGCGCGAGCAGCTTGCGGTCCTCGAGCGGCAGCAACTGCCACTGTTCGAGCGAGATCCGCAAACCGAAGCGGTCGAGATTGAAACGCACGATCATCGGGATGTACGTGAAGTTTTCCGACGAATCGTGTTCGAAGTTGAAGAGCAACGGAGCGTCGCTGAGTCCCATGGTCGTTACCTGACGTGGCGGATGCCGGCGCGGCCGGCCTGCCTGAGGTATTTTAGAACCTCTGCGCGCGGGCGGCGGCACGATTGTCGCCGGCCGTGCCTCGAATCAACGGGAGTGCTCGTGAATCCGACCCAATCCGATGGACTGCGCGACGACCTGCGCGACGAACCGCGCGGCGTGATCGAACTGTCCGTGCGGCGCACGCGCGGCGGCGCCGTCGAGACCGCGCACGACTACGTGGGCCAGGAATGGCCGGTCGCGCTCGTGTTCAACGGCATTTCGCACGCGGTGATGATGTGTACGCCGTGCGACCTCGAAGCGTTCGCGGTCGGCTTCGCGATCTCGGAAGGGATCGTCGCGCGCGGCAGCGACATCAAGGACATCGAGGTAATCCTGCACGCCGATGCGCCGCTGCCGCATGCGGAAGTGCACCTGGAGGTCGTCCAGCAGGCATTCGCCGCGCTGAAGGACCGGCGCCGCGCGCTCGCGGGGCGCACGGGCTGCGGCGTGTGCGGGATCGAAAGCATCGACCTGCTCGACCTCGCGCCCGAACGCGTGCCCGACACGGGCTTTCTCGCGCGCCTCGCTCCCGACGCGCTCGCGCACGCGGCGCACGGGCTGCCGGCGCACCAGGCGCTCACGAAGCTGACCGGCGGCCTGCACGCGGCCGCGTGGTGCGACGCAACAGGCGCGATCCGGACGGCATTCGAGGATGTCGGCCGCCACAACGCGCTCGACAAGCTGATCGGCTCGCTCGTGCTGGCGCGCGCCGACACGACCGACGGCTTCGTGTTCCTGTCGAGCCGCGCGAGCTACGAGCTCGTGCGCAAGGCCGCGCGCGTCGGCATCCCGCTGGTCGCGACCATCTCCGCGCCGTCGTCGCTCGCGATCGAGATCGCGAAGGCGGCCGGCTTGCGGCTCGTCAGCTTCTGCCGCGAAACCGGCCACGTCGACTACGGCACGGCCTGACCGCCATCGCGGGATCGCGCCGGCGGTCACACGTCGGCGCACCCTGCTCCGTCAGTCGAACTGACGGAAATCCGGCTTGCGCTTCTCGAAGAACGCCGTCATCGCCTCGCGCGCTTCCGGCGCACGCAGCATCGCGGAGAAATGGCCGGCTTCCTCGGCCATCCGCGCGGACGTCGCGACACCGCCCGAGTCCTTCAGCAGCGCCTTCGTCACGCGCAGCGACGACGCCGGCAGCGCCGCGAGCTTGGCCGCCTGCTTCGCCGCGAACGCGTCGAGTTCGGCAGCCGGCAGCACGCGGTTGACGATGCCGATCCGGTGCGCTTCCAGCGCGTCGAACGCTTCGCCGAGCAACAGCTTCTCGGCGGCGACCTGATGGCCGGCCAGGCGCGGCAGCAGCACGCTCGACGCGGCTTCCGGGCACAGCCCGAGCTGCGCGAACGGCAGCGAGAACGTCGCGGTGTCCGCCGCGTAGACCAGATCGCAGTGCAGCAGCATCGTCACGCCGACGCCGACCGCAATGCCCGGCACCGCGGCCACGATCGGCTTGCTCGCGCTGCTGATCCGCGCGAGAAACTGGAATACCGGCGCGGTGTCGTCCTTCGGCGGCGCCTTCAGGAAATCCTCGAGATCGTTCCCTGCGCTGAAATTGCCGTCGCTGCCGCGCAGCAGGATCACGCGGATCGCCTTGTCTTCCTGCGCGTCGGCGAGCGCGTCGGCCATCGTCTGGTACATCGCCGCCGTCAGCGCGTTCTTCTTCGCCGGGCGCGCGATCGTGATCGTCATCACGCCTTCGGCGCGTTCCACTTGAATTTCGGCCACAACCGTCTCCTTTGACTTTCCTCTATCGGAATGAAAAAACGGTGCGCGAGCTCGTGGCCCGCGCACCGTCGTCGTCTTTCGTCGCGTCCCGCTTACAGGCGTTCGATGATGCCCGCGGCGCCCATGCCGGTGCCGACGCACATCGTGACCATCCCGTACTTCAGGTTGCGGCGGCGCAGGCCGTGCACGACAGTCGCCGCGCGGATCGCGCCGGTCGCGCCGAGCGGGTGGCCGAGTGCGATCGCGCCGCCCAGCGGGTTGACCTTCGACGGATCGAGGCCGAGATCGCGCATCACAGCCAGCGACTGCGCGGCGAACGCCTCGTTCAGTTCGATCCAGTCGAGATCGTCCTGCTTCAGGCCGGCAGCCTTCAGCGCGGCCGGAATCGCTTCCTTCGGGCCGATGCCCATGATTTCCGGCGGCACGCCGCGCACCGCGAAGCTCACGAAGCGCGCGAGCGGCGTCAGGTTGAATTCCTTCAGCACCTTCTCCGACACGACGAGCAGCGCGCCCGCGCCGTCCGACGTCTGCGAGCTGTTGCCGGCCGTGACCGAGCCCTTGTTCGCGAACACCGTGCGCAGCTTCGCGAGGCCTTCGATCGACGTATCCGCGCGCGGACCCTCGTCGAGCTTGATCTCGCGCGTCTTCACGTCGACTTCGCCGGTCGCGAGGTTCGGGAAACGCTCGCTGATCGTGTACGCGGCGATCTCGTCGTTGAATTCGCCGGCCTGCTGCGCCGCGAGTGCCTTGCGGTGCGACTCGACCGAGAACGCGTCCTGGTCTTCGCGGCTCACCTTCCACTGCTCGGCGACGCGCTCGGCGGTCAGGCCCATCCCGTACGCGATGCCGAAGTCTTCATTGCGGTCGAAGATGTGCGGCGACATCGACGGCTTGTTGCCCATCATCGGCACCATGCTCATCGATTCGCAGCCGCCCGCGAAGATCGCGTCCGATTCGCCGACACGAATCCGGTCGGCCGCCATCGCGAGCGCGGTGATGCCCGACGCGCAGAAGCGGTTGACCGTCACGCCGCCGACCGTCTGCGGCAGGCCCGCGAGCAGCGCGCCCATGCGCGCGACGTTCAGGCCCTGCTCGGCTTCCGGAATCGCGCAGCCGATGATCGCGTCCTCGATCAGCTTCGTGTCGAAGCCGGGCACCTGCGCGACCGCCGACTTGATCGCGTGGACCAGCAGCTCGTCCGGGCGCGTGTTCTTGAAGACACCGCGCGGGGCCTTGCCGATCGGCGTGCGGCTGGCGGCGACGATGTATGCGTCTTGCAATTGTTTGCTCATTTGAGACTCCTTGCCTTATCCGCTCGCTCAGTTACGCACCGGCTTGCCGGTCTGCAACATGCCCATGATCCGTTCCTGCGTCTTCTGCGTGCCGAGCAGCTCGACGAACGCGCGGCGCTCCAGCGCGAGCAGCCACTGCTCGTCGACGAGGCTGCCGGCTTCGACGTCGCCGCCGCACACGGCTTCGGCGATGCGGCTCGCGATCAGGTAGTCGTGGTCGCTGATGAAGCGGCCGTCACGCATGTTGACGAGCGATGCCTTGATCGTCGCGATCGCCGAACGGCCTGCCACCGGCACGTCCTTCGCGCGCAGCGGTGCGCGATAGCCGGTGGCGGCCAGCGCACGCGCTTCCTTCTTCGCGGTGTCGAGCAGTTCGAACACGTTGAAGATGATCGTGTCGGACGGCTTCACGTAGCCCATCGCACGCGCATCGTGCGCGGACGCCGAGACCTTCGCCATCGCCGCGTTCTCGAACGACTTCGTGACGAACTTCAGGATGTCGGTGGTCGCGTTCGCGGCCGTTGCGGCATCCGCCGCGCGCAGCGCCGCTTCCTTCAGGCCGCCGCCTGCCGGCACGAGGCCGACGCCCACTTCGACGAGACCGATGTAGCTCTCGACGTGCACGACACGCTTCGCGCTGTGCAGCATCAGCTCGCACCCGCCGCCGAGCGCGATGCCCGACACGGCCGCGACGACCGGCACGTTCGCGTACTTCACGCGCAGCATGCCTTCCTGAAACTTCTTCACGAACGGCTCGATGCCCTTCGCGCCGCCCATCATGAACGCGGGCATCGCCTCCTCGAGGTTCGCGCCGGCCGAGAACGGGCCGCCCGGCGTGCCGAGCTTCAGCGACGTCGGCTGCCAGATCACCACGCCCTTGTAGTCCTTCTCCGCGAGTTCGATCGCCTGCACGAGGCCGTCGATCACGCTCGGTCCGATCGTGTTCATCTTCGACTTGAACGACACGATCACGACGTCGTCCTCGCCGGCACGGTCGTCGACCCATGCGCGCACGGCATCGGTCTCGAACAGCGTCTTGCCGTACGTCTTCGGATCGGCACCGGCTTCGCCGAGCAGCGGCGCGCGGAATACCTGCTTGTCGTAGACCGCGAGGTCCGAACGCGGCACGAAGCGCTTCGCAGCCGGCGCCCACGAGCCTTCGGCGGTGTGCACGCCGCCCTTCTCGGCGACCGGGCCTTCGAGCACCCACGACGGCAGCGGCACGTTTGCCAGCGCCTTGCCGGCCGCGATGTCTTCCTGCACCCACTCGGCGACCTGCTTCCAGCCGGCGGCCTGCCAGCCTTCGAACGGGCCTTCGTTCCAGCCGAAGCCCCAGCGGATCGCGAGGTCGACGTCGCGCGCGTTGTCGGCGATCGACTCGAGATGCACGCCGATGTAGTGGAACACGTCGCGGAAGATCGACCACAGGAACTGCGCGTGCGGATGGTCCGTCTCGCGCAGCAGCTTCAGGCGCTCCGCCGGCGGACGCTTCAGGATGCGGCCGACCGTCTCGTCAGCCTTCGCGCCCGAATCGACGTAGGTGCCCGTCTTCGCGTCGAGCACCTTGATCGCCTTGCCTTCCTTCTTGTAGAAACCGCCGCCCGTCTTCTGGCCGAGCGCGCCCTGCTTCACCAGTTCGGCGAGCACGGCAGGCGTCTGGTAGACCGGGAAGAACGGATCGTCGGCGAGGTTGTCCTGCATCGTCTTGATCACGTGCGCCATCGTGTCGAGGCCGACCACGTCCGCGGTGCGGAACGTCGCCGACTTCGCGCGGCCGAGGCGGCTGCCGGTCAGGTCGTCGACTTCGTCGAAGCGCAGGCCGAACTTCGCGGCCTCGGTGATCACCGCGAGGATCGAGAAGATGCCGACGCGGTTCGCGATGAAGTTCGGCGTGTCCTTCGCGCGCACGACGCCCTTGCCGACGATGCTCGTCAGGAACGTCTCGAGCTGGTCGAGGATCTCCGGACGCGTATGCGCGGTCGGGATCAGTTCGACGAGGTGCATGTAGCGCGGCGGGTTGAAGAAGTGCACGCCGCAGAAGCGCGACTTCAGCTCGTCCGAGAAACCTTCGGACAGCTTCGTGATCGACAGGCCCGACGTGTTGGTCGCGAAAATCGCGTTCGGCGCGATGTGCGGCGCGACCTTCTTGTACAGGTCGTGCTTCCAGTCCATCCGCTCGGCGATCGCCTCGATCACGACGTCGCATTCGGCCAGCTTCGCGATGTCGTCTTCGTAGTTCGCTGCCTCGAGGTACTTCGCGTCGTCCTTCACGCCGAACGGCGCGGGCGACAGCTTCTTCAGGTTCTCGATCGCCTTCAGCGCGATCGCGTTTTTCGGGCCTTCCTTGGCCGGCAGGTCGAACAGCAGCACCGGCACGCGCGCGTTGATGAGGTGCGCGGCGATCTGCGCGCCCATCACGCCGGCGCCCAGCACGGCGACCTTGCGAATCAGGAAATTGCTCACGGGATGTCTCCGGATAGTGTCGTGCAGCGCGGGTGTGGGGGCTGCACGGCGAAGTGAGTACCAGGAACCGTTGCGTTCGGGCGGCGCGCGGCGCGCACCGCCCGGACTCGCGTCAGAACAGCGATTCGTCGACTTCCATCAGCGTCTTCGAACCGGCGCGCGCGGCGCGGATCGTCGACGCCGTTTCGGGCAGCAGGCGCGCGAAGTAGAAGCGAGCGGTGGCGAGCTTCGACTTGTAGAACGGGTCGCCCGACGCTTCGTTGTCGAGGGCGAGGCGTGCCATGCGCGCCCAGAAGTACGAGAACACCAGGTGGCCGACGGTACGCAGGTACGGCACGGCGGCAGCACCGACTTCGTCGGGGTTCTGCATCGCCTTCATGCCGATTTCCATCGTCAGCTTCTGCACCTTTTCACCGATGTCGGCGAGCGGGTTGATGAACTCGGCCATTTCCGGCTTCACGCCTTCGGCTTCCGCGAATTCCGTCACGAGCTTGCCGAACTTCTTCAGCTTCGCGCCCATGTCGCCGAGCACCTTGCGGCCCAGCAGGTCGAGCGACTGGATCGAGTTCGTGCCTTCGTAGATCATGTTGATCCGCGCGTCGCGCACGTACTGCTCCATGCCCCACTCGGAGATGAAGCCGTGGCCGCCGTAGATCTGCATCGCGTGGTTCGTGCACTCGAACGCGTTGTCGGTCAGGAACGCCTTGATGATCGGCGTGAGCAGCGCGACGAGGTCGGCCGCTTCCTTGCGCACGGCTTCGTCGGCATGCGACAGCTCCTTGTCGATCTGCAGCGCGGACCAGTACGTGAACGCACGCGCACCTTCCGCGTAGGCCTTCTGCGTGAGCAGCATGCGGCGCACGTCCGGATGCACGATGATCGGGTCGGCCGGCTTGTCCGGTGCCTTCGGGCCCGTCAGCGAGCGCATCTGCAGGCGATCCTTCGCATACGCGAGCGAGTTCTGGTACGCGACTTCCGTGAGGCCGAGACCTTGCGCGCCCACGCCGAGACGTGCCGCGTTCATCATCACGAACATCGCGTTCAAGCCCTTGTTCGGCTCGCCGACCATCCAGCCCTTCGCGTTGTCGAGGTTCATCACGCACGTCGAGTTGCCGTGGATGCCCATCTTGTGCTCGATCGAGCCGCACTTGATGCCGTTGCGCTCGCCCGGCGCGCCCGCTGCGTCGGGAATGAACTTCGGCACGATGAACAGCGAGATCCCCTTCGTGCCCTGCGGCGCGTCCGGCAGGCGCGCGAGCACGAGGTGGATGATGTTCTCGGCCATGTCGTGCTCGCCGCTCGAGATGAAGATCTTCGTGCCGCTGATCGAGTACGAGCCGTCGCCGTTCGGTTCTGCCTTGGTGCGCAGGATGCCGAGGTCGGTGCCGCAATGCGGCTCGGTCAGGCACATCGTGCCGGTCCATTCGCCGGTCACGAGCTTCGGCAGGTAGGCCTTCTGCAGTTCCGGCGCGCCGTGCGCGTGCAGGCATTCGTACGCGCCGTGCGACAGGCCCGGATACATCGTCCAGGCCTGGTTCGCCGAGTTCATCATTTCGTAGAGCGCGTTGTTCACGAACGCGGGCAGGCCCTGGCCGCCGTAGTCCGGATCGCAGCCGAGCGCCGGCCAGCCGGCCTCGACGTATTGCTGGTAGGCCTCCTTGAAGCCGGTCGGGGTCTTCACGACGCCGTCGCCTTCATACGTGCAGCCTTCGCGGTCGCCGACCTGGTTCAGCGGGAACAGTACCTCGGAGCAGAACTTGCCCGCTTCCTCGAGGACCTGGTTGATCGTGTCGGCGTCGAGGTCCGCATGCTTGGGCATTTGCTTGACTTCGGCTTCGACGTTCAGAAGCTCGTGCAACACGAATTGCATGTCGCGCAGCGGCGCGGCGTACTGTCCCATGACTCTCTCCAAAGGTGGGCAAAACGGCTCGAGCTCCTGGCGGGCGGGTCACGCGCCGCTAACGGCTCTCGCTCTGATACGAAACAATCGTCTTTTCCAGCGCGGCCCACGTGAGGCGCACGGCGTCCGGCGAATGCAGGAAGCGTGCGTCGTGATGCAGGCCGAGCGTGAAGCTGTACAACTCGAAGAGCATCAGGTCCGGATCGGTATCCGCACGCAGATGGCCTTCTTCCTTCGCCTGCGAAATGGCACGCAGCATCGCGGCACGCCAGGCCGTCACGCTCGCGATCAACTGCTCGCGCACGGGGCTGTCAGGCCGATCGTCGTACTCGACCGCACCGCTGATGTAGATGCATCCCGTCGTCACCTCCTGGATGCGCTTCTCCGTCCAGCGGGCCAGCATCGCCCGAAGGCGCGGCAAGCCTCGCGGTTCGCGCAGGCTCGGAAAGAACACCTCGTTTTCGAAACGATGGTGATACTCGCGGACGACCTCGACCTGCAGGTCTTCACGCGATCCGAAGTGCGCGAACACACCGCTCTTGCTCATCTGCATGCGCTCGGCCAGCAGGCCGATCGTCAGCCCCTCCAGCCCGTCACGGCTGGCGAGGTCCAAAGCAGCTTCAAGTATCGCGGCACGCGTCTGTTCGCCTTTTCGCATAGCTATTTCTGTAACCGTTCGGGGGTTCGAATAAAATCGAACGGCCGTACTATTATTGAGTGCGGCCGCTCGCGAAACAAGGAAATTATTAGAAACCGGTGTCTAACCGAGCCGCTATTTTGCGCGATTCCGGCGGGACCGGAGCGGCTTTTCCGCACGAACGTGCGGACAGATATTTTGAAGCGAATGCTTAGTCTGCGTCAGTCGTAACCGCCGACCGTCAGCGCCTTCATCACGAGACGATACGTGGTGTACGCAAGCCAGTTCAGCAGCCGCTCGACGCGCGGGCGCGCGGCGAAGCGCGCGGGGTCGATCTCCCGGCCATCGGCGAACGCGGCCGCGATCGCGTCGCGCAGTTCGTTCGTGACTGCATCGTAGCGCACCAGCACGACGTTCGCTTCATTGTTCAGCATCAGGCTCAGCGCGTCCAGGTTCGACGAGCCGACCGTCGCCCAGTTGTCGTCGATCACCGCGACCTTGCCGTGCAGCATCGTCTTGTCGTATTCGGCAACGCGCACGCCCGCGCGCAGCAGCGCGTGATAGAGGAACGGCACGGCCGTATCGAGCGCCGCGAACTCCTTGCGGCCGATCAGGATCCGCACGTCGACGCCGCGCCGTGCCGCGCCCGTCAGCGCACGGCGCAGCTTGCGGCCCGGCATGAAGTACGGATTCGCAAGCAGGATCCGCTGGCGCGCCTGGCCGATCGCGGCGAGATAGGCCTTCTCGATCGCGCGGCGGTTCACGACGTTGTCGCGCGCGACGAACGCGACGCTCGGCTCCGTCACGACCCTGAGCGCACCGGCCTTGATCCACCGGTGGCTGCGCATCCAGCGCCGGAACATGTCGGGGAACGCTTCGCCGCCGTGCAGCCCGGCCGCGTACTGCGCGTACGGCTTGTGGCCGAACTGGATCCGGTGCCACTGCAGTTCGAACGCGGCGCGCACGTCGGACACCGCGGGCCCCGCCATCTCGACCGCGAAATCCCAGCGCGGAAACGGCAGCGTCGTGCCGTTCTGCGCATAGTCGTCGACGATGTTGATGCCGCCGCAGAACGCGGCCGCATGATCGATCACCGCGAGCTTGCGGTGCGTGCGCGAGAAGCCGAAGCGGCCGAACAGGAAGCGGTTGTAGATGCAATGCTCGACGCCGGCCTCGGCCCAGGTGTCGAACAGCGGCAGGCGCGCGGTGCCGATGCCGTCGGTGATCACGCGCACGCGCACGCCGCGCCGCGCCGCACGGATCAGCGCGTCCGACACCGGCCGCCCCGCCGCGTCGTCGCAGAAGATGTAGGTTTCGAGCATCACCTGCTCGCGGGCGGCGTCGATCCGCTCGATCAGCGCCCGGAAGAATTCGCCGCCGGTTTCGCACAGCCGCACCGTATTGCCGGCCGTGAACGCGAGCCGCGATGCGGAACCGCGTTCCTGCAGGAACATCTGCCGCAATTGCGCGAAGCGCTTGCGGGCCTCCGCCGTCATGCGGACGAGCCGTGCGGCGCGCGCGACAGGGCCACGCGCGCGGGCAGTTGCAGGATCGCCTCCGCATTCGACGGCGAGAAGCAGCGCGCGGCCGCCTCGCGGAACGGCAGCCACGCATGGTCGACGTGCTCGCGCGGCGACAGTGTCACGTCGACGCGACGCGGCACGCACAGGCCGAACCAGTGCTCGACGTTGCGCGTGACGCCCGGTGCATAGCGATGCAGGTATTGCGGATAGATCGTGTATTCGATCCGGTGGCGCCAGTCGACGAGCGCGCTGGCCGGCACGTCGGGCGTGCCGACGGCGATGCCGGTTTCCTCGGCCACTTCGCGCGCGGCCGTCACGGCGAGCGGCTCGTCGAGCGCGTCTTTCGAGCCGGTGACCGATTGCCAGAAATCGGGCTGGTCGGCACGCTTGATCACGAGTACATCGAGGTCGGGCGTGTAGATCACGACAAGAACGGATTCGGGGATTTTCGGCGGCTTCGTCATCGTTGTTTCATGCGGCACAGGGCCGTGCGTCGGGCATGTGCCCCGAACGTGCGGCAAGTGCTGCGACTGTACCGCAAAAAATGAAAAAGGCGCATCGCTGCGCCTTTTTCGTAGGTGTCGTGTGCGCGCGACCGCACACACGACCGGGTACCGAACGCGTTACGCCTTCGGCTGCTCCGGCTGACGCAGACGGATGTGCAGTTCGCGCAGCTGGCGCTCGTCGACCGGGCTCGGCGCTTGCGTGAGCAGATCCTGCGCACGCTGCGTCTTCGGGAACGCGATCACGTCGCGGATCGAATCGGCGCCGGCCATCATCGTGACGATGCGGTCGAGACCGAATGCGATACCGCCGTGCGGCGGCGCGCCGTACTGCAGCGCGTCCAGCAGGAAGCCGAACTTCAGCTGCGCTTCTTCCGCGCCGATCTTCAGCGCACGGAACACCTTGCTCTGCACTTCCTCGCGGTGGATACGCACCGAGCCGCCGCCGATTTCCCAGCCGTTCAGCACCATGTCGTAGGCCTTCGCGAGGCAGCGGCCCGGGTCGGTCTCGAGGTACTCGAGGTGCTCGTCCTTCGGGCTCGTGAACGGGTGGTGCGCAGCCACGTAGCGCGCATCTTCGTCGTCGTATTCGAACATCGGGAAGTCGACGACCCACAGCGGCTTCCAGCCGGCCTGGACGAGGCCGTTCGCCTTGCCGAATTCCGAATGGCCGATCTTCAGGCGCAGTGCGCCGAGGCTGTCGTTGACGACCTTCGCGCGGTCGGCCGCGAAGAAGATGATGTCGCCGTCTTCAGCGCCGGTGCGCTCGAGGATCGCCGCGATCGACGCGTCGTGCAGGTTCTTGACGATCGGGCTTTGCAGGCCGTCGCGGCCCTTCGCCTTCTCGTTGACCTTGATCCAGGCGAGGCCCTTCGCGCCGTAGATGCGCACGAATTCCGTGTAGCCGTCGATGTCGCCGCGCGACAGTTCGCTGCCCTTCGGCACGCGCAGCGCCGCGACACGGCCGTCCTTCGCGTTGGCCGGCGTGCTGAACACCTTGAAGTCGACGTCCTTCATCGCGTCGGTCAGCTCGGTGAATTCGAGCTGCACGCGCAGGTCCGGCTTGTCCGAACCGAAACGCGCCATCGCTTCCGAGTACGGCATCACCGGGAATTTGGCGTCGAGCTCGACGTCGATCGTCGTCTTGAAGATGTGACGGATCATGTCTTCGAACAGGTCACGGATTTCCTGCTCGCCGAGGAACGACGTTTCGCAGTCGATCTGCGTGAATTCCGGCTGGCGGTCGGCGCGGAGGTCCTCGTCGCGGAAGCACTTGGTGATCTGGTAGTAACGGTCGAAGTTCGCGACCATCAGCAGCTGCTTGAACAGCTGCGGCGACTGCGGCAGCGCGAAGAACTGGC
The DNA here is from genome assembly GCF_003853705.1 of Burkholderia sp. Bp8992. Taxonomy (GTDB): domain Bacteria; phylum Pseudomonadota; class Gammaproteobacteria; order Burkholderiales; family Burkholderiaceae; genus Burkholderia. The sequence goes on along the minus strand of NZ_QTQI01000014.1, from coordinate 51,027 downwards.
CCGCGTTCACGCGCGACGGCACGAGGTAGTCGCGCGCGCCTTCCGGCGTGCTCTTCGTCAGCATCGGCGTTTCGATGTCGATGAAGCCCTGCTCGTCGAGGTACTTGCGTGCCTCGATCGCGACGCGGTAGCGCAGGCGCAGGTTGTGCTGCATCTGCGGGCGGCGCAGGTCGAGCACGCGGTGCGTGAGGCGCGTCGTTTCCGACAGGTTGTCGTCGTCGAGCTGGAACGGCGGCGTGACCGACGCGTTCAGCACGTTCAGTTCGTGGCACAGCACTTCGATCTTGCCGCTCTTCAGGCCGGCGTTGACCGTGCCTTCCGGACGGTTGCGCACGAGGCCCTTGATCTGCACGCAGAACTCGTTGCGCACGCCTTCGGCGGTCGCGAACATCTCCGCGCGATCCGGGTCGCATACCACCTGCACGAGGCCTTCACGATCGCGCAGGTCGATGAAGATCACACCGCCGTGATCGCGGCGGCGCTGCACCCAGCCGCACAGCGACACGGTTTGGCCCAGCAGGTGTTCGGTCACGAGACCGCAGTATTCAGTACGCATCGACATGATGTTTGCTTTCGTTCGGTTTGATCAACGGGTGCCGCAACGCGCGGCCCGGGCGATGATTCTTTACTTACAGCGGCGGCTCGACGGGGCGGCGGGCGGGCGCCGGAGCCGGCGCCGGAGGCGCCACGACGCCCATCGAGACGATGTACTTGAGCGCGGCATCGACCGACATGTCGAGTTCGATGACTTCGCTCTTTGGCAGCATCAGGAAGAAGCCCGACGTCGGGTTCGGCGTCGTGGGCACGTACACGCTCACGTACTCTTCCGTCAGATGGTTGACCACGTCGCCGCCGGGCGTGCCGGTCAGAAACGCGATCGTATACGAGCCGCGGCGCGGGTATTCGATCAGCAGCGCCTTGCGGAACGCGTTGCCGCTGCTCGACAGCAGCGTGTCCGACACCTGCTTGACGCTCGTGTAGATCGGCCCGACGACCGGGATGTGACGCACGACCGCGTTCCACCACGTGACGAGCTTCTGGCCGATGAAGTTCTGCGTGGCCAGCCCGACGACGAAGATGAACGCGAGCGTCAGCACCGCGCCGATCCCCGGCAGATGGAAGCCGAGCATCCGCTCGGGCTGCCACGATTCGGGCAGCAGGAGCAGCGTCTGGTCCATCGTGCCGATGATGAGGCCGAGCACCCACAGCGTGATCGCGAGCGGGACGAGAACCAGCAAGCCGGTCAGGAACACCGTTTTCAGGGTCGTCTTTTTCATCATCTGCCGTCAATGAACCGCGCTGGAAGCGCGGGTTGGTCGCGGCCCGGCCGGGCCGCGACGGTCAACTGCTGGCGGCGGGCGTGGCGGCCGGTGCCGGCGCTGCGCTCGTCGTCGTGCTGGCGGAAGGGCTTGCCGCCGCCGGTGCGGCTGCAGCGGGCGCGGCTTCCGCCGCTGCGGCCGGCGCCGCGTCGCCCGACGCCGTCGCCGGTGCGCTGGTGCCGCCCGAGCCGCCGCGGAAATCGGTGACATACCACCCCGAGCCCTTCAGCTGGAAACCGGCGGCGGTGACCTGCTTGCGAAAAGCATCCTTCCCGCATTCAGGGCATTGCGACAGCGGCGCGTCGCTCATCTTCTGGAGCACGTCCTTCGCGAAACCGCACGCTTCGCATCGATAGGCGTAGATCGGCATGATATTTTTTCCCGCAGAAACTGGAAACGGCTTGCAAAACCTTGAATTATATCCGAAACCCCGGCGCGCTCCGGCAATCGCCGCGATGCCCGGGCCTCAGCGGCGGCGCCACGTGAGCCAGCGCTCGTGTCCTTCGAACACGGCCAGCGAATCGGTCACGGGCAAATCCTCGATCAATTCGAAGTGCGGCGCGAGCAGCGCATCGAGTTCCGCACGCTCGATTCCGAACGGCGGCCCCTTCGGTTTCGCCGTCACGAAGAAATAGCCGGCCAGCAATCCGTCCGCGGGCAGCAGTTCGGCCATCCGTGCCGCGTAGCCTGCGCGCATGGCCGGCGGCAGCGCGCACAGGAACGCGCGCTCGTACACCCACTGCACGTCGAACGGCGGCCGGTACGTAAAGAAATCGGCCTGCTCGACGACGTCAGCATGCGCACCGAGCTGCGCCTTCGCGGCAGCCACCGCCTGCGCGGCGAAATCGATCGCGCGCACGGGCCAGCCGGCCTGCGCGAGCCACCCGGCCTCCTGCGCACTGCCGCAGCCGGGAATCAGCACCGTGCACGGCTCGAGCCGGTGCGCGAACCCGCGAAAGCCGTCGGGCACGCCGCCGAATTCCCACGGCGTCATGCCGCGCTCGAAGCGCTCGTCCCAGAACGACGCGTTGCCGGGGTCGCGCGTCGCGAAATCGGCGGCCGTCGGTGCGGCCGGGTGCTTCGGATCGGACATCGCCATGCTCCTTCGGTCAGGCGCCGTACGCGAGCGCGAGCAGCACGCGCGCCACGAGCGCCCCGACACCGACCGACAGGCCGAAGATCAGCAGCGCCTGCATCAGCCGGTTCGTACGTTTCTGCTCGACGAGAATCTGGCGCATCAGGTCCTCGCTCGCGGCGCGCGGCGCGTCATGGCGCGCGGCCATCGCGTGATGGATCAGGCGCGGCAGTTGCGGCAGCGTCTTGCTCCATTGCGGCGCTTCGACCTTGAAGCGCTCGTACCAGCCGCGCAGGCCGATCTGCTCGGTCATCCAGCGCTCGAGGTACGGCTTCGCGGTCTTCCACAGGTCGAGTTCGGGGTCGAGCGAACGGCCAAGCCCCTCGACGTTCAGCATCGTTTTCTGCAGCAGCACGAGCTGCGGCTGGATCTCGACGTTGAAGCGGCGCGACGTCGAGAACAGGCGCATCAGCACCTGGCCGAGCGAGATGTCCTTCAGCGCGCGGTCGAAATATGGCTCGCACACCGCGCGAATCGCGCTTTCGAGTTCCTCGACGCGCGTCTCGGGCGGCACCCAGCCCGATTCGAGGTGCAGCGTCGCGACGCGGTGATAGTCGCGCTTGAAGAACGCGAGGAAGTTCTGCGCGAGGTAGTTCTTGTCGAAATCGGACAGCGCGCCGACGATCCCGAAATCGAGCGCGATATAGCGCCCGAACGTGCTGGGGTCGAGGCTCACCTGGATGTTGCCGGGGTGCATGTCCGCATGGAAGAAACCATCGCGGAACACCTGCGTGAAGAAGATCTCGACACCCTCGCGCGCGAGCTTCTTGATGTCGACGCCGGCCGAGCGCAGCGTCTCGACCTGGCTGATCGGCACGCCCGTCATGCGCTCCATCACGAGCACCTGCGACGTCGAGAAATCCCAGAACATCTCGGGCACGAGCAGCAGGTCGAGGCCCGCGAAGTTGCGGCGCAGCTGGCTGCCGTTCGCGGCCTCGCGCATCAGGTCGAGCTCGTCGTGCAGGTACTTGTCGAACTCGGCGACGACCTCGCGCGGCTTCAGGCGGCGGCCGTCGGCCCACATGCGCTCCGTCCAGATGGCGATGTCGCGCATCAGCGCGAGATCCGAATCGATCACGGACAGCATGTTCGGGCGCAGCACCTTCACCGCGACGGCCTTGCCCGCGTGTACGCCCTGCTTCAGCTTCGCGAAATGCACCTGTGCGATCGACGCGCTCGCGATCGGCTCTCGCTCGAATTCGTCGAACAGCTCGTCGACCGGCGCCCCGAGCGACTTCTCGATGATCGAGATCGCGACGGCCGAATCGAACGGCGGCACCTGGTCCTGCAGCTTCGCGAGTTCGTTTGCGAAATCGACCGACAGCAGGTCGCGGCGCGTCGACAGCACCTGGCCGAACTTCACGAATATCGGGCCGAGGCTTTCGAGCGCGTGACGCAGCCGCACGGCGGGCGGATCGGAATAGCGGCGGCCGATCGTCGTGATCCGCAACAGCAGCTTCACGCGCCGGTCGTCGATCCGGGACAGCATCACTTCGTCGAGACCAAAGCGGATGACGGTGTAGACAATCTTGATGAAACGGAAAATGCGCATGCCCTGCGGCCCTCAGTGCGCGCCGCGCGGGCCTGGGCCCGTGCGCGCGCCGATTTTTTGTTCGAGTCGCTCGACCCGCTTTTCGACCCGCGCGAGCGCATCGCGTGCGCGCGCCAGTTCGGCGTCGAAGCCGCCGAGCGACGCGCGCCGGACGACTTGCGGGTTCTCGTCGAGCCAGTATTCGGCGACGGAATCGAGCACGTTGCGGCCGGTGCGTCGCGCGCGGGCACCGGCGTCGCGCACGACCGTCGCGATCCGGTATGCCGCAGCGTCGCCGACCAGCTTCGCGAGATCTTCTTCAGGTTCCCAGCGCAGATGCTCGGCCAGCTTCGCGATCTGCGTCGCGAACTCCGCGTCGCCCTCGATCTTCACATGCTTCATCACGGCCGCCTGGCCGCCCTGCAGGAACGCGGCGACGGTATCGCCCGCGAGCGCGATCGACACGTCGACCTGCTGCGCATCGTGCGCGTCGACGGCCGACAGATAGCCGTCGGGCTGCACCAGCAGCGTGAGCGTGACGGGGGGCACGTCGATCCGGGCAGTCTTGCCCGCATAGGGAATCAGGCGGTCGCGCGCCCATGATTCGCGCGCGAGCAGGTGATTGACGGCAGCGGCAAAAGGCTTGGCGGCAAAGGTCATCGGGCTGGGAAAGAAAAAACCCGCGCAGGCCGGGCGCCCACGCGGGTTTCTATTGTAACGTCGGATCGTCGGCAGACCGTGCCTGACCGTACACCCGGGCGGCAAGCGGTCGCAGTGCGGCGGCCGTCGCCCGGGTGCCGGCGGCGCGGGCCGCCGGTCACGCTCAGTGCGTGTTGATCTGCTGGATACCCGCGAGCAACCAGCCCTGGCTGCCCGACTTCGACAGGTTCCACACCTCGTCGAACGGTGCGGCCGACGCGCTCGCCGATTCGCGGATCAGGCCATGGAAGCGCACGCTCGCCGACTGCTCGATGCCGCGATCCTCGATGGCGACCAGTTCCGCGTCGAGCTGCACGACATCGGTCTGGTTCGCCTCGTTGCCGCGCGAATCGAGGTCGATCTTGATCTCGGCGAACATTTCGGGCGTCGTGAACTCGCGGATGTCGGCCAGGTTGCCCTGGTCCCACGCCGCCTGCAGGCGCACGAAGTAGACCTTCGCGCTGCGCAGGAACGCCTCGGTGTCGAAGCCGGCCGGCACCTGGAGCGGTGCCGCCGCAGCCGCTGCCGCGCCGGCTGCCGCCGCGCCGCCGCCGAACACGCCCTGCGCTTCGTTCGCATAGCTGCTGCCGCTGCCGGCGTAGTTGCTGCCGGCATTGCCTTGCTGGAACGACGGGCTTTGCGAGTAGCCGCCCGACGACGATGCCGAACCACCGACCGAGTACGCCGGCTCCTGCGGGCGACGGCGGTTCATGAACTTGCGGACCAGCCAGATGCCGACCATCGCGAGGAGTGCGATCACGATGACGTTCGCCATCATGCTCGCGAACGCGCCGCCGAGGCCGAAGTGCGACAGCAGCGCCGCGATGCCGAGACCGGCCGCGAGGCCGGCGATCGGCCCGAGCCAGCGCGAGCGGTTGGGCTGCGCGGCCGGCGCGGGCGCGGCCGGGTTCGCACGCTGCGCCTGCGACGGCGCGGCCTGCTGCATCGGCTGCTGCGCGGGCGGCGTGGCCTGGCGCTGCGTGACGGTGGAATTCTGCCGGCCGATGCTGCGCCCGCCGCCCATGCGCTTGGCTTCAGCGTCGAGCGATGCGAACGTGCCGGCCGTGAGCAGGCCGACCATCAGCAGCGTGCCGACCCGTCGAGCCCACGGCTTCGACGGCTTGCTACGGTTGAACAACGAACGCGTTTCGGACATCAGCTTCTCCGGATGTAAGGCAAATGCATGGAAAGAGCCCCTTAGTACTTGGTGCCCATGTGTAAAGCTACCACGCCACCTGACAAATTGTAATATTTGACGGCATCGAGGCCCGCTTGTTCCATCATCGTCTTCAGCGTGTCCTGGTCGGGGTGCATCCGGATAGATTCAGCAAGATACCTGTAACTTTCAGCATCTTTCGCGAACTTGTCGCCAAGCCACGGTAATACTTTGAAAGAATACAGATCGTACGCTTTTTTCAGCGGATCCCAGACTTTCGAGAATTCCAGCACCATCACGCGGCCGCCGGGTTTGGTCACGCGGCGCATCTCGGCCAGCGCGACGTCCTTGTGCGTCATGTTGCGCAGGCCGAACGCGACCGTGACCACATCGAAGTAGTTGTCCGGGAACGGGATTTTCTCGGCGTCGCACAAGAGTGACGGCGTCACGATCCCCTTGTCGAGCAGCCGGTCGCGGCCGACGCGCAGCATCGATTCGTTGATGTCCGTATGCCAGACCTCGCCCGTCGGGCCGGCCGCCTTCTTGAACGACTTCGTCAGGTCGCCGGTGCCGGCCGCGATATCGAGCACCTTGAAACCGGGGCGCACGTTCGCCTGCGCGATCGTGAACGCCTTCCACGCGCGGTGCATGCCCGCCGACATCAGGTCGTTCATCAGATCGTAGTTGCTCGCGACCGAATGGAACACTCCCGCCACTTTCTTCGCTTTTTCGTTTTCCTCGACGCTTTCGAAGCCGAAGTGGGTTTTGCTCATCGCGTTGATCCTCAGTAAATGGCAAGACGGCGCCGAGCGGGCGCCGTCGATTTCAGTGGCAGTGGCCGTGCGACGCGGAGGCCGCCTGCATCGGGGCGTCGCGCTCGACGCCCGCCGCCTTCAGTTTGTCGAAATAGTCGCGCCACAGCGCGTCCTGCTGCGTCGCCAGCTCGTACAGGAAATCCCACGAGTAGATGCCGGTCGAATGGCCGTCGGAGAACGTCGGCTGCAGCGCATAGTTGCCGACGCCCTCGAGCGCCGTGATCGTCACTTCGCGCTTGCCGGTCTGCAGCGTTTCCTGGCCGGGGCCGTGGCCGCGCACCTCGGCCGACGGCGAATAGACGCGCATCAGCTCGAACGGAATCCGGTAGCTGTCGCCGTTCGGGTACTGCAATTCGAGCACGCGCGACACCGCGTGCACGACGACGCCGGACGGAATCGGCGTCGTGGAAGTCAAACCGCTCATGCTTGCCTCGAATCGGTCATGCGTTGAATTTCCTCGCGCACCGCATTGTGCAGCAGCGAGGCCTGCGCGGCGCGCGTGCGCAACAGCGCCTCGGACACGCTGCGCTGGCGCGGCGCCCAGACGGGCTGCGGGAAGTGGGCGTCGTTGGAAAAGCGCGGGATCACGTGCCAGTGCACGTGCGGCACCATGTTGCCGAGGCTCGCGAGATTCACCTTGTTCGGCTGCATCACGCGGCGCACGGCCCGCTCGACCGCGTAGACCACGCGCATCAGGTGTGCCCGCTCGGGTTCGCCGAGATCGGAGAACTCGGCGACGTGCGCGCCCCAGATCACCCGGCAGAAGCCCGGGTAGTCGTGCTCGCCCGTCGCGAGGACGACGCGCAGCGCATCGTCCTGCCAGAGCAGCTCGCCGCCGTCTTCACGGCAAAACACGCATTCCATCGTCGCTCCCATGTGGACGGGCGCCGGCCTGGCTGCGCCGGCGCCCGCTCATTCCTGGCCCGGTCGGGCGGTCGTCATGCCCGCATTAGACCAGCACGCGCTCGATCCCGCCATTGTTCGCGCGTGCGACATAATCGGCCATCCAGTTCTCGCCGAGCACCTGGCGCGCAATTTCGACCACGATGTAGTCGGCTTCGAGGTTCGCGTCCTCGCTGTAGCGCGACAGGCCCTGCAGGCACGACGGGCAGCTCGTCAGGATCTTCACGTCCGGGCCGTTCGCCGCGGCGGCGGCCGGCGCCGGCGCGTCGCCCGCCACCACGGGAATCGCGCGCAGCTTCGCGGCGCCCTTGCGGATCTCCTCTTCCTTGCGGAAGCGGACCTGCGTCGAGATGTCCGGGCGCGTGACCGCGAGCGTGCCCGATTCGCCGCAGCAGCGCTCGTTCTTCTCGATCTTGTAGCCGTCCTTTTCCGAGCCCATCAGCTCGTTGACGAGCTTCACCGGGTCGATCGTCTTGATCGGCGTGTGGCACGGGTCGTGATACATGTAGCGCGTGCCCGACACGCCGTCGAGCTTCATGCCCTTCTCGAGCAGGAACTCGTGGATGTCGATGATCCGGCAGCCCGGGAAGATCTTGTCGAATTCGTAGCCCGCGAGCTGGTCGTAGCAGGTGCCGCACGACACCACGACCGTCTTGATGTCGAGGTAGTTCAGCGTGTTCGCCACGCGGTGGAACAGCACGCGGTTGTCGGTGACGATCTTCTCGGCCTTGTCGTACTGGCCCGAGCCGCGCTGCGGATAGCCGCAGCACAGGTAGCCCGGCGGCAGCACCGTCTGCACGCCCGCTTCCCACAGCATCGCCTGCGTCGCGAGGCCGACCTGCGAGAACAGGCGCTCGGAGCCGCAGCCCGGGAAGTAGAACACCGCTTCCGAATCGACAGTCGTCGACTTCGGGTTGCGGATGATCGGCACGATCTTGTTGTCCTCGATGTCGAGCAGCGCGCGCGCCGTCTTCTTCGGCAGGTTGCCCGGCATCTTCTTGTTGACGAAGTGGATCACCTGCTCGACGACGGGCGGCTTGCCGGTCGTCGCGGGCGGGTGCTGCGTCTGCTTCGTCACGACCTTCTTCAGCATGTCGTTCGCGAAGCGCTGCACCTTGTAGCCGACGCCCATCATCACCGTGCGCGCGGCGTTGATCGTCTGCGGGTTGGTCGCGTTCAGGAAGAACATGCCCGCCGCATTGCCGGCGTTGAACTTCTTCTTGCCCATCTTGCGCAACAGGTTGCGCATGTTCATCGTGACGTCGCCGAAGTCGATCTTCACCGGGCACGGCGTCGCGCACTTGTGGCACACCGTGCAGTGGTCGGCCACGTCGTTGAACTCGTCCCAGTGCTTGATCGACACGCCGCGGCGCGTCTGCTCCTCGTACAGGAACGCCTCGACCAGCAGCGACGTCGCGAGGATCTTGTTGCGCGGGCTGTACAGCAGGTTCGCGCGCGGCACGTGCGTCGCGCACACCGGCTTGCACTTGCCGCAGCGCAGGCAGTCCTTCACCGAATCGGCGATCGCGCCGATGTCGGACTGCTGCATGATCAGCGATTCGTAGCCCATCAGCCCGAAGCTGGGCGTATAGGCATTGCGCAGATCGGCGCCGTCGAGCAGCTTGCCCTTGTTGAAGCGGCCGTTCGGGTCGACGCGCTGCTTGTACGCGCGGAATTCGGCGATCTCGTCCTCGGTCAGGAACTCGAGCTTCGTGATGCCGATCCCGTGTTCGCCGGAAATCACGCCGTCGAGCGAACGCGCGAGCGTCATGATGCGTGCGACCGACGCGTGCGCGTCCTGCAGCATCTCGTAGTTGTCGGAGTTGACCGGGATGTTCGTGTGGACGTTGCCGTCGCCCGCGTGCATGTGCAGCGCGACGAACACGCGGCCGCGCAGCACGCGCTTGTGGATCGCCTGCGCCTCGTCGAGGATCTGCTTGAACGCGCCGCCGTTGAAGATCGCGCGCAGCTCCGCACGGATCTCCTGCTTCCACGAGATGCGGACCGTGCGGTCCTGCGTGACGTGGAACACGGTCGCGCCCGGCTGCTCGTCCGCGCGATCCGCGAACTTCTCGGCGAGCGCCTCGTAGCCGAGCTGCACCAGGTAATGCTGCGCCTCGCGCAGCGGCTGGTCGAGCCGGTCGCGCACGAATTCCCAGCGTGCGCGCACGCGCTTGAGCAACTCCAGCGCCTGCTGCACGCGGTCTTCCAGCAGCTCCGCGCTCGGGATCTCGTTCGCGTCGTCGGTCTTGCCGAGCGGCAGGTTGCCGGCGCGGAAGAACGCCTCGAGCGCGTCGACGAGCTGCAGCTTGTTCTTCAGCGACAGCTCGATGTTGATCCGCTCGATGCCGTCGGTGTACTCGCCCATCCGGTTCAGCGGGATCACGACGTCTTCGTTGATCTTGAACGCGTTCGTGTGCTTCGCGATCGCGGCCGTGCGGCTGCGGTCGAGCCAGAAGCGCTTGCGCGCCTCCGCGCTGATCGCGACGAAGCCTTCGCCGCTCTTGCCGTTCGCCATCCGGATCACTTCGGAGGTCGCGTGTGCCACCGCGTCGGCGTCGTCGCCGACGATGTCGCCGATCAGCACCATCTTCGGGAACGCGTTGCGCTTGCTCTTGGTCGCGTAGCCGACCGCGCGCAGGTAGCGCTCGTCGAGGTGCTCGAGACCCGCGAGGATCGCGCCGCCCTGCTTCGACGTTTCGAACAGGTAGTCCTTGATCTCGACGATGCTCGGGATCGCCTCGCGCGCCTGGCCGAAGAATTCGAGGCAGACGGTGCGCGTGTGCGCGGGCATCTTGTGCAGCACCCAGCGCGCGGACGTGATGAGCCCGTCGCAGCCTTCCTTCTGCACGCCCGGCAGGCCGGCGAGGAACTTGTCGGTTACGTCCTTGCCGAGCCCTTCCTTGCGGAACCGGCGGCCTTCGATCTCGAGCATCTCGGTCTTGAGCAGCTTCTCGCCCGGCGCATACGCGCCGTCGAACCACTTCAGCTCGAAGCGCGCGACCGCGATGTCGTGGATCTTGCCCTGGTTGTGCTCGTGGCGCGTGACTTCGAGCCAGTTGCCGTCCGGGTCGACCATCCGCCACCAGGCCAGGTTGTCGAGCGCGGTGCCCCACAGCACGGCCTTCTTGCCGCCCGCGTTCATCGCGACGTTGCCGCCGATGCACGACGCGTCGAGCGACGTCGGATCGACCGCGAACACGTAGCCGGCCGCTTCGGCCGCTTCCGTCACGCGACGCGTGACGACGCCCGCGCCGGAGAAGATCGTCGGCACCTTGTGCGCGACCCCGGGCAGCTCGGTCAGCTCGACCGCGCCGAGCTGTTCGAGCTTTTCGGTGTTGATGACGGCGGAGAACGGCGTGAGCGGCACCGCGCCGCCCGTATAGCCGGTGCCGCCGCCGCGCGGGATCACGGTCAGGCCGAGTTCGAAGCACGCCTTGATCAGCGCCGCGATCTCGGCTTCGGTGTCGGGCGTCAGCACGACGAACGGGTATTCGACGCGCCAGTCGGTCGCGTCGGTCACGTGCGACACGCGCGACAGCCCGTCGAAGCGGATGTTGTCCTTCTCCGTGCAGCGGCCGAGCGCCTTGGTCGCGCGGCGGCGCAAGTCGGCCATCTTCTCGAATTCGTCGGCGAACTCGTCGACCGCGCGCTGCGCGGCGGTTTCGAGCATCTCGACGCGCGACGCGCGCTCGCGGCCCGCATCGTCGCGGTGCTCGGTGAGATCCGCGCTGCGGCGCTTGCCGATCTCGGTCAGGCGGTGGTTCAGCGCCTCGATCAGCAGCGCGCGGCGCTTCGGGTTGTCGAGCAGGTCGTCCTGCAGGTACGGGTTGCGGCGAACGACCCAGATGTCGCCGAGCACTTCGTACAGCATCCGTGCCGAGCGGCCGGTGCGGCGTTCGGCACGCAGTTCGTCGAGCACCGACCACGCCTCTTCGCCGAGCAGGCGGATCACGATCTCGCGATCCGAGAAGGACGTGTAGTTATAGGGAATCTCGCGCAAGCGGGGCGCGGGGTCGGCGGCGACGGCGGCGGCCGCGCCATGCGGATCGAAAACTTGTGGTGCGTTCATGTTCGGACGACTCGGAGGGCCGATACACCGTGCACGGGCGTCGGCAAGCGCGTGGGCGCAATCTTGGGGAAATCTGTTCTGTTACCAGGCGCGCGACTGTCCTTCATGGGGCCGGAGCGGGCGACTCGCCCCTCCTGGCCGGCGACAGGGCCTGGCGGCACTCGGAACGATCAGCACGATCGCGCGCGGCGCGCATGCCGTTCGGCCGCGGGGCTGGCTGCGCGCGGCGTCGGCTTCAACGGTGCGATCCGAGGGTGCCTCTGCATCTTCCGAATCCTTGATTCAAAACGGAATTCTAACCCATGATCGCGCCGCCCGTGACACGCCGGACAGGTCGTGGGGCTATCGCCGCCAGCCGCGCCGGGCGGGGTTCGGCACGGTTTCGTGCGATCATTCGCCGCCCGTCCGGTCGGTAACCATACGGTTAAGCCGGTAAAAAATGGAGCGTCCCGCGCCGCGAACGCCCGATCCATGCGCCTTCGCGCGCGTTCGCCCGGCATGCCGCTTGCATGCGGGCAGACCCTTGGCGCTATCATTGCTCCTTTACCGTCTGCTTCCGCACTGCACGCGAGCGCCCATGGCATCCCACGATTACCTGAAAAAAATCCTCACCGCGCGCGTCTACGACGTCGCGATCGAGACGGAACTCGAACCCGCCCGCAACCTGTCGGCCCGGCTGCGCAATGCCGTTTACCTGAAGCGCGAGGACAACCAGCCGGTGTTCTCGTTCAAGCTGCGCGGCGCGTACAACAAGATGGCGCACATTCCGACGGATGCGCTCGCGCGCGGCGTGATCACGGCATCGGCCGGCAATCACGCGCAGGGTGTCGCGTTCTCGGCGGCCCGGATGGGCGTGAAGGCCGTGATCGTCGTGCCGGTCACGACGCCGCAGGTGAAGGTCGATGCGGTGCGTGCGCACGGCGGCCCGAGCGTCGAGGTGATCCAGGCGGGCGAATCGTACAGCGACGCGTATGCGCACGCGGTCAAGGTGCAGCAGGAGCGCGACCTGACGTTCGTCCACCCGTTCGACGATCCGTACGTGATCGCCGGCCAGGGCACGATCGCAATGGAAATCCTGCGCCAGCACCAGGGCCCGATCCACGCGATCTTCGTGCCGATCGGCGGCGGCGGGCTCGCGTCCGGCGTCGCCGCGTACGTGAAGGCCGTGCGCCCGGAGATCAAGGTCATTGGCGTGCAGGCCGAGGATTCGTGCGCGATGGCGCAGTCGCTGGACGCCGGCGAACGCATCGAACTGAGCGAAGTCGGCCTGTTCGCGGACGGCACGGCCGTGAAGCTCGTCGGCGAGGAGACCTTCCGGCTGTGCCGCGAATTCCTCGACGGCGTCGTGACGGTCAACACCGACGCGCTGTGCGCGGCGATCAAGGACGTATTCCAGGACACGCGCAGCGTGCTCGAGCCGTCCGGCGCGCTCGCGGTCGCCGGTGCGAAGCTGTATGCGGAACGCGAAGGCATCGAAAACCAGACGCTCGTCGCGGTCACGTCCGGCGCGAACATGAACTTCGACCGGATGCGCTTCGTGGCCGAGCGCGCGGAGGTCGGCGAGGCGCGCGAAGCCGTGTTCGCGGTCACGATCCCCGAGGAACGCGGCAGCTTCAAGCGCTTCTGCTCGCTCGTCGGCGATCGCAACGTCACCGAGTTCAACTACCGGATCGCCGATGCGCAGTCCGCGCACATCTTCGTCGGCGTGCAGATCAAGCGTCGCGGCGAATCGGCGGAGATCGCCGCGAACTTCGAGTCGCACGGCTTCAAAAGCGTCGACCTGACGCACGACGAGCTGTCGAAGGAACACATCCGCTACATGGTCGGCGGCCGCTCGCCGCTCGCGCTCGACGAACGCCTGTTCCGCTTCGAATTCCCCGAACGGCCGGGCGCGCTGATGAAGTTCCTGTCGTCGATGGCGCCGGACTGGAACATCAGCCTGTTCCACTACCGCAACCAGGGCGCGGACTACAGCTCGATCCTCGTTGGGCTGCAGGTGCCGCAGGCCGATCGCGCCGAATTCGAACGCTTCCTCGCGGCACTCGGCTATCCGTATGTCGAAGAGAGCGCCAACCCGGCTTACCGCCTCTTCCTGTCGTAAAGGCGTCACACGATGAATCCCGAACAATCCCCGCTCGGCAAGGCCACCGTCTACGCGGCGCAGTACGACGCGTCGCTGCTGTTCCCGATTCCGCGCGCCGGCGCGCGCGAGCAGCTCGGCATCACGTCGGCGCTGCCGTTCTTCGGCACCGACATCTGGAACGCATACGAACTGTCGTGGCTCAATGCGCGCGGCAAGCCGCAGGTCGCGGTCGCGACGTTCTACGTGCCGGCCGAATCGCCGAACATCGTCGAATCGAAGTCGTTCAAGCTGTATCTCGGCTCGTTCGCGCAGTCGAAGTTCGACTCGATCGACGCGGTGCGCGACGTGCTGAAGCGCGACGTGTCGGCCGCGTGCGGCTCGAGCGTGTCGGTGCAGCTCGTGTCGGCGCACGATTTCGGCAAGCTCGAGATGGACGAGCTCGACGGGCTGTCGCTCGACCGCCTCGACCTCGACACCGACATCTACGAACCCGATCCGTCGCTGCTGTCGGCCGCCGACGGCGAGAACGAAGCACCGGTCGAGGAAACGCTCGTGTCGGACCTGCTGCGCTCGAACTGCCCGGTCACGGGCCAGCCCGACTGGGGCAGCGTGCAGATCCACTACGTCGGGCCGCAGATCGACCACGCGGGCCTGCTGCGCTACATCATCTCGTTCCGCAATCACACGGGCTTTCACGAGCAGTGCGTCGAGCGGATCTTCCTCGACATCCTGCATGCGTGCAAACCGGTGAAGCTCGCGGTGTATGCGCGCTATACACGCCGCGGCGGGCTCGACATCAACCCGTTCCGCACCAACTACAACCAGCCGATGCCGGATAACGCGCGGACGGCGCGGCAGTAAATGCGTGTGTTGGCGGGCATTTTGCGGTCCGCCAACATTGCCTGCTTGCGACGGCGCGTTTCTCTAATTCGGCGCGAACACGTCGGCCCGGCACTTCGGGCAGTACAAGTAGATTGCCCGACCATCCGGCATGGTAATGATGCCTCGCCTTGCCTGGTCTATCCTCCATTTCGCCACGCCACCGCCCGCCAGACGCGCGTCGCCTTCGGCATAGCAACGCGCCGCGCCCAAGTCATGGCTGTATGCCCGTTCCGTTACGCGGCTCGCACGCTTGAAAAATGCGCTGACATCCGCACGCCGAAAAACGAACGTGCGACACATATCCGCCGTTTCGTCCCCGTTGATGTCAGCCGACCATGCGCCGTTCCTGACGATTTCGACTGACTCCGGGACGACAATGGGTACCGCACCGCCAGGCGATAACTTATTGGACAGCGTGCCCGCGACCGCACTGTGGCTGAGCGCGAGCGCCAACATCAAAATTGCGATCCGACTCACCATTGCACCCTCGCCGCCTCCGTCCGGTTCTTCCGCGATACTGTCGGATAGCGGAAGTCCCCACGCCCTCGTCTCGGCTCTCACGCCAACTTAGCCAGGTGCTCGGCATCCCATTTCCGTTCAACCGCCGCGCGGTACAGCATCGCCAGCGTGATCGGTTCCCGTTCGAGAACGTGCGGTTTTCGGAGCACCCATCGGCGTAGCAACGAATAAAGGCCTCCCTCACCCTCCATCAGGAAATACCGGTGAAAATCGAAGTCGCCGGTTTCGACGGAAAAACGCTCGAAAAAGCGGCCCATGAAATCGTCTGCCTCGTCGCCGGTCTGGCCAAGATCCTCCCAAAGCCTCGTGGCGGCGAACAACGGTGTCGATTTGCCAAGCCCTACCTCTGCCCTGACGAAGACCTCGATCTCATCCCAACGCACGTTTTCCATCAAAGTACCTTGCCGCGTGGCTAGAAAAGACCGTTGTACCGAGCGAATCGCACCATGCATCCGCGGCTTGCCGTCGCAGCCCGCTCAGACAGGCGTATCACGTTGAGGCCCGTCGGAAAACTTCGTCACACAATGCAAAGTTCCGGTGGCGCTCATACCTGCTTCAACCGAGTTGTATTTGAACGCCCTCGCCCTCGCATCGATTGCCTCAAATGCAACAAGGCCGGTGCACGTCAATGCACCGGCCTTGTTGTACAGCTTCCGCCCTCGCCGCGTTACTTCACCGGCGCCTTGTAGGCGATACAGTCGACCTCGACCTTGCAGTCGATGACCATGCTCGACTGCACGCACGCGCGTGCCGGCGGGTTTTCGCCGAAGTACGACACGAACACCTTGTTGAACGACGCGAAATCGCGCGCGTCGTCGAGCCACACGCCGCACCGAACGACGTGCTCCAGGCCGTAACCGGCTTCCTTCAGGATCGCGATCACGTTCTCGATCGTCTGCTTCGACTGCGTGACGATCCCGCCCTCGACGACCTCGCCGTTCACCATCGGCGTCTGGCCCGACACGTACAGCCAGCCGTCGGCCTCGACCGCACGCGCGAACGGCATCACCTGGCCGCCGGTACCCTTCGCTTCGCCTACGCCATATCGCTTCATCGTTTCACTCCTCACATTTCGGTTACGGATGCGCGCGCCGGCTGCGGCGCACGCGGAAGATCGGAACAACGGCCACGGTCAGAACGCGGCGTCGGCACTCGCCGCCACACGCTCTCCGCGCGCAACGAACCCGCCGGCCCGTTCGCCGGTCGGCTGGCCGTTTTCATACGTCAGCACGCCGTTCACCCACACCGCGTCGATCCCGTGTGCAGGCTGTTGCGGCTTCTCGAACGTCGCGGCGTCGATCACGCTCGCCGGATCGAACAGCACGAGATCGGCGTGGTAGCCGACATGCACCTCGCCGCGCTTCGCGATCCCGTAGCGGCGCGCGGACAGCGACGTCATCTTGCGGATCGCCTCCTCGAGCGGCAGCAGGTTCGTGTCGCGCACGTAATGGCCGAGCACGCGCGGGAACGCGCCCCACAGCCGCGGATGCGGCAGCGGATCGTTCGGCAGCCCGTCGGAGCCGACCATCGTCGCGGGGTGCGACAGAATCCGGCGCACGTCGTCCTCGGACATGTTGTGGTACACGGCGCCGGCCGGACGGATGCGCTGCGCGGCTTCCTGCTCGGTCACGCCCCAGTCGGCCGCGATCGCCTTCAGCAGCTTGCCCGCGACTTCCGGATGCGGCTCCGACCACGTGATCGTGATGTCGATGTCGCCGGTCACCTGCTTCAGGTCGAGCGTCGACGAGCTGCGGCTGTACGGATAGCAGTCGCAGCCGACCGGCTGGTAGCGGCGCGCGCCTTCGAGCGACGCGAGCACTTCGGTGCTGCGCCCCCAGTTCGACGGGCCCGCGCATTTCAGGTGCGAGATCACGACCGGCACCTGCGCATGGCGGCCCACGCGATACGCCTCGTCCATCGCATCGAGGATCGCGTCGAATTCGGTGCGCATGTGCGTCGTATACAGCGCGCCGGCCTTTGCGAGCGGTTCGGCGAGCGCCATCACTTCCTCGGCCGGCGCCGCGAACGCGGAGCCGTATGCGAGGCCCGACGACAGGCCGAGCGCACCGTTCGCGAGCGCCTCCTCGAGCTGCGCGCGCATCCCGGCGATTTCGCCGTCGGTCGCCGCGCGGTCGAGGCGGTCCATCTGGTTGTTGCGCAGTGCCGTATGGCCGACGAGCGCCGCGACGTTCACGGCCGGGCGCGCACGGTTCACGGCCGCGACGTAGTCGGCGAAGGTCGGATACTGGAACGCGCCGCGCTCGCCCAACAAGTTCATCGGGTCGGGCGGGTCGCCCGCGAGCGTCACCGGCGACGCGCTGATCCCGCAGTTGCCGACGATCACGGTCGTCACGCCCTGCGAGATCTTCGGGATCATCTCCGGCGCGCGGATCACGTGCGTGTCGTCGTGCGTGTGCACGTCGACGAAGCCCGGCGCAAGCGCGCGGCCGTTCGCATCGACGACGTTCTCGGCCAGCCAGTTCGACAGGTTGCCGATCGCCGCGATCAGGCCGTTGCGGATCGCGACGTCGCGCGTGACGGGCGGTGCGCCGGTGCCGTCGTACAGCTGCGCGCCGACGATCAGCGTATCGGCGGCTTCGGGATGCGAATGCATGGTCAGTCTCCTACCGGTTGACGGTCTCCGCCGCCGCGGTGCGCATCGAGCGCGTGCTTGATGCGGCGCAGCGATTCTCGGCCCGCATCGCCGAGCCGCAATGCGACTCCGGTGACGAGCACGTCGATCGCCATCATCATCGCGTAACGCGATGTCGAAGGCTTGTAAATGAAATCGGTTTCGAATGCGACGACCGGGATCAGGTGGTCGGCGAGCTTCGCGAGCGGCGACGCCGGTGCGGTGATCGCGATCAGCTTCGCGCCGTAGCGCTTCGCGAGCCGGCAGCTCTCGAGCAGCTCGGGCACGCGCCCGCTCACCGACAGCGCGACGACGACGCTGTCGCGCGACAGCGTCGCGGCCACCATCCGCTGCAGCACGCTGTCCTGGTAGCTCGCGACCGGCCGGCCGAAGCGCACGAGCCGGAACCGCAGCTCGTCGGCGAGCGCGGTCGAGCCGCCGCCCTGCCCGTACACGTAGGTCATCTTCGCGCCGGCGAGCAGGTCGGCCGCTGCGTCGAACGACGTGTTGCGCAGCAGCTGGTGGTTGTGCGCGAGCGCCACGCGGATCTCGTCGTAGACCATCGATGCGGGACTCGCGTCGTCGGCCGGCGCGTCGTCGGACGGTACCAGGAAGCGCTGGCCGACGGCCGCCGCCTGCGCGACGAGCACCTTCAGTTCGCGTACGTCGCGGCAGCCGACGGCCTTCGCGAAGCGCGTGACCGTCGCGACGCTGACCTCCGCGTCGCGCGCCAGCGCGCCGATGCTCGCATGCGCGGCGCGCGCGAGATCGGCCAGGATGAACGCGGCGACCTTGCGCTCGGCTTCGCGCAGCTCGGGCGCGCATTCTGCGATCCGCGCGACGATGTCGAGGACCGGCGGGGCGGCCTGGGCCGGATGAGGCTCGGCCGCGAGCGGAGCGGACGGGGAGGCGGGCGTATTCATCTGCGGATAAGGGTGCGGAGCTTGATGTTACTAAATAACATCACCGCGCCGATGCTACTTTCTGTACCATCTGCGTGTCAACTTCAGTGCAATGCATAGTGATGATGGAGCGGGATGACATGAAAGTTACAAACTATCAGGAAGCGACGATCGACCCGTTCGGCAAGGGTCTGGGCAATCTGCCGAGCGCGAGCGTGCCGCTCGGCGACGCAGGCCGGCTCGAATGGAACCTGCTCGCGGAAGACGTCAGCCTGCCGGCCGCCGTGCTTTACGAAGACCGCGTCGAGCACAACCTGAACTGGATGCAGGCATTCGTCCAGAAATACGGCGTCAAGTTCGCGCCGCACGGCAAGACGACGATGGCGCCGCAACTGTTCCGCCGCCAGCTCGACGCCGGCGCGTGGGGCATCACGCTCGCGACCGCGCACCAGACGCAGGCCGCGTATCACGGCGGCGTGCGGCGCGTGCTGCTCGCGAACCAGCTGGTCGGCCGCCAGAACATGACCATCATCGCCGGACTGCTGTCGGATCCCGATTTCGAATTCTTCTGTCTCGTCGATTCGGCGGAAAGCGTCGACCAGCTCGGCCGCTTCTTCGGCGCCGCGAAGAGATCGCTGAACGTGCTGATCGAGCTCGGCGTGCCGGGCGGCCGTGCGGGCGTACGCGACGCCGCGCAGCGCGAGGCCGTGCTGGCCGCGCTCGCGCGCTACCCCGACACGCTGAAGCTGGCCGGCATCGAACTCTATGAAGGCGTGCTGAAAGAGGAAGGCGAGATCCGCACGTTCCTGCAGGAAGCCGTCGCGCTCACGCGCGAACTCGCAGAAGCGGGCCGCTTCGCGCGCACGCCGGCGATCCTGTCCGGCGCCGGTTCGGCGTGGTACGACGTGGTCGCGGAAGAATTCAGGAAGGCATCCGACGCCGGCTTCGCGGAAGTCGTGCTGCGTCCGGGCTGCTACCTGACGCACGACGTCGGCATCTACAAGAAGGCGCAGACCGACGTGTTCGCGCGCAACCCGATCGCGCGATCGATGGGCGAAGGGCTGCTGCCGGCACTGCAGCTGTGGGCCTACGTGCAGTCGGTGCCGGAAGCCGATCGTGCGATCGTCGCGCTCGGCAAGCGCGACGCGGCATTCGACGCGGGCCTGCCCGAGCCGGCGCGCCACTTCCGCCCGGGCCGCGACACCGCGCCGCGCGACGTCGCCGCGACCGAAGGCTGGGCCGTGACCGGGATGATGGATCAGCACGCGTACCTGCAGATCCCGCCGGGTGCGGACGTGAAGGTCGGCGACATGGTCGCGTTCGACATCTCGCACCCGTGCCTGACGTTCGACAAGTGGCGCCAGGTGCTCGTGCTCGATCCGCAGTTCCGCGTGAAGGAAGTCGTCGAAACGTTCTTCTGACGCACCCCGCGCGCCCCGCCCCG
This sequence comes from Burkholderia sp. Bp8992, assembly GCF_003853705.1. Lineage (GTDB taxonomy): Bacteria > Pseudomonadota > Gammaproteobacteria > Burkholderiales > Burkholderiaceae > Burkholderia. The sequence continues at coordinate 30,935 of NZ_QTQI01000014.1, read as the reverse complement.
CCGCTCGCGCGGGGCGGCCGTCACGCGCGCTTCAATCTGCCGGAGTACACTGCGCTTTCGTCCTCGGGGCCCCTCGCGGCCGTTGCGTACGGCGCGAGCGGGCCTTCAACGCTGCTTCACTGGAGAAAGCCATGGCCGCGAAGAAGATCCTGTTCCTGACCGGCGATTTCGCCGAAGACTACGAAACGATGGTGCCGTTCCAGGCGCTGCAGGCCGTCGGCCATCACGTCGATGCAGTCTGCCCGGGCAAGCGCGCGGGCGACAAGATCAAGACCGCCATCCACGATTTCGAAGGCGACCAGACCTACACCGAGAAGCCCGGCCACCAGTTCACGCTGAATGCCGCGTTCGACGACGTCGACGCCGCGCGCTACGACGCGCTCGCGATCGCGGGCGGCCGTGCCCCCGAATACCTGCGACTCGATCCGAAGGTGATCTCGCTCGTGCGCGAGTTCGCCGAAGCCGGCAAGCCGATCGCCGCGATCTGCCATGCGGCGCAGCTGCTCGCGGCCGCCGATGTGATCCGCGGCAAGCGCATTTCGGCCTACCCGGCCTGCGCCCCCGAAGTGAAGCTCGCGGGCGGCGAATATGCCGATATCCCGGTCGACGCGGCCGTGACCGACGCGCCGTTCGTCACCGCGCCCGCGTGGCCCGCGCATCCGGCCTGGCTCGCGCAGTTCCTCGCGCTGCTGGGCACGCGCATCGAGTTGTAAGCCTGAATCGAATCGTGACGGAGTGAGACAAGGCGGCCGGTGGCACACACGTGCCGCCCCGCTCCCCGCTTCAGCGCGCGACCGGCGCCGAACCGACGTCCGCGATCCGCGTTTCCAACATCGCGAGCGCACCCGACAGCGCATTCAGCACGTCGTCCGGCAACTGCGCCATCGTCTGTTCGATGAACGCCTTGCGGCGCGGCAGGCACGCGTCGAATGCCGCGCGGCCTTCGTCCGTCAGCGTCACGTTGGTCACGCGGTTGTCGCGTGCATCGGATTCGCGCTGGATCCAGCCGAGCGCGTCGAGCGACTTCAACTGGCGCGTGAGCGCGCCCGGATCGATGCGCAGCACTTCGACGAGCTTCTTCTGCGACGAATGCCCGCCCATCGTGTGCAGCGCGACCATGATGCGCCAGCGCGGCATCGGCTGCCCGACATGCGCTTCGAACGCGGTCATGAACGCGCGATACGTGCGTCCGAATTGCTGCAAGATCGCGACGCGGTCCTGTTCTTCCATGCGCTGAGTTCGTTTCCGGTAAATCGTTGAATCGTTGAATCGCCCGAGCGGTCAGTCGGCCGCGACGTGCGGCTCGATCTTGCGCCGCAGCGCGATCGGCGGCACGCGACGACACTGCCACACCGACACCACGGCGATGAGCGCCGCCATCGCGACGCCCAGGTGGATCGCGCCGACGAGCGATTCGCGGGCCGCTTCCAGCAGCAGCGCGCCATTATGCCCGGCACGCGTCAGCTCCGCGACGAGACCGCCCTGCGCCGCGCGATCGATCAGGATCTGCGGATCGGCGAGCTGCGCATGCCACTGCATCGCGTGATCGGCCGTCAGCGCGTTGCGCACGCCGCCCGAGTACATCTGGTTGACGAGCGTGCCCGTCAGCGCCGTACCGAGCATCCCGCCGACCATCCGCAGCGACTGCAGCAGCGCCGTCGCGATGCCGAGATGCTCGCGGCCGGCGGCCTGCTGCGCGAACACGGTGAGGTTCGGCAGCACGAAGCCGAGCCCGATGCCGCCCGCGACCATCAGCGCCATCAGCATCCAGGCCGGCGTCGTGTGGGTCGACACGACGATGCCCGCGCACGCGATCGCGAACAGCACGAAGCCGACGTGCAGCATCGCGTTCGGATTGCGGATGCGCGTGACGACGCGGCCGTTCATGATGCTGCCGATCGTGATGAACACGACGAGCGGCGTGATCACGAGCCCGGCTTCCTTCGGCGACATCCCGAAGCCGCCCTGGAACAGCAGCGGCGCGTAGAACAGCAGCGAGAACATCGAGAAACCGGCGAGGATCGCGAGCACGAACAGCGCCGACAGCGCGCGGTTGCCGAACATGTCGAACGGCAGAATCGGCTGCGCGCAACGCTTCTCCCAGTGCCACAGGCCGACGCCGGCCGCGACCGCGACGACGAGCAGCAGCGACGCCCAGCTCGCGACGCCGTACTTCGGCAGCCATTCGACGAACAGCTGCAGCGCGCCGAGCGACAGCGCGATCAGCAGCGCGCCCGGCCAGTCGAGCCGCATCTTGCGGTCGTGCTCGACGTGGCGCAGGTGCGGCAGGTAGCGCCACACGAAGAACAGCGACAGCAGGCCGACCGGCAGATTCACGTAGAACACCGAGCGCCAGCCGAACGACTGGGTCAGGAAGCCGCCGAGCGACGGGCCGACCGCGTTCGCGATGCCGAACGCGGAGCTCATCAGCACCTGCCAGCGCAGCCGCACGACGGAATCGGGGAACAGGTCGGGAATGCACGCGAATGCGGTGCCGACCAGCATCCCGCCGCCGATCCCCTGCAGCCCGCGCGCGAGCACGAGGGTCAGCATGTCGTTGGCCATCCCGCACAGCACGGATGCGGCGGTGAACACGACGATCGACGCGATGACGAACGGCTTGCGGCCGTAATAGTCGCCGAGGCGGCCGAAGATCGGCACCGTGATCACGGAACTGAGCAGGTACGAGGTCGCGACCCACGCATACAGGTCGAATCCGCGAAGCTCGGCGACGATGGTCGGCAACGCCGTGCCGACGACGGTCTGGTCGAGCGCGACGAGCATGGTGACGAACGAGATCCCGATCATCGCCAGCAGCGATTCACGGAACGGCAGGACTTGCCCGCTCGAATGGTGGGCGGCAGTGTGAACGGCCATTTTTTGTTGATGCAACTTTTGACGAGTCAAACAATCTCAAAATTCTAGCATGCCGGAGTAATCTAGGCGGGCGACGGTTGAGGGCCTGTTCAGGTCAAGGAGAGAGATGGAACCGATTTCAATCACCCCCGCGACGACGCTTTCGCAGGAGGATCGGGACGCGCTGTGGCGCGCGAAGCAGGTGCTGGAAAGCCCGTCGCTGACGATGAAGCTGACCGGCATGCTCGGCGCGCCGGTCGAGAAAATGATCGCGCGGCTGCCGGATTTCGCGACCGGCAAGATCAACGACGCGACGCAGCTCGCGCTGCGCAAGTGCCTGAACATCGCGCTGCGCACGCTCGGCAAGCCGCCGGCGCCGGACGCCGAGCCCGACAAGCCGAGCAACCTGCTGCACAAGCTCGCGGTCGCGACGACCGGCGCGGCCGGCGGCGCGTTCGGCTTTCTCGCGCTGCCGGTCGAGTTGCCGGTGACGACCACGCTGATCTTCCGCTCGGTGTGCGACATCGCGCGCAGCGAGGGCGAGGACCTGACGTCGGTCGATACGCAGCTGCAATGCCTGGCCGTGCTCGGCATGGGCGGCCACCCGGACAAGCAGGAAGAGGACGCCGATCTCGGCTATTTCGTGCTGCGCGGCGCGCTTGCGCAGGCGATCTCGAAGGCGTCGTCGGACATCACGACGAAGGGCATCGCCGCGCACAGCTCGGCGGCCGTGTTCAAGCTCGTGCAGACGGTGGCGTCGCGCTTCTCGGTGCAGGTGACCGAGCAGATGGCCGCGAAGTCGATCCCGGCGATTGGCGCCGTGCTCGGCGCGACCGTCAACACGCTGTTCATCGACCACTTCCAGCAGATGGCGCACGGTCACTTCACCGTGCGCCGGCTCGAGCGCAAGTATGGCTCGGCGGCCGTCAAGGCCGCCTATCAGGCAATCGACGCCTCGCCGACGCGCTGAACCGCGCGTTCGACCGCGACGCGGCGCAGGAACGCGGCCGCGCGGTCGAGCGCGTCGCGCGCTTCCGGCACCATCGGCGCGTACAGCTGCCACACGTGCGGCATGTCCGGCCACACCTCGATCTCCACCGCCACGCCGGCCGCCTTCGCCTTCTCGGCGACGCGGCGCGAATCGTCGAGCAGCACTTCGGTGCTGCCGACCTGGATATACAGCGGCGGCAGGCCCGTGAAATCCGCATAGAGCGGCGACGCGTACGGATGCGTTGCCGGCGTGTCGCCGAGATACAGTTTCGCGGCCTTCGGCAGCGCCGCACCGGCGAACATGGGATCGGCGCCGTCGTTGGTGCGCAGCGTCTCGCCGGTTGCCGCGAGATCGGTCCACGGCGAGAACAGGATCGCACCGGCCGGCAGCGGCTCGCCGCGGTCGCGCAGGGCGACGAGCGTCGCGAGGGCGAGGCCGCCGCCCGCCGAATCGCCGCCGAGCACGATCGACTCGGGCGGCGTGCCCAATGCCAGCAGTTGCCGGTAGGCGGCGAGCGCATCGTCGAGCGCGGCCGGGAAGCGGTTTTCGGGCGCGAGCCGGTAGTCGAGCGAGAAGGAACGCACGCCCGCGCGCTTCGTCAGGCCGAACACGAGCGGCCGGTGGGTCTTCGTCGAACAGAAGTAGTAACCGCCGCCGTGGATATACAGCAGCGTGCGGCCGGGCCCGCGACCCGCGCTCGAATCGGTGCGCTCGAGCCATTCGCCGCGCAGCGGCGCGTCGCCCGCGCCATGGCACTGGCGCAGCCGATAACCCGACGGCGCGCGGCGCGGCACGACCATCCGCAGGTCGGTAAAGCGCCGCGCACGCGCAGGGTCGAGCACCTCGCGCGTGGTCTCGGGACGAAACTGCCAGCGCAGCAGCCAGCAGGCGAACTTGCTTTGCCAACTCATCGGACGCACTCCGTATTCGCAGTGTGACGATGGTACGTGCGAACGTTCCCGCACCGCTCGACAGGTGCCTCTATATCAAACGCCGGCGCTCAGTTCGCCGGCATCACCTGGCCGCGGATCTCGCCGGCCGGGTGCTCCTTCGTGTGGACGTTGAAGTACCACTTGCCGCCCATCAGGTCGGTGACCTGCGCGTCGGTGAGCGCCTTCGCCCCCTTGATCGGGCTCGCCAGCTCGTCCTTCGGAATCGGCACCTGCACGCCCGCGTTCTGGCCGACCGGCGCGGGCCCGTGGAAGTGCGCGGCGGTGGCCGGCCCCGTGAGGTGCTCGTAAGTTGCCGTCCACTGCAGCGTATGGGTGGCCGTGTCGTACGTGGCGTCGACAGTACCCGAACCCTTGGTCGCCGTCGGCGGCACTTCGCTCGACGGCTGGAGATTGGCAGACAGGCGCACCGATTCGGCGGCAGCGCTGCCGGCGGCCAGCACGCCCGCGAGTAACGCGACCTGGAGCAAACGCAGCTTGAGCATGGACTCTCCTTGTACGACGTTGTACGCCGCCCGGAACGGGGGCGCCAGACAGGATGGTAGTCGATCGCCGCCGTTGCGGGAGTCCGCCGAACGGCCATGCAGCGAATCGTCGCAGCGTCGCGTCAGTCTGCGTCAACCTGGAACGGACTTTTGCAACCTGACGGCTGAATCCGCGCGCGGCCTTTCGCTACACTTCGTTTCACAGTTGCTTGTTTCCTTCGTCCGAAGGAGTCTGCGAGTATTCACGCGGCCACCCGGCCGCGTTTTTTTGCGTGTGCCGCCGGCACGCGCGGCACGTCAGGTCATGCGCGATAGCCGGGATCGATGCGATCGACGATACGCTGCAGCGCGTCGAACGCGTCCTGCCCCGCGCCATGCTTCGGATCGAAATTCAGCGAATCGCGCACGCATCCCTCGAGCACCGGCGGCGCGATCGGCAGCGGGCCGCCGATCGCATGCGTCGCGACCTGCACCTCGCATGCACGGTTGAGCAGCCACATCAGCGAGAACGTCTGCGCGAGCGTCGCGCCGATCGTCACCGGGCCGTGGTTGCGCAGCAGCAGCACGGGCCGCCCGCCCGCGCTCTCGACGATGCGCCTGCCCTCCTCGAGATGCACGGTGATGCCCTCGAAGTCGTGATACGCGATCTTCCCGTACAGCTGCGCCGAATAGAAGTTGGAAAACGACAGCCCGTCGCGCGAACAGCACACGGCCATCGTGGGCGTCGTGTGCACGTGCATCACGCAATGCGCGTCGGGCAGCGCCGCATGGATCGCGCTGTGAAACGTGAAGCCCGCCGGATTGATCGGCCAGTCGGAATGCCCGATCACGTTGCCGTCGATGTCGATCTTCACGAGGTTCGACGCGCACACCTCGCGGTAATGGAGCCCGAACGGGTTGATCAGGAAATGCCCGTCCTCGCCCGGCACGCGCAGCGAAATGTGGTTGTAGATCAGCTCGGTCCAGCCGAGGGTGTCGAAGATGCGGTAGGCGGCCGCAAGCTGCACGCGCGCCTGCCATTCGGCTTCGGAGAAGCGGGAAGGACGCGCGAACGGCTGGTTCGGTACACGTTGCATGGGGAACTCCGGTTGCGGGTGGGCGCAGCACACGTGGCGCGGGCCGCCGGGGCGCATCGCCACACCGCCATGATGGTTGCGGACACAACCATATCACCTTCCCCGAGCCGCGTTAACGCGGGTTTAGCCGGAGCGCTTCCGTCCCCTTAGGGCCTGTTCACGCTAATAACGGGCTTGCGAACGTGCCTTGCCGGTCGCAATGCAAGGAGGGAGGAGCGCCGTTTGGCCGCGCCAAACAAGCGACGATCGACGCCGCAGTGCGGCCGGCAAGGCACGTTCCCCTGTTTTTTGGAAAATTCATTCGTGGGGCTGGCCCCCAGAAGGGCCGATCGCCGCGTCATGCTCCTTGCGAATACGTCGAGTATTCGCTGCGTCGCATTCCTTGCGCTCGGCCCTTCTGGGGGCCAGCGCAAGCCCGTTATTAGCGTGAACAGGCCCTAAAGCTGGTCGTCGACCGGCAGCAGCATGAAGATGCCCGTCATCAGGTTGCGCAGCAGCCCCGCGTGCGGATCGACGTGATAGGTCGTCGGCTTGCCGTCGTCGATGCCCGTCCACTCGAGTCCGGGCGACCCGCCGCCCGCCGGCGTGACGAGGCTCACGCGATAGCTTTCGTCCGGCTGCGTCGCGCGCGCGAAGATCTTCGCGGCCTGCTCCGCGAGCGCCGGGCTGTGGATCACCAGTGCCAGTTCGGTATTCAGGTGCACGGAACGCGGGTCGAGGTTCATCGAGCCGATCACGAGGATCTTCCGGTCGATCACGTACGCCTTCGCGTGCAGGCTCGCACGCGAGCGCGACCCGAACAGGCGCGGGCGCGGGCTGCCCGGCTGCGCCTTGAACTCGTACAGCTCGACGCCGCGCTGCAGCAACGGCACGCGGTACGGCCCGTAGCCAGCCTGCACGGCGACCGCGTCGGTCGCGGCAAGCGAATTCGTCAGGATCGCGACGCGCACGCCGCGCGCGGTCGTGTCGCCGAGAATCTTCACGCCCGCGTCGTGCGGCACGAAGTACGGCGAGAACGCGAGGAATTCCTGCTGCGCGCCACGCGTCAGCTCGGCGAGCCGCTGCATCGGCGGGCTCACGTATGCGTCGGTCGGCCGCGCGACCTTGTCGGGCGCGTCGACCTTGAATTCGGCCGGCGCCCACACGAGCTCGAGCGCGTCGCGCGCGATCTGCTGCGCGAGCGGCGTCGCATTCAGCGGCTTCGCGTTGTACGGCTCGGCGTTCTGGCGCCAATGAGCGCGCAGCTCGTCGCGCATCGCATCGAGATCCTTCGGATCGAACGTCTGATGATTCAGCGCACGCAACGGATAGCTGCTCGCGCTCGACCAGTACGTGTCGAAGCTCGCCGAGACGTCGTTCGTCACCGGGCCGGCGGCGAGCACGTCGAGATCGCGGAACTGCAGCGTCGGGCTCGCGCTGAAGTATTCGTCGCCGAGATTGCGGCCGCCGACGATCGCGATCTGGTTGTCCGCGATCATCGCCTTGTTGTGCATCCGGCGCGTGAAGCTGTCGATGCGCGTGAAGAAGTCGGTCGTGCGCTCGACCATGCCCTGCGACGCGCCGAACGGGTTGAACACGCGGATCTCGATGTTCGGGTGCGTGTTCAGCGCGGCCATCACGCGGTCGATGTCGCGGAAGTTCAGGTCGTCGACCAGCATCCGCACGCGCACGCCGCGGTCGGCCGCGTAGAGCGCCGCGGCGAGCAGCAGCTTGCCCGTCGTGTCCTCGGTCGCGATGTAGTACTGCATGTCGAGCGTCTTCGTCGCAGCGCGGGCGAGCGCGATGCGCATCTGCAGCGCTTCGGCGCCTTCCGGCAGCAGCCGGAAACCCGACTGGCCCGGATGCGCGGCTTCGGGTGCGGCCAGCGCGTCGCGCAGCGGCGTCGCGGTATCGGGCGGCAACGCGTGGGACACCGGGCGATCGAGCGTGGTGGCGGGCGGATGCGTCGCGCACGCGGCGACGAGCGACAGCAGTGCGCAGACGGCCAGCGCACGGACCGGGCGGCATGCGGCACGCCACGACGGCGCGGCCGGCGCGCGCCGGATGAAAGACGTGAGCACGGGAGTTTCCTCGACTGGCGGAACGACGGTCCGCATTCGCCGCGGCGCGCGGCTGGCGCGCGGTTCCGGCCGATTCTAGTGGGCGGCCGGCGAACCGGTCAATCGCGCAGGCGGCACCTGGCGCCCCGCGCGCGGCCCGCTGCCGGCACGCGATGCCCGGGCGCGCCCGATTCGCCCGTCGGACGGGCGTCGAATGGAAGCGGTCCGACCAATCTCACGGCGCACCGTCATTGCGCTCGAAATGACTGCGCACGTAGTCGATATGCGTCTGCATCGCGGTGCGCGCCTCTTCTGGCCGCTGCGCGCAGATCGCGTCGCACACGACGCGATGCTGCAGCAACAGCAGCTCGGACGCCTGCTCGTCTACTGTCGTCATCCCGGCCACGTTGATCGAGATGTGCTCGCGCAGCATCCCGATCACGCTCGTATGCAGGTGCAGGAACATCGTGTTGTGGGACGCGAGCGCGATCGCCTCGTGCAGCTTCGCGTCGGTCGCGGCTTCGACGGCCGCGTCGTCGTTCGCGTGCGCGGCTTCGAGTTCGCGCAGCAGCGCGCGGATCCGGCGCCGGTCGTTTGCATCGGCCCGCATCGCGGCGAAATACGCGGTCGCGCCTTCGAGCACGCGGCGGAATTCGAGGATGTCGTCGCGCAGCGCCGGATGATCGGCGACCAGTTGCCCCCACGGCGACGCAATGCCCGCGCGCAACTGGTCCGTCACGTAAACGCCCGCGCCGCGCCGGCTCTGCAGCAGCCCGCGCGCGACGAGCCGCTGGGTCGCCTCGCGCACGGTATTGCGCGCGACACCGTACTGCTGCGCGAGCACGCGCTCGGCCGGCAGCCGCGCGCCGGCCGGCCAGGTGCCGTCGAGCAGCGCCGTCTCGATCTTGCGCATCACCACTTCGGTCCGGCCCCGTGCCGTCATCGCTGCCATCGTCGCGTCTCCCTGCGGAATGCCTGTTGCACCGATTGGCCCAACCAATTTGAGCTGCGGCGCCGTCGCGGGAATTATGCAGCGAAATCGTCGACCCGCATGCGGGCCGTCGCCCCTGGAGCGAGACATGAACGAAAGGCAGTACCCCGCCGCCGTCCCCGCGCACGTCTATCTGTTCGCGACCTGCCTGGTCGACCTGTTCGTCCCCGAAGCGGGGCTCGACGCGGTCCGCCTGCTGGAACGCGAAGGGTTGACCGTCCACTATCCGCGCGGCCAGAGCTGCTGCGGGCAGCCGGCCTACAGCAGCGGCAATCCCGACGAAGCGCGCCGCGTCGCGGCCGCGCAGCTCGACCTGTTCGCCGAGCCGTGGCCCGTGATCGTGCCGTCCGGCTCGTGCGCGGGCATGATCCGGCACCATTGGCCGGCGCTGTTCGCCGATGATCCCGTCAACGGTCCGAAGGCGCGTGCGATTGCCGACCGGACCTACGAACTCGCGGAATTCCTCGTTCATGTGCTCGACGTGCAACTCGACGCGGCCACGGCCACCGCCGGGCCCGACGAGCGCGTCGTACTGCACACGTCGTGCGCGGCACGCCGCGAGATGGGCACGCGCGTGCACGGTGTCGCGCTCGTCGACGCACTGCCGGGCGTCACGCGCATCGAACACGCACGCGAATCCGAATGCTGCGGCTTCGGCGGCACGTTCTCGCTGAAACATCCGGACATCTCCGGCGCGATGGTGCGCGACAAGGTCGCATCGGCCTGCGCGACCGGCTGCGACCGGCTCGTGTCCGCAGACTGCGGCTGCCTGCTGAACATCGGCCACGCGGCGGCCAAGGCCGGCGCGCCGCTGCCGGTCGAGCATCTCGCGAGCTTCCTGTGGCGCCGCACGGCCGGCGCCGCATCGTTGCGCGGAGACAAGCAATGAGCGCGCGCGCCGCCATCCTCGCGCGTCTGCGCACGGCCGCCCCGGGCGTCGCCGCGACGGCCGCCCCCGCGCTCGACGCGCGCATCGACACGCATTACGCCATGCACCGCGCGTCGGCCGAACGCGACCCGCAGGCGCTCGCGCAGGCCATGCAGGCCGCACTGACCGCGTCGCACGCGGACGTGTGGTGCGCAAGCGCCGACGCATGGCCCGCGCAGCTTGCCGCGCGCCTTGCCGACGCCCGCGTGCGCCGCTTGCTGCTCGACCCGGCCCGCGCGGAAGCCGCGGCGCTCGCCCGCGCACTGCCCGATACGGTCGCGCTCGTGCCGTTCGACCGGCCGATCGACGCATGGAAGGCCGAACTGTTCGACACGATCGACGCGGGCTTCACCGTCGCGCGCTCGGGCATCGCGGCGACCGGCACCGTCGTCCTCGCACCCGATGCCGGCACGCCGCGCACGGTGTCGCTGGTGCCGCCGCTGCACATCGCGCTCGTCCACGCGAACACGCTGCATGCGGACCTGCACGCGGCCGTGCACGCGGAGCGCTGGCACGCCGGCATGCCGACCAACCTCGTGCTGGTGTCGGGGCCGTCGAAGACCTCCGACATCCAGCAGACGCTCGCCTATGGCGCACACGGCCCGCGCCGCCTGTGGGTCGTGATCGTCACCGATTCGGCGGCCGCCCCGTCGGCCGCACCCGCCAGCGAGGAGCAGCCGCGATGAGCGAACAGACACTGCAATTCGTCGCCCCCGGCGACTTCAAGGCCCGCGCACGCGCCGCACTCGACGATCCCGCGTTGCGCCAGAGCTTCCGCGGCGCGATGGACTTCCTGCAGGGCAAGCGCGCGACGCAGTTTCCCGACGACACCGAACTGCAGCAGCTGCGCGATCTCGGCGAAGCCGTCCGCCAACATGCGCTCGCGCAACTGCCCGCGCTGCTCGAACGGCTGGAGACGAAGCTCACCGAAGCCGGCGTGCACGTGCACTGGGCCGAGACGGCCGCCGACGCGAACGCGATCGTGCTCGGCATCGCGCAGGCGAAGAAGGCGCGCCGCGTGATCAAGGGCAAGTCGATGGCGAGCGAGGAAATCGAGCTGAATCATTACCTCGCGGAGCACGGCGTCGACTGCATCGAATCCGACATGGGCGAGTTCATCGTGCAGCTCGCGGGCGAGAAGCCGTCGCATATCGTGATGCCGGCGATCCACAAGACGCGCGGCGACATTGCCGAGTTGTTCGAGGCACACATCCCCGGCACGCGCTATACGGAAGATGTCGACGAACTGATCCAGACCGGCCGGCACGCGCTGCGCCGCGCGTTCGCCGAAGCGGACATCGGCCTGTCCGGCGTCAATTTCGCGGCGGCCGACACGGGCACGCTGTGGCTCGTCGAGAACGAAGGCAACGGCCGCCTGTCGACGACGGTGCCCGATACGCACATCGCGATCATGGGGATCGAGAAGGTCGTCGAGAAGCTCGAGCACATCGTGCCGCTGTCGAGCCTGCTCACGCGCTCGGCCACCGGCCAGGCGATCACGACCTACTTCAACCTGATCTCGGGCCCGCGCCGCGACGGCGAACGCGACGGCCCGCGCGAGCTGCATCTCGTGCTGCTCGACAACGGCCGCACGCAGGCGTACGCGGACGAACAGCTGCGCGCGACGCTGCAGTGCATCCGCTGCGGCGCGTGCATGAACCACTGCCCCGTCTACACGCGCATCGGCGGCCACGCGTACGGCACGACCTACCCGGGCCCGATCGGCAAGATCATCTCGCCGCACCTGCTCGGCCTCGACGCGACGGCCGACCTGCCGACCGCATCGACGCTGTGCGGCGCATGCGGCGAGGTCTGCCCGGTGCGGATCCCGATCCCGCAACTGCTCGTGCGGCTGCGCACCGAGGCGAACCGCAAGCCCGACGAACCCGTCGCGCACCCGCTGCGCGGCCAGGGCGCGAACTACAACCGCGCGGAAGACCTCGTGTGGCGCTTCTGGTCGGGCGCGTTCGCGCACCCGCGCGCGTACCGTGCGTTCCGCTGGACCGCGACGCGCCTGCATGCGCTGACGCCCGCGAGACAGATGGGCTGGACACAGCACCGCACGCCGCTCGAACCGGCGCCGCGCAGCCTGTCCGACCTGCTGCGCGCACGCGGCCAGCCCGAATAGCGCAGCCGCTTTCAAAGCCGTACCCCTAACAATCCATGGAGGAGACACCCATGCAGGTTTGGCATCAGATCTACACACCGCTCGGCAGCCTCGGGCTGTCGGCATTCGTCGCCGCGATTCCGATCATCTTCTTTTTCATCGCGCTCGCCGCGCTGCGGATGAAAGGCCATGTCGCGGCCGCGATCACGCTGCTGCTGGCGCTCGGCGTCGCGATCCTCGCGTACGGAATGCCCGTGCCGCAGGCGCTTGCCGCAGCCGGCTTCGGCTTCGCCTACGGCCTGTGGCCGATCGCGTGGATCATCGTCGCGGCCGTGTTCCTGTACAAGATCGTCGTGAAGACCGGCCAGTTCGAGATCATCCGCGCGTCCGTGCTGTCGATCACCGACGACCAGCGCCTGCAGATGCTGCTGATCGGTTTCTCGTTCGGCGCGTTCCTCGAAGGCGCCGCCGGCTTCGGCGCGCCCGTCGCGATCACGGCCGCGCTGCTCGTCGGCCTCGGCTTCAAGCCGCTGCATGCGGCCGGACTGTGTCTGATTGCAAACACCGCGCCGGTCGCGTTCGGCGCGATGGGCATTCCGATCATCGTCGCCGGCCAGGTGACGGGCATCGACGCGTTCCACATCGGCGCGATGGCCGGCCGCCAGTTGCCGCTGCTGTCGCTCGCGGTGCCGTTCTGGCTCGTGTTCATGATGGACGGGCTGCGCGGCGTGCGGCAGACCTGGCCGGCCGCGCTCGTCGCGGGCGGCAGCTTCGCGCTCACGCAGTACTTCACGTCGAACCACATCGGGCCCGAGCTGCCGGACATCACGTCGTCGCTCGTCAGCCTCGTCGCGCTCGCGGCGTTCCTGAAGGTGTGGCAGCCGCGCACCGCGAAACAGCCGGCCGGCGGCCTCGTCGCGTCCGGCGGCGGTGCGGCGCTGGCCTGGTCCGGTGCGGGCGGCAGCGGCTTCGGCGCGAGCCGGCAGGCGTCGCCGTACACGCTCGCGCAGACGGTGCGCGCGTGGTCGCCGTTCCTGATCCTGACGGCCGTGGTCACCGTCTGGAGCATCGCGCCGTTCAAGGCGCTGTTCGCCGCGCACGGCGCGCTCGCGTCGACTGTGCTGAAGTTCCATGTGGCCGGGCTCGACCAGCTCGTCGTGAAGACCGCGCCGATCGCCGCGACGCCGAAGGCGCTCGAAGCGGTGCTGAAGATCGATCTGCTCTCGGCGGTCGGCAGCGCGATCCTCGTGACCGCGCTGATCTCGATGGCGCTGTTGCGGATGAAGCCGCGCGACGCCCTCGGCACGTTCGGCGAAACACTGAAGGAACTGACGCGCCCGATCCTGTCGATCGGCCTCGTGCTCGCGTTCGCGTTCGTCGCGAACTACTCGGGGATGTCGTCGACACTCGCGCTGATGCTGGCCGCGACGGGCGCCGCCTTCCCGTTCTTCTCGCCGTTCCTCGGCTGGCTCGGCGTGTTCCTGACGGGCTCGGATACGTCGTCGAACGCGCTGTTCTGCTCGCTGCAGCAGGCCACCGCCCATCAGCTCGGCCTGCCCGAAACGCTCGCGGTCGCCGCGAACACGACGGGCGGCGTGACCGCGAAGATGATCTCGCCGCAGTCGATCGCGGTCGCATGCGCGGCGACGGGCCTCGTCGGCAAGGAGTCCGAGCTGTTCCGCTTCACGGTGCGCCACAGCCTGCTGTTCGCGGTGATCGTCGGGTTGATCACGCTCGTGCAGGCGTATGTGCTGCCGGGAATGGTGCCGTAAGCGGCGCGCAGGCAGGCCTCAAAAACAAAACCCCACGCCCGGACGAGCGTGGGGTTTTTCCTGTCGCGCAGCGATCGCCGGCACGGGCAGGCGATGCGTGATGCGCGTGGCGCGATCAGCTGCCCTTCGCGATGCGATCCTGGATGTGCTGCGCACGGCTCGACGACGACGGGTGCGAGCTCATCATCGAGCTCTTGCCGCCGTCCAGCTGCGCGAGCTTCTGGAACGCGGTGACGAGGCCCTTCTGGTTCATGCTCTTCTGCTTCATCAGGTCGAACGAGTAGTCGTCCGCCGCGCTTTCCTGCGTCTGCGAGAATTGCGCGTTGATGAACTTCTCGGTGATGTCGCCGAGCTGCGAGCTCGACAGGGCCGCCACGCCCGGCGATGCCGCGCCGGCCGCGGTGCGCGCCGCGCTCACCGCGTACGCCGTCTGCATCGCCTTCTTCGAGTGACCCAGTGCAACGTGGCCCATTTCATGACCGATCACGCCGCGCAGCTCGTCGTCGTTCATCATGTCCATCAGGCCGCTGTACACGCGCACGCAGCCGTTGCCCATCGCCCACGCGTTGACGTCCTTGGTCATGTAGACCTTGTAGTTGATCTTCTGGCCGTTCAGCGTCATGTCGCCGAAGCCCTTCATCACCTTCGTCAGGCGCTTCGCGTACGCGCTGTTCGCCGGTGCGATCTTCGACTCGGCGTCGCTGGACTTGCACGATTCGTTCGACAGTGCGGCGATGTCGCTGTCCGACAGCGTCGCCGCCTTGTACAGGTTGGTCCCCGCCGACGCCAGGCTGTTCGCGTCAAGGCTCTGTACCCCGCCGCATGCGCTCAACAGGAACGCCACGCCACACGCTGCCACCGCTTTCTTGAGTTGCATCCCGGAATCCCTCGATAGTTGTATTTGGGAGCGGCGATTTTGCATAATCCGGCAGAAAATTACCAGATGTTTACATCAGATGACACACTCATTACTCGACGAATCGAAACGATGCGGCGCTTGGCTGCCGAATTGACGACGGAAAATGCAGCAATCGCCGCGCTCGGGCGGCGATCGGGCAGGAAAACGGGCGGGCTACCGCTCAGGCGGTCTGGTCGCGGCGCCGCGTCAGCCGCCGTGCAACCAGCATCGGCAGCCGCACCGCGAAGCCGGTGAACAGGCGCAGGTGCATCCACGCGAGCAGCGCGTTGTCACGGCCATAGTGAAAGTGCGAGACGCCGCCCTCGTGCCGGCCGAAATAGCGTACCGGCGCGTCGATGCGGATCGGGCGCACGCCGGCCCAGCACAGCCGCACGGCCGCTTCGGGATCGAAGTCGAAACCGCGCATCCACGGCTGGCGCCGCATGATCGCCGCGAGCGGCGCGACCGGATACACGCGAAACCCGTAAAGCGAATCGCCGATGCCGGCCCACAGCGTCTCGAGGTCGGCCCAGGCGTTCGACAGCCGGCGGCCCTGCACGCGCAACTGCGGCGCGCTCGCGTCGAACTTCGGCACGCCGAGCACCATCGCGTCGGGCGCGGCCTGCGAGGCGGCCATGAAGGCGGGAATCAGGTCGGCCGGATGCTGGCCGTCGGAATCCATCGTCAGCACGTGCGTGAAGCCGCTCGCGGCCGCCGCGTCGAGCCCCGCGAGCACCGCGGCGCCCTTGCCGCGATTCTCCGGCAGCACGATCACGCGCAGGCCGGGATCGCGCTCGGCCATCGCCTGCAGCCGTTCGGCGCTGCCGTCGGTGCTGCCGTCGACGACGACCCACACCGGGTTCCACTGCGCGCGCGCAGCGCGCACGGTCGTGTCGACCTTGACGCCCGGGTTGTAGCTCGGGATCAGCACGAGATGGGTGGACGAGGCGTGCAGCTTGGACATGGAAACAGCCGATTGCGAAGTCGGAGATCCTGACAAAAGTTTATGACTTGCCGGCGAACGGCGGCAGGTTTCGTCGACCAGGACATCGTCGACGCCGTGCGCCGATTGCCGGATCGTGAGGTTCTCGCGTTTCATGACAGCCACTCCATTGCATGCCCGGCGCTGGCCTCGATCTCGACCAGCAGGTCGTCGCGGCACACGTCCGCGTGAACGAACAGCGGCCGCACGTGAGGGCCGGCCGCGTCGCGCAGCACCCGCCCGATCGCGGCCAGCGCCGCAGCATCGCCGGCGTCGCGCACGTAGACGCGATAGCCCAGGTCGGCGAGCGAGAACGGGCCATGCCCCTGCCGCGCGGCCTGCTCGAGCACGGCAGCGAGGTTGGCGACCGTCTCGTGCGTCTGCGCGACGACGTCGTCGTGATGCACGGTGCGGTGCCCGACGATGCTCGCGGTGCCCGATACGAACAGCACCGGCGCCGCGTCGCCATCGGCCCATGCGGCAGCGCGCGCGAACGTCGGCGCACGCGGGCCATACTGCGCCGGGTAGTGGTACGCGCTGACCTGGCGCGGATTCTCGACCGGATCGGCCGGCGTGCGGCTCGCGAGGAAATGGATCGCGAGCGGCGCGGCCGGCGGCGCATCGCCGGCGACCGGCACGACCGAGCCGAGCGCGCACGCGGCCGGCACGCCGCCCGTCAACGCACGACGGCACGCGTCGAACGCATGCTGGCGGCCGATATTGAACTGACGATAGCGCTCGACGCCGAACTGCACCGCGTTGATCGCCGGCACCGTATTCCAGATACGCAGCGGATGCGGCATGCCGAGCGCATCGAGCAGGTCGAACAGCATGCGGTAGGCATCGAACGTCGCGCGCTCGAGCGGCGTACCGCCGTCGTGCCGGGCGTCGTGCGTGGCGTGCGCCTCGTTCAGGACGATGCTGCCGAACACGAGGCCTGCCGTTTCGCTGTAGCGGTAGTGCAGCGCGCCGTGCCGTTCGCTGCGCAGGTCGTGCGCATCGCATTGCCAGATCTCGCAGACGGCATCGTCCGGCGCGGCATCGGCGCCGAGCAGCGCCATCTGCACCGGTGCGACCGGCAGGTGGGGCACGCGATCGGCGAGCAACCGTTGCGCCGCATCGGCATGCGAGCCGGCCGCGCCGATGCACACCGCACCCAGCGCGCCCGGCACGACGTGCTCGAGTCGTGCATCGTCCAGCAACGCGACGAGCCGCGCATGGCTCATCTGGACGAGTCGCAGTGCACGGTCGCCGCCGCGCGCGAACGGCGCGGTGGCGGACGGCAGCGAACACGGGCGCCGTTCGGCGTCGACTGGATGCACGGACACTTCGATTTCCTCACTATGCGGCGCAGGCCGCGCGGCAACGCGGCCCTGTGCCGCGTTGCGTTACTCGACGGATGCGGTGCGCGTCGTCACGCGAGCCCGCCGTTGACGGACAGCACCTGCCCCGTCACGTAGGCCGCGGCGTCGGACACGAGATACGCGACCATCGCCGCGACTTCGTCGGGCCGGCCCGCGCGTTGCGCGGGCACGAGCTGCTTGATGCGTTCGGCGGGGAACGCCTGTTCGGCCATCGGCGATTCGATGATGCCGGGCGCCACCGCGTTCACGGTTATGCCGCGCGACGCGAGCTCCAGCGACAGCGACTTCGTCGCGCCGATCAGCCCCGCCTTCGCGGCCGCGTAGTTGACCTGCCCGCGGTTGCCGGTCACGCCGGCCACCGACGCGATGTTGACGATCCGCCCGCGCCGCGTGCGGATCATCGGCAACAGCAGCGGCTGCGTGACGTTGAAAAAGCCGTTGAGCGTCACGTCGATCACGCTGTGCCACTGCCCGCGCGACATGCCGGCCATCGGCGCGTCGTCGTGAATGCCCGCGTTGTTGACGAGGATCTGCACCGGCGACTCGTCGATGAACGGCTTCAACGCGGCGAGCGTCGCATCGGCGTCGGTCACGTCGAACGCGATCGCGTGCGCGGTGCCGCCGGCCGCCACGATCTGCTGCGCGACGGCCTCCGCCTGCGCGAGATGGCGGTTCGCATGCACCCACACTTCATGGCCGGCCTGCGCGAGCGCCGCGCAGATCGCCTGCCCGAGTGCGCCGCTGCCGCCCGTCACGAGCGCCCGCATCGAATTGCTCCGTTCATCGCGTTTCACCTCGATCGACGCGGCGTCGATTCGTCCTTCGCTCGCCGCCGCGTACCGTCATTCACTGCGCGCCGCCGTCACTTCGTGCGATGCGCGGCGACGTACGCAGCCAGCGCGCCGAGCGTCGCAAAGATCTTCTGGTTGTCCGGATTGTCCGAGCGCAGCTCGAAGCCGTATTTCTTCGAGATCAGCAGCGCGATTTCCAGGATGTCGATGGAGTCGAGCCCGAAACCTTCGCCATACAGCGGGGTGTCGGCCGTCACTGTATCGAGCGGGACGTCTTCGAGATTCAGTTCGCCGATGATCAGCGTGGCGAGCTCTTGTTCCAGTGCGTTCATCATGCGTGCGGGCAGGCGGCCCATGGCAGCGGGAGGCGCCCGGAAACGGCAACCGTCGTGCACGCCCGGCGCGTGCAAATCTCCGTCCCTCCGGCGTCTGCCGGCTTCCCCGCCTGCGTTATCTGGGGATTGTTTGTAAAAGTTACGCGGATTCTAGACGAAGGGTATCGGGCCGTATACCGCGAATGGTTACAGACTGGCGAGCCGGCGTCGCGGCCCGTTTCGGCACACGAATGCACGAGACGCTTGAGCCGCTTTGGATGGAAATGGACCGACCCCGCGAAACCGTTCGCCCGGTGCCATACAATCGGTTACAAAACCCGGTCGCACCGGCTCCGAACACGCCGTGCCGCGGCCCTAAAATGAGCGTGCCCGACCACCGGCCCGGACCCGCGTCCCGGCCGCCATTCATATGATGTTTGACGGCCCGACACGACGTGTCCGGCCACGATCCGCCCGATGTCTCCAGTCATGCCGCGTCCTCCGTTCCGCTCCGTTCCGGTTCGCCCGCCCGTCCGCCGCCGTGCCGCAGCTGCCGGCCCGTGCCCGCGCCATGCGCACGGGGGTAGCCGATGAGCAGGCTGCTGTCCGTCCTGCGCGGCACCGCGGCAGTCGGCGCCGTGGCGGCCTACCAGGTGGGCGCGCACTACGCGACCGCGACGCCGGGCGCGCACGGCTTCGGCCTCGCGATGGCGCTCGTGCCGCCGCTGCTGCTCGCGCTCGGCGCGGCGCTGCGTTCGCCGCGGCGCGCATGGCTCGCGCCGGCTTGGCTGCTGGCGGCCGCCGCGCTGTGGGCCGCGCGCGCGCCGCTCGCGCAGCACTTCGAATGGGGCCTGTATCTGGAACACGCGAGCTTCAACCTCGCGATGGCGCTGCTGTTCGGCCGCACGCTCGCCGCCGGCCAGGTGCCGCTGTGCACGCGCTTCGCGGCGATGATCCACGGCACGGTCACGCCGGCCGTCGCACGTTATACGCGGCAGATCACGCTCGCGTGGACGCTGTTCTTCGTCGCGACCGCCGCCGTGTCGACGCTGCTGTTCGCGACCGCGCCGATCGTCACGTGGTCGACGTTCGCGAACTACCTGTCGCTGCCGCTCGTCGCCGTGATGTTCGCCGCCGAGCATGCGTGCCGGCGTTTCGCACTGCCGCACGAACCGCGGCCGCGGATGGCCGACGCGGTGCGCGCCTATCGCGCGACGACACACGCGTCGCAGGCGTCACGATGAATTCATGACCGGTGTGCCGCCGCGCACGCGGCCGCACCGGCCTTCGCTCCCGTTTTGACCGATTTATGCCGACTCACCCGCTGGTATTTCATTCCTCGCCGGACCAGACGATCGCCTGGCGCGACGGCACGCCCGTCACCGTGCGCACGTTCGTCGCCGACGTCGCGCGCGTGGCCGCCGGGCTGCCCGCCGGCGGCCACGTGTTCAACGTGTGCCGCGACCGCTACCGTTTCGCGGTCAGCCTGTGCGCGGCGCTCGTCGCCGGCAAAGTCAGCCTGCTGCCGTCGACGCACACGCCGGAAATGGTCCGCCAGCTCGCCTCGTTTGCCCCCGACGCGTTCTGCCTGCACGACGCATCCGACTGCGCGATCGACCTGCCGCGCTTCGCGTATCCCGACGCCGCGCCCGGCGAGCTGGAAAGCGATGCGCCGTTCGCCGTCCCGCAGATCGATGCGGCGCGGATCATGGCCTACGTGTTCACGTCCGGCTCGACCGGCGCGCCGGTGCCGCACCGCAAGACCTGGGGTTTCCTGGTCGGCTGCGTGCGCGCGGCGGCCGACCGCCTCGGGCTGCTCGACGGCCGCGCGGCCGCGCTGATCGGCACGGTGCCCGCGCAGCACATGTACGGCTTCGAATCGACGGTGCTGCTCGCGCTGATCGGCGGGCTCGCGTTCAGCAACCGCCAGCCGTTCTACCCGGTCGACATCCGCGACGAACTCGACGCGATCCCGCAACCGCGCGTGCTCGTCACGTCGCCGATCCACCTGCGCGCGCTGCTGTCCGCCGGCCATGCGCTGCCGCCGGCGGCACTCGTGCTGTCGGCCACCGCGCCGCTGTCGGAAAAGCTCGCATGCGAAGCCGAGGCCGCGCTCGACGCGCCGCTCGTCGAGATCTACGGCAGCACCGAGACCGGCCAGATCGCGACCCGCCGCACGTCGCGGGGCGCAGCATGGGAGCTGTTCCCGGACATCCGCCTCGACGCGCGCGACGAACCGGACGGCGACGACAGCGGACCGACCGTATGGGTGTCGGGCGGACACGTGGAAGCGCCCGTGCCGATGGGCGATGCGCTCGAACTGCTCGGCGACGGCCGGTTCCTGCTGCACGGCCGCAAGGCCGACCTCGTCAACATCGCCGGCAAGCGCACGTCGCTCGCGTACCTGAACCACCAGCTCAACGCGATTGCCCAGGTGGTCGACGGCGTGTTCTTCATGCCCGACGAAGCCGCACCGGCGCACGGCGACACGCACCTCGAGCCGGTCACGCGCCTCGTCGCGCTCGTCGTCGCGCCGACGCTCACGGTCGCCGATCTGCAGCGTGCGCTGCGCGAGCGCATCGACTCCGCGTTCATGCCGCGCCCGCTCGTGTTCGTCGACGCGCTGCCGCGCAACGAAACGGGCAAGCTGCCGCGCGACGTGCTGGCCGCGCTCGTCGCGCAGCATGCGCGCGCCGCGGCCGCGCCGATGCCCGAACGCGACACGGCCGCCGCGCCCGCACTCGCGTTCACGGTTCCCGCCGACCATCCGGCGCTGCCCGGCCACTTCCCCGGCCATCCGGTCGTGCCGGGCGTCGTGCTGCTCGATCACGCGATCCACGCGATCGGCACGGCGCTGAACCGCCCGCTGCACGCGTGGCGGCTCGGTTCCGCGAAATTCCTGAGCCCGGTCGCGCCGGGCGAACCGCTCGATCTCGCGTACGACGCCGCGGCCAGCGGCGCGATCCGCTTCACGCTGCGCGCCGGGTCGCGCGAGGTCGCGACCGGCGTGCTGTCCGCGCCGCCGGCCGCGCAGGATGGCACGCAGCCATGAAGCGCACCGCGTGGGCCGAACGCCAGGAGCGCAGCAACGCCGGTTTGCTGCGCACGATGACGTGGATTTCGCTGCGCTTTGGCCGGTCGCGCGCGCGCATCGTGCTGCACCTGATCGCGACGTACTTCGTGCTGTTCTCGCCGGTCGCGTGCGCCGCGTCGCGCGACTACCTGCGCCGCGTGCTCGGCCGCCCCGCGCGCTGGCGCGACGTGTACCGGCACGTGTTCACGTTCGCGGCGACGATCCACGACCGCGTCTACCTGATGAACGGGTGCTTCGACCTGTTCGACATCCGGCTGCACGGCGAGACGCTCGTCGACGATGCGCTCGCGGGCGGCCGAGGCGCGTTCCTGATGGGCGCGCATCTCGGCAGCTTCGAGGTCGTGCGCGCGATCGGCCGCACGCACCCGGACCTGCGCGTCGTCGTCACGATGTACGAGAAGAACGCACGCAAGATCAACGCGACGCTCGCCGCGGTGAACCCGGCCGCCAAGCCGGAAGTGATTCCGCTCGGGCAGGTCGACTCGATGCTGAAGGTGCGTGAACGCCTCGACGCGAACTGCATGGTCGGCATGCTCGCCGACCGCACGCTGCTCGACGACGCGGCCGCGTCGCTACGGCGGCTACCGCTGCTCGGCGCGCCGGCCGCGTTCCCGCTCGGGCCGCTGTACATGGCCGCGATGCTGAAGCGCCCGGTGATCTTCATGACGGGCCTCTATCGCGACGGCAACCGCTACGACGTGCACTTCGAGACACTCGCCGACTTCTCCGAGGTGCGGCGCGACACGCGCGCCGCGGCCGTCGACGCGGCACTCGCGCGCTACGTCGCGCTGCTCGACAAGTACTGCCGCGCGGCGCCGTACAACTGGTTCAACTATTTCGATTTCTGGCAAGGCGGCGATGCCGCGGCCGCGCGCCGCGACACGGCGCACGCCGGTGCCGACCTGGCCGCCACGAGGGATTCCGACGCATGACCGCCGCTCGCCGCCTTCCGCTTCCATTCGCGCTGCACCGCGCCGCCCGCCTGCTCGCCGCCACCGCCGCCGCGATCGCGCTGGCCGTGCCCGCGCACGCGGCCGATACGGCACCGGCATGGAACCTCGACCGGCTGATGTCGACGCTCGCGCAGCACAAGTCGGGACGCGCGACGTTCACCGAGACGAAATACCTGTCGATCGCCACG
Source organism: Burkholderia sp. Bp8992 (assembly GCF_003853705.1). Taxonomy (GTDB): domain Bacteria; phylum Pseudomonadota; class Gammaproteobacteria; order Burkholderiales; family Burkholderiaceae; genus Burkholderia. The sequence continues at coordinate 8,156 of NZ_QTQI01000014.1, read as the reverse complement.
CAGCCGGTCGAATCGTCCGGCGAGCTCGTGTTCGTCGCGCCCGATCATCTCGAAAAGCACACGCTGAGCCCGAAGCCCGAACACCTCGTCGTCGACGGCGACATGCTCACGGTCGAGCGCAACAACCGCAAGTTCACGCTCGCGCTCGCGCGCTATCCGGAACTCGGCGCGTTCATCGACAGCATCCGCGCGACGCTCGCCGGCAACCGGTTCGCGCTCGAGCAGGTGTACAAGGTCGCGCTGTCCGGGCGCGGCGACGACTGGACGCTGACGCTCACGCCGCTCGACTCGCGGATGCTGAAGGTCGTCAGCACGATCACGCTCGACGGCACGCGCGACGTATTGCGCAGCGTCGCGATCCGGCAGGCCGACGGCGATCATTCGGTGATGCGCCTGCAACCCGTCGCCGCGAGCCCGAACTGATGGACGAACGCACGCGCCCCTCCCCCGTCGCTCGCCGCCTGCACGCATGGCGGCAGCGTGCGGTGCTCGTGTGGCTGCTCGCGCTCGTCGCGTGCGGCGTCGCGATCGGGCGCGCGCACTTCACGGCCGACCTGTCCGCATTCCTGCCGGGTTCGCCGAGCGCCGGGCAGCGCGTGCTCGTCGACCAGTTGCGCGACGGCATCGTGTCGCGGCTGATCCTCGTCGCGATCGACGGCGGCGATGCGGCCACCCGCGCCGCCCTGTCGCGGCGCGTCGCCGGCGCACTTCGCACCGATCCGCAATTCGCGGCCGTGCACAACGGCGAAGCCGCGAACGACGCGCGCGACCGGCAATTCGTGTTCGATCACCGCTACCTGCTGAGCCCGGCCGTCACGCCGCAGCGCTTCAGCGCCGACGGCCTGCACCAGGCGCTCGGCGACAGCCTCGACCTGCTGAGTTCGTCGGCCGGCCTCGTCGCCAAGGCGATGCTGCCGCACGACCCGACCGGCGAAGTCAGCGCGCTCGTCGACCAGCTCGACAGCGCGGCCCAGCCGGCGAGCCGCGACGGCGTGTGGGCATCGCGCGACGGCGCGCGCGCGGTGCTCGTCGTGCAGACGGCCGCCGCCGGCTCCGATACCGACGCGCAGGCACGCGCGATCGACACGGTGCGCCGCGCGTTCGCCGCAGCGCAGCAGGCCACGCCGAATGCGGCCGCGACGGCGCTCGCGATGACCGGCCCAGGCGTGTTCTCGGTCGACACGCGCGACACGATCCGGCACGACGTCGAGCGCCTGTCGACGGCGAGCGTCGTACTGATCGTCGCGCTGCTGCTGACGCTGTACCGTTCGCCGCGCACGCTCGCGCTCGGGCTGCTGCCGGTGCTGACGGGCATCGCGGCCGGGATCGCGGCGGTCGGCATCGCGTTCGGCACGGTCCACGGGCTCACGCTCGGCTTCGGCACGACGCTGATCGGCGAAGCCGTCGACTATTCGATCTACCTGTTCGTGCAGTCGGCGCAGGCCGGCACGCGCGGCACCACGCGCCCGGGCGATGCGACGCGCGCCTGGGTCGCCGCGTACTGGCCGACGATCCGGCTCGGCGTGCTGACGTCCGTGTGCGGTTTCGCGTCGATGCTGTTCTCCGGATTCCCGGGCCTCGTGCAGCTCGGACTGTATTCGATCGTCGGGCTGACGGCCGCCGCGCTCGTCACGCGCTTCGTGCTGCCGCACCTGCGCGGCGAGCAGGTCGCGATCCGCGATGTGTCGCGCATCGGCGCGGTGCTTGCACGCGCGGCCGATGCCGCGCCGCGGCTGCGCTGGCCGCTTGCCGTGCTCGTGGTCGCCGCGATCGTGACGCTCGTCCTGCATCGCGACGCGCTGTGGAGCCGCGAGCTCGCCGCGCTCAGCCCCGTGCCGGCGCAGGCGCAGGCACTCGACGCGCGGCTGCGCGCCGACGTCGGCGCGCCCGACGTGCGCTACCTCGTCGTGATTGCCGCGCCGACCGAACAAGCCGCGCTCGAAGGCGCGGAGAAAGTGGCCGCGCAGTTGCAGCCGCTCGTCGACCAGGGTGCGCTCGCCGGTTTCGAAAGCCCCGCGCGCTACCTGCCGAGCGACGCCGCGCAGCGCACGCGCATCGCGAGCCTGCCGGATGCGAACGTGCTCGCCGCCCGGATGCGCGACGCCGTCGCGAACCAGCCGATCGCGGTGAAGCCCGACCTGTTCGCGCCGTTCGTCGCCGACGTCGATGCCGCGCGCCACGCCCCGCTGCTGACGCGCGCGGACCTGCGCGGCACGTCGATGGCGCTCGCCGTCGATGCGCTGCTGACCGAACGCGACGGCCGCTGGAGCGCGATGCTGTCGCTGCGCGCGCCGGATGCCGCGCGCACCGCACCGCCGGCGTCCGGCCTCGATGCCACGCCGATTCGCGCGGCCGTCGAGCGCGCGGGCGTGCCCGATGCGCTGTTCGTCGACATGAAGGCCGAAGCCGATCGCCTGTACGTGAGCTACGTGCACGAGGACATCCGGCTGTCGCTCGCAGGGTTTGCCGCGATCGCCGTGCTGATGCTGGTCGCGCTGCGTTCACCGCGCCTGGCCGTGCGTGCGCTCGCGCCGCTCGTCGCGGCCGTGCTGGTGGTGACGGCCGGCTTCGCGCTGGCCGGCGTGCAGCTGACGATCCTGCACCTCGTCGGGATGCTGCTGATCGTCGCGGTCGGCTCGAACTACGCGCTGTTCTTCTGCAAGCGCGACGACGCGCAGCCCGTGACGCCCTGCACGCTCGTGTCGCTGCTGATCGCGAACCTCGCGACCGTCGCCGGCTTCGGGCTGCTCGCGCTGTCGCGCGTGCCGCTGCTCGAAACCTTCGGGCTGACCGTCGGCCCCGGCGCGATGCTCGCGCTCGCATTCGCGGCGATTCTCGCGCCGCGTGCGGCGGCGCCCGGCGAGCGTCATCGACGGAGTCCGGCATGAACGCGCCGTCGTCCATTCCATCGCATCCGGCCGGCGAGATGCGCCGCTGGAAACCGACGCCGCTGATCGCGGGGACGGCCGTGCTGCATGCGGGTGCGGCGGCCGCCGTCGTCGCGCAACCGGCCACGTGGCCGTGGGCCGTCGGCGGCGTGGTCGCGTCGCATCTCGCGCTGACGGCCGCCGGGCTGTGGCCGCGCAGCGTGCTGCTCGGCCCGAACTGGACGCGCCTGCCGGCGGGCACCGGCCGCAAGATCGCACTGACGATCGACGACGGCCCCGACCCGGACGTCACGCCGCGCGTGCTCGACCTGCTCGACCGTCACGACGCGCGTGCGACGTTCTTCTGCATCGGCGATCTCGCGCGCCGTCATCCGCAGTGGATCGAGGCGATCGTCGCGCGCGGCCATGCGATCGAGAATCACAGCCAGCGACACCGGCATACGTTCTCGCTGTCGGGGCCCGCCGCGCTGCGGCGCGAGATCGCGACCGCGCAGCAGACGCTGACCGAGATCGCCGGCACGCGCCCGCTGTTCTTCCGTGCGCCGGCCGGACTGCGCAATCCGTTTCTCGAACCGGTGCTGTGCGAACTCGGCCTGCAGCTCGCCAGCTGGACGCGGCGCGGCTTCGACACGCGCGCGCGCGATGCCGCGACCGTCACGCGCCGCCTGCTGCACGGACTCGACGCGCGCGACATCCTGCTGGTGCACGACGGTCACGCGGCACGCGATGCGCGCGGCGAACCGGTCGTGCTCGACGTGCTGCAGGCGGTGTTGCGTGCAGCCGCCGATGCGCAGCTGCACTGGACCACGCTGCGCGCGGCGCTCGCGCCCGAACCGCCCGGCCAGCCGGGCCAGTCGGGCGGTTCGGCACCCCCGTTTGATAAAATCTGACCTCGAACGGCGCGCTCGCCAGCCCTGCTGCGGCGCCCGTTCCGGCCACCGGATGCGACCCTCGTGAAACCTCTCCTGCTCTCGCACTTCACCGCCACCAGCTGCATCGGCCGCGGCCTCGACGCGACCCGCGACGCGCTGCGCCACGCTCGCGGCGGGCTGACGCCGTGCAACTTCGAGCGCGCGGACCTCGACACGTGGATCGGCGCGGTGGACGGCGTCGACGCGCAACCCGTGCGCAACGATCTCGCCGACTTCGAATGCCGCAACAACCGCCTCGCGCAGCTCGGCCTGACGCAGGACGGCTTCGACACCGCCGTCGCCGCGGCCGTCGCGCGCTACGGCGCGGCACGCGTCGGCGTGTTCATCGGCACGAGCACGGCCGGCATCCTTGAAACCGAGCACGCGTACCAGCGGCGCGATCCGGCCAGCGGCGCGCTGCCGGCCGGCTTCCGCTATGCGCAGACGCACAACCCGTATTCGCCGGCTGCGTTCGTGCGTGCGTATTTCGCGTTGCGCGGGCCGGCGATGGCGGTCTCGTCCGCGTGTTCGTCCGGCGCGAAGGTGTTCGGCTCCGCACGGCGCATGATCGAGGCCGGGCTGATCGATGCGGCGGTCGTTGGCGGCGTCGATTCGCTGTGCCTGACGACGCTGTACGGCTTCAATTCGCTCGAACTGCTGTCGCGCCGGCCGTGCCGGCCGTTCGACGTCGCACGCGACGGCATCTCGATCGGCGAGGCCGCCGCGTTCGCGCTCGTCGAGCGCCTGCCCGAGCCGCCCGCCGCGCTCGACGACGACGCGATCCTGCTGCTCGGCATCGGCGAATCGAGCGACGCACATCACATGTCGTCGCCGCATCCGGAAGGGCTCGGCGCGCGCACGGCGATCGAGCAGGCGCTCGCGTCCGCCGGCCTCGGCGCGCACGACATCGACTACGTGAACCTGCACGGCACCGCGACGCCGAGCAACGACGCAGCCGAAAGCCGTGCAATCGGCGCGCTGTTCGCCAGCACGCCGTGCAGCTCGACGAAGGGCGCGACCGGCCATACGCTCGGCGCGGCCGGCGCGCTCGAAGCCGTCGTCGCCGCGCTCGCGCTGCGCGACCAGTTCGTGCCGGCCGGCGTCAACACGACGCAACCCGACCCGGCACTCGTCGCCGACTACGTGCTCGCGAGCCGCGACACGCGCGTGCGCGCCGTCCTGTCCAATTCGTTCGGCTTCGGCGGCACGAATTGCAGCCTGATCCTCGGCCGCGCCGATCACGCCAGCCGCTGAGGCCCGTCATGACACTTACCGCCTTCATCGAAAGCATCGGCCTCGTCGGGCCCGGATTGAACGACTGGCCGCATGCGGCCGACGTGCTCGCGGGCCGCGTGCCCTATGCCCCTGCCCGCACCGAGCTGCCGCCGCCGGCCGGGCTGCCGTCGGCCGAGCGGCGCCGCACGGGGCCCGTCGTGCGCACGGCGCTCGCGGTTGGCCACCAGGCGGTGGCCGCGAGCGGTCGCGATGCCGCGACGCTCGCGACCGTGTTCAGCGCATCCGGCGGCGACGGCCAGAATTGCCACGCGATCTGCGAAACGCTGGCCGGCGACGATCGCCAGCTGTCGCCGACCCGTTTCCACAACTCCGTGCACAACGCGCCGGCCGGCTACTGGAGCATCGCGACCCGCGCGATGGCGACGTCGAACGTGCTGTGCGCGCACGACGGCAGCTTCGCCGCGGGCCTGCTCGAGAGCCTGTGCCAGGTCGTCGTCGACCGCGTGCCGACGCTGCTGGTCGCGTACGACACCGACTATCCGGAACCGCTGCGCGCGGTGCGGCCGATCGACGATGCATTCGGCGTCGCACTCGTGCTCGCGCCCGATGCGAGCGAACGCACGCTCGCCCGCATCGACGTACAGCTCACCGACGCCCCCGCGACGACACTCGCGAATGCGGAACTCGACGCGCTGCGCGCCGGCAATCCGGCCGCGCGCGTGCTGCCGTTGCTCGACGCACTCGCGACGCGGCATTCGACGCGCATCGTGCTCGATTACCTGGACGATGCGCGCGTGCAGGTCGACGTCGCGATGCCTGCACCCGTCGCGGAGCGCGCATGACGACCACCACGCGCCCGCTTGCGCCGCCGCTCGACCACGCATGGATCGCCGCGCACATTCCGCACGGCGGCGCGATGTGCCTGCTCGATACGGTCGATGCATGGGATACCGAACGGATCCGCTGCACGGCGACGAGTCATCGCGATCCGCACAACCCGCTGCGCGCGCACGGCCGGCTCGCGTCGGTCTGCGGCATCGAATATGCGGCGCAGGCGATGGCCGTACACGGTGCGCTGCTCGGTGCGCACGAGGAGCGTCCGCGCGCCGGTTATCTCGCGAGCGTGCGCAACGTCGACGCGTTCGTCGAGCGGCTCGACACGTTCGAGCCGCCGCTCGTCGTCGACGCGGAACGCATGAGCGGCGACGGCCGCTCCGTGCTGTACGGCTTCACGCTGCGCTGCGGCGATCGTCTGTTGCTGTCCGGCCGCGCCGCGGTGATGCTCGACGCATCGGCCGCCGGCGCGTTTCAACCGGCGCCTGCCGGCACCACGAATCCTCGCTGAAGAGGCCAACCCCAAGGAAACCAGGTCGTGAAAGTTCGTCAGTTCATTGGCACCGCGCTCGTTCTGGCGCTGATCAGCCCGATCGCGCACGCGGACATGTCGGAAGTGAAGCAGGACATCAAGCGCGATTCGAAGGAAGCCGCGCACAAGACGGGTGAAGCGGCACGCAGCTTCGGCCACGCGACCGCGAGCGCCGCGAAGGCGGTCGGGCACGGCGTCGCGCATGCGTCGCGCGAAGGCTGGGATGCCACCAAGCGCACGACAAAGCGGATCTTCCACAAGAACGACTCGGGCGAGTCGGCCGGCAAGAGCGATTGATCACGCCTCCCGCGCGCATCGCCTGAGGCATGCGCGCAGGGCGTGATGAATCATCGGCCGCGACGCGCCGGACCTGCGTCAACGCGCCCCGCGCATGCGGCGTGCCTGCCTGCCGGCCTGCGCGCGAAGCACCGGCCGTACGCGACGAGCCAGCAATCGCGGTGATCGAAGTTCCGCAGCAGCCGCGCGCGGCGCCGCTCGAGCCAGTAGAGCGAGACCGCCATCGTCAGCGCGACGGCCAGTGCCGTGCCGCCGATCGCGAGTCCCATCCAGGTGTCGCCCATGCGTTCTCCGGAATGCGAGGCCGAAGCGGCGCGCCTGCCGCCGCCCCGGCACGGGATAGTGGGGAACGCGGCCCGGCACGTGCGCGAGCGCCATGCGGGCCGCCGCGCGTCAGTGCATGTGCTGGCCGCCGTTGATCGCGATGTTGGAGCCCGTCACGAAGCCGGCCTCCTCCGAGCACAGGTACGCGACCAGCGCCGCGACTTCCTCGGGCTTGCCGAGCCGGCCCGCCGGAATCTGCGGGAGGATCTTCGAGTCGAGGATGTCCTGCGGGATCGCCGTCACCATCTTCGTCGCGAGATAGCCCGGCGACACGGTGTTCACCGTCACGCCCTTGCGCGCGACCTCGAGCGCGAGCGATTTCGTGAAACCGTGCATGCCGGCTTTCGCGGCCGCATAGTTGGTCTGGCCGACCGAACCCTTCGAGCCGTTCACCGACGAGATGTTGACGATACGGCCCCAGCCGCGCTCGACCATGCTTTCGCAGACGGGCTTCGTCATGTTGAAAACCGAGTCGAGGTTCGTGCGGATCACCGCATCCCAGTTGACCTTGTCGAGCTTGCGCAGCGTCATGTCGCGCGTGATGCCGGCATTGTTCACGAGAATGTCGACCGGGCCGATGTCCCGCACGATCTTCTCGATGCATTGCTGGCACGAATCGTGATCGGCCACGTCCACCGGGTACGCATGGAACTCGCGGCCGGCCGCATGCATCTCGGTCAGCCAGCGGTCCGCGCCGGCGTTGTTCGGCGAATACGTGACGACTACCCGGTGGCCCGCGTCGTTCAACCTGATGCTGACCGCTTCGCCAAGACCGCCCATTCCACCTGTCACAACTGCAATTCGCTTAGTCATCCTATAAATTACCGACAAAAAAGTAATCGATGAATGCGGGGCGGCGGCATCGTACCGGCTGCCGCCCCACCGCTTCGATGCGCAGCCGCCCGCGTCGCGGGCGCGGCACGCACCGGAACCTCGCGCTTGTTATTGACTGCCTGTCGTGCGCGAAACCTGCCTGGTTCGCCCGCGACGCCGGCCGGCGCCGCGGCGAACCGCGTCGTCAGATCCTGCTCAGGCGCGCTCGACCGCGAGCGCGACACCCATCCCGCCGCCGATGCACAGCGACGCCAGCCCGCGCTTCGCATCGCGCTTGACCATCTCGTGCAGCAGCGTCAC
>NZ_QTQI01000013.1 GCF_003853705.1 Burkholderia sp. Bp8992 | reverse complement strand
GCGCTCACGGGCCTGCTGGTCACGACGTTCGCGTTCCTCGGCGTCAACATGTTCCTGTCCGGGCTGCACAGCTACGGCAAGCTGTAAGATTTCCGCCGCTCGTCCGACTATCGAACCGCCGGTGCACTGCGTGCCCGGCGGTTTTGTTTTGTAACAGGCGGGCGAACCGGGCGTCGAACGGCGCATGACGGGCCGGGTCGAACGCTCATGAAGCGTGCGCGCCGCGCATGCAGGAGGAGCAGCACGATGTGGATCAAACGCCCTTTGCGGAACGTACTGACCGGCGGTGATATTTCGCTCAGCGAGATCACCCCGCGCGCGATATTCGAGAACCGGCGGCGCGTGTTGCAGGCGGCCGGCCTCGCGGCGGCGGGCGGCTTGCTCGGCGGCAGCGGTGCGGCATTCGCCGCGTATGCGTCGCCCGACGCGCGCGCAGCGAAGCTCGCAGCCAAAACGAACCCGACGTTCGTCGCCGCCGACAAGGTGACGCCGTTCAAGGACATCACGTCCTACAACAACTTCTACGAATTCGGCACCGACAAGAGCGACCCGGCGCAGAACGCCGGCACGCTGCGGCCGCGTCCGTGGCGCGTGAGCGTCGAGGGCGAGGTACAGCACCCGAAGGTGTTCGACCTCGACGAACTGCTGAAACTCGCGCCGCTCGAGGAACGCGTGTACCGGCTGCGCTGCGTCGAGGGCTGGTCGATGGTGATCCCGTGGATCGGCGTGCCGCTGTCCGAGCTGATCAAGCGCGTGCAGCCGACCGGCAACGCGAAATACGTGCAGTTCATCACGCTCGCCGACCCGTCGCAGATGCCGGGCCTGTCGACGCCGGTGCTCGACTGGCCATATTCGGAAGGGCTGCGGATGGATGAGGCGATGAATCCGCTGACACTGCTGACGATGGGGGTCTACGGGCAGGTGCTGCCGAACCAGAACGGCGCGCCGGTGCGGATCATCGTGCCGTGGAAGTACGGCTTCAAGAGCGCGAAGTCGCTCGTGAAGATCCGCTTCGTCGACAAGCAGCCGAAGACGAGCTGGAACACCTACGCATCGAACGAGTACGGCTTCTATTCGAACGTGAACCCGAACGTCGATCATCCGCGCTGGAGCCAGGCGACCGAGCGGCGCATCGGCGAGGACGGCTTCTTCACGCCGAAGCGCAAGACGCTGATGTTCAACGGCTACGGCGACCTCGTCGCGTCGATGTATCAGGGCATGGACCTGAAGAAGAACTTCTGAGCCCGACGGTGAGAAACGACATGCCTCCTTCGACGCTCACGCCCGCTCGCGCGGCGGATACCGGACGCGCCGCACGCACCGCGCGGGCCGATGCGATCCGTCCGCCCGCGCCGCGCTGGCTCGCGCCGGCCAAGGTGCTGGTGTTCGCAGCCGGCCTTTATCCGCTCGCGCGTCTCGTGCTGTTCGGGCTGACCGACCGGCTCGGTGCGAATCCGATCGAATTCATCACGCGCTCGACGGGCCTCTGGACGCTCGTCATGTTGTGCATCACGCTCGCCGTCACACCGCTGCGGCGCATGACGGGGTTCGCGGCGCTGCTGCGTTTTCGCCGGATGATCGGGCTGTTCGCGTTCTTTTACGCGACGCTGCACTTCACGACCTACCTGTGGTTCGACAAGTGGTTCGACGTCGTCGCGATCCTGAAGGACGTCGGCAAGCGTCCGTTCATCACGGTCGGCTTCGCCGCATTCGTGCTGCTGATCCCGCTCGCCGCGACGTCGACGCGCGCAATGGTGCGCCGGCTCGGCCGCCACTGGGCGACGCTGCATCGTGCGATCTATGCGGTCGCACTGTTCGGCGTGCTGCACTTCTGGTGGATGCGCGCCGGCAAGCACAATCTCGCGCAGCCGAAGCTCTACGCGGCGATCGTCGCGGCGCTGCTCGGCTGGCGGCTGCTTGCATGGGGATGGCGGCGCGTGCGTGCGTGACGGCGCAGCCCGGAAAAACAAAAGGCGATGACCGTGAAGTCATCGCCTAGTTTCGCCAGCCGCGCGAGCCGCGTTGCGTCGTTACTTCGCGGCGGCCGGACCCGATGCCGGGGCGGGCATGGTCGATGCGCCGCTCGACAACTCGGGCGACAGCGTGAGCGGCGAACCCGACGTATCGGGTGTATCGTCGGACGACGCGTTTTCATCGGTCGGTTTCACGTCCGACGGCGGCGTGTTCTGTTGCTGGAGCGGTTTGGGCATCGGGGGTACGGTGGGCAGATAAAGCGCGCCGCTTTGACCGCAGCCGGCAAGAATCGCCAAAGCCGCTACAATCGCGCTCATCCGGAAAACGACTCGCATGATCGTCCCTGAACAATTGAACCGATAGAGTTTAGCATGTCCGATACCGAATACCTGACCCGTGCCGAGGCCGTGCTGATGGCCGTCGAGCGTACCGTCGACGCCGCGAACGATGGCGACCACGACATCGATCTGGAGCGCAACGGCAGCGTCCTGACGCTGACGTTCGAGAACGGCTCGAAGATCATCGTCAACCTGCAGCCGCCGATGAAGGAAGTGTGGATCGCCGCGAAGGCAGGCGGATTCCACTACCGTTTCATCGACGGCGAGTGGCGCGATACGCGCACGGGCACCGAGTTCTTCTCGGCGCTCACCGAATACGCGACCCAGCAGGCCGGCCTGCCGATCACGTTCAGCCTGTGACCGCACCGGGGCGCCGGACCCCGAGCGTCGCAGCCAAAGAAAAAGCGCCCCGCGGGGCGCTTTTTCATGGCCGGGCCGTGTGTCAGTGGCCGCGGAACAGGTTCATGATGTCCTGCTTTTCCTGCTCGTCGACGTGCGGCACGGCTTCGTCGACGTTCTGCGTGGCCGGCGCCTGCGGCACGCCGACCGTCGACACGAAGCCGTGACCCGGCGTGAATTCGGTGAAGTACAGCTCGCTGCCGAGCGACTCGACACCGTCGGGCATCGTCGGCTTGAACTCGGGCACGCCCTTCAGCGCCGCGCCCATGTACTCGATCCAGACCGGCAGCGACAGGCCGCCGCCCGTTTCGCGATCGCCGAGGCTGCGCGGGTTGTCGTAGCCGATCCACGCGATCGCGGCGAGCGTGTGCTGGTAGCCGGCGAACCACGCGTCGTGCGAATCGTTCGTCGTACCGGTCTTGCCCGCGAGGTCGGTGCGCTTCAGGATGTTGGTCCGTGCGCCCGTGCCGCGCTGCGCGACGCTCTGCAGCAGGCTGTTCATCACGTATGCGTTGCGCGCGTCGATCGCGCGCGGCGCGTTCTGCTCGGCGACGAGCGGCTGTGCACGCGCGACGATCGCGCCGTTCGGATCGGTGACTTCGGCGATCAGGTACGGATTGACGCGGTAGCCGCCGTTCGCGAACACCGAGTACGCGCCGGCCATCTGCAGCGGCGTGACCTGGCCCGCGCCGAGCGCCATCGGCAGGTAGGCCGGATGACGGTCGGCATCGAAGCCGAAGCGCGTGATGTACTGCTGCGCGTACTTCGTGCCGATGTGGTTCAGGATCCGGATCGACACGAGGTTGCGCGAGCGCTGCAGCGCGGTGCGCATCGACATCGGGCCTTCGAAGCCGCCGCCGTAGTTCTTCGGCTCCCACGGCTGGCCGCCCGTTTCGGCGGCGCTGAAGTACAGCGGGCCGTCGTTGATCACGGTTGCCGGCCCGAGGCCCTTGTCGAGCGACGCCGAGTAGATGAACGGCTTGAACGACGAACCCGGCTGCCGCCATGCCTGCGTGACGTGGTTGAACTTGTTCTTGTTGTAGTCGAAGCCGCCGACGAGCGAGCGGATCGCGCCGTCCTGCGGGACGATCGACAGGAACGCGCCTTCGACCTGCGGCAATTGCGTGATCGACCATTTGCCGGTGTCGTTCTTCACGACGCGGACGATCGCACCGGGGCGGATGCGGCGGTTCGGCTGCGCGCTGGCCGACAGCGCGCCCGACGCGAAGCGCAGGTTGTCGCCCTCGACCGTCGCCGTGCTGCCGTCGATGAACGCCACCGTGATCTGGCGCGGGCTCGCGGCCGTGACGACCGCGGCAATCAGCTCGCCGTTGTCGGGGTGTTCGAGCAGCGCGTCGTCGATCGCCTGTTCGCGGTCGTCGGCACCGGCGGGCAGTTCGATGAAGCCTTCCGGCCCGCGATAGCCGTGGCGACGCTCGTAATCCATGATGCCCTTGCGCAGCGCGGTGTACGCGACCTGCTGGTCCGCGGAGTCGATCGTCGTGACGACGTTGAAGCCGCGCGTGTAGGTTTCCTCGCGGTACTGCGCGTACATCATCTGTCTGACCATTTCCGCGACGTACTCGGCGTGCACGCTGAAATCGCGGCCCGGGCCCTTGACGACGAGCGGCTGCGCGGACGCTTCGTCGTACTGCTCGCGCGTGATGAAGTTCAGCTCGAGCATCCGCTGCAGGATGTATTCCTGGCGCACCTTCGCGCGCTTCGGATTGACGACCGGGTTGTACGCGGACGGCGCTTTCGGCAGCCCCGCGAGCATCGCGGCTTCCGCGAGCGAGATGTCCTTCAGGTCCTTGCCGAAATAGACCCGCGCGGCGCTCGCGAAGCCGTACGCGCGCTGGCCGAGATAGATCTGATTCATGTAGACCTCGAGAATCTGATCCTTCGTCAGCGCGCGCTCGATCCGGTACGCGAGCAGCATCTCGTAGATCTTGCGCGTGTAGGTCTTCTCGCTCGACAGGAAGAAGTTGCGCGCGACCTGCATCGTGATCGTGCTCGCGCCCTGCGACGCGTGGCCGTTCGTCAGCGCGACGAAGCCGGCGCGGATGATGCCGGTGAGGTCGACGCCGCCGTGATCGTAGAAGCGCGCGTCCTCGATCGCGAGGATCGCTTTCTTCAGCGAGTCGGGCACGTCCTTGAAATGGACGACGTCGCGGCGCTCCTCGCCGAATTCGCCGATCAGCACGTGATCGGACGTGTAGATGCGCAGCGGCACCTTCGGGCGATAGTCGGTCAGCGCGTCGAGCGACGGCATGTTCGGCCAGGCGACGACGAGCGCGTAGCCGAGCACGAGGCCGCCGGCCACGACGAGGGCCACGCACATCGCGGCGAAGCCGAGCAGGACTTTTTGCCACCAGGGCCGTTTCTTCGGCTCCGGGGCAGGAGGCGGGGACGTAGGAGTCGTGGATTGCATAGGCATACCGGAAAACAGTCCCGCGATTATAGCTGCCCGGTAAGACCGGTCCTGACGCGGGGGGCGGCCGCCGGAAAGCCGCCGGTCGGCATGCCGTCAGTATGACTCGCGCACGGCCGCCGTCGGCCGCTGCTGGCCGTTTGGCCGACTGTCGGCGGCGCGCGCCGCTTTGCAGAATCAGGTCTCGGAAACGCGGCGTGGGCCGCGACGATTTCGGGAGGCTGGGATGGCGGGACGATGGGTAGCACGGTTTGCGCAGGGCAGGCACCGGTCGACGGGAATCGACGTCGGCGCCGGCGAGGTGAGGGTGGTCGTGCTGAGCCGGCGCGGCCGGGGCGCGGATGTGCGGGTCGAGGGGCTCGAGCGGGAGCCGGTCGGGCTGGCGGGCGGCCCGGAAGACGCGCGCTGGGCCGCGGTCGCGCGTGCGCTGGCGGCAGCCGTTGCGCGACTGTCGGCGGCCGACGTGCGATGCGATGCGCGCGGCGTGATGGCGCTGCATGACGACGAAATACGTACCGCGACGCTCGACCTGGCCGGCCGTCACGACATCCCGGACGCCGCGCGGCAGGCGGCCGAGCGCATCTCGGGGCTGGCGCCGGACAGTTTCGCGTTCGACTGGCGGCAGCACGGCGGCGCGCGCTCCGGCGAGATTGCTGTGACCGTGGCCCCGCTCGCGCTGCTCGAACGGCGGATCGACGTGGCCGCCCAGGCCGGAATCGACCTGACGGCGGTCGACGGCGAGTCGGCGGCCATGCTGCGCGCACTGCGCTATGCCGCGCAATTCGAACTCGATGCTCAGGGTTCGTACGCCGCGCTCTGGTTCTGCGATTCGGGAGTGCGCGGCTGGCGAATCGACGGGCCGTTGGCGGTGCCGGTGCTCACGCTGTCCGGCACGCTGCCGGAGGCGCTCCCCGATGCGCTGCGCCGGCGCGCGCTCGGCGCCGTGCGCTGTGTATTCGTCGCCGGGGACGAGCGAAGCATCGCGCGCTTCGAAACGTCCGTCGCCGAGATTGGTGATGTGCTCGGCTCGGCGGTGGTGCCGTTCGACTGCACGAGCTGGGACGGGCAGCCATGCCCGCCCGCCGGCATGCCGGGCGGCCCGGCATTCGCCGTTGCGTTCGGGCTGGCGCTGCGCGGGGTGTGGGAATGACGGCCGATCAGGCGGCGCTCGGCGGCTTCAACCTGCTGCCGTACCGCGAACGGCTGGCGCACGCGTTGCGGCGTCGCCGGGCCGCGCAGTGCGCGACGGCGATCCTGCTCGGCGTGTTCGGCGCCGCACTGTGGACGGGCGCGGGCACCTGGATGCGGTGGCGCATGGATGCCGCGCGCGCAAGCGTGGAAACGCGGCTGCGGCAGTTGCAGCCGCAGGTGAGTGCCGCGACGCGCGCCGCCGATGCGGCGGCTGTCATCGCGCGGCGCGACGCGCAGGCCGCCGCGCTTGCCGCACCGCACGCGCGCGTCGCAGGGCTGCTGGCGACACTGGTGCAGGTGCGCGACAACGGCGTCCGGCTCGACGCGTTGCGCACGACGCCGGCCGGGGCCGTGCTCGATGTGCGGGCCACGAGCTACCGGGCGGCCGCGCGATGGCTCGCCGCGATGGCACGCGAGCAGCGTGACTGGCGGATCGACGTGGATGCGTTGACGCCTGCGTCGAGTGCGCGGGCGCCGCTGGCCGGGATGCCGTTCCGGTTCTCGGTTCAATTGCGCTGGCACGATGCGATGCCGTCGCGGACGGCGTCGGGAGGTGGCGCATGACGGCGATCACGCATTGGCCGGTGCCGCGTGGCGTTGCGTGGCCGCGCGGCATGCCGCGGGTCTCGCCGGCGGCCATGCAAGCCGCCGGCTGCGTGCTGGCGTTCGTGGCCGTGCTGGCAGGCGGCATTCATCTGGCGAATGCGGCCGACTGGAGCGGGCTCGCGCATAGTCGCGCGTTGCTGGTGGCCGCGCAGGGGCGCGCGGCCGACGCGCAGCGCATGCTCGAATCCGCGGAACGACGGCGCAGCGCCCATCCGGCGCCGGCGCATGACGATCGCGCGTCGCGTGCGCCGGAATGGGCCGCGCTGATGCTGGAGCTGGCCGATCTCGCTGCGTCGAGCGGGCTGCATGGCGTATCGATCGAGCCGCAGCGCACCGATGGCGCGGCGCCGGACGGCCGGCGCACCGTCCGCATCGCCGCGGATGGCGGCTTTCGCGCGTTGTCGAGGATGGTCGGCGGGTTGGCGCGCTTTCAGGTGCTGGCGGTGCCGTCGGCGCTGCGTGTCGAGCGCGGCATGCAGTCAACGCGGGTGGACATGTCTGTCGACGTGTTTCCGGCGCTGCCGGCCGCATCGCCCGCTGGCGGCACGGTGCCGCTTCGGGCTGAAGCGCTCGACGCCGATCCGTTCGGCGCTGAAGCCGATGGCGTGGCGGCCCGGCTCGCCGGCACGATTCGCGACGCGCGTGCCGGTCTCGCCTTGTTCGACGACGGCAACGGCGCGTTCACGGCCGTGATGCCCGGCGAAGCGCTCGGGGCGGCGCGCGTGGTGCGCGTCGAGTCCGCGGCGGTGATGCTCGCGACGGCGGACGGCGCGCACCGGGTCGCCTTCGACGACGGAGGGCGCCCATGACGAAGTACGGCCGTTGGGCGCTCGCCGTCTGGGCCGGATCGACGGCAGCCTGCGCAGGCGCATCGTTGCCGCCGCTGCCGGCAGTCTGGCCTGCCGCGTCGGTGGAGGCACCGGTGCCGGGCCTGCCGCTGCCGCACGGGAGTATGGATGGTGTGGACCACGCGGTTGCGGAGGAAGCCGGCCCGCCGCCGTTCGACCAGGCCGCTCGTGCGGTGCTTCGGACGGAGCCCGCCGCACCGGCCCCGCAACTGGAGGGGCCGCCGATTCCGTTGGTGCCGCCGGCCCGGATGAGCGACGCCGCGGCGCGGCAACCCGGCGATGCGGACGACGCGCGGCGGATCTCGCTGAATCTGCAGGGCGCCGGGCTCGCGGCCGCGTTCGACGCGTTCGCGCGGTTCACGGGGCTCAATATCGTCGTCGGCGAGCAGGTGCGCGGCACGGTCACGTTACGTCTGAACAATGTCCGCTGGCGCGAGGCCTTCGACACGCTGCTCGACACGCACGGGCTCGCGATGTCCCGGCGCGGCAACGTGATCTGGGTCACGCCGGCGGCCGACCTGGCCGCCCGCGAGCGCGAGCGCTTCGAAATGCACGCGCGGGCCGCCGATCTGGAGCCGCTGGCGAGCCGCACGTTCGCGCTGCACTACCCGCGCGCGCAGGACGTGCAGCGGCTGCTGGCCGGCGCGACCGGCCAGCGCCTGCTGTCGAAGCGCGGTGCCGCGGCGGCCGATCCGCGCACGAACCTGCTGTTCGTCACCGATCTCGCGCCGCGCATCGCGCAGATCGCGGGCCTGATCGACGCGATCGACCGGCCGTCGCGGCAGGTCCGGATCGAGGCGCGGATCGTCGAAGGCGAACAGGGTTTCTCGCGCAACCTCGGCGTGCGCGTCGCGCTGCGGGCGCAGGGGCGGCCGCCGGCGGGCGAGAGCGCCACGTTCACGGCCGACGCGCGCAATGCGCTCGACCTGGCCGCGCGGCCGCTCGGCGGCTTCGACGCGGCGACTGCCGGCTTCACGCTGTTCGCCGCGCCGCTCAGCCGCGTACTCGACGTCGAACTGAGCGCGCTCGAGGCACAAGGGCGGGGCCAGATCGTTTCGCGGCCGCGCGTGGTGACGGCCGACCGCGTCAAGGCCATTGTCGAGCAGGGTTCGGAGCTGCCGTACCAGGCGAAGGTGGGCAACGGCATGAGCGGCGTGCAGTTCCGCCGCGCGACGCTCAAGCTCGAGGTCGAGCCGCAGATCACGCCGGACGGGCGCGTGGTGCTCGACCTGGACGTGACGAAGGACAGCGTCGGCGAGCCGACGGCGGCCGGCCCCGCCATCCATACGAAGCATGTACAGACACGTGTCGAGGTCGAGAATGGCGGGACGGTCGCAATCGGTGGTATCTATGAACAACTGAGCCGGAACGATGTGACGCGCGTGCCGCTCTTGGGCAAAATACCGTTTCTGGGCGCACTTTTCCGGCACCGCGCGCAGCGCGACCAGCGCAACGAACTGGTCGTGTTCATCACGCCGACCGTCGTCGATGCGCGCTGCGATGCGCGCGGCGCGGGCGACGCGGATGCCGATAAAACGGGGCCGGAAGCCGCCGGCGCAGGCTCGACAAGGCAGCCGCTTTGCCAGTAAGCTGCGCCACACACCAGCAAGATTGAAGCAGAGGAAGCCGTTGCAAGCGCGGGACCCACATGCAAACGTATTTTTCGTCGGCCTTATGGGAGCGGGTAAGACCACCGTGGGCCGTGCGGTCGCGCGTCGTCTCGACAGGACGTTCTTCGACTCCGACCATGAAATCGAGGCCCGCACGGGCGCGCGCATTCCGGTGATCTTCGAGCTGGAAGGCGAGGCCGGGTTTCGCGATCGCGAAACGCAGGTGATCACCGATCTCACGCAGCGCGAGAACATCGTGCTCGCGACGGGCGGCGGCGCGGTGCTGCGCCCGGAAAATCGCGACTGCCTGAAAAGCAGCGGCATCGTCGTCTATCTGCGCGCCAATCCGCACGATCTGTGGCTGCGCACGCGCAAGGACAAGAACCGCCCGCTGCTGCAGACCGAAGATCCGAAGGGGCGTCTCGAAGCGCTGTACGAAGTGCGCGATCCGCTGTACCGCGAATGCGCGGATTTCGTCATCGAGACCGGCCGTCCGTCGGTCAACGGTCTCGTCAACATGGTGCTGATGCAACTCGAACTGGCGGGCGTCATCGCCAAGCCGCTACAAGCATGATTACTGTCAACGTCGATCTGGGCGACCGCGCCTATCCGATTCACATTGGTGCCGACCTGATCGGCCGCACCGAGCTGTTCGCGCCTCACATCAAGGGTTCGTCCGTCACGATCGTCACCAACACGACGGTCGATCCGCTCTACGGCGACGCGCTGCGCGCGGCGCTCGCGCCGCTCGGCAAGCGCGTGTCGACGGTCGTGCTGCCGGACGGCGAGGCGTACAAGAACTGGGAAACGCTGAACCTGATCTTCGACGGCCTGCTGACCGAACGCGCGGATCGCAAGACGACGCTCGTCGCGCTCGGCGGCGGCGTGATCGGCGACATGACGGGCTTTGCCGCTGCGTGCTACATGCGCGGCGTGCCGTTCATCCAGGTGCCGACGACGCTGCTGTCGCAAGTCGATTCGTCGGTCGGCGGCAAGACGGGCATCAATCACCCGCTCGGCAAGAACATGATCGGCGCGTTCTACCAGCCGCAAGCCGTGATCGCGGACATCGGCGCGCTGTCGACGCTGCCCGATCGCGAACTGGCGGCCGGCGTCGCCGAAGTCATCAAGACGGGCGCGATCGCAGATGCCGAGTTCTTCGACTGGATCGAGGCGAACGTCGATGCGCTGAACCGTCGCGAGCCGGCGGCGCTCGCGCACGCGGTGAAGCGTTCGTGCGAGATCAAGGCGAGCGTCGTCGCGGCCGACGAGCGTGAAGGCGGCCTGCGCGCAATCCTGAATTTCGGCCACACGTTCGGCCACGCGATCGAGGCCGGGCTCGGCTACGGAGAGTGGCTGCACGGCGAGGCGGTCGGCTGCGGGATGGTGATGGCGGGCGACCTGTCGGCACGGCTCGGCCTGCTCGACGAAGCGTCGCGGCAGCGCCTCGACGCGGTGATTGCGGCCGCGCATCTGCCGACCCGCGGGCCCGCGCTCGGAGACGCACGCTACATGGACCTGATGCGTGTCGACAAGAAGGCCGAGGCCGGCGCGATCAAGTTCATCCTGCTGAAGCGATTCGGCGATACGCTGATCACCGAGGCGCCGGACGAAGCCGTGTTCGCTACACTGGCGCAGACGACCCGCTAACGATGGCCCGGATGCCCCGGCGCCCCTGACATGGAGGAGACGTGAGCGAGACATCCAGCAGCACACTGCCCGAAGCCAGCCGCGCATCCGCCGCGCCGGTGGCCGAGCCGCCGACGCTGGCGGCGCTGGAAGCCCATCTCGCTCCGTATGCCGCCCACGCGTCGCAGTCGCGTGGGCGCCGCCATCCGGAAACCCCGCCGGCGGCGCGCACCGAATTCCAGCGCGACCGCGACCGCATCGTCCATTCGACCGCGTTCCGCCGGCTCGAATACAAGACGCAGGTCTTCGTCAATCACGAAGGCGACCTGTTCCGCACCCGCCTCACGCACAGCCTCGAAGTCGCGCAGATCGCACGCTCGGTCGCACGCAACCTGCGCCTGAACGAGGATCTCGTCGAGGCGATCTCGCTCGCGCACGATCTCGGCCATACGCCGTTCGGCCATGCCGGGCAGGACGCGCTGAATGCGTGCATGCGCGACCACGGCGGCTTCGAGCACAACCTGCAGAGCCTCGCGGTCGTCGACGAGCTCGAGGAGCACTACGGCGCATTCAACGGGCTGAACCTGTGCTTCGAGACGCGCGAAGGCATCCTGAAACATTGCTCGCGCGAGAACGCGCGCAAGCTCGGCGCGCTCGGCGAGCGTTTCCTGCACGGCCGCCAGCCGTCGCTCGAAGCGCAGCTCGCGAACATCGCCGATGAAATCGCCTACAACAACCACGATGTCGACGACGGCCTGCGTTCCGGCCTGATCACGATCGAGCAGCTCGCGGAAGTCGAGCTGTGGCAGCGCCACTACGAAGCGGCGCTCGCCGAATTCCCGCACCTCGAAGGCCGTCGGCTCGTGCACGAGACGGTGCGCCGCATCATCAACACGCTGATCGTCGACCTGATCGACGAAACCACGCGCAACCTCGTGCGCGTCGCGCCTGCGTCGCTCGACGACGTGCGCGCCGCACCGCCGCTCGTGTCGCACAGCGCGACGGTCGCCGCGCAGGCGGCCGCGCTCAAGCGTTTCCTCTTCAAGAACCTGTATCGCCACTACAAGGTGATGCGCATGGCGAGCAAGGCGCAACGCGTCGTCACGGGGCTGTTCGACGCGTTCATCGACGATCCGCGCCTGCTGCCGCCGCCGTACCAGTCCGACGACACGGCACATCAGCCGCGCCTCGTCGCGCACTACATTGCCGGCATGACCGACCGCTTCGCGCTGAAGGAATATCAGCGCCTGTTCGTCATCAGCGACAACTGACTGTCACAAACGATCACTAGACTTCGCCGGTTCAATGGCGACGGGAATGTTGCACACGCTGTTGGTAACGTTTTCATAGGAGAGGTCGATGAAGAAGAAGCCTGCGGGGACACTGGTTCGTTCGATCGCGCTCGGCGGCGCGCTGATGTTCGGGGTACAGCACGTGGCGCTCGCCGCGACGGAAATTCAGTTCTGGCATGCGATGGAGGCCGCGCTCGGCGAGCGGGTCAATGCGATCGCCGACCAGTTCAACGCGTCGCAAAGCGACTACAAGATCGTGCCGGTCTTCAAGGGCACCTACGACCAGGCGCTCGCGGCCGGCATCGCCGCGTATCGCAGCGGCAACGCGCCGGCGATCCTCCAGGTCTACGAGGTCGGCACGGCCACGATGATGCAGGCGAAGAAGGCCGTCGTGCCGGTCTACGACGTGTTCAAGCAGGCCGGCGTGCCGCTCGACGAAAAGGCGTTCGTGCCGACCATCGCGAGCTACTACAGCGACGCGAAGACGGGCCATCTCGTGTCGATGCCGTTCAACAGCTCGACGCCGGTGCTGTACTACAACAAGGACGCGTTCAAGAAGGCCGGCCTCGACCCGAACCAGCCGCCGAAGACGTGGGCCGATGTGAAGGCCGATGCCGAGAAGCTGCGCAAGTCGGGGATGGCGTGCGGCTTCACGACCGGCTGGCAGGGCTGGATCCAGCTCGAGAACTACAGCGCGTGGCACGGGCTGCCGTTCGCGACCCGCAACAATGGCTTCGACGGCACCGACGCCGTCCTCGAATTCAACAAGCCGCAGCAGGTCGAGCACGTGTCGTTCCTGCAGCAGATGGCGAAGGACGGCACGTTCACGTACGCGGGCCGCAAGGATGAAGCGTCGGCGAAGTTCTACAGCGGCGACTGCGGGATCCTGACGACGTCGTCGGGCGCGCTCGCGAACGTGCAGAAGTTCGCGAAGTTCAGCTACGGCACCGGCATGCTGCCGTACGACGCGAACGTGAAGGGCGCACCGCAGAACGCGATCATCGGCGGCGCGAGCCTGTGGGTGCTGGCCGGCAAGGATCCGGCGACCTACAAGGGTGTCGCGAAATTCCTCGCGTACCTCGCAACGCCCGCCGTCGCCGCGAAGTGGCACCAGGACACGGGCTACCTGCCGGTCACGACCGCCGCCTACGACCTCACGCGCCAGCAGGGCTTCTACGCGAAGAACCCGAGCGCCGAAACCGCGATCAAGCAGATGCTGAACAAGCCGCCGCTGCCGTACACGAAGGGGCTGCGCCTGGGCAACATGCCGCAGATCCGCACGATCGTCGACGAGGAGTTCGAACAGGTCTGGGCGCAGAAGAAGTCGCCGAAGGATGCGCTCGATTCGGCCGCGTCGCGTGGCGACGAGCTGCTGCGCCGCTTCGAGAAGTCGGGCGGCTGAGCACGCATCGCTTCGTGCTGCCGGCGGCATCGCGCGCGAGCGCATGCCGGCCGGCGGCGCGGCTTCCTTTCCGCTTCGCCTGACCGGATATCCGCGATGCAATCCCGTTCCCGTTTCGGTACGAGCCTGGTGCCGTACCTGCTGATCGCGCCGCAGCTCGCGATCACGGCCGTGTTCTTCCTGTGGCCGGCCGGCGTCGCGCTGTGGCAATCGACGCAGATGCAGGACGCGTTCGGCACGTCGAGCGAATTCGTCGGCTTCGCGAACTTCACGCACCTGTTCGCCGATCCGCTGTATCTCGACTCATTTCGCACGACGCTCGTGTTCAGCGGGCTCGTCACGGTGAGCGGGCTCGTCGTGTCGCTGCTGCTCGCCGCGTGCGCCGATCGCGTGATTCGCGGCGCACGCGTGTACCGCACGCTGCTGATCTGGCCGTACGCGGTCGCGCCGACGATCGCGGCCGTGCTGTGGGCGTTCCTGTTCAACCCGAGCATCGGCCTGATCACCTATGCGCTCGCGAAGGGCGGCATCGTCTGGAACCATGCGCTGAACGGCGAGCAGGCGATGTTCCTCGTCGTGCTCGCGTCGGTGTGGAAGCAGGTGAGCTACAACTTCCTGTTCTTCTACGCGGGCCTGCAGGCGATCCCGCGCTCGCTGATCGAGGCGGCGGCGATCGACGGCGCCGGGCCGGTGCGGCGCTTCTTCCACATCGTGCTGCCGCTGCTGTCGCCGACGAGTTTCTTCCTGCTGGTCGTGAACCTCGTCTACGCGTTCTTCGACACCTTCCCGGTGATCGACGCGGCCACCGGCGGCGGCCCGGCGCAGAGCACCAAGACGCTGATCTACAAGATCTTCGCGGAAGGCTTCCAGGGGCTCGACATCGGCAGCTCGGGCGCGCAGTCGGTCGTGCTGATGATCATCGTCGTCGGGCTCACGGTGATCCAGTTCCGCTTCGTCGAACGCAGGGTGCAATACGCATGATCGAAAATCGCAAGGGCTTCGACCTGTTCTGCCATGCGGTGCTGATCGCGGGCGTCGTGCTGATCGTGTTCCCCGTCTACGTCGCGTTCTGCGCGGCGACGATGAACGCGCAGGAAGTGTTCACGGTGCCGCTGTCGCTCGTGCCGAGCTCGCACCTGTTCGAGAACGTCGCGCATATCTGGTCGCACGGCAGCGGCGGCACGACGGCGCCGTTCGGCCGCCTGCTCGTGAACAGCTTCGCGATGGCGCTCGGCATCGCGGTCGGCAAGATCGCGGTGTCGATCCTGTCCGCGTACGCGATCGTCTATTTCCGCTTTCCGTTTCGCAACACGGCGTTCTGGCTGATCTTCGTCACGCTGATGCTGCCGGTGGAAGTGCGGATCTTTCCGACCGTGCAGGTGGTGTCGACGCTGCACCTGACGAACACGTACGGCGGGCTCACGATGCCGCTGATCGCGTCGGCGACCGCGACGTTCCTGTTCCGCCAGTTCTTCATGACGCTGCCCGACGAGCTGATGGACGCCGCGCGCATCGACGGCGCGGGGCCGCTGCGCTTCTTCTGGGACGTCGTGCTGCCGCTGTCGAAGACGAGCATCGCGGCGCTGTTCGTGATCACGTTCATCTACGGCTGGAACCAGTATCTGTGGCCGATCCTGATCACGACGGAGGCGTCGCTGTCGACAGCGGTGGTGGGCATCAAGACGATGATCGCGAGCGGCGACGCCGCGACCGAATGGCAATACGTGATGGCGGCGACGCTGCTGGCGATGATTCCGCCGCTCGTCGTCGTGCTGGCGATGCAGCGCTGGTTCGTGCGCGGCCTCGTCGATTCCGAGAAATGAACCACGGACGTAACCGGGAGAAGGACCAGGTATGGCTGCGCTGAGCTTGAAGGGCGTCAGGAAATCCTACGACGGCAAGCAGCACGTGCTGCACGGCATCGACGTGGGGATCGCGGACGGCGAATTCATCGTGCTGGTCGGCCCGTCGGGCTGCGGCAAGTCGACGTTGCTGCGGATGATCGCGGGGCTCGAGTCCGTGACGGACGGCGAGATCGCGATCGGCGAGCGCGTCGTCAATACGCTTGAGCCGAAGGATCGCGACATCGCGATGGTGTTCCAGAACTATGCGCTGTACCCGCACATGACGGTCGCGCAGAACATGGGCTACGGGCTGAAGATCCGCGGGATCGAGCGCGCGACGATCGATTCGCGGGTGGCCGCGGCCGCGAAGATCCTCGAACTGGAGCCGCTGCTCGCGCGGCGGCCGCGCGAGCTGTCGGGCGGCCAGCGGCAGCGCGTCGCGATGGGGCGCGCGATCGTGCGCGAGCCGTCGGTGTTCCTGTTCGACGAGCCGTTGTCGAACCTCGACGCGAAGCTGCGCGTGCAGATGCGGCTCGAGATCCAGCGGCTGCATGCGCGGCTCGCGACGACGAGCGTCTACGTGACGCACGACCAGATCGAGGCGATGACGCTCGCGCAGCGCGTGATCGTGATGAACCGCGGCTACGCGGAGCAGATCGGCGCGCCGGTCGACGTGTACGAGAAGCCGGCGACGGTGTTCGTCGCGGGCTTCATCGGCTCGCCGGCGATGAACCTGATGCACGGCCGGCTGTCGGAAGACGGCGCGACGTTCACGGTCGCGGGCGGCGGCCCTGCGCTGCCGGTCGCCGGCGCGCCCGGCATCGGCACGGCGATCGCCGCCGGGCGCGACTGGGTGCTCGGCGTGCGTCCCGAACACATGACGCCGCAGCCGGGCGTCGCGCAGGCGACGCTGCCGGTCGACTCGTGCGAGCTGCTCGGCGCGGACAACCTTGCGCACGGCCGCTGGGGCAATCACGACGTCGCGGTGCGCCTGCCGCACGCGGACCGTCCTGCGCGCGGCACGGCGCTGGCGGCCGCGCTGCCCGCACACCGGCTGCATTTCTTCGATCCCGAAACCGGCAAGCGTGCCGGCTGACCCCGTTGTACTTGCCGAGAGACCGACGATGACCTTCCGCACCGACTGGCCCTATCCGCGCGTCGTCGCCCATCGCGGCGGCGGCACGCTCGCGCCGGAGAACACGCTGGCCGCGCTCGACGAGGGCGCGCGGCGCGGGCACCGGATGGTCGAGTTCGACGCGAAGCTGTCGGCCGACGACGTGACGTTCCTGCTGCACGACGACACGGTCGACCGGACCTCGAACGGCACGGGTGCGGCGGCGGGCATGCGTTATGCGGCGCTGGCGGCGCTCGATGCGGGCGCGTGGCGCGACGCACGTTTCGCGGGCGAGCGGATGCCGACGCTCGAGGCCGCGGCGGCGCGCTGCATCGCGCACGGGCTGGCCGCGAACGTCGAGATCAAGCCGTGCCCGGGGCGCGAACGCGAGACCGGGCAGCGCGTCGCGGCCGACGCGGCCGCGTACTGGCGCGATGCCGCGGTGCCGCCGCTGCTGTCGTCGTTCTCGTTCGATGCACTGCAGCAGGCGCACGCGACCGTGCCGGCGCTGCCGCGCGGGATGCTCTACGAAGCCGTGCCGGACGACTGGCATGCCCAGGTCGTCGATGCGCTCGACTGCGTATCGTTGCATGCAGACCACAAAAAGCTCGACGAACCGCTCGTGCGCGCGATCAAGGCGGCCGGTCTGCGCATCCTGGCTTACACGGTGAACGACCTCGAACGGGCGCGCGAACTCGCACGCTGGGGCGTCGATTCGGTCTGCACGGACCGCATCGACCTGATCGCGCCCGATGCGCTGGACGACATCGCCATCGTCTGACGGCAGCGGTCGCTGCGGGGTCCGGTGAAACTTTTGCCCGGAACGTGCCTGACGCGAAAAAACGACGCCCCGACGGGATTCCCGCCGGGGCGTTTTGCATCGTGGAGACGTTACGCCAGGAAAAATCCGCTACAAATTGCAGCAGGATTAACCATTCCCCAAATATTCGACTACGCTTAGAAGCGGTAGCCGACGTTCAGGTACGTGACGATCGGGTTCAGCGAGATGTGGGCCTTCGACGTTTCCGTCAGCGTGCCGACCGGCGTCCGGCGGGCCGTCGTGAAGGTCGCCGTCACACTGACCGGGATGTACGAGAGCGACAGGCCTGCGAACCAGTGTTTCGTGAAGTTGTACGTGAAGCCGGCGTTGAAGACAGGCGCCCACTGGTTGCTGGTCGTGGCGCTGGTCGGGCCGCCGAGCACGCCGTTCTCGAAGCTGCCGTTCGTGATCTTCGCGCCGGTGAACCAGACATACGTCGCGCCGATGCCGACATACGGACGGAACTTCGCGTTGGCGTCGTTGAAGTGGTAGCGCAGCAATACGGCGGGGCTCCACTGGTACGCACGGCCGAGTACGCCGAATCTTTCGAACTGACCCTTGCCGGTAATGTCGAACTTCGGCGGTATCCCCATAACGAGCTCGGTGGAGATATGGTCGGTGATGAAGTAGCCCGTTGCGAGCCCAAGCGTATCGGCGTCGCTGATGCCGGCGCCGGTATTGGGAATCGACTGGTTGATGGGCGTGCCGCCTACGCCGTAGACGAACAGCGGGTCGCTGCTGTCCTGCGGCGCAAGGTGGAACCAGCCGGTGCTGACGTAGAAATCACCTGCGGATTGTGCTTGTGCCGTACCGCCCGCAAACGTGAATGCGAGCGCTGCAGCCCCCGTAATGGCCAGTTTTCGTTTCATTGTGTCTCCTCCGATCTAAAGGCGTGCTCATTATGACGACTGCGTTTAAAACCAAACAAGCTCGTAAGTTAGAGTTTTCTCCCTAGGATTCGCACGACCGTACGCATACGCGCGCCGCAGGGACAGGCATTCTACGCAGGTGCGCATTTTCGGACCTCCGGGTATTTCCTAACGCGTTCAAACGGACATTCAGCATGGCACGGTTAGCACGACTCTACGTTCCCGACCAGCCGCAGCACGTGATACTGCGCGGCCTGGATCAGCAACCCGCGTTCGTCGACGACCAGGACTACGAACTCTTCATCGATTGCCTGAAGGCCGCCGCACGCGATCATCACCTGTCGGTGCATGCCTACGTGCTGCTGCCGCGCCAGGTGCAACTCCTCGTGACACCGAGCGACGAGGCGAGCCTGCCGAAGGCGATGCAGGCCGTCGGCCGCCGCTACGTTGCGCATTTCAACCGGCGCTACTCGCGGCGCGGCACGCTGTGGGAGGGCCGCTACCGCGCGACCGTGATCGAAGGCGAGCGCTATTTCCTGCTCGCGAGCCGCGTGGTCGAGATGAGCCCCGTGCGTTCGCAGCTCGTCGCGACGCCCGAGGCCTATCGCTGGTCGAGCTACCGGCATCACGTCGGGCTCACCGTCGACAGCCTGATCACTGACCATCCGCTCTATTGGGCGCTCGGCAATACGCCGTTCGACCGCCAGCGCGCGTACAAGGAGCTGTGCGAGCAGCCGCTCGACGAACGGCAGGCCGACCAGCTGCAGCAGGCGACGCTGAAGGGCTGGGTGCTCGGCGGCGAGCATTACCGCGAGTGGGCGGCGCGGACCGCGAACCGGCGCGTGTCGCCGCTGCCGCGCGGACGCCCCAGAAAGGTGCGTGAAAACACGCCGCCGATCCAGCAGTAATGCCGGAAAGGCGGGTCAGGAGCGGCGCTGCGGGCGCCGCTTCTTTTTGCACCAAAATGATACGTCCCCAATAAAACGGCACCAGATGAATGCATGCATTTAATTAGGGTTCGATCAAGCGGTTTTTGTTGCTATTCCCTTGATTCGTCGCGTATATTCCGAATTCCGGTGGCCCGGGCGAAGCCTGCCCAACCACTGTCGGCCGTGCCGTCTCCCGTCGGGAGCGGGATCGACGGCAACAAGAAAACGGTTCAACGGCCTCCAGGCCCCCTTTACGACGGTGTCCCCATGAACGACCACCAGCAGCCGCTCGCCGCGGTGCCCGCCGCACAAGGTCTGTACGACCCGCAAAACGAACACGACGCCTGTGGCGTCGGCTTCGTCGCTCACATCAAGGGCAAGAAGAGCCACGAGATCATTCAGCAGGGTCTGAAGATCCTCGAGAACCTCGATCACCGCGGCGCAGTCGGTGCCGACCCGCTGATGGGCGACGGCGCGGGCATCCTGATCCAGATTCCGGACGCGTTCTATCGCGAGGAAATGGCGAAGCAGGGCGTGGACCTGCCGCCGGCCGGTGAATATGGGGTGGGGATGATCTTCCTGCCGAAGGAGAACGCGTCGCGTCTCGCGTGCGAGCAGGAGCTCGAGCGTACGGTGAAGGCGGAAGGCCAGGTCGTGCTCGGCTGGCGCGATGTGCCGGTCGACCACGCGATGCCGATTTCGCCGACCGTGAAGGCGAGCGAGCCGCTGATCCGCCAGATCTTCATCGGCCGCGGCAAGGACATCATGGTGACGGACGCGCTCGAGCGGAAGCTGTACGTGATCCGCAAGACGGCGAGCCACCGCATCCAGGCGCTGAAGCTCAAGCACGGCAAGGAATACTTCGTGCCGTCGATGTCGGCGCGCACCATCGTCTACAAGGGGCTGCTGCTGGCCGGCCAGGTCGGCGTGTACTACCGCGACCTGCAGGACCCGCGCGTCGTGTCGGCGCTCGCGCTCGTGCACCAGCGCTTCTCGACCAACACGTTCCCGGCATGGGAACTGGCGCACCCGTACCGGATGATCGCGCACAACGGCGAGATCAACACCGTGAAGGGCAACGTGAACTGGCTGAACGCGCGTACCGGCGCGATCGCGTCGCACGTGCTCGCCGACGATCTCCCGAAGCTGTGGCCGCTGATCTACCCGGGCCAGTCCGACACCGCATCGTTCGACAACTGTCTCGAGCTGCTGGTGATGGCCGGCTACCCGCTCGTGCACGCGGTGATGATGATGATCCCGGAGGCGTGGGAACAGCACACGCTGATGGACGAGAACCGCCGCGCGTTCTACGAATACCACGCCGCGATGATGGAGCCGTGGGACGGCCCGGCCGCGATCGCGTTCACCGACGGCCGCCAGATCGGCGCGACGCTCGACCGTAACGGCCTGCGCCCGGCGCGCTACATCGTGACCGACGACGACCTCGTCATCATGGCGTCGGAAGCCGGCACGCTGCCGATCCCCGAATCGAAGATCGTCAAGAAGTGGCGCCTGCAGCCGGGCAAGATGTTCCTGATCGACATGGAACACGGCCGCATCATCGACGACAAGGAACTGAAGGACAACCTCGCGAACGCGAAGCCGTACAAGAGCTGGATCGACGCCGTGCGCATCAAGCTCGACGAAATCGAGCCGAAGGCCGAGGAAGTCGCGGCCGGCCGTACGCAGGGCGCCGCGCTGCTCGACCGCCAGCAGGCGTTCGGCTATACGCAGGAAGACCTGAAGTTCCTGATGGCGCCGATGGCGCAGCAGGGCGAGGAAGCCGTCGGTTCGATGGGCAACGACTCGCCGCTCGCGGTGATGTCGAACAAGAACAAGACGCTCTATCACTACTTCAAGCAGCTGTTCGCGCAGGTCACGAACCCGCCGATCGACCCGATCCGTGAAAACATGGTCATGTCGCTCGTGTCGTTCATCGGCCCGAAGCCGAACCTGCTCGACACGAACAACATCAACCCGCCGATGCGTCTCGAAGTGTCGCAGCCGGTGCTCGACTTCAAGGACATCGCGAAGATCCGCGCGATCGACCAGTACACCGGCGGCAAGTTCAGCGCGTACGAACTGAACATCTGCTATCCCGTCGCCTGGGGCAAGGAAGGCATCGAGGCGCGTCTCGCGTCGCTGTGCGCGGAAGCCGTCGACGCGGTGAAGTCGGGCTACAACATGCTGATCGTGTCGGACCGCAAGACGGACGCCGAGCACGTCGCGATTCCGGCGCTGCTCGCGACGTCGGCGATCCACACGCACCTCGTCCAGCAAGGGCTGCGCACGAGCACGGGCCTCGTCGTCGAGACGGGTTCCGCGCGTGAAACGCACCACTTCGCGCTGCTCGCGGGCTACGGCGCGGAAGCCGTGCACCCGTACCTCGCGATGGAAACGCTCGCGAAGATGGCCGAGGGCCTGCCGGGCGACCTGTCGCCGGAGAAGGCCGTCTACAATTTCACGAAGGCGGTCGGCAAGGGCCTGCAGAAGGTGATGTCGAAGATGGGCATCTCGACGTACATGTCGTACACGGGCGCGCAGATCTTCGAAGCGCTCGGCCTGTCGAGCGACCTGGTCGAGAAGTACTTCAAGGGCACGGCGTCGAAGGTCGGCGGCATCGGCCTGTTCGAGGTCGCGGAAGAGGCGATCCGCCTGCACCGCGACGCGTTCGGCGACAGCCCGGTCCTGCGCGACATGCTCGACGCGGGCGGCGAGTACGCGTACCGCGTGCGCGGCGAAGACCACATGTGGACGCCGGATTCGATCGCGAAGCTGCAGCACGCGACGCGCAGCAACTCGTACCAGACGTACAAGGAATACGCGCACCTGATCAACGACCAGACCAAGCGTCACATGACGTTCCGCGGCCTGTTCGAGTTCAAGGTCGAGCCGACCCGGGCGATCCCGATCGAAAACGTCGAGCCGGCGAAGGACATCGTCAAGCGCTTCGCGACGGGCGCGATGTCGCTCGGTTCGATCAGCACCGAAGCGCACGCGACGCTCGCGGTCGCGATGAACCGGATCGGCGGCAAGTCGAACACAGGCGAAGGCGGCGAGGACGAGAAGCGCTACCGCAACGAGCTGCGCGGCATTCCGATCAAGGCGGGCGAGACGCTGAAGTCGGTGATCGGCGACGAGATCGTCAGCGACATTCCGCTGAAGGACGGCGATTCGCTGCGCTCGAAGATCAAGCAGGTCGCGTCGGGCCGCTTCGGCGTCACCGCCGAGTACCTGGCGTCGGCCGACCAGATCCAGATCAAGATGGCGCAGGGCGCGAAGCCGGGCGAAGGCGGCCAGCTGCCGGGCCACAAGGTGTCGGAATACATCGGCAAGCTGCGTTACTCGGTGCCGGGCGTCGGCCTGATCTCGCCGCCGCCGCACCACGACATCTACTCGATCGAGGATCTGGCGCAGCTGATCCACGACCTGAAGAACGTGAACCCGAGCGCGAGCATCTCCGTGAAGCTCGTGTCGGAAGTGGGTGTCGGCACGGTCGCGGCCGGTGTCGCGAAGGCGAAGGCCGATCACGTCGTGATCGCCGGCCATGACGGCGGCACGGGCGCATCGCCGCTGTCGTCGGTCAAGCACGCCGGCACGCCGTGGGAACTGGGCCTCGCCGAAACGCAGCAGACGCTGGTGCTGAACCGCCTGCGCGGCCGGATCCGCGTGCAGGCCGACGGCCAGATGAAGACGGGCCGCGACGTCGTGATCGGCGCGCTGCTCGGCGCGGACGAATTCGGCTTCGCGACGGCGCCGCTCGTCGTCGAAGGCTGCATCATGATGCGCAAGTGCCACCTGAACACGTGCCCGGTCGGCGTCGCGACGCAGGATCCGGTGCTGCGTGCGAAGTTCAAGGGCCAGCCCGAGCACGTCGTGAACTATTTCTTCTTCGTCGCCGAGGAAGTGCGCGAGATCATGGCGCAGCTCGGCATCGCGAAGTTCGACGACCTGATCGGCCGCGCCGACCTGCTCGATACGCGCAAGGGCATCGAGCACTGGAAGGCGAAGGGCCTCGACTTCTCGCGCGTGTTCTACCAGCCGGAAGAATGCGAGGACGTCGCACCGCGTCACGTCGACGTGCAGGATCACGGCCTCGAGCGCGCGCTCGACCACGTGCTGATCGAGAAGGCGAAGGCCGCGATCGAGAACGGCGAGCATGTGTCGTTCATCCAGCCGGTGCGCAACGTGAACCGGACGGTCGGCGCGATGCTGTCGGGCGTGATCGCGAAGAAGCACGGCCATGACGGCCTTGCCGACGACGCGGTGCACATCCAGCTGAAGGGCACGGCGGGCCAGAGCTTCGGCGCGTTCCTCGCGAAGGGCGTGACGCTCGACCTCGTCGGCGACGGCAACGACTACGTCGGCAAGGGCCTGTCGGGCGGCCGGATCATCATCCGCCCGACCAACGACTTCCGCGGCAAGTCCGAGGAAAACATCATCTGCGGCAACACGGTGATGTACGGCGCGATCGAAGGCGAAGCGTTCTTCCGCGGCGTCGCGGGCGAGCGCTTCTGCGTGCGCAACTCGGGCGCCACGGCGGTCGTCGAGGGCACGGGCGACCACGGTTGCGAATACATGACGGGCGGTACGGTCGTCGTGCTCGGCGAGACGGGGCGCAACTTCGCGGCCGGCATGTCGGGCGGCCTCGCGTACATCTACGATCCGGAAGGCACGTTCGCGGCGAAGTGCAACAAGTCGATGGTCGCGCTCGAGCCGGTGCTGCAGCAGGCCGAGCAGGAGCGCACGGTCGACCGCGCACTCTGGCACGCAGGCACGACGGACGAAGCGCTGCTCAAGGGGCTCGTCGAGCGTCATTTCCAGTTCACGGGTTCGCCGCGCGCGAAGTCGCTGCTGGAAAACTGGGACGCGGCGCGCCGCCAGTTCGTGAAGGTGTTCCCGCACGAATACAAGCGCGCGCTGGGCGAGATCGGTGCGAAGAAGGCGGCGAAGGAAGTGCTGGCCGCCTGAGCGACGAACGACATAGCGAATGCCGCGCGCGCATGAAGCTGCGCGCGGCTCCCCCACCCGATACACCGAACAGAAGAGCACCTTATGGGCAAGGCAACCGGTTTTCTGGAGTTCGAACGCCGCCACGAGGCGTACGAAGCACCGCTCACGCGCGTGAAGCACTACAAGGAATTCGTCGCGGCACTGACCGACGCGGACGCGAAGATCCAGGGCGCGCGCTGCATGGATTGCGGCATCCCGTTCTGCAACAACGGCTGCCCGGTCAACAACATCATTCCGGACTTCAACGATCTCGTTTACCGCCAGGACTGGCAGCAGGCGATCGAAGTCCTGCACTCGACCAACAACTTCCCGGAATTCACGGGCCGCATCTGCCCGGCGCCGTGCGAGGCGGCGTGCACGCTCGGGATCAACAACGACCCGGTCGGCATCAAGTCGATCGAGCACGCGATCATCGACAAGGCCTGGGCGGAAGGCTGGGTGAAGCCGCTGCCGGCCGAGCACAAGACGGGCAAGAAGGTCGCGATCGTCGGTTCGGGCCCCGCGGGCCTCGCCGCCGCGCAGCAGCTCGCGCGCGCGGGCCACGACGTGACGGTGTTCGAGAAGAACGACCGCATCGGCGGCCTGCTGCGTTACGGGATCCCCGACTTCAAGCTCGAGAAGTGGCTGATCGATCGCCGCATGCGCCAGATGGAAGCGGAAGGCGTGACGTTCCGCACCAGCGTGTTCATCGGCAAGGATCCGCTGCCGGAGTCGATCGGCAGCCTCGCGAAGGAAACCATCTCGCCGGACACGCTGAAGGAAGAATTCGACGCGGTCGTGATCGCGGGCGGTTCGGAAACGCCGCGCGACCTGCCGGTGCCGGGCCGCGAGCTCGCGGGCGTCCATTTCGCGATGGACTTCCTGCCGCAGCAGAACCGCGTGAACGCGGGCGACAAGCTCGTCGACCAGCTGCTCGCGAAGGGCAAGCACGTGATCGTGATCGGCGGCGGCGATACGGGTTCGGACTGCGTCGGCACGTCGAACCGTCACGGCGCGAAGCAGGTCACGCAGTTCGAGCTGCTGCCGCAGCCGCCGGAAGAGGAAAACAAGCCGCTCGTGTGGCCGTACTGGCCGATCAAGATGCGCACGTCGTCGTCGCACGACGAAGGTTGCGAACGCGACTGGGCGGTCGCGACGAAGCGCCTCGAAGGCAAGAACGGCAAGGTCGAGAAGCTGATCGCGGTGCGCGTCGAGTGGAAGGACGGCAAGATGCAGGAAGTGCCGGGTTCCGAGTTCGAGATGAAGGCCGACCTCGTGCTGCTCGCGATGGGCTTCACGCAGCCGGCGGCGCCGGTGCTCGACGCGTTCGGCGTCGCGAAGGATGCGCGCGGCAACGCACGTGCGGCGACCGAAGGCGATCGTTCGTACTACACGTCGGTCGACAAGGTGTTCGCGGCAGGCGACATGCGTCGCGGCCAGTCGCTCGTGGTGTGGGCGATCCGCGAAGGCCGCCAATGCGCGCGCTCGGTCGATGCGTACCTGATGGGCCATACGGAACTGCCGCGCTGAGCTGAATCGCGCGAGCGGGTTTCGATGGAAGCCGGGCGTCCGAGAGGGCGCCCGTTTTTTTTACGTGCACAGCCGCGCGGCGGCCGGCGCCGAGTTCACCCGGACTGTCGCGCCGGCCTCCCGCATTTTCGCGAAGCGTCGTCTAACCTGATGACATCCGGCCGCGATTTCTCGCCATCCCGTTTTCTTTCATTTTGTAATGATCCTTGAAAACTGTCATATCATGTCGCCCCTCGGGCCGCGTTCGCGGTCGCCGTACATGACCGACGCTATTTACAAGGACTCTGGATGGAAGCATTCGCGCAAGGGCTGATCGAAGCCGTCAACGGCGTGCTGTGGAACTACGTGCTGATCGCGCTGCTGCTCGGCGCGGGGGCGTGGTTCACGTTGCGGTTCCGCATGATCCAGCTGAAGGCGCTGTTCCTCAGCATGAAGCTGGTCGGCAGCAAGGGCGAGCCGGGCAGCATTTCATCGTTCCAGGCATTCGCGACCGGGCTCGCAAGCCGCGTCGGCACCGGCAACATCGCCGGCGTCGCGGTCGCGCTGACGGTCGGCGGGCCGGGCGCGATCTTTTGGATGTGGATGACCGCGCTCGTCGGGATGTCGTCCGCGTTCGTCGAAGCGACGCTCGCGCAGATCTTCAAGGTGTCGCACCCGGACGGCAGCTATCGCGGCGGCCCCGCGTACTACATCCAGACGGGCCTGCGCTCGCGCCGCTTTGGCGTGCTGTTCTCGCTGTCGCTGATCCTCGCGTTCGGCTTCGTGTTCAACGCGGTGCAGGCCAACGCGATCGCCGACGCGTTCCATACGTCGTTCGGCTGGAGCCGCGAGACGGTCGGCCTCGGCCTCGTGCTGCTGTCCGCCCCGATCATCTTCGGCGGCATCCGCCGCATCGCGGCGGTCGCACAGGTGATCGTGCCGCTGATGGCGATCGGCTACCTCGCGCTCGCGGTCTACGCGGTCGCGACGCACATCGCGCTGGTGCCGGGCGTGATCGCGCTGATCGTGAAGAGTGCGTTCGGCCTCGAGCAGGCGGCCGGCGGCCTGACCGGCTATGCGGTCAGCCAGGCGATCGCGATCGGCGTGAAGCGCGGGCTGTTCTCGAACGAAGCAGGGATGGGCAGCGCACCGAACGCGGCCGCGACCGCGAGCACGCGGCATCCGGTCACGCAGGGGCTGATCCAGATGCTCGGCGTGTTCGTCGACACGATCGTGATCTGCAGCGCGACCGCGTTCGTGATCCTGCTGTCGGGCCAGTATGAACTCGGCACCGGGATGGAAGGCGCGGCGCTCACGCAGCGCGCGATCTCGAGCCACGTCGGCGACTGGGGCGGCATCTACATGGCCGTCGCAATCTTCTTCCTCGCGTTCTCGTCGGTGATCGGCAACTACGCGTATGCGGAAGGCAACGTCGAATTCATCACGAAGCGGCGCGGCGTGCTGCCGCTGTTCCGCATCGCGGTGCTCGCGATGGTGATGTTCGGCAGCGTCGGGCAATTGCCGCTCGTGTGGGCGATGGCCGATACGAGCATGGGGCTGATGGCGATCATCAACCTGATCGCGATCCTCGCGCTCGGCAAGTATGCGCATGCCGCGTGGGCCGACTATCGCCGCCAGCGCGCGGCGGGCGTCGCCGATCCGGTGTTCACGCGCAACACGATCCCCGAACTCGCCCGCGTGCTGCCGGCCGACGTGTGGGGCGAACACGGGCCGCTGCCGCAGCGTCCGGCTACGGCTTCTGCCGACGCCGCCGACGCCGCCGGCGCGCCGCGCGGCGCAGTGCGCGAGTCATGAACGGCGACCGGCTCCGTGCGTTCGTCGCGCTGATGCCCGATGCGGCGTCGCGCGACGCGCTGCACGCGTTGCCGGTCACCCGTGGCGCGCGGCGCACGCTGCCCGCGCAACTGCACATGACGCTCGCGTTCATCGGGGCGATCGAACGCGAGCGGTGCGACGCGCTGGCCGCGCACCTGCCCGCGCTCGCGGCAGCGCATGCGCTGCCGTTGCTGCCGGTCGAGCGGATCGCGTGGTGGCCGAGCCTGCCGCGTGCGAGGCTGATCGTCGCGGAGCTGGCGGCCGATCCCGCGTGCGTCGCGCTGAATGCCGGATTGTCGGCGCTGCTGCGCGAACTGGGTGTGCCGGCCGACCGGCGGCCGTTCCGGCCGCACGTGACGCTCGCGCGGCTGCCGCACGACGCGGTCGGCCAACCCGCGCACGGCGGTGCGCCGGGGCGGCAGGTGGTGCTGCGCGTCGAAGCGCTGACGCTGTTCGAAAGTCGGCTGTCGCACGAAGGCGTGTCGCATCGGCCGATCGTGTCGGCGCCGATCGCGCTCGCCCACGGCAGCGCCGGCGCCTATCGGCAGTAACGCGCGAGCGTCAGGCCCGACAGGTCGATTTCCGGCTCGCGCCCCGTGACGAGATCCGCGACCACCTTTCCCGAACCCATCGACATCGCCCAGCCCGTCGAGCCGTGGCCGACATTGAGCCAGAGCCCGTCGATCCCGCTCGCGCCAAGCAAAGGCGGCCCGTCGGGCGTCATCGGCCGGCGGCCGACCCAGAAGCGCGCCGATGCGCGATCGGTTGCATGCGGGAACCAGTCGTCGAGCACCTTCATCAGCGTATCGAGCGCCTGCTGACGCAGCGCCGCGTGCCGGTTGCCGAGTTCCGCGGTGCCCGCGACGCGCAGCGTCGGGCCGAAGCGCGAGATCGCCGTCTTCAGCGATTCGTCCATCAGCGCGGCGCGCGGCGCTTTTTCGTCGTCGATGACCGCGAGCGTCGCCGAGTAGCCCTTCACCGGATACAGCGGCACGTCGATCCCGTACGGCCGCAGCAGGCCGGCGCTGTCGACGCCGAGCGCGACGACGATCGCGTCGGCGGCGAGCAGCGCACCGCGTTGTGCGCCATCGCCGGCTTCGCGCGAATCGACCCGCACGCCGCGCACCTTGCCGCCCGCGACATCGAGCGTGCGGATTTCGGTGCGAAAGCGGAACGTCACGCCGTGCGCTTCGCATAGCGCCCGCAGTTCGCGCGTGAAGCGGGCGCAGTCTCCGGCTTCGTCGTCGGGCAGGTAGATGCCGCCGACCGGGGCCTGCCGCGCCCAGCGCAGGCCCGGTTCGATCGCGGTGCAGCCGGCCGCGTCGAGTTCGCGAAACGTGATGCCGGCGTCGCGCAGCACCTTCAGCGCGGGCTGCACCATCTCGACGTCGAATGCGCCGCGCAGCAGCTGCAGGTAGCCGCGACTCGCGCCATAGTCGAACGGATGACGCTCGCGAAACGCATGCAGGCACGCGCGGCTGTAATACGCGATGCGCTGCATCCGCTGCTTGTTCACGCGGAACCGCTCGAATTCGCATTCGCGCAGCCAGCGCGCGATCCAGCGCCACTGCGCGGGATCGGGCGTCGGCCGGAAGATCAGCGGCGACGCGGGCTTGAACAGGTACTTGAGGATCTTGCCGGGCATGCCGGGCGCGGCCCACGGCGTCACGTAGCCGGGCGCGATCACGCCCGCGTTGCCGAGGCTTGTCGCCTGCGCGACATCGGCCTCGCGTTCGATCACGGTGACGTCGCAGCCTGCTTCGCGCAGGTGCCAGGCGGTGGTGACGCCGATCACGCCGGCGCCGAGGACGATCACGTGCATGCGATTTCCGGAACGAAGCGGTGGCTCGCGATCACGATGCGACGGCCGGATCGTCGACGAGCGACTTGCCGCGCGTTTCGGGCAGCACGAGCGCGGCGACGATCACGAGCAGGTAGCCGCCGCCCGCGACGAGGCCGATCGCCTTCACGAGCGACATCGACTGCGACAGCGAGCCGACGAGGATCGGGAAGAACGAGCCGAGCCCGCGGCCGAGGTTGTAGCAGAAGCCCTGGCCCGAGCCGCGGATCGCGCCCGGATACAGCTCCGACAGGTACGCGCCGACGCCGGCGAAGATCCCCTGCACGACGATGCCGAGCGGGAAGCCGAGCAGCAGCATCGCGGTATCGGTTATCGGCAGCATCGTGTATGCCATGCCGAGCGAGAACGAGCCGATCGCGAACAGGATGAACGATGCGCGGCGGCCGAGCCGGTCGGACAGGATCGCGCCGACCACGTAGCCGACGAACGAGCCGACGATCAGCACGACCAGATAGCCGCTCGTGTTGAATACCGACAGGTGGCGGACGGTTTTCAGGTAAGTGGGCAGCCACGTCGTGATCGCGTAGTAGCCGCCGAGCATGCCGGTGCACAGCGCGCTGCCGAACAGCGTCGCGCGCAGGTGCGGCGGCGAGAAGATCTCGAGGAAGTGGCCCGACACGCGGCCTTCGTCGCGGGCGCGGCGCGTGGCCGTGTAGATGTCGGGATCGCTGACGTTGCGGCGGATGTACAGGATCCACAGCGCGGGCACGATGCCGATCCAGAAGCACGCGCGCCACGCGACCTGCTCGGGCAGCAGCGCGAAGAACGCCCAGTAGAGGATCGCGGCCGCGCCCCAGCCGAACGACCAGCTGCTCTGCACGGTGCCGACGGCCTTCGCGCGATGCTCGGGCGAGCGGATCGTCTCGGCCATCATGATCGTCACGACCGACCATTCGCCGCCGAAGCCGAAGCCCTGCAGCGTGCGCGTGGCGAGCAGCTGCCAGAACGAATGCGTGAAACCGGACAGGCACGTGAACAGCGCGAACGTCGCGATCGTCCACTGCAATACGCGCACGCGGCCATAGCGGTCGGCGAGGATGCCGGCGACCCAGCCGCCGACCGCCGACGAGATCAGCGAACTCGTCGCGATCATCCCGGCCTCGCTCTTCGACATGCCCCACGTGGCGATCAGCGTCGGAATCAGGAACGAATAGATCATGAAGTCGAACGCATCGACCGCGTAGCCGCCGAAGCCGGCGTACAGCGTCCGGCGCTCGCGCGTCGACAATTCGTTGAACCACTGGAATGCCTGCATGCTTGCCGCCCCCTCTCGTCTTGTCTCGTCTCGCGCTGCCGCGTGGCGGTTATTTTACGGGCCCGATCCCGCGCGCCAAAAAGGCGGATGCAGTATGCGCGGGCAGGCAGGAAGAGGGAAAGACGCGTCAGAGCGTCAGGCCGCCGTCGACGTGAACGACCTGGCCGGTGATCTGCCGTGCCGCATCGGACAGCAGGAACGCGATCAGCGCGGCGACGTCGTCGGGCTCGGCGATCCGGCCGAGCGGCGTCGCCTGTTCGGCCTGCGCCCACGCGGCGGCGTTGCCGGCGCTCGGGCCGTGGTCCTTGCGCGTGAAGCCCGGCGCGACCGCGTTCACGGTGATGCGGTGCGCGGCGAATTCGGCGGCCGCGGTGCGCACGAGCGATTCGAGCGCGGCTTTCGCGGCGGCGGTCGCCGCGAACGGCGCAGCGGCGCGGTAGCGGTGCGCGACGAACGAACTGACCGCGACGATGCGCGGGGCGGCCGACGCTTCGAGCAGCGGCCGCGCGCGGCCCGCGAGCGCGGAGAACGCGCCGGGCATCGCCGCGAAGGCGGCGGCGAGTGCGTCGGCGGAAAGATCGGAAAAGGATTGCCGCGCGGCGAAGCCGGCGTTCGCGACGAGCTGGTCGAGCCCGCCGAAGCGGGTCGCGGTGCTATCGATCAGCGCAGCGGCGACACCCGGTTCGCCGAGATCGCCGGTCAGCGTGATGCACTCGGCGCCAGCCGCCGTGCACGCACAGGTGACTTCGGCGAGCCGGGCCCGCGCCGAATCGTCCGCGCCGCGCGCATGCAGCGCCAGCGCGATGCCGGGCGCCGCGAGCCGACGGGCGAGCGCCGCGCCGATCCCCGAGCCTGCGCCGGTGATCAGCGCGATGCGTTCGCGGTGCGCGGCGCGTGCGCTCACGCGGCGACCTTGTCGCCGGCGTTCACGCGTTCGACGTTGATCGTGCCGACGTGGAACGCGGCCAGCGACTCGCGGTGCGCGATGCTGACGATCGCGGCCTTCGGCAGCCGTTCGGCGAACAGGTGATAGAGGCGTGCCTCGTTGTCGGCGTCGAGCGCGCTGGTGGCTTCGTCGAGGAACAGGAAGTCGGGCTTGTGCAGCAGCACGCGGGCGCCGGCCAGGCGCTGCTGCTCGCCCGGCGACAGCACGCGGGTCCAGTGCGCGGTCTCGTCGAGGCGCTCGACGTAATCCTCGAGGCGGCACGCGCGCAGCGCGTCGCGGCACGCTTCGTCGCTGAACGTGTCGGGCGTCGCCGGATAGGTGAGCGCGGCCTTCAGCGTGCCGATCGGCAAATAGCTCGTCTGCGGCACGAACATCATCCGCGCGCCGACCGGCGCGTCGATCGCGCCGTCGCCGAACGGCCACAGGCCCGCGAGCGCGCGCATGAACGTGCTCTTGCCGGACCCCGACTTGCCGATCACGAGCCAGCGCGAACCCGGCTCGATCGTGACGTTGCCGATGTTCGCGAGCGCGTTGCCGTTCGGCAGCGCGAGCTTGAGCGACGAGGTCGACAGCTTCGCGCCGTCGATGTAGTGCAGGTTGATGCCGCCGTGCTCGGTGGCGGGCGACAGGCTTTCCTTCAGGTGCGACGTGCCCATCACGCGCTTGAATTCGCGCAGACGGTTGACGGTGGCGCGCCATTCGACGAGCGTGCGATAGCTGTTGAGGAACCAGGAGAAGGAGTCGCTGACCGTGCCGAATGCCGACGAGATCTGCATCAGCACGCCGAGCGTGAACGCACCCGCGAAGTAGCGCGGTGCCGCGACGACGAACGGGAAGATGATCGCGATCTGTCCATAGAAGGCGTTCACGAACGTCAGACGCTTGGTGTATTTCATCACGCGCCACCAATTGTCACGGATGCGCACGAAGAGGCCCTGTGCATTGCGGCTCTCGGTGTCCTCGCCGTCGTAGAAGGCGATCTGCTCGGCATTTTCGCGTACGCGGATCAGCCCGAAACGAAAGTCCGCCTCGACGCGTTGCTGCTGGTAGTTGATCGACACGAGCGGATGACCGACCTTCTGGATCATGATCGAGCCGACCACCGCGTACAGCGCAGCCGCCCACACCATGTATCCGGGAATCGAGATCGGCGTGGCGCCGAGCGAGAGCGTCAGCGCACCGCCGAGCGTCCAGAGGATCGTGATGAACGACGCGAGCGTGACGACCGTCGACAGCAAGTCGAGCGACAGCGCGAGCGTGGTCGTCGCGAACGACTGCAGATCGTCGGCGACGCGCTGGTCGGGGTTGTCGGCGAGGCGGTCGCGCTCGATCCGGTAGAACGCGCGGTCGCCGAGCCATTCGCCGAGGAAGCGCTCGGTCAGCCATTGCCGCCAGCGAAAGCCGAGCATCTGGCGCAAGTACAGTCCGTACACGGCGAGGATGATGAAGCCGAACGCGAGCAACGAGAACTGCATCATCAGGTGCGGGAAATCGTGGACGTCCTTCGTCTGCAGTGCGTTATAGAACTGCGCGTTCCACTTGTTCAACTGCACGGTGATCCACACGTTGCAGAGATTGATCACGATGATCGTGACGAGCAGCGTCCACGCGATTTTCCATTCGGACGATACCCAGTAGGGCTTGATGAGGCTCCATGCGGATACCGGGCGCTCGTCCTGCGGCGCGTCGGAGGCGGAGCGGACGGGATCGATCGATTGGGTCATGTGCTTCCTGATGAGTAGCCGGCGCGCGGGCCGGGCGAAGCCGGGCGCGCGCCGCGATACGGCATGCCGGGACGCGGCGCCGACTGACGGCGGGCGCAGCGATGGTCGCCCGCGCGTCTTAAACGGCACTTAAGGGCCGGCGGTGACGCGGCAACCGGCCGCTCGCGCGGCCGGCCTGCGGGCATTGTGCCAGAGCGGCGCGGGCCGACGGCGAATTTGCCCCAAGGGGGACAGTTTGCGGCACTTTCCGCTTTTATGGTCTAATGACCGACGACGAAACAGGGGTGCTTCGTGGCGCGGCCGGCAGATGTTCCGGGCGGCGCGGCGAGGCTGAGAAAAACCCTTTGCACCCGATCCGGGTAATACCGGCGAGGGAAGTTTCTGATCCCGCCGGGCCGCGCTGGCCGCCATCCCACATGGTCAGCGCCCGAGTCCCGCCCGGCCGGCCTTTGCTGCCGGTTTCGTCCTTTTGGGTACGCGCATTGCGCGTTACGGAAGGAATGATGACCGCACAATCTTCAGTCTTTTGCTTGATCCCCGGCCCGATGTCG
Source organism: Burkholderia sp. Bp8992 (assembly GCF_003853705.1). Taxonomy (GTDB): domain Bacteria; phylum Pseudomonadota; class Gammaproteobacteria; order Burkholderiales; family Burkholderiaceae; genus Burkholderia. Next base: position 169,392 of record NZ_QTQI01000013.1, on the reverse strand, counting down.
CGTGCGTTCGCACGTGCGTCGTCGTTCGTCGTGCGCGTTCGCACGGAGGGCACGCGATGAACGTCCGGGATGCACGGCCCGATTTCGCGGTGCTCGGCGGCGGCCTCGTCGGCCGCCTGATCGCGTGGCGCCTTGCGGGCGACGGGCATCGCGTCGCGCTGTACGAGCGCGGCGGCCCGGACGGCGAGCAGTCGGCCGCGTGGATCGCGGCCGCGATGCTCGCGCCGCTCGCGGAAGCGGCGAGCGCGGAGCGGCTGATCACCGAGCTCGGCGCCGCGTCGCTCGAACGCTGGCCGCAATGGCTCGCGGAACTGCCCGAACCCGTCTTCTTCCAGCATCGCGGCACACTCGTCGTCTGGCATCACGCGGATCGCGCGGAGGCGCCGCTGTTCGAGCGGCGCGTGCGCGCGAACGCGCCGGCCGACCTGTTCGACGGCGGCTTCGTGACGCTCGTCGGCGCGCAGGTCGATGCGGCCGAGCCGACGCTCGCAGGCCGTTTCGCCCGCGGCCTGCTGCTGCCGCGCGAAGGCCAGCTCGACAATCGCCAGGCGCTGCGTGCGCTGGCGGCGGGCCTTGCCGAACGCGGCGTCGACCTGCACTGGCACGTCGCGATCGACGACGCGAACCTGCCCGACGCGCATTTCACGATCGATTGCCGCGGGCTCGGCGCGAAATCCGCGCTGCCCGCCCTGCGTGGCATCCGCGGCGAAGTCGCGCGCGTGCACGCACCCGGCATCGGGCTGACGCGGCCCGTGCGGCTGCTGCATCCGCGGTACCCGCTGTACATCGCGCCGAAGCAGGGCGATCTCTATGTGATCGGCGCGACCGAGGTGGAGGGCGAGGACATGTCGCCCGTCAGCGTGCGCTCCGCGCTCGAACTGCTGAGCGCGGCGTTCTCCGTGCACCCGGCGTTCGGCGAGGCGCGCATCCTCGAACTCAATGCGCAGTGCCGGCCGACGCTGCCCGATCACCGCCCGGCGGTGATCTGGGACGGCGCATCGACGCTCGCCGTCAACGGCCTGTACCGGCACGGCTTCATGATCGCGCCGGAAGTCGCGCACGCGGCCGTCGCGTGCGCGCAAGCCGCGCTCGGCGGCGCGTTCGGCGATGCCGACGCGTTTGCCGCATGGCGCGACGCCGCGCGCTGGCCGGCGCTCCTTCATCACCGCAGCGACGCGCGCCAGCCGGCGTGACGCGTGCCGCCGACCGAATCCGACCGAGCCTCATGGATATCCAGATCAACCAACAGACCCTGACGCTGCCCGACGGCGCGACGGTGGCCGACGCGCTCGCCGCGTACGGCGCGCGTCCGCCGTACGCGGTCGCGCTGAACGGCAATTTCGTCGCGCGCACGCAGCATGCGGCGCGCGCACTCGCGACGGGCGACAAGCTCGACGTCGTGCACCCCGTCGCGGGCGGCTGAGCGCCGCCGGTTCGCCCCCGCTCTTCCAGGAAAACGACATGACGTCCCTCACCTCCGCCGATGCGCTGACGCTGTACGGCGTAACCTTTGCAAGCCGCGTGCTGCTCGGCACGTCGCGCTATCCGTCGCTGCAGTCGCTGTCCGATTCGATCACCGCGTCGCGCCCCGGGATGGTGACGGTCGCGCTGCGCCGCCAGATGACGGGCGGCACGGCCGAAGCCGGCTTCTTCGATCTGCTCAAGCGCCACGCGGTGCCGCTGCTGCCGAACACGGCCGGCTGCCAGACCGTCGCCGAGGCCTTGACGACCGCGCATATGGCGCGCGAGGTATTCGATACCGACTGGATCAAGCTCGAGCTGATCGGCGACGACTACACGCTGCAGCCCGACCCGGTCGGGCTGATCGAGGCCGCCGCGCAACTGGTCAAGGACGGCTTCAAGGTGCTGCCGTACTGCACCGAGGATCTCGTGATCGGCCGGCGCCTGCTCGACGTCGGCTGCGAGGCGCTGATGCCGTGGGGCGCGCCGATCGGCACGGGCAAGGGCGTCGTGAACCCGTACGGCCTGCGCGTGCTGCGCGAGCGCTTGCCCGACGTACCGCTGATCGTCGACGCGGGGCTCGGCGTGCCGTCGCACGCGTGCCAGGTGATGGAGTGGGGCTTCGACGGCGTGCTGCTGAACACGGCCGTGTCGCAGGCCACGCACCCGGAAATCATGGCGCGCGCGTTCGCGCAGGGCGTCGAAGCGGGGCGCGCCGCCTATCTGGCCGGGCCGATGGACGCGCGCGAAACTGCGCACGCGAGCACGCCGGTGGTCGGGATGCCGTTCTGGCACCAGGACGGGGGCGGCGCATGAGCGCGCGCTTCGCCGATGCATTCTGGCCGCCGGCCGACGAACTGGCCGAAGCGGCCGAACGGATCCGCGCCCGCCTCGGCGACTGGCCGGACGGCGCGGCGCCGTGGCGGCTCTGCGTGGCGGCACCCGAGGTGCCGTCGGACGGCGACGTCTTGATCGTGTCGGCCGGCGACCGCACCGCGCGGGCGCGCGCGTCGGCCGCGTCGCGGCCGGCCTCGCCGGACGCGGTTGCGATCGAATTCGACGAGCACGGCGCGGTGCTGCATGCGGCAGGCGCGCGCTACGCGCTCGAAGCCGCGCATCCGCTCGCGGACGACTGGATCGCGGCCCTCGCCGCATTCCTCGATTGCGGCTTCGCGCCGGTCGACGCGCTGGTGCTCGCGCTGGCGTGGCGCGACGGCGACGAGACGCGCGCCGCCGATGCGTGGCCGGTCGATGCCGCGCGGTTCCCGCGGGTCGCCGGGCTGCCGCCTGCGCCGGAGCCGGCATTCGCGCCGTGCCCCGCGCAGTTCGGCCTCTATCCGGTCGTGCCGAGTGCCGAATGGGTCGAGCGCGTGCTGGACGGCGGTGCGCGGACCGTGCAGCTGCGCGTGAAAGGCGCGACGCCAGACGCGCTGCGGCGCGAAATCGTGCGCGCGGTCGCGGCGGGGCGCCGCTATCCCGATGCGCGTGTGTTCATCAACGATCACTGGCAGATCGCTGCAGAAGAAGGCGCGTACGGCGTTCATCTTGGGCAGGAAGACCTCGAAACGGCCGATCTGGCCGCGATCGCGCGCGCGGGCCTGCGGCTCGGACTTTCGAGCCATGGTTATTACGAGATGTTGCGGGCGCTGCACGAGCGTCCGAGCTATCTCGCGCTCGGTCCCGTCTACGCGACCGCCACCAAGGCCGTCGCCGCGCCGCCGCAGGGCCTCGCGCGGATCGCCCGCTACGCGCGCTTCGCCAGCGCGCGGGCGCCGCTCGTCGCGATCGGCGGGGTGGGGCTCGACACGCTGCCGGCCGTGCTGGCGACGGGCGTCGGCAGCGTCGCGGTGGTCAGTGCGGTGACGGGCTCAGCCGATTATCGGACGGCGCTTATTGCGCTGCAGCAGTGCTTTCCCGGACAATTTGACAATCATTGACCGCAGGGCCCGGAACGGCGTCACGACATCATTCCAATGCAGGCCCTATAATTCGGCGTTCTGCGTAAAAGGACTGTCAGCTCCGTGAGCCCCACTCCTACCGAGACCCTGCTGGAACTTCGCGACGTCGACTTCGGCTACGGCGACCGCCTCGTCCTGTCCAACCTGAACCTGCGCTTCGGGCGCGGGCAGGTCGTCGCGGTCATGGGCGGCTCGGGTTGCGGCAAGACCACCGTGCTGCGCCTGGTCGGCGGCCTCGTGCGTGCGCGCCGCGGCCAGGTGCTGTTCGACGGCGCCGATGTCGGCGCGCAAACGCGCGACGGCCTGTATGCGCTGCGCCGCAAGATGGGCATGCTGTTCCAGTTCGGCGCGTTGTTTACCGACATGTCGGTGTTCGAGAACGTCGCGTTCGCGCTGCGCGAGCATACCGACCTGCCCGAAGACCTGATCCGCGACCTCGTGCTGATGAAGCTCAACGCGGTCGGCCTGCGCGGCGCGCGCGACCTGATGCCGTCCGAGGTGTCGGGCGGGATGGCGCGCCGCATCGCGCTGGCTCGCGCGATCGCACTCGATCCGCAGCTCATCATGTACGACGAGCCGTTCGCGGGCCTCGACCCGATCTCGCTCGGCATCACCGCGAACCTGATCCGCACGCTGAACCAGGCGCTCGGCGCGACGTCGATCCTCGTCACGCACGACGTGCCGGAATCGTTCGCGATCGCCGACTACGTGTATTTCCTGGCCAACGGCGGCGTGCTTGCCCAGGGCACGCCCGACGAGCTGCGCGCGTCGACGGATCCGAGCGTGCGGCAGTTCATCGACGGCGCGCCGGACGGCCCGTTCAAATTTCATTACACGAGCCCGCCGCTCGCAGCGGATTTCGGCCTCGGCGGAGGGCGCGCATGATCAGCGCGATCGGACGTTACGTCATCGGCGGCCTCGAGCGCGCGGGCTACGGCACGCGGCTGTTCGTGCGCCTCGTGCTGGAATTCTTCCCGCTGCTGCGCCGGCCGCGGCTGGTCACGAAGCAGATCCACTTCCTCGGCAACTATTCGTTCGTGATCATTGCCGTGTCGGGGCTGTTCGTCGGCTTCGTGCTCGGCCTGCAGGGGTATTACACGCTGAACCGCTACGGTTCCGAGCAGGCGCTCGGCCTGCTGGTCGCGCTGTCGCTCGTGCGCGAGCTGGGGCCGGTCGTCACCGCGCTGCTGTTCGCGGGGCGCGCGGGCACGTCGCTCACGGCCGAGATCGGCCTGATGAAAGCCGGCGAACAGCTCACCGCGCTCGAAATGATGGCGGTCGACCCGATCAAGACGGTGATCGCGCCGCGCCTTTGGGCCGGCATCATCGCGATGCCGCTGCTCGCCGCGATCTTCAACGCGGTCGGCGTGCTCGGCGGCTACTTCGTCGGCGTCGTGCTGATCGGCGTCGATCCGGGCGCGTTCTGGTCGCAGATGCAGGGCGGGGTCCAGGTCTGGGCCGACGTCGGCAACGGCGTGATCAAGAGCATCGTGTTCGGGTTCGCCGTGACTTTCATTGCGCTGTTTCAAGGGTATGAAGCGAAGCCCACGCCCGAAGGCGTGTCGCGCGCGACCACCAAGACGGTCGTGTTCGCGTCGCTCGCCGTACTCGGCCTCGATTTCCTGCTGACCGCGCTGATGTTCAGCTAAGCCTCAGCCAAGCCAAATTTTGGGATGACGATGAAAAAGACTGCTCTCGACTTCTGGGTCGGCCTGTTCGTGGTGGTGGGCTTCCTTGCGGTGCTGTTCCTGGCGCTCAAGGTCGGCAACATGAGTTCGCTGTCGTTTCAGCCGACCTATGCAGTGAGGATGAAATTCGACAATATCGGCGGGTTGAAGCCGCGCGCGGCCGTGAAGAGCGCGGGCGTCGTGGTCGGCCGCGTGAAGTCGATCGGGTTCGACACGAACACGTACCAGGCGCTGGTCACGATCGACGTCGACGGCCAGTACCAGTTCCCGAAGGATTCGTCGGCGAAGATCCTGACGTCGGGCCTGCTCGGCGAGCAATATATCGGCCTCGATCCGGGCGGCGACACCGAAATGCTGAAGGCCGGCGATACGATCACGATGACGCAGTCGGCGATCGTGCTCGAGAACCTGATCGGCCAGTTCCTGTACAGCAAGGCCGCCGATGCGGGCGGCGCGAAGCCGGCAGCAGGCGCATCGGCGGCACCCGCCGCGCCCGCACCGGTGGCGGTGCCGGCGTCCGCGGTGTCCGGCTCGGCAGCCCAATAACCACACGAGAGAAAACAAGAGGGTAATGACCATGCACACGATCCGCATCAGGCACGCCGCGCTGGCGCTGGCGGCAGTCGCCGCGTTGAGCGGCTGCGCGACCGTGCAGACGCCGACCAAGGGCGATCCGCTCGAAGGCTTCAACCGGACGATGTACAAGTTCAACGACACGGTCGACACGTACGCGCTGAAGCCGGTCGCGAAGGGCTACCAGTACGTGGTGCCGCAGCCGGTGCGCGACAGCGTGACGAACTTCTTCTCGAACATCGGCGATGTCTACATCGCGGCGAACAACATCGTGCAGCTGCGGATCGCGGACGGTGTCGGCGACATCATGCGCGTCGTGATCAATACGGTGTTCGGCGTCGGCGGCCTGTTCGACGTCGCGACGATCGCGAAGCTGCCGAAGCACACGGCCGACTTCGGGATCACGATGGGCCGCTACGGCATGCCGTCGGGTCCGTACCTCGTGCTGCCGCTGCTCGGGCCGAGCACGCTGCGCGACACGGCCGGCCTCGGTGTCGACTACGTCGGCAACCCGCTGACCTACGTGAAGCCGGATGGCCTGAGCTGGGGCCTGTTCGGCGTCAACCTCGTCAACACGCGTTCGAACCTGCTCGGCGCCGGCGACGTGCTGGATGCCGCGGCGCTCGACAAATACTCGTTCGTGCGCAATGCGTACCTGCAGCGCCGCCAGATGCTGATCAGCAACGCGCGCGGCGAAGCGGCCGCGACGTCGAGCAACGACGCGCTGCCGAAGTACGACCTGCCGGAAGACGGCGCGGCACCGGCGGCAGCCGGCGCGGCCGGTACGGCGGGTGCGGCAGCGGTGGGCGGGGCGACGGCGCCGGCAGGCGCATCGGGCGCGGCGGTTGCTGCACCGGCGTCGGGCACGGCCGAATCGCCGAATCCGGCCAGCGAAACGAACGTGCCGGCCATGCAGGTGGCGCCGCCGTCGCCGGGCGGGTTCCGCTTCCCGAGCATCCGGCTGCACTGACGGATTTACATTCGTTACAGCCGGAAACGATTCAGTCGGTAGCGTATGCGAACTTGCGCGTAAGCTACCTGCTCCAACCTTTGCATCGACTCATTCATGCAGGTCACTATGATGAAAAAACTGTTCCTGATCCCTGTTTTCGCGGCGCTGTTCTCGTTCGGCAGCGCAGCTCACGCGCAAGTCGACCAATCGAACCCGCAGGCGCTGATCAAGACTGCGACGCAGCAGGTGCTCGACGAAGTCAAGCAGCAGACGATCAAGCAAGGTGATACCAACCGCATCATCACGATCGTCAACAAGGACATCCTGCCGTACACCGATTTCCGCCGCACCACGCAGCTCGCGATGGGCCGCAACTGGCGCACGGCAACGGCCGAGCAGCAGCAGCAGGTTCAGGAGCAGTTCAAGCTGCTGCTGATCCGCACGTACTCGGGCGCGCTGGCGCAGCTGAAGCCGGACCAGCAGATCCAGTACCCGCCGTTCCGCGCCGATCCGGCCGATACCGATGTCGTGGTCAAGACGGTCGCGATGAACAACGGCCAGCCGGTCCAGATCGATTACCGCCTGTACAAGACGGCGAACGGCTGGAAAGTGTATGACCTGAACGTGCTCGGCGCGTGGCTGATCCAGACGTACCAGCAGCAGTTCAACGAGAAGATCCAGCAAAGCGGCGTCGACGGCCTGATCCAGTTCCTGACGCAGCGCAACCAGCAGCTTGCCGCCGGCAAGCAAGCGTCGTGAGCGGCTTCGAAGCCGGTTCCTCGCTGACCGTCGCGAGCGCGAAGTCCGCGCTCGCGGACGGTCTTGCGCGCATCGGCGCCGGCGCGACCGCCGTCGATTGCGCGGCGCTGACGCAGTTCGACTCGTCCGCGCTCGCCGTGCTGCTCGCATGGCAACGTGCCGCCAAGTCGCGCGGCGCGACCCTCGACATCCTCAATCTCCCTCCGAAGCTCGCCAGCCTCGCGCGCGCCTACGGCGTCGACGCGCTCATCGACGGCACCGGGCGACATTGACGCTCTCCGACCGGAGCCTGCCGCGCCAGCCGGCGCGCGCAAGCTTCAGGCCGCGCGTCTCCGGCGCCGGCTCCACCTGCCGGTTTGCCCTATAATCAAGCGTTTTGCGGGGCAGCCAATCGGCGTCCGGCCCCCATTTTCATTCGCAGCAAGCACAGAATAGGCGTCGCGGCCCTGGCGTCGCGCACAGTCATGTCAGCCATAGAAATCCGTCACGTCAAGAAGCGCTACAAGTCGCTTCAGGCGCTCAAGGGCGTCAGCCTGTCGGTCGAGGAAGGCGAGTTTTTCGGTCTGCTCGGCCCCAACGGCGCAGGCAAGACCACGCTCATCAGTATTCTCGCCGGGCTCGCCCGGGCCGACGAAGGCAGTATCTCGGTGCGCGGCCACGACGTCGTCAAGGACTTCCGTGGTGCGCGCCGGGCGCTCGGCGTCGTGCCGCAGGAACTCGTCTTCGACCCGTTCTTCACCGTGCGCGAGACGCTGCGGATCCAGTCCGGTTATTTCGGGCTGCGCCGCAACGACGACTGGATCGACGAAGTGATGGCCAATCTCGATCTCACCGAGAAGGCCGACGCGAACATGCGCGCGCTGTCGGGCGGGATGAAGCGCCGCGTGCTTGTCGCGCAGGCGCTGGTGCACCGGCCGCCCGTGATCGTGCTCGACGAGCCGACCGCCGGCGTCGACGTCGAATTGCGCCAGACGCTGTGGAAATTCATCTCGCGCCTGAACCGCGAGGGTCACACGATCGTGCTGACCACCCATTACCTCGAGGAAGCCGAGTCGCTGTGCGACCGCATCGCGATGCTGCGCCGCGGCGAAGTGGTCGCGCTCGAGCGCACCGACGCGCTGCTGCGCCGCTTCGCGGGGCTGCAGCTGTACCTGCGCTTCGCGACGGGCGCGCTGCCGGCCGAGCTGCGCGGGCTGGAGTCCGACCCGGCCGCGCGTGCGCCGGGCGAGCACCTGCTGCGCCTCGCGAACTACGACGATGTCGAACGCATCCTCGCGCAATGCCGCGCGGCGGGCTGCACGTTCGACGAGATCGAGGTCCGCAAGGCCGACCTCGAGGATGTGTTCGTCCAGGTGATGAACGGGGCAGAAGTCGTCGAGGGGCTGGCATGAGCGGTTTCCAAACACTGTTCTACAAGGAACTGCTGCGTTTCTGGAAGGTGTCGTTCCAGACGGTGCTCGCACCGATCGTCACGGCGCTGCTTTACCTGACGATCTTCGGCCATGCGCTGTCGGGCCGCGTCGAGGTATATCCGGGCGTCGAGTACGTGAGCTTTCTCGTGCCGGGCCTCGTGATGATGAGCGTGCTGCAGAACGCGTTCGCGAACAGCTCGTCGTCGCTGATCCAGTCGAAGATCACCGGCAACCTCGTGTTCATGCTGCTGCCGCCGCTGTCGTACCGCGACATCTTCGGCGCGTACGTGTTCGCATCGGTCGTGCGCGGGCTCGCGGTCGGCACCGGCGTGTTCGTCGTGACGATCTGGTTTATCCCGATGCATTTCGCGGCGCCGCTGTTCATCATTGCGTTCGCGCTGCTCGGCTCGGCGATCCTCGGTACGCTCGGCCTGATCGCCGGGATCTGGGCCGAGAAGTTCGACCAGCTCGCCGCGTTCCAGAACTTCCTGATCATGCCGCTGACGTTCCTGTCCGGCGTGTTCTATTCGACGCACTCGCTGCCGCCCGTGTGGCGCGAGATTTCGCGTCTCAATCCGTTTTTCTACATGATCGACGGCTTCCGTTTCGGGTTCTTCGGCGCGTCCGACATCAACCCGCTCGCGAGCCTCGCGATCGTCACCGGTTTCTTCGTGCTGCTCGCGCTGATCGCGATGCGGCTGCTCGCGACCGGCTACAAACTGCGTCATTGATATCGACAGGCTGCGGCCGCCCCCGGGGCGGTGCGCGCCGACAGGAGCCTTACACCATGTTGCCGACTCCCGAACAGGTCAAGCAATACATCGCCGGCGGTCTCGCCTGCACGCATCTGGAAGTCGAAGGCGACGGCCAGCATTTCTTCGCGACGATCGTGTCGGCGGCCTTCGAAGGCAAGCGGCCGATCCAGCGGCACCAGCTCGTCTATGCGGCGCTCGGCGATCGCATGAAGCAGGAAATTCACGCGCTCAGCATGAAGACGCTGACGCCCGCCGAATGGCAGAACGCATAACCGGAAATCACTGAGTGCAAGTCACCGTCAACGAGCGCGACGCCGTCAAGAGCGTCGCCACGGCACACCCGGCCGCCAACGGGGAATCGCAGGGACAGGGGATGGACAAGCTCGTGATCGAAGGCGGCAAGCGCCTGTCCGGCGAGATCGTCGTGTCGGGCGCGAAGAACGCCGCACTGCCGATCCTGTGCGCGGGGCTGCTCACCGCCGACCCGGTCGACCTCGACAACGTGCCGAACCTGAAGGACGTGCGCACCACGCTGAAGGTGCTGAACCAGATGGGCGTGAAGAGCGAGACCGACGGCTGCCGCGTGCAGCTCGACGCGTCGCGCGTCGACAACCTCGTCGCGCCGTACGAGCTCGTGAAGACGATGCGCGCGTCGATCCTCGTGCTCGGGCCGCTGCTCGCGCGCTTCGGCGAAGCGAAGGTGTCGCTGCCGGGCGGCTGCGCGATCGGCGCGCGTCCGGTCGACCAGCACATCAAGGGCCTGCAGGCGATGGGCGCCGAGATCAGCATCGAGCACGGCTTCATCGAAGCGCGCGCGAAGCGCCTGAAGGGCGCACGCATCGTGACCGACATGATTACGGTGACGGGCACGGAAAACCTGCTGATGGCCGCGACGCTGGCGGACGGCGAGACGGTGATCGAAAACGCCGCGCGTGAACCGGAAGTGAGCGATCTCGCGCACCTGCTGGTCGCGATGGGCGCGAAAATCGACGGTATCGGCACCGATCGCCTCGTGATCCAGGGCGTCGAGCGGCTGCACGGCGCGCGCCATTCGGTGATCCCCGACCGCATCGAGGCCGGCACGTTCCTGTGCGCGGTCGCGGCGGCCGGCGGCGACGTGATGCTGACGGGCGTGCGCCCGCACATCCTCGACGCGGTGATCGACAAGCTGCGCGAAGCCGGCGTGTCGATCGAGGAAGGCGACAGCTGGCTGCGCGTGAAGATGGACCGCCGGCCGTCCGCGGTGACGATCCGCACGTCGGAATACCCGGCGTTCCCGACCGACATGCAGGCGCAGTTCATGGCCCTCAATACGGTCGCGACGGGCACCGCGCAGGTCGTCGAAACCATTTTCGAGAACCGCTTCATGCACGTGCAGGAGCTGAACCGGCTCGGCGCGAACATCACGATCGATGGCAATACCGCGCTCGTGACGGGCGTCGAGAAGCTGTCGGGCGCGAACGTGATGGCGACCGACCTGCGTGCGTCCGCGAGCCTCGTGATCGCCGGGCTGCGCGCCGACGGCGAAACGCTCGTCGACCGCATCTATCACCTGGACCGCGGCTACGACCGCATGGAAGCCAAACTGACCGCCGTCGGCGCGAACGTGCGTCGCCTTTCCGGGAGCCAAGCATGACCGCGCCGCTGACCCTCGCCCTGTCGAAGGGCCGGATTTTCGAGGAAACCCTGCCGTTGCTGGCCGCGGCCGGCGTGCAGGTCACCGAGGATCCGGAAACATCGCGCAAGCTGATCCTGCCGACGACGAACCCCGACCTGCGCGTGATCATCGTGCGCGCGAGCGACGTGCCGACCTACGTCGAATACGGCGCGGCCGATTTCGGCGTGGCCGGCAAGGACGTGCTGGTCGAGCACGGCGGCTCGGGCCTGTACCAGCCGATCGATCTGAACATTGCGCGCTGCCGGATGTCGGTGGCCGTCTCGGCCGGTTTCGACTATGCGAGCGCCGTGCGCCAGGGCGCGCGGCTGCGCGTCGCGACGAAGTACGTCGAAACGGCACGCGAACACTTTGCCGCGAAGGGCGTGCACGTCGACCTGATCAAGCTGTACGGTTCGATGGAGCTCGCGCCGCTGGTCGGGCTGGCCGACGCGATCGTCGACCTCGTCAGCTCGGGCGGCACGCTGAAGGCGAACAATCTGGTCGAGGTCGAGGAGATCATGGCGATCTCGTCGCGCCTCGTCGTGAACCAGGCCGCGCTGAAGTTGAAGCGCGCGGCGCTCAAGCCGATCCTCGACGCGTTCGAACGCGCGTCGCAGAATGGCGGTTGAGCGCATCACCGTAACGGAACTCCCATGTCCATCACCATCCGCAAGCTCGATTCGACGAACGAAGGCTTCGGCGCCGCGCTGCGCGCGCTGCTCGCGTTCGAGGCGAGCGAAGACGCAGCGATCGAGCAATCGGTCGCGCAGATCCTCGCCGACGTGAAGTCGCGCGGCGACGCCGCGGTGCTCGAGTACACCAACCGCTTCGACCGGCTGAGCGCGGACAGCGTCGCCGCGCTCGAACTGCCGCAGGACGCGCTGCAGACGGCGCTCGACGGTCTCGCGCCGAAGGCGCGCGCGGCGCTGGAAGCGGCCGCGGCGCGGGTCCGCGCGTACCACGAGAAGCAGAAGATCGAGTGCGGCACGCATAGCTGGCAGTACACGGAGGCGGACGGCACGGTGCTCGGCCAGAAGGTCACGCCGCTCGACCGCGTCGGCCTGTACGTGCCGGGCGGCAAGGCCGCGTATCCGTCGTCGGTGCTGATGAACGCGATTCCCGCGCGTGTCGCGGGGGTCGGCGAGATCGTGATGGTCGTGCCGACGCCGGACGGCGTGAAGAACGACCTCGTGCTGGCTGCGGCCCTGCTCGGCGGCGTCGATCGCGTGTTCACGATCGGCGGTGCGCAGGCGGTCGGTGCGCTCGCGTACGGCACCGCGACGGTGCCGGCCGTCGACAAGATCTGCGGCCCGGGCAATGCGTACGTCGCATCGGCGAAGCGCCGCGTGTTCGGCACGGTCGGCATCGACATGATCGCCGGCCCGTCGGAAATCCTCGTACTGTGCGACGGCACGACCGATCCGAACTGGGTCGCGATGGACCTGTTCTCGCAGGCCGAGCACGACGAGCTTGCGCAGTCGATCCTGCTGTGCCCGGACGGCGCGTTCCTCGACCGCGTCGAGAAGGCGATCGCCGAGCTGCTGCCGTCGATGCCGCGCCAGGACGTGATCCGCGCATCGCTCGAAGGGCGTGGTGCGCTGATCAAGGTGCGCGACATGGCCGAAGCGTGCCGGATCGCGAACGACATCGCGCCCGAGCACCTCGAAATCTCGGCGCTGGAACCGCAGCAATGGGGCCAGCAGATCCGCCACGCAGGCGCGATCTTCCTCGGCCGCTACACGAGCGAAAGCCTCGGCGACTACTGCGCGGGCCCGAACCACGTGCTGCCGACGTCGCGCACCGCGCGCTTCTCGTCGCCGCTCGGCGTGTACGACTTCATCAAGCGTTCGAGCCTGATCGAAGTCAGCGCGGAAGGTGCCCAGACGCTCGGCGAGATCGCGTCCGAGCTCGCGTACGGCGAAGGGCTGCAGGCGCATGCGAAGAGCGCCGAGTTCCGGATGAAGGGCTGACCACGCACTGCGCGGGGCCGGGGGCGGGCGCGGATGCGCCGGCGCCGGCCGGTACCGCGAACCGGGGCTGGAGACGAGTGCAGGGCGGCAGCCGCCGCCTTGCCGACCTATTTGATGCCGGCGCGACGCACGCCGGCTTGAGACCATGACGACGCCACAAGACATCATCCGCCGCGACGTGCTCGCGATGACGAGCTACCCGGTGCCCGACGCGAGCGGGTTCGTGAAGCTCGACGCGATGGAGAATCCGTACCCGCTGCCCGAGCCGCTCGCCGCGGCGCTGGGCGAGCGTCTCGCGCAGGTCGCGCTGAACCGCTATCCTGCGCCGCGCCCGGCCGCACTGCTCGACAAGCTGCGCCACGCGATGGGCGTGCCGGCCGGTTGCGACGTGCTGCTCGGCAACGGCTCCGACGAAATCATCAGCATGATCTCGGTCGCGTGCGCGCAGCCGGGCGCGAAGGTGCTCGCGCCGGTGCCGGGCTTCGTGATGTACGAGCTGTCGGCGAAGCTCGCGCAGCTCGAATTCGTCGGCGTGCCGCTGCAGGCCGACCTGACGCTCGACGTCGACGCGATGCTCGCGGCGATCGCCGAGCACCGGCCCGCGATCGTCTATCTCGCGTACCCGAACAACCCGACCGGCACGCTGTACGACGATGCCGACGTCGAACGGATCATTGCCGCCGCGCGGCACAGCCTGATCGTGATCGACGAGGCGTACCAGCCGTTCGCCGAGCGTTCGTGGCTGCCGCGCGCCGCCGAGTTCGACAACGTCGTCGTGATGCGTACGGTGTCGAAGCTCGGCCTTGCCGGCATCCGCCTCGGCTATCTCGTCGGGCGGCACGCGTGGCTGACCGAATTCGACAAGGTGCGCCCGCCGTACAACATCAACGTGCTGACCCAGGCGACCGCCGATTTCCTGCTCGACCACCTCGACGTGCTCGATGCGCAGGCGGCCGAGCTGCGCGCGGAACGCGCGCGCCTCGCGCAGGCCGTGGCCGCGCTGCCGGGCGCGATGGTGTTCCCGAGCGCCGGCAATTTCCTGCTGGTGCGCGTGCCGGACGCGGCTGCCGTGTTCGATGCGCTGCTCACTGAGCGGGTGCTGGTCAAAAACGTGAGTAAAATGCATCCATTACTGGCCGAATGCGTGCGGCTGACCGTCGGTTCTCCCGACGAAAACGCCCGCCTGCTGGCCGCCTTGAAACTCGCGCTGCCCGGTTGAGCCCAGGGCGCGGCGGCGCGCGACGATCAATCCCCATTTACTACAGACTCAATCAAGGAATTGCCATGCGTGTGGCGGAAGTCGTTCGCAATACCAGCGAAACGCAGATCCGTGTGAAGCTCGATCTCGACGGCACCGGCCAGCAGAAGCTGGCCACCGGCGTGCCGTTTCTCGACCATATGCTCGACCAGATCGCGCGGCACGGTCTGTTCGATCTCGAGGTCGAAGCGCACGGCGACACGCATATCGACGACCACCACACGGTCGAGGATGTCGGCATCACGCTCGGTCAGGCCGTCGCGAAGGCGATCGGCGACCGCAAGGGCATCCGCCGCTACGGCCATTCGTACGTGCCGCTCGACGAGGCGCTGTCGCGCGTCGTGATCGACTTCTCGGGCCGGCCGGGCCTCGAATTCCACGTGCCGTTCACGCGTGCGCGGATCGGCACGTTCGACGTCGACCTGTCGATCGAGTTCTTCCGCGGTTTCGTGAACCACGCGGGCGTCACGCTGCACATCGACAACCTGCGCGGGATCAACGCGCACCATCAGCTCGAAACCGTGTTCAAGGCCTTCGGCCGTGCGCTGCGCGCGGCCGTGGAGTTCGACGAGCGGGCGGCGGGGCAGATTCCGTCGACGAAAGGCAGCCTCTGATCGTCCGGATGGACGGACGCCAAGGACAAACCTCACGGCTTCGGCGCGCGGCGCCGGCTTGCGATGGATCTGCTCAAATCGTTCATTTCGCTGCTGGCGCTGATCAATCCGGTCGGCGCGGTGCCGTTCTTCCTGAGCCTGACGGCGCAGCAGACGGACGACGAGCGGCGGCGCACGATCCGGATCGCATCGGTGTCCGTGTTCTGCGTGATGACGGTGACCGCGCTGCTCGGGCAGCAGATCATCAACTTCTTCGGCATTTCGGTCGGGTCGCTCGAAGTGGGCGGCGGGATCATCATGCTGCTGATGGCGATCAACATGCTGAACGCGCAGATCGGCAACACGCGATCGACGCCGGAGGAGCGCCACGAGGCCGAGCTGAAGGACAACATCGCGGTCGTGCCGCTGGCGATTCCGCTGCTCACGGGCCCCGGCTCGATCAGCACGGTGATCATCTACGCGGCGAACGCGCATCACTGGTATGAACGGGTCGGGCTGGTCGCGATCGGCGCGGCCCTGGCTTTTCTGTGTTTCGTCGCGATGCGGCTCGCCGAGCCGATCGCGAACTGGATCGGCCGCACGGGCATCAACATCGCCACGCGGCTGATGGGTCTGATGCTGTCGGCGCTGGCGGTGGAATTCATCGTCAATGGACTGAGGGCGCTACTGCCTGCACTGAGATGAAAACTTCGATTGCGATTGTGGATTATGGGATGGGCAACCTGCGCTCGGTCGCGCAGGCGCTCAAGAAGGCCGAACCGGCCGCCGACGTGGCGATCGTCGACACGCCGGCCGCGATTCGCGCGGCCGACCGCGTCGTGCTGCCCGGCCAGGGCGCGATGCCCGACTGCATGCGCTGCCTCGGCGAATCCGGCCTGCAGGAGGCCGTGATCGAGGCGTCGCGCACGAAGCCGCTGCTCGGCGTATGCGTCGGCGAGCAGATGCTGTTCGACTGGAGCGCGGAAGGCGACACGAAGGGCCTCGGCCTGTTGCCCGGCAAGGTCGTGCGTTTCGAGCTCGGCGGCCGCGTGCAGGACGACGGCTCGCGCTTCAAGGTGCCGCAAATGGGCTGGAACCGCGTGCGCCAGTCGCAGCCGCACCCGCTGTGGGACGGCGTGCCCGACGATGCGTATTTCTACTTCGTGCACAGCTATTACGTGACGCCGGACAACCCGGCGCATACGGTTGGCGAAACGGCATACGGCGCGCCGTTTACGTCCGCGGTCGCGCGGGATAATCTCTTCGCGACCCAATTCCACCCCGAGAAAAGCGCGGAAGTCGGGTTGCGTCTGTATCGCAACTTCGTACACTGGAAACCGTGAACGTGGTGCGCGAGCCACAGTCGGCGGCCCGGAAAGGCCTGTCGCACGGGGTTCGCAAGCGAAAGCGCCGAAAGAGTTGTACTAAACTAGCGAGACGGCGCGGTACCGGATTGGCCGGTACGCGCCGGATTCTTTTCTTTTTCCACGACGACACCCGATTGCTATGTTGCTGATTCCGGCCATCGACCTCAAAGACGGTCAGTGTGTGCGCCTCAAACAGGGCGATATGGACCAGGCCACGATTTTTTCCGAGGACCCGGCGGCGATGGCCCGCAAGTGGGTCGATCTCGGCGCCCGGCGGCTCCATCTCGTCGACCTGAACGGCGCATTCGCCGGCAAGCCGAAGAATCTCGAGGCGATCGAAGCGATCCTCGACGAAGTCGGCGATGAAATCCCCGTCCAGCTCGGCGGCGGCATCCGCAGCCTCGAGACGATCGAGAAGTATCTCGACGCCGGCCTGTCCTACGTGATCATCGGTACCGCCGCCGTGAAGAACCCGGGCTTCCTGCAGGACGCGTGCACCGCGTTCGCGGGCAGCATCATCGTCGGCCTCGACGCGAAGGACGGCAAGGTCGCGACCGACGGCTGGAGCAAGCTGACCGGCCACGAAGTGATCGACCTCGCGAAGAAGTTCGAGGACTACGGCGTCGAATCGATCGTCTACACGGACATCGGCCGCGACGGGATGCTGCAGGGCATCAACATCGAGGCGACCGTGAAGCTCGCGCAGGCGGTCGGCATCCCGGTGATCGCCAGCGGCGGCCTGTCGAACCTCACGGACATCGAGAACCTGTGCGAAGCGGAAGAGCACGGCGTCGAAGGCGTGATCTGCGGCCGTGCGATCTACTCCGGCGATCTCGATTTCGCGGCCGCGCAAAAGCGCGCGGACGAACTGAACGGCGAACTCGACAACGCGTAACGCGGCTGTCGCGTTCGCCGGGGCTGCCCGCAGGCGGCCCCGACCGGAAGCCTCGCGCGAGGCTTCCGCAACCGGCCGTCCCAGCGCGGCATTTGGCGCAACATCATGGCTCTAGCTAAACGCATCATCCCCTGCCTGGACGTGACTGCCGGGCGTGTCGTCAAGGGCGTCAACTTCGTCGAGCTGCGCGACGCCGGCGATCCCGTCGAAATCGCCCGCCGCTACGACGACCAGGGCGCCGACGAACTGACGTTCCTCGACATCACCGCGACGTCCGACCAGCGCGACCTGATCCTGCCGATCATCGAAGCCGTCGCGTCGCAGGTGTTCATTCCGCTGACCGTCGGCGGCGGCGTGCGTGCCGTCGAGGACGTGCGGCGCCTGCTGAACGCGGGCGCGGACAAGGTCAGCATGAATTCGTCGGCGGTCGCGAACCCGCAACTCGTGCGCGACGCGGCCGACAAGTACGGCTCGCAGTG
Organism: Burkholderia sp. Bp8992; assembly: GCF_003853705.1. Classification (GTDB taxonomy): domain Bacteria; phylum Pseudomonadota; class Gammaproteobacteria; order Burkholderiales; family Burkholderiaceae; genus Burkholderia. The sequence continues at coordinate 151,615 of NZ_QTQI01000013.1, read as the reverse complement.
CATCGTGGTCGCGATCGACGCGAAGCGCGTGTCGGCCGACGGCGAGACGCCGCGCTGGGAAGTCTTCACGCACGGCGGCCGCAAGAACACGGGCCTCGATGCGATCGAATGGGCGCGCAAGATGGCCGAGCTCGGCGCGGGCGAGATCCTGCTCACGAGCATGGACCGCGACGGCACGAAGTCGGGCTTCGACCTCGCGCTCACGCGCGGCGTGTCGGACGCGGTGCCGGTGCCGGTGATCGCATCGGGCGGCGTCGGTTCGCTGCAGCATCTGGCAGACGGCATCAAGGACGGCCGCGCCGACGCGGTGCTGGCCGCGAGCATCTTCCACTATGGCGAGCACACGGTCGGCGAGGCGAAGCGCTTCATGGCCGACCAGGGCATCCCGGTGAGGCTGTGATGAATACGGAAACGAAATCCCTGCCCGCGTGGCTCGACAAGGTCCGCTGGGACGACAACGGCCTCGTGCCGGTGATCGCGCAGGAAGCGTCGACGAACGACGTGCTGATGTTCGCGTGGATGAATCGCGAGGCGCTGGCGAAGACGATCGAGACGCAGCGCGCGGTCTACTATTCGCGCTCGCGCAAGCGCCTGTGGTTCAAGGGCGAGGAGTCGGGCCACGTGCAGCACGTGCACGAGGTGCGGCTCGACTGCGACGAGGACGTCGTGCTGCTGAAGGTCGAGCAGGTGTCGGGCATCGCGTGCCACACCGGCCGGCATTCGTGCTTCTTCCAGAAATTCGAAGGTACGGTGGACAGCGGCGACTGGGTCGCGGTCGAGCCGGTGCTGAAAGATCCCGAACACATCTACAAATGACGCAATCGACCGAAGACACGCTGCTGCGCCTCGCGGCCGTGATCGATAGCCGCAAGGGCGGCGATCCCGATCAATCGTACGTATCGCGCCTGTTTCACAAGGGCGACGACGCGGTGCTGAAGAAGATCGGCGAAGAGGCGACGGAAGTCGTGCTGGCCGCGAAGGACGTGCGCCAGGGCGGCGCGCCGACCGCACTCGTCGGCGAAGTGGCCGACCTGTGGTTCCACTGCCTCGTGATGCTGTCGCATTTCGACCTGAGCCCGGCCGACGTGATCGCCGAACTCGAGCGCCGCGAAGGACTGTCGGGCATCGAGGAAAAGGCGCTGCGCAAGCGTCGCGAGCGCGAGGAAAACGGCGGCTGACGCGCATCGTCCCGCCGCGGTGGCAGCAGTGCGGTAAGCTGTAAGAATTGTCATCTGACGGGGGTAGCATCATGAACGATACGCCGAACCAGTTTCCGACGCCTGCAGTGCCGGGGGCAGCGGATGCCGAACGCCTGAACGGGTTGCGCACGCTGACTCACGTGCTCTACGGCCTTTATGCATTTCACTGGCTGACGGGCGGCGTCACGGGCATCATCGCGATCATCATCAACTACGTGAAGCGCGGCGATGTGGCCGGCACGCCGTACGCTGATCACTTCGAGTGGCAGATCCGCACGTTCTGGCGCGCGTTGATCGCGTACGTGATCGGGTTCGCGCTGGCATTCGTCGTGATCGGATTCGCAGTGATGTTTGTCACATGGATCTGGACGCTGTACCGTATCATCAAGGGCTGGCTGTACCTGAACGACAACAAGACGCTCGATCCGCAGGCGTGGTTCTGACCGGCCACGCGCGGGCGTTTGCAGGAGCAACATGAGTCACGATCCGAATTGCCTGTTCTGCAAGATCGCGGCAGGCGAGATCCCGAGCACGAAGGTGCACGAGGACGATGAATTCGTCGCGTTCCGCGACATCCGCCCGGCGGCCGAGACGCACGTGCTCGTGATTCCGCGTCAGCACCTGCCGACGCTGTCGGCGGCGAGTGCGGCCGATGCGCCGATGCTCGGCCGGCTGATGCTGCTCGTCGCGCGCCTGGCCGACCAGCTCGGCGTCGCGTACACGGGCGGCGAAACCGGTTTCCGCACGGTGATCAATACGGGCCCGGGCGGCGGGCAGGAGGTCTACCACCTGCACGCGCATATCCTGGCCGGTCCGCGCCCCTGGCAGCGGATGGGTTGACGGCGCGGGGCGTTTCCCCGCATCGATAGTCGAAGCCGGCGCGTCGCCGGCGATTTGCGCCGCACGGCGGCGTGGTTGAGGAGAGGTTTCATCATGGGTGGATTGAGCATTTGGCACTGGCTGATCGTGCTGCTGATCGTCGCGCTGGTTTTCGGTACGAAGAAACTGCGCAACATCGGTAACGATCTCGGCAGCGCCGTGAAGGGTTTCAAGGACGGCATGAAGGAAGGTGAAACGCCGGCCGATGCGCAGCAACTGCCGCGCACGGGCTCGGTCGACGTCAACGCGAAGGAAACGACGCGTTCCGATTCGAACAAGGCGTAACGCCGGCACGCTGACAGGCATTCGCGATGCTGGATCTCGGTCTTTCCAAGATGGCGCTGATCGGCGTCGTCGCGCTCGTGGTGCTCGGCCCCGAGCGCCTGCCGCGCGTCGCGCGTACGGCAGGCGCGCTGTTCGGCCGTGCGCAGCGGTACATCAACGACGTGAAGGCCGAGGTCTCGCGCGAAATCGAACTCGACGCGTTGCGGACGATGAAAACCGATTTCGAATCGGCCGCACGCAACGTCGAGACGACGATTCACGACAACCTGCGCGAGCACGAGAAGGACCTGAACGACACGTGGCATTCCGCGGTCGGCGGTCTTGACGGCGCTTCCGGCGATGCCGGTTCGTACGGTTCCGATGCGCCCGCGGCGCCGTCGTGGCGCGGCAGTTCGGCCGCGCTTGCGCCGAAGCGCCGCAACTGGCGCGTGAAGCAGGCGGCGACGCCTGTCTGGTACAAGCGCGCGACCACCCGCCGCACGCACGTGCAGTCGGGCGCCGCGCGTGTCGCGCGCCACCAGCCGGCCAGCCTGCGCCGGCCGACGCGCTTCTTCTGAGCCGAGCGCATGCTCGCTCGTCAATCCTACCGAGGGCCGGTGTGAGCGACCCCCAGCAGAACCCGGGCGACGCCCCGGAAGAAACTTTCATTTCCCATCTCGTCGAGCTTCGCGATCGCATCATTCGCGCGGGCCTGGCCGTGATCGTCGTGTTCCTCGGGCTCGTCTACTGGGCGCCCGACATCTTCCGGCTGCTCGCGCGGCCGCTGATGGAGAACCTGCCGAAGGACGGCAAGATGATCGTCACCGACGTCACCGGCTCGTTCTTCGTGCCGATGAAGGTCACGATGCTCGTCGCGCTCGTGATCGCGCTGCCGATCGTGCTGTACCAGATCTGGGCGTTCGTCGCGCCGGGGCTGTACCAGCACGAGAAGAAGCTCGTCACGCCGCTCGTCGGCAGCAGCTACGTGCTGTTCCTGTGCGGGATGGCATTCGCATACTTCCTCGTGTTTCCGACGATCTTCCGCGTGATGGCGCACTACAACGCGCCGCTCGGGGCCGAGATGACGACCGACATCGACAATTACCTGAGCTTCGTGCTCGGGATGTTCATCGCATTCGGCGTGACGTTCGAGGTGCCGATCGTCGTCGTGCTGCTCGTGCGGATGGGCGTGCTGTCCCTGAAGAAACTGAAGGAGATGCGGCCCTACGTGATCGTCGGCGCATTCGTGGTCGCGGCGGTCGTCACGCCGCCGGACGTGTTCTCGCAACTGATGCTCGCGCTGCCGCTGATCGTGCTGTTCGAGATCGGGCTGCTGGCCGCTCGATTCTTCGTGCCGAAGAAGCCGGCCGAAGAGAACGAAGCGGGGAACGGCGAAGCCGCGAGCTGACGGCGGTGCGCCAGGTGATGGGCCGGCCTTCCGGCCAGATCTGAGCAGCCCGGTGGCGCAGCTGTCCGGCAAGCGTGCGGCGAGGCCGCCTTCCCGGCAAGACGGGATCGATCGAAGCAAAGCAAAAGGGCAGCCGACCGGCTGCCCTTTATCGTTTCCGCCGGCGGCGCGGCGCGTGGTGTCGCGCCGCCAGCCCGCCGAACCTCATTCGGTATCGCCGTCCTGCTCGTCGAGCGCCTGCTTCGGCGGCGGCGGGCGCTTGCCGATCACGACGTTCACGTCGAACTCCTTGCCCTTGCGCACGACGTGCACCTTGGTCGGCGTGCCCGGCTTGATCTGCGCGACGACGTTCAGCAGCTTCGTCGTGTCGGTGATGTCCTCGCCATTGACCGTGACCAGGATATCGCCCGGCTTGATGCCGGCCTTGTCGGCCGGGCCGCCCTGCAGCACGCCCGCGACGATCGCGCCCGATTTCTGCTGGAGCCCGAACGACTCGGCGATCTCCGGTGTGACGTCCTGCGGCTCGACGCCGATCCAGCCGCGCGTGACCGAGCCCGTCGTGATGATGCTTTCGAGCACCGTGCGCGCGGTCGACACGGGAATCGCGAAGCCGATGCCGAGCGAGCCGCCCGAGCGCGAGTAGATCGCCGTGTTGATGCCGAGCAGGTTGCCGTTCACGTCGACCAGTGCGCCGCCCGAGTTGCCGGGGTTGATCGGCGCGTCGGTCTGGATGAAGTTCTCGAACGTGTTGATGCCGAGGTGATTGCGGCCGAGCGCGCTGATGATCCCCATCGTGACCGTCTGGCCGACGCCGAACGGGTTGCCGATCGCGAGCACGACGTCGCCGACCCGCGACTGGTCGGAGCGGCCGAGCGTGATCGTCGGCAGGTTCGTCATGTTGATCTTCAGCACGGCCAGGTCGGTCTCGGGATCGCTGCCGATCACCTTTGCGGTGGCCGTGCGGCCGTCGGCGAGCGCGACTTCGATCTGGTCGGCGCCGTCCACGACGTGCTGGTTCGTTAGAATGTAACCTTCAGGGCTCACGATAACGCCCGAGCCAAGGTTGGCTGCCGGTTCGTCCTGCTGCTTGCGGGCGTTGCGGTCGCCGAAGAAGTAGCGGAACAGCGGATCTTTCGCGCGCGGGTCGGGCGGCAGCGAGCCGTCCTTGCTGGAGAACACGTTGACGACGGCCGGCATCGCCTTCTGCGCGGCTTCGGCGTACGACGTGGTCGCCGGTGCGCCGCCGATGCCGGGCGCGACTTCCCGCAGCGCAACGATCGGCGTGGCGAGCTGCTTGCCGAGCTGTCCTTGCCGTTGCAGCCATTGCGGCTTGAGCGTCACGACGATGAACATCAGCGCGAGCAGCACGGTAACCGCCTGCGCGAAGAACAGCCAGAAGCGTCTAAGCATCTGAATGGATTAGAGGTTTATATGGATCGGATCGAACTTGAATTGTACTTGAACAATACCCTTGAAACCGCGCGCTTCAAGGACTATTGCCCGAACGGCCTCCAGGTCGAGGGGCGTCGCAAGATCGAGAAGATCGCCACCGGCGTGACGGCGTCGGTCGCGTTCCTCGAAGCCGCGCTCGAATGGGGGGCGGATGCCGTGCTCGTTCATCACGGCTATTTCTGGCGCAACGAGACGCCGCAGATCACGGGCCGCAAGTACCAGCGCCTGAAGCTGCTGCTCGCGAACGACCTGAACCTGTTTGCATTCCACCTGCCGCTCGACGCGCATCCCGAGTTCGGCAACAACGCGCAGCTCGGCGAGAAGCTCGGGCTCATCGGCGAGCAGCGCTTCGGCGAAGGCGACCTCGGCTGGATGGCGACGCTGCCGATGCCCGTCACGCTCGAACACTTCGTCGCGAAGGTCGAGCGCACGCTCGGCCGCACGCCGCTCGTACTCGGTGAGCCGGAGATGCAGCTGCGCCGCATCGCATGGTGCACGGGCGCCGCGCAGAGCTATTTCGACGCGGCGATCGATGCCGGCGCGGACGTGTTCCTCACCGGCGAGGTGTCCGAGTCGACCACGCACACGGCGGCCGAGAGCGGCGTCGCGTTCGTTGCGGCGGGGCACCATGCGACCGAGCGCTACGGAATCCAGGCACTTGGGCGCCACTTGTCCGAAGAATTCGATATCGAACACCTTTTTATCGATATTCATAATCCGGTCTGACGCGCGGATTTGCGGCGGCGCATCGAAATTCCGCAATGTAGCGGACGCTTAAAAGAGAAATGATTTAATCGCTCCGATAGTGGGGGATAACCCTTAACTATCAATCACTTCGAAGGGATTTTCATCTCCGGGCCTTGTAAATGGCGACTCCATTCGAGCAAACTAGCGGCGGAATGGAAAGTCGTGACGGAAAATCCAACTCAGAAGTGGGGCGTGTGATGCGAGACAAGGAAGAGAAACGCGTCGACAGCGGCCGCCGTACCTGGCTGATTGCGACATCCGTAGCAGGTGGCGTGGGAGGCGTAGCCACCGTCATACCTTTCGCGGCGTCGCTGGCGCCGTCCGCGAAAGCGAAAGCGGCCGGTGCACCGGTCGAGGTCGATATCAGCAGCCTGAAGCCTGGCGAAATGGTCACCGTGCCGTGGCGCGGCAAGCCTGTCTGGATCCTGAACCGCACCGATTCGATGCTGGCCGACGTGGTCAAGGCCGACAAGGAAGTGGCCGATCCGACCTCGAAATCGCCGTATTCGATGCCGTTGCCCGCGTATTGCGCCAACGAATATCGCGCGCGGGCCGACCGCAAGAACATTCTCGTCGTGATGGCCGTGTGTACGCACCTCGGCTGCACGCCTAGCCAACGCTTCACGCCGGGTCCGCAGCCGAACCTGCCGGATGACTGGCCGGGTGGTTTCCTGTGCCCGTGCCACGGTTCGACCTACGACCTCGCCGGCCGTGTGTTCAAGAACAAGCCGGCGCCTCAGAATCTCGACATCCCGCCCTACATGTTCACGTCGGCGACGACCCTCGTGATCGGCAAGGACGAGAAAGGAGAAGCGTGATGGCCGCCGACAACAAAGAAGTCTCCACGACAGGTCTCACCGGCTGGATCGACCAGCGCTTCCCGCTCACGTCCACCTGGAAGAAGCACGTTTCCGAGTACTACGCACCGAAGAACTTCAACTTCTGGTACTTCTTCGGCTCCCTCGCGCTGCTGGTGCTGGTCAACCAGATCGTCACGGGCATCTTCCTGACGATGAACTACAAGCCCGACTCGGTGCTCGCGTTCGCGTCGGTCGAGTACATCATGCGCGAGGTGCCGTGGGGCTGGCTGATCCGCTACATGCACTCGACCGGTGCATCGATGTTCTTCGTGGTCGTGTACCTCCACATGTTCCGCGGGCTGCTGTACGGGTCGTACCGCAAGCCGCGCGAGCTCGTGTGGATCTTCGGCTGCGCGATTTTCCTGTGCCTGATGGCCGAGGCGTTCTTCGGCTACCTGCTGCCGTGGGGCCAGATGTCGTTCTGGGGCGCGCAGGTGATCGTGAACCTGTTCTCGGCGATTCCGTTCGTCGGCCCGGACCTGTCGCTGTGGATTCGCGGCGACTACGTCGTGTCCGACGTCACGCTGAACCGCTTCTTCGCGTTCCACGTGATCGCGATTCCGCTCGTGCTGGTCGGCCTCGTCGTCGCGCACCTCGTCGCGCTGCACGAAGTGGGGTCAAATAATCCGGACGGGATCGAGATCAAGGCGAAGAAGGACGAGAACGGCATCCCGCTCGACGGCATCCCGTTCCACCCGTACTACTCGGTGCACGATTTCCTCGGCGTGTGCGTGTTCCTGATGGTGTTCGCGCTGATCGTGTTCTTCTCGCCGGAGATGGGCGGCTATTTCCTCGAGGCGAACAACTTCGTCCCGGCGAACCCGCTGCAGACGCCGCCCGAGATCGCGCCGGTCTGGTACTTCACCGCGTTCTACGCGATGCTGCGTGCAACCACCGACCCGTTCAAGATCGTGCTGATGATCGTGATCGCGCTGCTTGGCGTGCTCGCGCTGATCCGTGCGCGCGGCAAGTGGAAGGCCGGGCTGCCGGTGCTGGCCGCGGCGATCGTCGTGTTCATGTACCTGACGGAGTCGAAGTTCTGGGGTGTCGTCGTGATGGGTTCGGCGGTGATCACGCTGTTCTTCCTGCCGTGGCTCGACCGCAGCCCGGTGAAGTCGATCCGCTACCGGCCGCTGTTCCACAAGGTGTTTCTCGGGATCTTCGTCGCGGCGTTCCTGACCCTCGCGTTCCTCGGCACGCGGCCGCCATCGCCGGCGGCGACACTGATCGCGCAGGCCTGCGCGCTGATCTACTTCGCGTTCTTCCTCGGCATGCCCGTCTGGACGCCGCTTGGCACGTTCAAGCAGCCGCCGGAGCGGGTGCGCTTCAAGCCCCATTAATGTGAGCGAGGAGAGAACGACATGAAGAAACTGCTTTCGACACTCGCGCTGATCGGGGCGACCGCCTGTGCGCTGCTGGCGGCGCCGGCCGTGCGGGCGGAAGGTAATTTTCCGCTCGACCGGGCGCCCGATAACACGGAAAATCTCGTTTCGCTTCAGCACGGCGCGCAATTATTTGTAAACTATTGCCTGAACTGCCACAGCGCGAACCTGATGCGCTACAACCGTCTGACGGATCTGGGCATATCCCAGAAGGAGATCGAAACGAATCTCCTGTTCACGACCGACAAGGTCGGGAACACGATGTCCGTCGCGATGCGGCCCGAAGACGCGAAGAACTGGCTCGGCACCACGCCGCCCGACCTGTCGGTGGAGGAACGCGCGCGCGGCCGCGACTGGCTGTATACGTACCTGCGGAGTTTCTACCGCGACGATACGCGGCCGACCGGCTGGAACAACGCGGTGTTCGAGAACGTCGGCATGCCCCATGTGTTGTGGCAGCTGCAGGGGCAGCGCATTGCCAAATTCGAAGACAAGACGGACGAGGAGACGGGCGAGAAGGTCCACACGCTCGTCGGCTTCCAGCAGGTCACGCCGGGCACGTTGTCGTCGCCCGACTATGATGCTGCGGTCGCCGACCTGGTGGCCTATATGACATGGATGTCCGAGCCGGCCCAGCAGACCCGCAAACGCCTCGGCGTGTGGGTGCTGATCTTTCTCGGTGTCCTGACTTTCCTGGCCTGGCGGCTCAATGCCGCGTACTGGAAAGATATCAAGTAAACACGCCTGACCGGCGTGGGGCCGGCGCAAGGAGGAACCCGTGAAAGGGGTTCCGCCGCGTGCCGGCCCTCGGCTTTTTTGAGGAAACGCAAATATGATGGTTCTGTATTCCGGCACAACTTGCCCGTTCTCCCAGCGTTGCCGGCTGGTGCTGTTCGAGAAGGGCATGGACTTCGAAATCCGCGACGTCGACCTGTTCAACAAGCCGGAAGACATTTCGGTGATGAACCCGTACGGTCAGGTGCCGATCCTGGTCGAGCGCGATCTGATCCTGTACGAATCGAACATCATCAACGAGTACATCGACGAGCGCTTCCCGCATCCGCAGCTGATGCCGGCCGACCCGGTGCAACGCGCACGTGCGCGCCTGTTCCTGCTCAACTTCGAGAAGGAGCTGTTCGTCCACGTCAGCACGCTCGAGAACGAGAAGGGCAAGGCAGCGGAAAAGAATCACGAGAAGGCACGCCTCGCGATCCGCGATCGCCTGACGCAGCTCGCGCCGATCTTCGTGAAGAACAAGTACATGCTCGGCGAAGAGTTCTCGATGCTCGACGTCGCGATCGCTCCGCTGCTGTGGCGCCTGGATCACTACGGCATCGAGCTGTCGAAGAACGCCGCGCCGCTGATGAAGTACGCCGAACGGATCTTCAGCCGTCCGGCCTACATCGAAGCACTGACGCCGTCCGAAAAGGTCATGCGTCGTTAATGTCGCAATGAAGGCATGACGGAGCGGGTGGCGCGGCGTGCCGCACGCCTGCTCCGGGTTCGAGGATTGTGATGCAAGAGATTTCAACGAAGCCTTATCTGCTGCGCGCGTTGTACGAGTGGTGCACCGATAACGGTTACACGCCGCATATCGCGGTGAGAGTCGACAACTCGACGCGCGTGCCGCGTCAGTTCGTGCGTGACGGCGAGATCGTGCTCAACATCAGCTTCGAGGCGACGAGCCAGTTGCAGATGGGCAACGAGTGGATCGAGTTCACGGCCCGGTTCTCCGGGAAGGCGCACAAGATCGAGATTCCGGTGGCCAACGTTCTCGCGATCTACGCGCGCGAGAACGGGCAGGGCATGGCGTTCCAGGTCGATGCGGTCGCTGGCGAAGGCACGGATTCGGGTGCGTTCGACGACGACGCTGCGCAAGCGGAAGACGTGCAGCGCGACGAGCCTTCGACGACGTTGACGCCGGTCGCCGACAGCGGCGCGAACGAGGAACCGTCCGAAGGTGCCGACGAACCGCCGAAAACCGACGGTGATGGCACGAAAGGCGGCAGCAGACCTCGCCTCAAGATCGTGAAATGAGGTAGAATCTCGCGCTTACGCCGGCTTAGCTCATCTGGTAGAGCAGTTGATTTGTAATCATCAGGTGGCGGGTTCGAGTCCTGCAGCCGGCACCATATCCAGCAAGGGGTTACGCGATGTTTGCGTAGCCCCTTCGCGTTTCCAATACCCCCCTCACGTTTCCAATGCGCGTCAGCGAGACGGTTTAACCGGCCGTGCGCCTCGCACGTAACGCGCTGTCATGCCCGGTCCACTGTGACCCGCCAGGCGCTGTCCGGCCTCCAATCCTTCGTCGATCGTCTTGTGCGTCACGCCGCGCGCGCGGAGATCGCGGAACTGAAACTTCGCTTTGTCGATACCGGCCCGCTCGCGTGCCTTGTCGAAGCGCGACCGCAGCTTGCCCTTGGTGAGCGGATAGCCTTCCTCGTCGCGCAGCAGGTAGGGAGAGACGTCGACCTTCGAACCACGCCAGGCCAGCAAGCGTTCGATCAGTGCCGCGAGCTCGCCGGTGATTTGTACCGTAACGAATGCGCCCGTCTTCTGCGTGCGGAAGATGAGGTTGCCGCGCACGATGTTGGAGCGCTGCACGCGCAGGACGTCCGAAGGGCGTTGTGCGCAGAGATCGGCCAGGTCCATCGCGTTGCGTAGCGGCTGGTCGGCCACCGTGTAGACGGCTGCATATAGCTCGTCATCGATGAGGATGGCCTGGCGCCCTGTCTCTTTCTTGCCGCGCACGCCGGCGCATGGGTTCGCGATCGTCATCATGCCCCACAGCCGCCCGCAGTTCAGGACCAGCGACAGCACGGCCTTCGTGCGGTTCGCTGTCACGACGCCGCGTTTCTCTGCCGTTGCTCGCCAGATCGCGGCGACGTCGGCCGGCGTGAGTGTGTCGAGCTCGCGATCGCCGATGACGCCAGCGAGCCTGGAGAGGAACAGGTCGTACATGCGTTGCGTCGCCGCAGACTTCTGCGGCAGCTCGCGGGTGCGGTAAGCCTGCTCGAGCAAGGCGAACGTGTGCCGCGTCGTTTCCGACGACGGCGCACGGGCACCTTCTAACTCGGCCCACCGTTGGAGTGCGACGACGCGATCAGTGCCGAGCGGCTCAAGAATGCGCCGCCCGTCCACCTCGCCGTGATCGTAGTAGTAGCGCAGCGAGCCGTCCGCGTTCTTGCGCGAACGGAAGCGCGGAATTGCACCTGGAGTTTGTGCTTTGCCAGCCATCACACTGCGCCGAGATTCAGCGCCGTGAGACCGGCGGCCTGCGGTGCGCGCACTTGTTTAGATTCGACGATTCCCATTTGCTTGTCGTGGTAAGCGCGTGCGACCAGCACGCGGCCGTGCACGTCGACGACATGCGGCCAACCCTGTCGAGCGAGCCACAGGATTTGGCGCGCGCGTTGCGGCGTGCCGGTCAGTTCGCGCAGTTCTTGTCGGCCGAGATACGCACCGGTGCCGCGCTGCGAGCCGCGACGTGAATATTCTTGCATGGTGATTTTCATTACGGAAGAGGACCACACGCAGCGCAATTGAGGGATTGGGGGATTGCGCGAAATGTGACTCTAACTATCTGATTTTTTTGACTATTTTGTGCCCCTAATTGCCCTCAAATATACGGGGCGCCCCTTCCCAATTGGGGGCCTAAAAAATAGGCAGTGTCCGCAATTGAGGGCAAAACGGGCGCGACTAGGGGCAACGCATTCGTGTCGATTCCTTGCCTCTCTTCGTATTCTTTCTTCTTCTTTTTCAATGAATTAGAGAGAGAAGAGAAAGGGGCGACGGCGGCCGACGCCAAAATCGGACTAGGGGCAAAACCGGCATGAATGGGGGCAAAAGCTATGCGACATGGGGCGGGTGTCTTCTCAACAATCAATGACTTACGATCGAAGAGGCCCGGAATCCCCGAGTTTTCTGCGCTGCATGCCCGTTCCCTGTGGAAAAACCGGTCCGTGCGGCCCCCGTCCCTCAAGGCCAGCGCAGTTGCCCGGCCGTTTCGACTTGCGGGGGGGACGGGGGGCAGCGGAAAGAGCGACGGCCGGGCATTCGCGTGCGCCGATTGCTGCGCGCATCGACGCACGCACCGGAAACCCGAATACAGGGCCGCTACGCGGCCGGAATGAATGAGGGAAGGGGTACGGCCGCACGGCGGCCGCATCGGCCGAGAGCGTGTCACGCTGCGGCCCCTTGCAGTGCATCGGTGGCCAGGTCTTCCCGGATGGATACGTGCAGGCCGAACGCGGCCAGGCGTTCGAGCGAGATCGGCGTGAGGTAGCGCACGCGGCGCGTGTAGATCCGGCGCTCGACCTCCTTGTCGCCGACGATGACGCCGGCGTGCTTGAGCTGCGCCTTGAACACGCGGTCGGATTTCACGGGCAGGCCATTCCACTTGTCGCGCAGCGCGCTCGTGTGGGCGATGTGGTCCATCACGTGGCCGGTGTTGATGAGCAGGCAGAACTCGCCGTCGACGGTATCGAAGGTGTACGGGTGCTTGTAGTTGCCGCAGTCCATTTCGGACAGCGCGGTTTCCATGATCCAGACCCACGGCTCGCGATCGGCGCTCGTCTCGGCGATGTGACCGTTCATTTCGGCGAGTAGGTCGCGCGGGAAGTCTCCTTCGCTCGGGTCCATGCCGGCGAACTCGCACAGGTAGCGCCAGGCGAGCGCGACGGCCGCATAGTTGCCCGCCATCCGCTTCGCGCCGTCGTCCTCGCCGCTCGCGCGGCAATTGGCCAGCGCCTTGTCGCGCAGCGTCGCGTACTGGTCGGACACGGCGCGCTTGTCCAGGCCGGCGAGGAATTCGAGCCACTGTCGAACCGGGAAGCGCGGCAGGTCGTCGGGCATCAGCGGGCCGCGCTTGCCGGTCAGCGTCGTGCGCACGAGCTTGCCGAGCAGGCTGCGCACGGGCACGTCTTCGCCGGCCAGCATCACGGGCGCGCACAACAGGTATTCGGTCATGTCGGTGCCGCGACGTGTCACGGTGTACTGGTAGTTCTCCTGCAGCAGGCCGACCGCCTTGTCGATCACGTCCTGCCGGCGTGCGGACAGCTCTTCCCATCCGACCGGGTGGCTCGTGTGGCTGATGCTGGTCAGCAGGCGGAACTCGGTCTGCAGCGACTGCCCGGAAAACATCGTGAACGCGAGCGAGCGCTCGAGGCGCTTGATGAGCGTCGACTTGCCGGCGCCTTTGTTCGCCTGGATCGTGATGTGCGGCCAGAAACCGAGCAACGCCTTCAGGTGGCCACCGAGCGCCCACACGAGCGGAATCGTCGCGGCGTTCTGCTTGAACGTCGCCTGGTACGCGGCGATCACGCGGCGCGCATCGCTGGCCGGGCCGGTCGGGAAGGTCAGGTTGTGATACGGGCACTGCTTGTCGGCTTCGGTGAAATAGCAGTCCGGCCCCTCGTTGACGATCAGCCGGCCGTCGCGCCAGGCGAGCCCGACGAAGTTTGCCGCTTGGCGCGCGCCCAGGTCGGCGCCGCGCTCGAGGATGTTGACCATCCGCTTGAACGGCGCCGGCGCCCAGATCGGGCCGAACTTGCCCCACTGGTCGACGTTGTGGAGCTGGTCGTCGAGCATGACGCGGCGCACGAGCTGCGCGCCGTGGCGCGGCGCCTGCACTGACACGGCGAAATAGACGGTCGGCGCCTGGTCGGCGTCGCCCGTCATCGTCGACGTCGCGCTCGCCACGGACACGCGGCTGATGCCGGCGATGCGGAAGCCGCACAGATCGATCATGACGGGCGTCTCGACGCCGCTTTCCTCGTTCTTGTCCATCTTCGAGATGTAGCTGGTGAAGTCGGGCCGCACTCGGAACTTGTAGTACTGCGCGAAGTCGTGCGACGGCAGGAAGATGCGCGGCCGGCCGCGACGCGTGGTGTCGCCGGCGAGGCCGGCGATGAGCCACGGCTCGAGCTGGTCGAGTGCGCGCTGCAGATCGGCCGGGCCGCGCAGTTGCAGGTAGTCGTTTACGTCGTTGATCGGCTTGACGGCCTTCTCTCCGTCCGCGAGGTCTGCGAACCAATTCGCTTGGTCGACGAGGACGGCGCTGATGTTCAGCGCCGTGAGCCGTTCGTAGAGCGCCCAGGCAGCTTCCGGTCCAGGGCGGCGGCCGGCGCGCGGGTGGCCGTCCGCGAACGGCTCGTCGTTGTCCAGGCAGATCACGACCTGCTTGCCGCGCAGGAACGTGAAGTCGATGCCGTCGACGTTCGCCAGGCCGCGCAGCGCGAGCGCGGCGGCACCAGGCATCGCGCAGGTGTCGATCGACAGCGCGTTGATCGCGCTTTCGACGATGAACACGCGCTTCGCCTTGTCGAGCCGGCGAGGATCGGCGGTCCAGCCGTAGCCGGCCTTGTCGCCCTGGGTCTGCGTCTTGACGCCGCCGTTGAGCGTCGGATCGACATAGCGCATGTCGACGGCAACGACGCGGCCGTCGCCCGGCGCGCGCGCGATGAACGCAGCGGCCGGGCCGGCGTGACCTACTTCGCCGGCCGCGACCTTCGAGCTGGTCCACGTGTTGAAGCCGAGCGTGCGGGCGGCGATCGCCGCGTCGATCGCGCCGGCGGAAATGCCACGGCCGCCGAGGTATTCGCGTACCTGGTCGCGCTCGGCGAAGCACCGATCGGCGATGTACTCGACGGTCGTTTTTTCGCGGCGCTCGGCCGGCGCCTGCCGATCGAGCGGAATGCCGTACGCGTCGTGGAGGTAGCGCACCGCGTCGGCGACCGTGCCGCCGCGCGCGTGGATGACCAGGTCGATACACGAGCCGCCGACATCGGCGCTATGGTCGCGCCAGCCGGTGCCGTGCTTCGGGTGGTTCACGTAGATCGACAGGGACGGGCTCTTGTCGTCGTGCTGCGGCGAGTGGTACAGCGCGCGGTCGCCGCCGCGGCCGCGCTTCAAGCCGAGGCGATCGGCGAGGTCGTGCAGGTCGATGCGTTGTTTCAGTTCGTCGATCGAAGCCATCGTTATTGCTGTTGCTGTTGGTGCAGGGAGAGGGCGGCAGGGTTGCCGGGTGTCGCAGGGCTGTCGACGAGCGCGCGGAGCGCGCCGGCCGAAGCGGGGAAGGCAAGGGCCAGTCGATCGCCGAGGACGCTGACGAACAGCGCGAGCACCGCGACGCGTTGCAGCCCGCCCGGCTCGTGGTCGAACCGAAGAACGTCGGCGGCCGCCGCGATGGAGGCCGCGAGCGCGGCGTCGTGAGGGGTAGTCGTGTGCGTCATGCTGCGGCGCCTCCGAGGATGTCGTGATGGTTCTGTTGCAGGCGTTGAACGGCGTGCTGCAGCTCATAGCGCGAGGTGATCGCTTGGTCGAGCATGGTGCGCAGGCGCTTGCGGTTGCGTTCGAGATTCGACGTCGCGTTCGCGAGGGCAGCGGTGCGCGTCGCGCCGTGGCCGATGCGGATGCCCGATATCAGGTGCGTGACGACGCATTTTTCGGGGTGGCCGTCGTGCAGGTGCGACTCGGTGTGAATGCCGAACGTGGCGCCGGCATCGTTCGGGATGACGACGTGATCGCCGGCGACGGTGCGCAGGCCGGCCGACGTCAGCAGCTCGTAACGGATGGTGGGTTCATGCATCATGTTCACCACTCCCCTGCGACGCCGCCGAGCGAGTTGAGCACGGCGCAGATTTCCATCTTCAGCAGAACGTGTGCCCAAGTACCGAGTTCGGCCATTCGGACCTCGTCGACCATTTCGAGCAGCCATTTCCGCCTGCCAAGTTTCAGTTCGATCTCCATCGCGTCACCCCCGTGCCGGAACGGACCAGGCCAGCGCCGCGACCAGGACGCACATCGCGGCGGCGCCGATCACGAACGCGATGGGCCGCGCGTGTCGAACGTCGAACAGGCGCAGCACGTCGGCGGCCAGGCAATAGATGCCCGTGAGGGAAAGGGAAAGCATCAGCAGCACGCCGATGCTGAAAACGTAGGGCTTCATGGTGTGGTTCCAAGTGAGTGCGCCGGCGGCCGGCGCGGATGGGTCAGTCGAAGTCGTTCGCGGCGCAGCGTTTCGCGTCGAACGCGGGACGGGGGCGAAGGCGGACCTGTTTGCGCTCCTGCAGTGCGAACGCCGCACACTCGACGACGAGCCGAACCCATGGGGGAGCCAAGTCGGGGTCGCCGACCATGCACAGGTCATTCCAGGCTTTGCGCCAGGCGGCGTCGGAGAGGGGCGTGCGCATCGCTTCAGTGCATCCAGGCGAGCACCGGCGTACCGCGTGCGAGGTCCCACGACACGACGAAACCCAGGGCACGGGCAGAGGCGACGAACACGTCGGCGCGCACATCGGCGGCGGAGATCTTCGTGAGGTACGCGACGCGTTCGTCGTAGGACAGCGAATCAGCGAGTGCGGCGATCGGAGCGGGGATCAGCATTTGCATACGGCCTCCAAGAAATTTCAGGCAAAAGGAGTCCCTCACGCCCGCGGAGCGGGCGCGATGGGTGTTCAGCGAAAAAGCGGGCTAGGGTTTAGGCGTCGATCAGCGAGAGCTGTCGAGGGTCTTGTGGCAGGCGCTTGACCTTGCCGACAGGCAGGTACACCTTCGGGTTCGGACGAAGGCTAGGGGCTACCGTGTGGGTGACGGACATCAGAGCGCGATACGTGTGCGAACACTCGATGTTTTCGCACTGGCAGTAGTACTCACGCGACAGCAGCGAAAGCATGCGGCTGGTACGAATTACGGCGCGGCTGCCGCAGTGGTGGCACTTCAATTTCATCGTGACTTCCTGTCGGAAACTGCCGCGTTAGCTACGGCTGGTGGTTACGGCGTAAAGAGCCCGGTTTCGTCCGGTGAGGCGACGCGCACCGTTGCGCAGTCGTCGCTTCACGAGCCATTCGGCCGCCTGCTGGATCGTCGCAAGACCTTCCTGCAGTCGGACGCGTTCGAGTAGTTCGGCTTCTTGCTCGGTGAATGTGAGTTCGAGTTCGGGCATTGGATCGGCTGCTCTAGGGCTGCTGCTTTCAGCCGTGCTCGTGGGCTACATTGCACGCTGGAATCAGAGCTTCAGCGGCTTCGCGCAAAACCATCTGGCGAATCAGCGTTGCAGCGGCTTCGCCCTGGTAGTTGGCGAGGGCGGTGATGAGGGCGAATTCGTAGTCATCGAAACGCACCATCAGGCGGTTGTCGCGGACACGTTTTGGATCCGGATACATGGTGATCACCTCGGGTTCAGCTTGCGGAAACGTTGCCCGTGGTGTCCTCAAACGAGGACATCTTGGCGAGGTAGAGGGAGAGCCCTTCGAGATAGACGAGACGCGCGAGGCTCGACAGGGAGCGTCGTTCTTGGCGGCCGAGCTGCTCGAGCTGGGCACGCTCTGCGGGAAGCAGGCGCAGCGAAACGGTCTTGCTGGACATGACGCCCGGCGGCGCACGCCGCGGGCCTTTGTGGGTAGTCATGGCGGGTATACTCAATTTCGATAGTGCTTCACTAGGGATAGGTGAAGTATAAGTTCCAATTATTTGGAATTCAACATGTTTGTGGGAAATAAATGGGTATTGGAGCGCGACTGAAGGAGGAGCGCATGCGTATCGGCTTGAGCCAAGCCGAGATCGCTGCGCTCGGTGGGCTATCGAACAAGACCCAACTCGGCTACGAATCAGACGTGCGTTCGCCCGACGCGAACTACCTGGCAGCGCTCGCCAAGGTCGGCGTCGACGTGCTGTACGTCATCACCGGCGAGCGTTCCGTTCAATCAGCGTTGCCGCAGGACGTCGCGGACATCGTCGACAGCGTTCTGCAACTGAACGATATCGGCCGTACCGCCATACAGGGCGCCATCAACGGCTATTTGCATGTTGGCGAAATGACCTTGTCTGGCGAACCCTCGAAGCGGATTCCGCGCGTCGCGGCGAATCGCATGGCGAAGCTGGATGCCTTCGTCGAAGATGAGGTGAAAGCCGCGCAGGCCGACGTTGAGCGGACCAAACGGCAACGCGCGTCGCGCAAGCGCAGCGAATCCGGTCAGGACTGACGCAGGGATTCTGCGGCGCGTTTGAGCGCCTCCATTGCGGTTTCTACATCAGCCAGGACGTCGACCGCATCGAACGCGGTCGGCGCATTTCCTGGGTTCCCGTGCAGTGCCGTGAGATCACGATCGAAGCGGGCCACGAGCGCGCATAGTCGCTCGCCGAATGCGGTGAGGCGAAACCCATCCTTCCCTGCACGTCGCTCCATCAGTGGCTGGCCTAGCACCCGCTCGAGCTCCGCGATCTTCTGGCTCAGCGTCGAGCGGTGCACGCCGATCGCACGGGCCGCTTCCGTGATGCTGCGGTATTGAGCGGCGCCGACGAAAGCTTTCAGTAGATTCCAGTTGAATTGTGGCGGCTGGGGTGAGGCTTTCATAGGAGTGCGCAGGGATCAGCATTGCGCAATCTATCAGTGTGTGGCCGCTCTTGCTCGGCGGGCACATGGATGCTGGCAAACGTGGGCTTTTACCCACCTTGCGACGGGCTTTTTCCCACGTTTTCAAACTGTAAAAAAAGGTCGAAAATAGGGCACGTTACTTGATGCGTGAATGCCGTTTCACGTTGTAACGTCTCCGACAATAGCCGAAGAGGTAGCAGTAGTGCGTAACACGAAGCAAGACCAACAGGACACAATTGAAACCACGATCGACGGGGCCATCGATCGCTGCACGGAAGCAACGCTCGTCGCGCAATGTGCGCGTTTCCGTGAACCGGGCGAGACGAAGCGCAAGGGAGTACCTGGGCGAACCCTGTCGCCGGCCGAACATGCTGACCTCGTGCAGCTCGTTACCAGCTCGCTGGCAAGTCTGTCGGTCATCCGCCGCATGTTGATCCAGTAGCTTCACGTCCCATCCGAGGTGTCGATCTCCGGCACCTCGCTCGCCTTGACCTCTAGATCGAGGTCCGATGTAAATCCGCCGTTACCATCGATCGAATGTGTAGCGCGCGCAATGATCCAGTTGCAATCATCAATGACACGTTTGTAACCGCGCACGGTTACAGGTAATTCAGTCATCAGCTCGGGGCGGCCGAGCGCCAGCACAATGCTGAACTCTGCAACGCCGCGCTGCAACTTCTCCCATTCCGCTTTCGCCGCGCGCGTCGCGTTCGCCTTGTTCGCGTACGTATGCCGCAGCGTCTTCACGTTCTCGGCCGTGCCGAACAGCACATCGCCGCTCTTGTCGATCGGCTTCTTCTTCGCTGTCGTGCGACGCCGGCGCCGCTTCACGGTGGTCGACTGTTTCTTCGCGGTGCGCGTGTTCAGGTAGAACGCCTGCACGCCGGAATACGTGTCCCGATCGGCGACGCCGAACTCGTGGCGATCGCCGACGTCGCGCGTGATCGTGACGGCGGGCAGCGGCTTGCCGCTCGCGGTCGTCGCCTCGCCGGCCTTGATGAACAGCAGCAGCCCGTTTTTCACGGTGGCGATCGCGTCGAACATCTTCGCCAGGCGCGACAGCAGATTGGCATCCGACTCGGCCGTCTGGTCGATGTGGTCGACGAGCTGCCCGTCGAGCGCCTTGCTGATACGCGCCTCGACCTTGTTCTGACTGGCGATCGCGCGCACGATCGCGCCGACCGTCTGCCGGTGCCAGGACCGTTCCTTCTTGATCGACAGGCCCGCGCGCAGATCCACGCTGCGCGCACGGATGGTCAGCACGTCCGGCGTGCCGGAGTGCCGCACCTCGTCGACCATGAATTCGCCCTTGTCGATCAGGCCGTTCGCCGCGCCCGCCCAGCCGATCGACAGCTTCAGCGTGACGCCGCGACTCGGGATCTCGAGCGCGCCGTCTGAGTCGTCGAGGCTGATATCGAGCTGGTCCGCTTCGAAGCCGCGGTTGTCCTGCAGCGTCAGCGAGATCAGCCGGCCGTCGAACTTCTTCGTGATGTTCTTGCCGTTGAGCGTGATCGAGTAGATCGCACGCGGTACGCGATCGTCGGCGATCACGACCTTCTGCACCAGGTCGGCGCCAGGGATGTCCGACAGGTTCATAGCGAGATTGCCCCCTTGATGGCGTCGGTCACGATGCCGAGCATGTCGAGATCGTCGTTGCGCGTCAGGGCAATGGTGAACTCGACGCGCCGCGCGGTGCCGTCGTCGAAAAACAGCGTGCGCGTCGTGTCGATGTTGTCGATCGTGAACATGCCATAGATGTGGCCGGTGCCCTCGATCAGCGGCCAGGCGGTGTGCTGGTCGGCCATCGCCTCGATGACGGCAAGCGAAAGGTCGCCGCCCGTCAGCTCGGGCAGCAGCACGCCGGAGAGGCTGATGGTTTCGTCGTCCTCGCCGACGTACTGTCGCGCGGGCTTTTTGCCGACACGGTTGTTGCTCGCGAAGCGCCAGCCGCGCCGGCGCTTCAGCTCCTGGTAGGGCAGGGTCGACAGGCTGAACACGAACAGCCCGAGCGCCATCATCATGAGAATCTCTCCTTCAATCCCGATCGCGCAGACGCGAGCGCTCGCGCGCGGCCTGCGCGGCCTGTTCCTGGCGCATCACATTGCGGACCTCTTGCGCGAGCGCCTGTACGTCCATGCCTGGCGCCGCGTATACCTGGATCGTGATCGGCGCCGGCGCGACCGGCGCGCGGGCAGCGGCCGACGCGACCGTGAGCGGCGGCCGGTTGTCGACGGTGAGCGGTGCGCCGCCGGCGATCGCCGCGCCCGTGATGCCGATGCCGGCGCCGGCGGCGACGATCCGCTTGCCAACCTCGAGCACGGTCGACAGCGGTCCGTCCTGGCCCTCGCGCAGACCCTGATCCAGGCCGGCCATCGTGAAGCCGCCAAGCGCGGCGAACACGCGGCTGGGTGAATGGATGCCGAGCTTTTCCTTGAACCAGCCGATCACGCTGCCGCCGGCCGACTCGATCGCATCCTTCACCGAGCCCAGGCCGCTTTTGATGCCGTTGACCAGGCCAGACATCATGTTGGCGCCGAATTCGACGAAGCGGGCAGCGGCCTGCGCAGCCACGACGACGATGTCGGCGAGCCATGCGCCGAACCCCTTGCCGGCGTTGGTCGCCGCGTCGAGGCTTTTCTTGCTGGCGTCGACCGGCCCCAACAGACGCGAGATCCAGTCCCACGCGCTCTTCACGGCGTCGACCAACCAGTCGAACACGGGCTTCAACGGCTCGAACGCCGCGCCGAGCGTCGCGAGCACGCCGCTGAAAATCGGCGCGAGCGGCCGCAGGCCCTCAGTCAGCCCCTGCCAGAAGCCCGAGAAAAACGCCTTGATCGGCTCCCAATACTTCCAGATCAGCTGCGCGGCGAGCGCGATCGCAGTGATCGCGAGGCCAACCGGGTTCATCAGCGCAACGCGGCCGACGAAGAGGAACATCTGGGCCAGGCCGCCGAGGGCAGCACGCACGCCGTTGATCGCGCCCATCGTGCCGCCCTTGACCAGATTGAGGCCGCCGCGCGCTGCGTCGACGGCCATGCCGGACGCGCCGCGCCTGGCGACATACTGGCGGGCCGTCGTCCAGCGCGACGCCGCAGCCGCGCGCGTCGCGGCCGCCTGCGCGGCGACAGCGCGCCACACTTGGACGGTGTATTGCCGCGCGGCGCCGGCGCCGTCCTTCATCGCGGTCACGGCTGACACGCCCCATTGCCGAACCGCCGCCTTCGCGGCCTGGCACGCGGCCGGCACGCGCTGGGCGAGCGACGCGACGTAGGCGCGCAGCGACGACGCCGCAGCGCGAGGCGATGACGCCTGCCAGGCGCCCGACAGCGCTGTGCGAATGCGGCTAGCGGCGGATTGCGTGCTTCTGCCAGCGGCGGTGACGCCGGATGCGGCGCCGGACGCCGCGCGAGAAATGCCGCGCAGCGCACCGGCGCTGGCGCCGAGCGCACGCACGAAGACGCCGCCCTGAATGCCAAGCATCGACATGCTGAAGCGCACGATCGCCAGCGGCCCGAGAATGCCCGCGAGCGCGATTGTCAGCGTGCCGAGCACGGCGAGCAGTACGCCGAGGCCGGCCGCGCCGACCGCGACAGCGCGCGTGAAATTCGGGTATTCCTTCGCGAAGCCGAGCAGCCGCTCGAGCACGCTCGTCGTCAGCTCGAGCGCGCGGTTGTACACGGGCAGCACCTGCTCGCCGATGACGGTGCGCAGGTTGCGCACCTTCTCGAGCGCGATCAGCTCTTTCCCTTCCGTTTGCTTCTGGCCCAGCTCGTGCAGCTTGTCGATGCCGTACGCGCCACGGTTCAGTTTTTCGTTCTTGTGAATCTGCTCGCGCTGCATATACATCGTGGCGAACAGGTTCGCGCCGTTGCCGTTCGTCATGATCGTGGAGAATTCCTCCAGGATCTTCGCGTCGGACGTGATGCCCTTGGCCTTCAGCTTCGGCAGCAGGACTTTCTCCATCCACTCGAACGGCGACGCGTTGAAGAGATCGCCCTGCATCAGCGCGCCGGGCTTGATGCGCTTGACGGTGCCGGTCGTCGTGTACTCGACGTCCTTCTTGTCGACGAGCCCCAGTTCGACCAGGCGCTTCGACGCACGCACGGTGGTCTTGCCCTGCATCAGGTTGCTGTACGCGGCCTGCACGCCGGTACCGGCAGCATGCCCGCCCATTTCCTGAATCAGCGGCTCCATCTGGTAATAGAACGCGTCCTGGCGCATCTGCTTCGCGGCGACCTTGCCGGTCTGGATGAAGTTGCGCCACTCGTCGCCGCCGACGCGACCGCCGGTAGCGGACAGCACCTGCTGGACCATGTTCGCTTCGCTCTTGAACTTCGCTTCGCTTTTCGTGCCGCCGCGCAGCTCGATCACCTTCAGCATGTTCATGAACTTCTCTTCGTTCTCGTGCCCTTGGCCGGCACCGAACATCGCCTCGTTCGCGAACTTCATCTTCGCGAGCGTCGGCATGACCATCTGCGCGTGATGTTCGTCCGCGAAGATCGACATCGCGTCGCGCATCAGCGTCATGTTCTCGGACGTCGACACGCCGACCGATTTCATCGAGCGCACGTAGCGCTCGGCGTCCTGCGTCGCCTGGTCGCCCAGGCCTAGCGCCTGGATGCGGCCGCGCTCGTTCTGTACCTTCTTCGCCTCGGCCAGCGGCTCGCGCAGATCGTTGAGGATGTGCGAGCCGGTTTCGCGCGCGGCATATCCGCCGATCGCCATCTCGGCCGCTGCGCCGCGCGTCGCGCCCATCTTGGCGCGCGCGTCCGCGATGCGCTTCTGGCGGGTGTTCAGTGCGTCGAGGCGACGTGATTGCGCGTCGATCGCGCCGGTCGTCGCGGCGATGTCAGTGCGCAGTGTGCGCTCGTGCTGGGAAAGATTGCGCGTGTCGACGCCGGCGCGGCCAAGCCGGTTGCGCAGCTCGTCGACGCTGGCCGATTGCTTCTTGAACGCGGCGCCGAGCTTCGACGAGGCTTGCCGCGCCTTCGCCAGCTCGGCAATCATCTGCTGCGACGGCGGCCCAGCCTCACGCAACGACTTCGCGAGTTCCTTGACCTTCTTCTGCGCGTCGGCGAGCTTCGTCGCGGTGTTGGCGAGCCCCGTGCGCATCTCGCGGAACTCGCCGATGCGACGCTGCGTATCGTTGAGTTCCTTGAGGCGCGCGCGGGAGTCGCGCAGCTCCTTCACGAGCGTACGGTTCTTGGTGGCGATCTCGCGGATCGGCCGGCTCGCCTGGTCGAGCGCCTTGAGGACGACCTCGAGGCGCAAGGAACGGTCACTCATTCATCGCCCCGTTCGTGGCGGACGCGCGCGTGCTCGCGCCAGGTCATCAATTCGTCGAGAGACATGGCGTTCATCACGTCGGGCGTCCAGTGGAAAACGAGGGCGATGTCGGCCATCACTTCGTCGACGGCTCGAGGGATGCGTCCTGCTTCACGGAGTTCGGTACCAAAAAACCGGCAAGCTCCGTGCCGAGCTTGACCAGGTCGGCCGGGTCCATGCGCAGCACGTCCTGCTCCGTCAGCATCGGATTGCTGATGCGCGGGAGCACCTTCGACAGAGCGATGACGTCGAGCTGCAGGACATCGGTGAGCGTGACGCCGCGCAGCGCACCGCTACCCGACATGGTCAGCGTGACGGCATCGATTTTTTGCTCGCCGCGCGCGATCGGGGTATCGAGGGGCAGCGGGTCGGTTCGTTTCAGGGACATGGTCATTCCTTAGAGGGTGCGGGTGATGAGTTACAGGCCGAGTGCGCGGCGCTGCTGGGCGAGGCGATCGACGCCGCCGACGATCTCGACGAAGTTGGGGATGTCGATCTCGATCAGGGTTTCGCCGTTGACGACGAGGCGGTAATACGCGAGCGACATGGTTCCGGTCTGGTCGGCGTTGTCGCCGGCCTTGGCCTTGCCGGGGTCGATTTCCTTGTAGCGGCCGCGCACGTACACCTCGACCGCGTCGGTTTCTTCGGTGTCGTCGCGTTGATAGGAGCCGGCGAAGCGTACGGAGACGCCGTCGATCTTCGACGTGCCCCACGTCTTGAACATCTCCTTCATGAAGCCGCCCATCGTGAGGCCCAGCTCGAGCTTCTCCATGCCGAGGTCGATGTCGACCTCGGCGTTCATGCCGCCGCCGCGATACGCCTCCATCTTGCGCGAGAGCTTCGGCAACTGGATCTCGGGCACTTCGCCGACGAACGAGACGCCGTCCTCGAACACGTTGAAATTCTTCAGTTTGGATGGCAGAGCCATTGCGTTTTCCTATGGTGAGTGGCGGGCCGTCAAACGGCGATGCTTTCCGCGAACTTGAGCAGGTAGCGATCCGTGATGCGCTGGCGGAACGTCAGGTTTTCGAGCGGCGGGGTCGGGCAGAAGTCGTAGTCGAGGAAGCCCTGACCGGCCTTGAGCGAATCCTTCTCGTTGGCGGCCGGGTCGAACCAGCACTCGCCGTCGATCAGGTAACCGGCGGTTTTCCACGCGCGGAACTTCGCGTTCACGCCGTCGACGATGTCGCGGATCAGCGTGCGGCTCATCGGCTGGTCGACCGCCCACAGGTGCGCCTCGGCCATCGTGTCGGCGATCACCTGGGCACTGCGCACGTAGTTCTCGAACGCCCACAGCTTGTCCTCGGAACAGGTGCGCGATCCCCACAGACGGTAACCATTCGCGTTCACGATCGTGGTGACGTCGTGGCTGTTCAGGTAGCCGGCGTCGGTGTTCGGGTCTTGCAGGTCCCAGAACACGTCGCGGCTGATGCCGGTAACGCCGTTGACGACGACGTTCGAGATCGTCTTGTGCCAGCCCGTCTCTTCGTCGATCTTTGCGCGCATGCCGAGCGCGCGTGCCGTTGCCCAGGTGATGTCGTCGGCGTTGGTCGAGGTGTTCCAGTTCACGAAGTCCGGCCAGATCGTCATCAGCTCGCGCTGACCGAAATTCGCGCGGTAGGCGACGGCCTCTTCTTTCGTTTTCGCACCGAAAGCGTTGACGTATGCGAAGCCGCGCAGATTTTGAGCGACCGTCGCCAGCTCGGTCGCGACCGGCAATGTGTCGAGGCCCGGACAGCCGAGCACGCGCGGTTTGACGCCGAGCCGAGTATGCGCAGCGAGCAGCGCCTTGATGCCCGTGTACTGGCCGTCCGCGGTCGTCGTGCCGATCACGTTGCTGGTCGTTGCGTCCGCGTCCTTGCCGGTCGGTACGCGCACGGCGACGATCAGCGGCGAGGTCTGCGCCGCGATCGCGTCGAGCGAACGCGCGAGCGTGCCCTTCGTGCCAGCGCGGCCGATTGCGGAGCGCACGTCCGTGATGAGGACGGGACGGTTTTCGGGGAAGGTGGCGGCATCGGCGTCGTCGCCGGTGCTGACCAGGCCGATCACGGCCGTGCTGACCGTGCGGATGGGGCGCGTACCGTCATTGATTTCAATGACGCGTACGCCGTGGTGGTAATCAGAAGGCAAGCTTTTCTCCCGGAAGTGAGCCTTCCGAAAGATTGCCTTCCGCGCGCGCGGAGATCACGCGCGGGAGGTTGTACAGCTGCAAGGCACAACCAAAGCCGCTGCGGGGTGTGGCTACGCAGCGACGGGCAACTGGTCCAGCTCGGCCAGGCGCGCGGTCGCGACCTGGTGATAGCTCGGCTCGAGTTCGCAACCGATCCAGTTCAAGCCGGCTTCCTTCGCTGCGGCGAGGAACGTGCCGGACCCGGTGAACGGGTCCAGAACGACGCCGCCGGCCGGTGCCAGGCGCACGACGTCGCGCGCGAGCTGCGCCGGCTTCTCGGTCATATGGCGCTTCGGATGCGCGAGGCGCTCGGAGAACACGCCGGGCAGATACACGTCGGCGCGGCGCACGGCGCCCTTGGTCGCCCAGACCAGGAATTCGGTCTGCTGCGCGAAGCCGCCCATGCGCGGCCGCGTGCGGCCGCTGGTCTTGTCCCATACGGCGACGCCGCGCCAGGTGAAACCGGCGGCTTGGATCGCATCGGTGAGGCTCGGCAACTGGCGCCAGTCGACGAAACAGGCCAGGTGTGCTTCGTTGCGGCAGACGCGATAGGCTTCCGCGAGCCAGGTCATGCACCAGAAGGTCCACGACCGCTGGTCTTTGCTGTCGTGCTGGAATTCAGGATAGACGGTCTTCACGTCGCCGCCGATGTACTTGCTCGACGGCGCCTGGCTGCGCGAAGCGCTCGTGGTGCCGCCCGACGAATAGGGCGGGTCGGTGAAGAC
The DNA here is from genome assembly GCF_003853705.1 of Burkholderia sp. Bp8992. GTDB lineage: Bacteria > Pseudomonadota > Gammaproteobacteria > Burkholderiales > Burkholderiaceae > Burkholderia. Next base: position 124,829 of record NZ_QTQI01000013.1, on the reverse strand, counting down.
CAGGTCGACGCAGGCATCGGGCAGCGCACGCATGACGCTCAGGGCGTCTGCCTGGTGCACGCGGTTGATCAGATCAGCGGTGAGAGTGTGTTGCATGGGGCGAATCCCTTGTATCGGAGGCTCGATGGCCTGCGGGTAAGGGGCTCGCGGCCCTCAGAATATTCAATGCGCCGCAACGCGGGCATTTGATGTTGAGCCGGACGTATTCGCCGGCGCCGAGTTTGCGGTTACAGCTTCCGCATCGGATGTCCTGCATGGGGTGATTCCTGCCTGTGCTAGGATGCCGGCGCCTCTCGAGAGGTGTCGCGGCCCTGGCCAATCCTGCAGGTATGCTCTGCTGGTGCGGGGCGTGCACGATGTTCCCGCATCGCGCACGTCGCCGCGTCCTTTTCTTTCTATGGCGCGTTACGCAACGTATTCGCCGCCGGCCAGCATGTAGCGGTCGGTCGAGCCGTACATCATCGATCCGTCCGCATTCCCGGCATCACCATCGGGCTTCGGTTCCACGAGTCGCCGCTGGATGTATGCGAACGCACCCTCGTCGGCTTCCGGCATGCCCGACACGAAAATCGTGACGCCGCCCTGCAGCGGCTGTTTCCCTGCCTTGAACGTTGCTTCCGATACGTAGCTCTGGATCGTCCCGCTCGTGAACTTCGACGCCGCGTCGATCGCGACGTTGCTGACAACGTGATAGGACGCCTGCGCGCCGGTCGATTCGAGAACGAGTGCTTTCTTGATTGCCATGTTCGATTCCTGGAAATAAAAAATGAAACGGGACTGCGGTTTGTGGTGATGCGCGACTACGCGGGCAACTGCGGCCAGACGACGTCGAGCGGAAAGCCTGCCTGCTGCGGTACGTCCCGCAACGCAGAGCGATAGCGCCGAAGGGCGGCTTCGCGATCGGCGTCGCCGGCGTCCGCCGCGCGCTCGACCAAACGATCGGCTTCGACGAGCAGCGCGTCGCGCTCTTTGCGCACGCGCTCGGGCGCGTCGATCGTCCGTTCGTATTCCGCTTCGAATTCCGGCCACCAGTTCAACAGGTCTACCGGTGTCGGCTGCGGAATGTCGCGCGGATACCAGATCGGCACCCATGCCGATTTCGTTTGATTCAGTGTTTTCTCATCAACCGGGTGCGAGACCCAGTAATCGATGCAGCGGGCAAGCTGCGGAAATTTCTTCGCCAGAATGAAAGCCGCTTGCTCGACGTGGAGCATGGTGTTGGAGTTCGTCATTGGTTCCTCAAAACTACGCCGTAGACAGTGATCGCGTTGGCCGTGCCGTTGCCCGGACCGCTCAGGCCGCAGACGACCCACGGCGCAGGCAGTGCACCGTTGAGCCGGTCAATCGTGCCAAAATTGTTCACGCCGGAATCCCACTGCACGCGCGCACCGGCGTTGGCCTTCGTGTTGTCGCGGTTGTACAGATCGTCGAGGATGGCGTTCATCCACGCGCCGCGATACGAGCAGAAGAGGTTCCCGTCCGTGTTGAGAATCTGCTGGCCGCGCATGTACATCGTGCCCCAGTCGTCTACCGACCATGTGACTGCGTTGTACGCGTTGTTGATGAGTTCAATGCCGCCAGCGCGCCGCGCGCGCAGGTACGTCTGTGCGCCATCGGCGGCACGTAGGCCAAGGTCCGCATCCCATCCATCCCGCGCGAGCGTCAGGCGGCCCCACATCGTGCTGCCGGCGCGGCTGACGTAATTGCTCGGTAGGTGGTTCGATAGCCATCCGCCCCACAGGCTCCCGTACAGGTTTCCATCCGTCGTAACGCGGACTGCGCCGTCGGCAGCCTGCAACTCGCCGTGCGCGATGACCGTCCCCGCTTCGGTGACTGTCAAGTTAGCAACGGTATTCGCGCCGTTTGTAACCATCCACTTCGCTGCCGACGCCTGCACCTGAATTCGCGGCGTGTACCCGTTCGAGTTGAAGACGAGCTGCGACCCGTAGTCGCCGGCTCCGTACAGCGTCACGTTCGCATTGACTTGGCCCCCGGCGTTCTTGTCGAGAGGCGTGACGTTCATGCTGTCCCAAGGAATTGCGCCGGCCCATGTCGGACGCTTCACGAAACTGGCCACCTGCGAGGCGCGCGGAATATCCAGTACGCGACGCTGCGTGACACCGTCGTCGTCAAATGCGCTGAGTGCGAAATCGTCTGTATCGGATTTGCCGATCGTCCAGCGGTTTTTCCCGCCGTTCTTCAGGTAGATCGTGCTCCAACCAGCTCCGCTGTCGATGACCGCAGCGGCCGAATACAAGGCACCTGCGAGCTTCGCCGCGCCGGCGATTTGCAGCTTGTTCGCGCCGTCATCAGCTGTTGTCCCGATCAAGAGGTTTCCGGCCGCGCTGATGCGCGCTCGCTCGGTTCCTCCCGTGCTGAACGTGACGGCACCTGCGCCAACTGTCGCGCTGCCGTAGAAACCGATGTTCGGCCCGTTGGCCCCGTTGTAGATCCCAATCAGGCCAGAATCACCGACACCCTGGCCGTTGATGAAGTAGTTCAATGCCCGCACGCTTCCACCTACCTGCGCCGCGTTGACACCGTCATCATCCGTCCGGCCGATCGTCATCCGACCGCCGGGAACCAGTAATGCGGCTTGGGCATTGCCGGCGACGAGTTGCAGCATGCCGGTCGAACCTTCGCTGCCGACCGAGACGTTGCCGTTCGAGCGAAAGTACCCCCATTCACCGCCGCTGTTGGCCCATGCGGTCGTTTTGCCGTTGCCGAACCGATGCAGCCCACGCGTGACCGCGTTGCCGCTGACCTGCAACATGCTGCCGTCGTCGGCCGGCGGTCCGATGAGGACGCGATTGGTATCGCCGGCGAGAAACCGCATCGTTTCGCGTCCGTTGTTCGTGACCGCGAACACGCCGTCGGCAATATGGAAGAAGCCAGTATCCGGCGCGCCGTCGTTCACAAACGAGATGCCGGGCTTCTCGACACTTCCCTCGGCGGCCAATATCTGACCGGACATGGTGAAACCCGTGGTCTGGGCCGGCTTCGGCAGATTGCCTGCGTTCCACACCTCATTCCCGACGACGAGCAGATTCTTCTTCGCGAAGTCGAACGCGAACATCGCGCCCGTCGACGGGAGGTAGAAGCCGGCCGCATTCGCGGTGCCGAAGAAGTATCCGCCGCTCGGGCCGAGCAGCATGCGAGCCTCATTGGGGCCATTGCTGACGTTGAGCATGCCCTTGACGGCCAGCTGGCCGCCGACATACGTCCCGGCGCCGGTATCGTCCAGCATCACGGCGCCCGTGACGACGTTGACGGTCAGCGGCCGAAGACCGTTCCACGATGCGCCGGGGTCGCTGTTGTTGGTCAGCAGAAGGTAGAAGTTCGAGCCATCGTTGCGCAGCAGGACATCGCGGCCGTTGCGCAGTCGGATGTTTGCACCGCCGGCATCAAGGCCCGAACTGGTGATGCCGCCGGAGAACGTGCCGTTCCCTGCGACCTGAAACACGTTCGTGCCGTCATCGTCGCGGTTGCCGACAAGAAGGCGGCCGCCGTACGTGATCCGCATGGCGCGAACCTGATTCGCGTCGCTGTTGGAGTCGTTGGGCGCACGGTTGATCCAGAAGTCGAGGTACTCCCGGCCCCACGTGCCGCCATCGTAGCCGGCGCGGATCGATGCGATGAGGCGAGCGTTGGTGTCCGCCGTGCCGGCAGCGAAAGTACCGTGAAAGCGGATCTTCGCCGCACGGTTGAGAGCGCCCGACGTCGCCGCGACGGCGAGCTGCGCGTCCTGGTCCGTCGCCGTCGACGTGACGCTGACCGGGCCAGTGAGCTGCGGCCGCACGAGCGGCGCGTATCGCGCGGCTGCGGTCTTCGGTGTCACGGCGCGCGTGTCGTCCGCACCGTCGTCGACCTCGGCCTGCGTCGCCAGCTCGACGACGCCCTTGCGCTCGGTGGTCGCCGGCGGATTGAGGAACGACGTCGGCCCGAACACCAGTTTCGTCACGTCGATCGACGCGAACACGGTATCGGCGGCCAGCAGCAGCATCGAGGTCGCCGCTTTTTCGAGGATCGGATCGTTCTGCACATAGACGCCGAACAGCACGCCGTTGTCCAGGTACAGCCCGAATCCGTACAGCTTGTACTGGTCCGCGCTGTCGTCCTGGATCACGATGTGGATCGTGTCTTTCGCGACGGTATCACCGCCGAACGTCGTGATGCGCTTCAGCTCGCTCGGCAGCGCGGTCATGTCCGGCTTGAAGACGAAAGCCGCCGTGGCGAGGCCAATCTGCGTCACCTGGCGCGCGGTGGTCCCGGTGTTGCCCGGCGCCACCAGTGCGGCGCGGCCGGCGTCCGTGATGTAGATGAGGTTTCCAGCCATGTTCGTTAATCCGTGAGAGAGAGGCGGCGATAAACAGCCGCGCGCACGCCACATGCGACGCCGATCGAGCCGTGCATGCTGAATCCCTGCGTGAAGGTGTAGTGGGCGGTGCCGCGCTTCGCGCGATCGACCTCGGCGCGGATGTCGTTGACGTATTGCGCGGTGGCCGGCACGCCGTCACGCGCGCCGACCGTCATCACGATCTCGAACGTGCCCGGCACGCCTCGCGGCGTTTTCTCGAACCACTCACGCATCACGACGTTCGCACCGAACGACGCGCACACGTCGCGCACGGCATCGGCCGTGCCCTTTTTGCGGGCGATCCGGATCGCGGATTTCACGCGTGCGCGCTTTATCTGCTCGGGCCATTCGTCGCGCCAGGTATCGACGCCCATGTGCCAGGCGAGCCAGGGCAGGAAGCGCAGCGGGATTCGATCCGGGTCCATCAGCGTGTCGATCTCGACCGGGATGTCCAGCACGTCCGAGTTGGCTTCGGCCAGGCGCCGCTCGAGCACGGTCGCGTTCGGCGGCAGCAGGGAGACGGCCGGCTTAGTCATCGGCCACCCCACCGTCCGTCAGCTCGATACCCGTGCAGTACGGCGCCTGGTCGATCGCGATCGGCACGCCTTCGGCCGGCGTGTCGAGCAGGACCTTCTGGACGCCGGCGACGCGCATCGACGCGTACAGTCCGTCCAACGTGACCTCGGAACCCGGCCGGTGCATCGATTCGGTGAACTGCAGCGTCTTCTTCTTCGCTTCCGCGAGCGCGACGGCGCGGTCCGGGCCATTGAAGAAGCGCAGCGTCGCGCGGATCGCGTACGGCACGATCTTCGCGCTCTGCACGATGACCTCATCCGCCTGCGGCCGCTTCTTCTCGAGCGCCTTCTTGACGATGTCGATCAGTTCCTGGCTCGCCGTGCCGTCGCCTTCGCGCGACAGAACCGTGACGATCATCACGCACGGCGACGGGCTATACGCGGTCGCCGCCTTCACGCGCCCGTCAGCGGCGCGCGCATGAAACACGTACGCGTCGTCGGGGCCAGCGACTGAGAAACCGCGCGGCGCGAGCTGGATGCGCTCGCGCAGGCTGTCGTCGTCCTCGTAGACAGGATCGATGCCCTGGTCGGGATCGCCCGGCGAGATCAGCAGGCGGTCGACGTCGAACAGGGCGCCGATGTGCTCGAGCGTGCTGCGCTTCGCGTACGCGAGCAGGATGCCGCGCGCCTTCTCGTTCATGAGCGCGAGCAGCAGCATTTTTTCGTATGCGCCTTCCTGCAGCAGCTTCACCATCGGCTCCGATTCGAGCTCGAGCGTGGCCGCGATCTCGTCCTGCTGTTCCTTCGGGTACAGGGAGACCAAGCGGGCTTTCTTCTCGGCCAGGATCGTTTCATAGTCGAGTTCGTCGACGATGTCCGGTGCCGGGAGCTGCGACAGATCTATCGGCGTCGTTCTCATGCAGCACCTCGCCCGTTCGTCGCCGGCAGGCGCATGGAGAAGGCAGTGCCCGCGCGCGGGCCGTCCGTGCGCTCGCCTTGCAGCTCGAGCACGGCGCCGCCGTCGATGCCGGTGCTGCCGAAATCCACCTGGTTGACCTGGATGCGCGGCTCCCATCGGGCCAGCGCCATCACGGACGCCGCCATGACGCGCATGCGCATCAGGGGATTGACCGGGCCGTCGATCAGCTCGGGCAGCAGCGAACCGTACTCACGGCGCATCACGCGCGTGCCGAGCGGCGTAAACAGGATGTCCGCGACGGACTGCTCGATGTGGACCTGGCCGGCGATCGCGCGGCCGGTGCGTGCGTTCATGCCGTTCATGCGCCACCTGCGATCGGCTTCGAAGTCTTGGCGAATTCGCCCTGCGCCTGGTGCGGATGCTCTACAAGGCTGACGCCTCGCGACTTCACGTCGCCATCAGCCGTCACGGTGCCCGTGAAGTGCGCGCTGCCCTGAATCTCGATCACGGGGCCGCCACCGCCGGCACCGCCCCCGCCCCCGCCCTTGCCGGTCGCGCCCGATTCGAACGTGAGCGGTCCCTTCACGAGCAGCGAGCCCGTCACGGTCGTATCGTCGGCGTCGAGCGTGACGGATTTCGCCTTGACGGTTGCGGTTTTGGTTTCGACCGTGACGCTGCCAGGCGCGATGACCTGGACGGTGGCGCCGGCCGGAAGCGTGGCGGTGAGTGCGTGCGCGGCGAAGTCGTACTGGACGCGTGCGCCGTCGCGGTAGACGCGCACGTGTTGCGTCGGGCTCGAGCTGGGCGAGTCGTGGCCGTCGCAGTACACGCCAGGGAGAAAGAGGCCCGTCGTCGGTTCGCCGGACGGACAGAACAGCAGCCCCGGCTCGCCCTCGGACGGCGGGTCCCACGTGACGCTGTCGCCGGTGCGCTGCGCGAGCCAGCGAATCCAGTCGGTTTGCAGGCCACCGGATTCCACGCGTACGCGGCGGGCACCGTGATCGACTTCGATCACGGTGCCCTCGCGCAGGAGGCTTTCGAGGCGGCGGTTCAGGTCAGCAAAATCATCCATGCGGCAAGGATGCCGCGCGCGCGAGAGAGAGGCACGCTAGAAAGGTTGTACGCGGCCGGGCGACAACGAAATATTGGTCGCTCGCTCAGTAAACCGATAGCCGCTCGGGATCGAATCCAAGTCGGTCACAAAGGCCGAAGAAACAGCATTCCACCGGGCGCTCGAAGGATTGAATGGGCCGGTCAGGATTGGGTAGCCACAGACTTAGGGCGGCCACCATCGAGCGGGTGTAGGCGGGCACGATAGTCATCTTTTCACTGTCGCCGAATCGCGCCAGTAGAACCGGTTTGCCATCTCGGTCCTGCTCGAGAAGCGGTTCACGGAATCCCACGTGCGGCGCGATGTATCCGTCGAGATCCAGGGAGCCGTCGAGATGAGCGCGATAACTCCCATTGCCGGTGACAGCCCCCTTAATTCTGCGGATCATGTCGCGTTCACGTTTGCGCCAGTATCGCTCCGCCCCGCTGTCGAGGAGCCGCTCTGTCCATGCGCGGGCGCTCTGCTTCGCGAGCTCGTACGTCCAGGTCAGTTCGTGTCCGAGAAGCGAGGCCAGCGCATCCCTCGCTTCGCGCGTTCCTTCGAACCATTCGTATGCGATGAGATGATCGGCCATTTGGATATGTATCCACTCCTCGAAATGGCCGGCTTCAGGAAAAGTGGCGATCAGGGCGACCGAACAACGAGCGCTCTTTTGGACCTCGGACACTCGACGGTGCGGGTCATCGCTACGCCCGATCTTGATGAGGCCGTGTTCATTCTGCATGACGTAAAGGAACAGGCAGCTCGTTGCGGGATTGCGCAACGAAGGCAGAGCGGCGCTAGCAGTCAGTTCAATCAAACGCTTCATACGCTGTTGACATCCAATGACTCTGGGACGGCGGTAGCCCAATCGTACTCGGACTAGCTCGACAGGAAGTCAAGAACGACGTCGGCGATCCGGTCGACGTCGGCATCGGCCAGGCCGAGCAGCTGGCGCACAGGATACTGGACGACCGGCCCGTTGCGCTCAACGCGATCGCGCAGGCCCTCCTGGTGCACGCGTGCGATGCGTTCGACCTGGCGCGTGAAATGCAGGACCGACGCGTCGGCGGTCGACGCGGTTTTGAGGAAGCGCGCAGTGCGCAGCTTCGCGAACATCGCGCGCCGGATGTGGCCCTTCTTGCGCCGAGCCTGCGGCTTGCGCGGCGCGTACCGGCTGCCGTCCGGGTTGCGGGCTTCGGCGATGCGCCGTGAATGGCGTCGGCGCAGCTCGGCGGCCAGTCCTTTCGCCAGCACCACGCGCTGCGCGGCCGTGAGCTGGCCGAGCAGGCCGGACGCCCAGTCTTCGGCGCGGGATAGGCGATCAACCATCAGGTCCCCGCGATCGGTGGCTCGCCGAAGTGGCGAATCTCATAGCCGCCCGGCTGCTCGACAACGCCGACGCGCTCGGTCAGCTTCAGCAGGATCTCGACGTCCGATTTGCCGTTGTCGAGCAGCTCGGCCTGGAACTTGAACCCGTCGCGGCAGAGGTCGCGGTTGAGCAGCAGCTCGGGCTGGTGGATCTTCAGCCAGGCGATGATCGGCACCATCAGGTGATCTGCATCGCCGGCGTAATCCGTCACGACGATGTCGAGCGTGTAGGCATATTCGAACGACAGCGACTTCGCAGCGGTGACGGCGATCGACCCGTGTTCGATGAAGACGTGCAGCCGGTCGGGATCGCGCGCGAACTCGGGCAGAGCGGCAGTGAGGGCCGCGCGCAAGCTATCGGGCTTCTTCACGGCGCCGATTCCTCCGTGTCGCGTACTCGGGTCTGCAGCGCGATCAGTTGCTCGGCGTTTTCGTGACAGGTGGTGTAGTTGCCTGCGACGGTTGAGCCGACGGCAGAGAGTGCAATGCCCGAGGGGGCCGCATCAGCGCTTCCGGGATCGCCCACCGGCACGTTGGCGGCGGCGCCGTCGTGCACGCGCACAAACCCAACAGGAACAACGCAGGCGCGATCCGCTTCGCGATCCACATAGACGGGAACCTCCTTGATGATGGTGTCGCCCTTCTCGCGGACGACCTGGACACGGTCGACGTACTGCGTGACGACCTTCACGTCGCGGCGTGCCGCGTCGCGCTCGGCCGTCCGATCGCGCACGTCGCGCGCGAGATCGTCGACGCGCTGGCCGGCGTCGACCAGGCGCGCATGCTGGATCGCGATGACGACACCTGCAATGGCGAGCGCAATCACGCTAGCGACGAAGATACGGGCGCCGGTCGTCACGCGGCCGCCCGGCTGTAGCGATCGAACGCCCGTTCGAGCTTCACGTCGTACAGGTTCTCCGCGTACGCCTTGCCGTTGTACAGCTCGGCGAACTTCGCCCACTTCTTACCGCGCAGCGCGGCGAGCATTACCTTGTCAGCCAGGACGAAGCGGACGAACGCCTCGAGCTGCTCGGCCTCGCTGACCTTCATCGCGTCGACGAACGCGAACACGTCCGGATAGCCGAGCGCCTTCCAGTGGAAGCCCATGATTTGAAACGCGCCCCAGCTCGTCGCCTCGAGCGCGCAGGCGGCCGAAATTTGCGACGCGCTCGCCAGGCGCGCATATTCCGCCGCGTCGCCGGCGTAGCCGCCGCGCTTCGGGTTGATCAGGGCCGGATATTTCGCCGCCAGCGCGTCCGCGTCCAGGCCGGCCGCCGCGAGCTGGCGATACATGATGTGCCGCTCGTACAGGATCACGGGCCGGCCGTCAGGCAGGAACCCGGCGCCTTTCGATTCCACCTCATTGACGGCACGCACGGCCGCGATATCGACCTGCAGCCGATCGGACGCGCGCTGCAGGTCAGCGTCGGTGAGGTGGCGCGGATCGCGCCGGCCGGCCGAGAGCGTCGACCAGGTCTTCGGGCCGGCGATGCCGTCTGCGACCAGCCCATGCGTGGCCTGGAACGCCACCACGGCGTTACGGGTTGCGCTGCCGTAGATTGCGTCGGTGTCGAGGCGCGCGCCGGCTGCGATGAGCTGGCGCTGCAGGTAGCTGACGTCGGCGCCGCGGTCGCCGAGGCGCAGGGTCTTATACATGGCGCCCCCATACCTTGAATTGCAGCACGCGCGCGATTACTGAGTCGCGCGGGTTGCCACGGTGGAACAGCTCGACGACGTTGCCGCGAACACCGTACACGGCGAGGCACAGGACGCCGACCAGCACCGTGTCGGCAAGATTCGCCGGCGGCAGCATGCCGAACGCAGCGCGGATCGGCGCGGCGCCGGCGGCGACCGCGATCGTGTACGCCAGGCATGCCGCGAGCGGCCGGTGGGCGCTCGTGCCACGGCGGAAGGTCACGAGGCGCAGCGCGAGCGCCGCGCACAGCAGCACGTAGACGGTCGTGAGCATTACTTTTCCCTCCCCTTGAACACGTTCAGCAGCCGATCGGGCGCGTCGGCCTGGGCGATCAGCCACAGCAGCAGTTTCACGACGAGCGCGGATGCGATCAGCGCGCCGATGCCGGCATGTACCTCGACGCGCGCCGGCAGCACCGCGTCGAGCGCGGCGGCGAACAGCTCGGCCGTGAGGCACCCGGCGACGAACGAGATCACGAAGAACGCGATGCGCTTCGGAATCGACGGATCGGCGGCCGTCATCACAAACAGCAGCGAGCCGGCGAACGCGCCCATGACGACGTTGGCGTCGACGCCGGGAAACAGCGACAGCGTGGCGACGCCGAGCGCCGCGACCGTCGCGGACGACGTGGAAATAGGTTCAGCCATCTTCATTCCCATAACTGGAGCCGCTCGGCGCCGGATTGCGCCGCTTGCGGTACTTCGTCGGGCAGCTCGACGAGCAGCCCGTGAGGCAGGATCGGGCCGTACTGCGCCAGGTCCCGGTTGAGGTCGAGCACCGCTTCGACGACGCCGCGAGTGCGGCCGAGCACGCGCCAGCACAGCGCGTCGATGGTTTCCCCCTGGAGCGCCCGCACTTCCATCAGATCAGCTCCACCGTCACGCGAGGGCGGCCGATGATGTCGCTGATGGCCCAGCGGGCATCACGGCGCAGCTCGTCGCCCTGGGGCTCGAGCTCGTCTGCGCGGCGTGCGCCGTCGCCTGTCGTGTCGTAGTCGCGGTACCGCTCGATGAGCGTCGCCTTCGCCAGGCAATACACCGCGCGCCGGTAGTGCTGCAGCCGTACGCTTTCGCCGTCGAGCTGGTCGGCCGGCGCGTCGGCCAGGCAGGTGATGCCGGCATCGCGCCACGCCGCGCGTGCGCTGCGCAGCTCGTCGTTGACCTCGGCGATCGCAGCGAGCAGCTCGTGCCGCAGACGGGCGTCGGTGATCGACCCGTCGAGGCGCATCGTGTCGCGCGCGTGGTCGAGCGACACATCCGGATAGAACGGGTCGTTCTTGATCGGCTTGGCGGGTTCCGCCTCCGCCGGCGCGCGTGGCAGCGGCGGGGTCGAGACAAAGGACATGGTTGGGTTCGTCAGGTTGAGAGGGTGAGGCGGTGGACGGGGCTTTCGCGCGGACAGTGCCGGCTACGGCCCCGTGCCGCCTGGTGCGCGGGGTACGCTCGGTGTCAGCCACCGGGGCCGGACTGGCCCCCGTTGGCGGAATTCTTCAGCTCGCGCTCGAGCCGCTCGATGTCCTTCTTCACGCCCACGTTCGCGAAGAGCTGCAACGCGCGGCGCAGGTGGTCGAGTGCCTTCGCCGGGTCGGACGCCGCCAGGCCGTAGCCGATGGCCTTGTGCAGCTTCGCGCGCACTTCATCGGGCATGTCGCATACGACGGTCAGCCATTCGATCTCGAGCAGCGGCTCGACCTGGATCGGATCGCCCGCCCGGTTCGCACGCAGCGCGGCTTCGGCGAATTCCTCGACCAGCAGGCACGGTGTGCTGCGCTTGTACTGGTCGGGCAGCGCGAGCTCGTGGCGTACCGCGTACGCGCCGATCTCGAGCGCGCCCCGGAAGTCGCCGACGTCGATGCGCCAAACCATGATCGTCATCAGCACGTCGTCCTGGGCGCCTGCCGCGCCGTCCAGCACGCCGGCGACCCACGCGTCGTATGCGGGCAGAAACTGCCGCTTCAGGTCGGCCTTGCGCTCGAGCGACTCGACGGCCTTCAGCGCGCGGCGGTGTTCGTCGAGCTGCGCGAGCATCAGCGTGTACGCCGAGTCGTCGCGCAGCCCGCCGACACTCGTCGGCGTACCGCGCGCAGCCGTGGCCGCGACGGTGCGCTGGAAGTGTTCGCGGAACGGGTTCGTCATGCGCCACCCTGCGGAGCAGCCGGGGCAGCGTCGACGAGCTGGATGTCCTCGACCACGCAGCCTGCGCCGTACTGCTCGATCACGTACGCGTCGTTCGAGCTTTCATAGTTCTCGATGCGATCGCGCTCGGGCACTTCCTTCAGCGAGCGCCGGCGCGCACTGATTTGCCAGTAGATCGACAGGTTGTCCAGGCGCGTGACCATCAGCGCATGAGCTGGGAAGTACGGAACGCTGACAGCCGGCAGGTTGCCGATACGCTTCTGCGAGACGACGATGTCGGTTGCGAGCGTTTCGGTCGACGGCTGCGCCTGGTTGATGAGCGGGAAATACTTGTCCTGGAGCAACTCGCGGCCGCAGATCACGACGAGATTCGGGTCTTCGGCGTACCACGGGTCGAGGAACTCGTTGCGCGCGAGCGAAACGACCGCGTCGAGATTCTTGAATTCCTCGCCCTTGCCGATCTTCACGCCCGAGAACACGCGTTGTTTCGCGTTGTTGCGGTACTGCTGCAGCCAGCCGATGTTCACGTCCTGCAGCAGCGGGTTCGCGTTGAGATCGGTGTCGGCCGCAACCTTGACGCCGTTCCAGCCGATCATGATGCGATCGAGCGCTTGGCGCACGATGATGGAATCGCGCACGCGCGCCTGAAAATCCGGGAACTTCGCCCACGCGTCGAGCTGCTGGTAGCGAATATGGGTGTCGTAGTCCGTCTTCTCGCAGCGATATTTCTGGTTGTCGAGTGCCGAGACGTCGCGAGTCTCACGCGCGCGCTTGGTCGTATCGGTTCGGCTTGCGATCGGCCCGGACACGCCGAGGCCGATCTTCTCGCCTTCCATTTCCTCGACGCCGTGGATGTTGATGCGGCCGAGGAAGCTGCTCGATTCCTGAATTTTGGTTTCGAGCGTTTGCTGCACGCTCGGCACGACCGAAAACTTCTTCGTCGCATCGCCGACGCCGTTCAGTTCCTGGATGCGGGCCAGGTACCGGTTGTACTGCTCGCGGGTAGTGTTCCGCATGGGTTCTCCGTCTTTAGAAAATGGGATGAGGGTCGGTTAGCAGTCGGTCTGCGCCCCGCTGTCGCTGCCCGTCGACATCGGCCGCTGTTGCTCGCTGCTGTCGGTACGCGACAGCTTCTGGACCAGGTCGCTGTGGCGTTTGTCGCCGTCCTTCTGCGCCCGCTTCAGTTCATCGAAATTCGTGTTGAACTTCTCGAGCTGCTCGAGCACCTGGCTCTGGCTTTCGGCGAGCGCGACGACCGATTGCGACAGGTCGGAAAAACGCTGGTCGTCGGAGGCTTCCTTTCGGTTCAGCAGGCCGCGCACTTTCGAGAACAACGACTTGCCTGCGTCGTTGGTGCGCGGTGCGTCGTCCTCGATCTCGATGTCGGCTTCGACGGCAGCGCTGAACAGGTTTTCCGGGCGTTGCTTGCGCGTGTCGAATGTCTTGTGCTTCGCGCTGAAGGCGAGCATGTCGGTGCCGAGACTCGCCGGGTTGTCGGTGACGGCCAGGCCGACCAGGTACGCCGCGCCGGTGTCGGCGAAGTCCGGGTCGACCTCCATCGACGTGTAGACCTTCTGGCGTTGCTCCGTGGTCATTGCGACCAGGTCTTTCGTCGGGGAGAGCTGCGCGAGCAAACGCATCTTGCCGTCTTGCTCTTCGGCCTTGAGTGCGATCACGTCGCCATACGCGCGGAACGTGCCATCCGGGGTGTAGCCGCGAATGTGTTCCATGTTGATGCGTGCGCCGTACGTCTTCGGGTCGTAGCTGCTCGCCATCTGTTCGAGCATCGCGCGATCGATCGTGCGGCCGTCCGTCGTCGCGCCTTCGGTCGCGATCCGGAAAAACTTCGTCTTCTTTGCGTCCTGTGCCATGTGCGAATCCGCTGAGAGGGGGCTGTGTTCAGGGATTCCAGTTTCGGCAGTTCGATCCGGCGTCGCAACGCATGTTGGTTGTGCACGCAACCGATACAACCGTATGCAGTAGGGCCTACGCGCGCGCGTCGGTAGCCTTGCTGCATGACTGCACTTCCCATCGATTCAACCGACGTTGATCCACGCCGACGCGCACGCGACCTGTACTGGCAGGGGTATCGCATCGCGCGCATCGCCGAGCTGCTCGGCGCGAAGCCGGCCACCCTCTATAGCTGGAAAAAGCGTGATGGATGGGACGAAACAGAGCCGGTCGATCGCGTCAACATGACGATCGAAGCGCAGTTGATCAAGCTGGTGACGAAGGAGGCGAAGGAAGGGCGCGACTTCAAGGAGATCGACCTGCTGACACGTCAGCTCGACCGGTTGCGCTCGAGACCAGCGAACGATGCAAAGGTGAGCGAATCCGGGGGCGGTGGCGGCACGCGCCGGTCACGCAGCTCGGACGATCGCAACGCCTTCAGCGATGAGCAGGTCGAGAAGCTGAACGACGCGTTTCTCGAATCGATCTTCGACTATCAACGCACCTGGTATCGCGCGGGCTTCAAAGAGCGGATTCGCAACATCCTGAAGAGCCGCCAGATTGGCGCGACCTGGTACTTTGCGCGCGAAGCGCTGCTCGATGCGCTGAACACCGGCCGCAATCAGATTTTTCTGTCGGCCAGTAAGGCGCAGGCGCACGTGTTCCGCCAGTACATCGTCCAGTTCGCGAAGGATGCGGTCGGCGTTGAGCTGCGCGGCGATCCGATGGTGTTGCCGAATGGCGCGACGCTGTACTTCCTCGGCACGAACGCGCGCACCGCGCAGAGCTATCACGGCAACCTGTATTTCGACGAGTATTTCTGGGTGCCGCGCTTCCAGGACCTGCGCAAGGTTGCGTCGGGCATGGCGATCCATTCGCAGTGGCGGCAGACGTATTTCTCGACGCCGTCGAGCCTCGCGCACGATGCGTATCCGTTCTGGTCCGGGGCACTGTTCAACCGCGGCCGTCCGAAGGATCAGCGCGTTTCGATCGATATCTCGAACGCGGCGCTCGCGGCCGGGCGCACGTGTGCAGACGGCCAGTATCGGCAGATCGTGACCGTCGAGGATGCCGTGCGCGGAGGCTGCAACCTGTTCGACCTCGAGCGCCTGAAGCTCGAATACAGCGCGGACGAATACGCGAACCTGCTGCTGTGCCAGTTCATCGACGATTCGCTGTCGGTCTTCCCTCTGGCGACGCTGCAGACGTGCATGGTCGACACCTGGGAAGTGTGGGACGACTTCAAGCCGCTGTACATGCGCCCGTTCGGCGACGAAGAAGTGTGGATCGGTTACGACCCGTCGCACACGGGCGACAGCGCGGGCTGCGTCGTGTTGGCGCCGCCGAAGTATCCCGGCGGGAAATTCCGCGTGCTTGAGCGGTTCCAGTGGCACGGCCTGGACTTCGAAGCGCAGGCCGCGAAGATCGAGGCGCTGACCAGGCGCTACCGCGTGACCTACATCGGCATCGATACGACCGGGATCGGGCAGGGCGTCTATCAGCTCGTCACGAAATTTTTCCCGGCCGCGACGGCGTTCCACTACTCGGTCGAGATCAAGACAGCGCTCGTGATGAAGGCGCAGAACGTGATTCGCAAGGGCCGGCTCGAATTCGACACGGGTTGGAAGGACCTCGCCGCATCGTTCATGGCGATCAAGAAAACCATCACGCCGAGCGGCCTGCAGGTCACGTACAAGGCAAGCCGATCCGAAGAGGCGAGCCACGGGGACCTGGCCTGGGCGTGCATGCACGCGCTCGCCAATGAGCCGCTCGAGGGCGCCACGGGCACCAATACCGGATTCATGGAGATTTTTGATGGCAGGTAAGTATCGACGCGGCGCCGGGCGCCGCACGCATAGCCGCGCCGAGCCGGCAGCCGATTTGACGTCGGCGCCGGCGCCGGCGCCGCGCGCAGAGGCTTTTTCGTTTGGCGATCCGATCGAAGTGATGGATCGGCGCGAGCTGCTCGACTACGTCGAGTGCATGCGGATGGGAAACTGGTATGAGCCACCGCTGCCGCTCGACGGGCTCGCGCGCTCGTTCCGGGCCGCGCCGCATCACAGCTCGGCCATCTACGTGAAGCGTAACATCCTTGTGCAGTCGTACATCGAGCATCCGCTGCTGTCGCGGGCCGACTTCAGTCGATTCGTGCTCGAGTACCTGGTCTTCGCGAACAGCTACCTCGAGCTGCGCACGAACCAGCTCGGCAAACCGATGGCGCTGAAGTCGTCGCTTGCGAAGTACACGCGGGTCGGCGTCGAGCCGGATCAATACTGGTTCGTGACGAACGTGCGCGAGCCGTATGCGTTCCCGAAGGGCGCGGTCTATCACCTGTACGAGCCAGACCTGAACCAGGAGATCTACGGGCTACCCGAATACCTGTCGGCGCTGAACTCGACCTGGCTGAACGAAAGCGCGACGCTGTTCCGCCGGCGCTACTACAAGAACGGCAGCCACGCCGGCTTCATCATGTATATGACCGATGCGGCCGAGCGTCAGGAGGACGTCGACAATCTGCGTACGGCGCTGAAGAACGCGAAGGGGCCGGGCAACTTCCGGAACCTGTTCATGTACGCGCCGAAAGGGAAGAAGGACGGCATCCAGCTCCTGCCGATCGGTGAGGTCGCGGCGAAGGACGAGTTCTGGAACATCAAAAAGGTGACTGTCGAGGATCAGCTCGCGGCGCACCGCGTGCCGCCACAACTGATGGGGATCATCCCGTCGAACGCGGGCGGCTTCGGTGACGTGGAGAAGGCGGCCGGGGTATTCAATGGCCTCGAGATCGAGCCGCTGAAGGCGCGGCTCCGGGAGCTGAACGACTGGATCGGGACCGAGGTCGTGCGGTTTAGAGACTTCGAGATGCCGAAGGGCTGACGCCCGAGCGCACACCAGGCAAAGCAAGCCGCCGGGCACTTCGGTGCCGGCGGCTTTTTTTGCGTCTGTCGATCGTGCAAGGTCGGGGCGGATTAGGGCGCCTCAGAGCGGCTGCCGCCTGGATGCACCCTAAGGGTCGGGCGAGCCCGCCGCAGGGCCGTGGCGGGCCGCTTGACGCGTCGGAGGCACCGTTCCAAGGGCCGGACCCTGCCCCGGAGGTGACGATCTAGACCCGGCGCGCGCAGTTGTGACCCCGCCCCACCTGCCCGCCAAAACGAACGGTTTTTATGCACTCATGCACCCGGCGTTCGGGGCCGCCTGGCGTGGGTGACACGGGAGGCGGCGGGCCGATTCTTCTATGCAAATTTATGCGCCTTGGTTACGCAGTCTCGCCTTCATCTTAGTCTGACGAGGATAGTGGCGAGTCCGCATCACCTGCTCGCAGAAATGAACAGTTTTTACGCACTCGTGCGCGAGTCCCTCTAGGCCGTCCAGCGAGTGCCGCGCCGGGCTGGGGTCATGCAGTCGTCTAGTTGGTCTGTTGCGGTGCCGCGTATCGTGGTCCTGTCTATACAGAGTTGTTGGAGCCGCCGTGGTGCTCAGCTGCGATTCACCCCTGCCTAACTAGGGCGGTGGGAATCCCAGTTAAAGACACTATTCGATCGTGGAAGTCCTGAAAGTCATCTCCGCTTGCTTTTGCCAAATCTGAGATTTTATAAAAGCGATTTGTGCTAGGGGATTCGCGGCGCGCCATTTGGAGATCCATTTTGTCGACGTTTACGACGGTCCAGCATTCGGCAAATCCGCTTGCTTTTGCTTTTTGGTGGCTTTTCTCTGCCTCACCTACGCGATTGTGAATATTCGAAAAATCGGACCCGGCCTTGACTTCGATTGCGATGAGCTGCCTAAAGCTGCTGGCTCGCATTTCCTCCCGAATAATAATGTCGGGGTCGGCGGCAAACTCGATTAAAACCCTTCTGCCGGCCGCATTTTTAACTTCGATACTCGTATTGCTGATATTGACAACCGATTTTTCGACTATCTCGTGAATTGCGTTGAATACTGTTCTGATGCCGGCGGTTCCTTTACGAACGTTTGCACCGCCGCGCAATTGCGGACCCAGCGTGAGCAGTGTCAGGTCGTCGAGCAAGGCGGCATTCACGCTTGCCGTGCCAATGCCCGTCAGTAGTAACGCCCCGGCATCGCAGAGAGCTGAGCATGCGTCGGGCAGCGCCTCTGCGCTCGCCGCGCTAAGGGTGCCACGCTCTTCCATAAGTTTCAGCCGTGAATATCCGGTAGCAGAAGTGTAAAACTCCTTCTGACTATAGCCATACAGCAGGCGATAATATCCCAATAACCGCGGTGTGGTCGAAAGCACGATTGGAACTGGAAAAACCATCTCTCCCCGCAACCCTTGGCTAGCCAATTGCGCCAATGCATGTTTCGGTACGAAGCGCGCAAGCTCGTTGTCGATGTCAGGGATCGACAGGGAGCGTACAGTTTCGCGTAGTGCCTCTTGTAACGTATGCTCGCGTATTTCCCGCAATGACGCGGCGAAAGCAATTTGCAAATCAGGTTCCGGCGCTGAAAACGTGATTTTTGAATCGCGCTCACTGATTGACGAGGTATCGGCGCCTGAATCTTCTGCTTTTTTTGTCATGCGGCCACCCGAACCACTGAAGATTCGTCAGCGGAAAGCCGCTCGACCGCGAGAGAAACGTACTCGGGGTTTAGTTCGATCCCGACATAGCGTCTCCCGGCCTGTTGAGCAACTAGGCCCACGGTGCCGGCCCCGAAAAATGGATCCAAAACGAGATCGCCTGGACGGGTCGATGCACGAATGCAGGGCTCGACCAATTTGGGAGGGAACGTAGCAAAGTGCGCCCCAGCGAACGCTTGAGTATTTATGTTCCACACCGAGCGACAGTTCCGACCGTTGGGTTCCAATACAGCCTCGCGATCGTAAAGATATCGTTCACTCTTGCTGAACATGAAGACATACTCGTGAGCGCGCGTTGGCCGGTCTTTTACGCTCTCAGGCATAGCGTTCGGTTTGTTCCAAACGATGTCAGCCCGGAGATACCAGCCATCATCCTGAAGTGCAAAAGCGAGCCGCCACGGAATCCCCATGAGATCCTTTGGCTTCAAACCTTCGGGTGTGTCTGGACGAACCGCCATGGCTCTCGCGGGGTTCTTCTT
The DNA here is from genome assembly GCF_003853705.1 of Burkholderia sp. Bp8992. Lineage (GTDB taxonomy): Bacteria > Pseudomonadota > Gammaproteobacteria > Burkholderiales > Burkholderiaceae > Burkholderia. The sequence continues at coordinate 105,723 of NZ_QTQI01000013.1, read as the reverse complement.
ATCGGGAGCGCGCCAGCCGCGATTCCCGCTGGTGTATCCATCGCCGATATTCAGCCATAGAACGCCATCGTCTTTCAGAACACGTCGAACTTCGGCAAAAACTGCCTGCAGTCTATGTATGAACTGCGGTAGGGTTTGCTCTAGACCGATCTGGTCGGCAATGTTGTAGTCGCGTAAGCCCCAGTACGGTGGCGAGGTCACGACGCACTGAACACTAGAGGAGGGTAGGCGTTGAAGGACGTTGAGTGCGCTGCCTTCAAATATAACGGAGTCGTCGAGCCGAAGCGGCTCCGGGTTGCGAATTTTTGCCGTGCGCATCGAGAATTTTGGGCAGAGTTGATCCAGCGATGCCGAATCATACAACGCACGGTCCGCGTCGGGCCTCTCAACTAATTCGGAGTGTTTTCTCTCGACGGCTTCGCGCGAGCGCGAGTTGCCTCCGAGCGTTAGTTGATGGCTCAGGGGCATGAGGATCGGCGCTTACCGGTGCAACGAGCAACTCAGGGGCGGACGCAATGAGGCTGCCTTACTCGTCCGGGTCACGCAGTTTGGGTGTTTTGTGCAGATCGGCCCAGTAGTCGGGGAGTTCGTCTTCGGGCACGTTGAAGCGATTGAGCCACGCTTCGCTCGCGATCGTCGTACTGAGGAGGGGCGCGGTGCTACTGACCGTGCCGTCCTGCAGGCTGTCGATCGTATCGGCGACGATGGGGCGCAGAGCCCGGTTCAGCAGCACATATGCAGCCGGCGGCTCCGGCGGATGCCCCGCGCCAACCGACACGCCGGCTTGAGGTTCTACCCCTGCCTGAATCAGCAGGTCGCCATCGCCGAATACGGATTTTCGATACCAGTCAGGGGGGAGCAGCATTTTGTCTGCTCCACCGGCGCGGCGGACGAGATCGGCGTCGATCACTGTCAGCCAGTCGACCGTCTTGAGCTTGTCGGTCAGGTCACGCACGCATGTGCGCCGTGGGCTCCCGACGTCGACCCCGGCCCCGTACTGCCGCGCCCAAAAATACTCGCTCGCTTCGTTTGGCTCCCGCCCCATCGGCGGTAGGTTGACCGCGTAACCGCCATGTCCGTGTACTGGCCGCAACCATTCCGCGAACTCGGCTAACAGCCGCTCGAACGCGCCAGGCGCGAGCTGCAGAAAGCTGCGCGGCACCGTGAACGACATCGCGTCGAGGCTGCGCTCAAACTTCGCTTCCCAGTCTTCGAGGCAGAACACGGCGAAATCGTAGAAGCCGGCCGCGAGCTTGTGATCCGCGCTGGTCGTAGTCGACACCAGGGCCGCATTGCTCGGAACGTGCTTCGCCAGGTCGGGAAAGCCAGGGGATTTGTCGAATGCGACGGGCGCCGCGCCTTCGGCGTAGAACCATCGCATCGGGCCGGCCTTCGGTGGATCGCGGCCTTCAGCCTCTGCCAGCGCCGTCTCGTACCTGGTGATGACGTCGAGATAGCGGTCGTAACATCGCACGAGCGACTTGCGCGTCGCCTCCGTGTAGCCGTTCCGGAAGTACAGGACGCCGCGCACGACAAACGCCGCGCCTACGATGCCTTTCTGATAGGGCGGCTCGAACAGTCCATACGGCAGGGTATCGCGGCGCTTCGGGTCATTGGCCCACGCAGCCAGTTCGTCTTTCGTCATGGTATTCAGGGGAACGCGAAACCGGGGACGCCCGGCGGAAGATGCGGAATCGGGGCAGGCATTGAGCGGTTCGGCCCGGCCGGACTGACGCCAAAAATCGACTCGACGTCAGATTGCGTTTGCGTCGATCGTGCGGGTTTTTCGTCCGGCTTGTCGTCGCCACATCCGCAGTCGGCTGGGCGCAGCGTTGCCACCTTTTTGTCGCTACCGGCGATTCGCACGTATGCCTCCCGTTGACGATCGCCGTACGAATCCTCGAACTTCATTTCGACGACGGTCTTGATATTCGACTGCTCGGGCGGCAGAGCAGGATTGCGCACGATCACGACGTCGGGTCGACGCGTTTGATCCAGGCCCGTTTTCTTCCCGTCGCGGTAGCCCTTCATGCCGCCCGGCCAATTATCCCGTATCCAGTCGACGACGGAATCAGGGCGCAGCGGCCGATCCTCTTCGGTCATGATCGGGACCGGAGGCGCTGGCGGTGTCGGGCTCATGTCGTAGCTGACCTCCGGCAGGTACTCGGTCGGCCCGCCGAACGTCGCTCGCGACGATTCGTTCATGGCGTCCAGGCGTTGAGCGACGCATGCTTGTCGGAGCGTCCGCGACCTCCCACGCTTGTCCACTCTTGTCTGGACGCCGATGCGCGCGCACGGGCACATCACCCCGCAGAGCACTTCCTTATCCTTTCCCGACAGGCGGCCGTCGAGCCCGACGAGGGTCGTGTTGCCGTCGCCCTTGCTCGCGCCGGCGGCCGAGCTGCGCGAATAGTCGGTCATGCCTTCGTGTCCGCGGTGCCTGTCGTGCCCGGCTGGCTGAACGACAGCGACGCGGCCTGTTGTGTATTCAGCCAATCCGTATGGCCGTTCGCATCCGTCATGCCGTGAATCGTCTGGCCGTCCGTCGACGTCACGGTGTACGGATGGTTTGCGATGGGCCGGCGCGTGTTGTCGTCGACAACCTGGAAGCGGCCGCGATTCGGGCCGTCGTTCTGCGGCACTACGCTCTTGCCGCCGCCGACCGGCGCGCCTGCGCCCGATGTCGGGGAGGCTGTTGCGCTGCTTTGCGACGCGATCAGCGTCGCACCACACGCAGTTACGTCGCCCTCGGACGCGACCGGCCGACCGTGGAACGTCATGTTCAAACCAGTCTTGATCTTGACGATCGGATAGAGGCCGCCGCAGCGTGGACATGAAACCATGTCGCCGAGCAGCGCGAGCGCCTTTCCGTCGACAGTGTTGGTCGTGTCGCTGGCAATTACGCGCCCACCGTGCGAGGTCGTGTCGCCATCCCGAATGAATGCGAAGCCCATGCTGAATCCTATGAAGAAACGTGCCGCCGAATGTAGCACGCGACGCGTGAGCCGTTCCCCTGTTGGGATTGACAGGTTTTTGAGATTGTCAAGTGATAGGAAGGGCTGCGGTCGAGCGGGGCGGATTGCTTCCGATCGGTGCAGTTCATCGCGACGATAGGCCGGACGGATGTCTCCGAAATGAGGAGTCGCGGCACGGTTGCGGTGAGCGGCGCGATGTGACGCGTTGCTCCAAGAAGAACGGCGCTCAATGAGCGCCGTTCTTGTTTCCACTGATGGAAGTGGATCGTTAGATCTGCTGCGTTACGGTTTGCGCCATTGGTCCGGCTTGCCTTGAGAGGTGTGCCGGACGCGCTCGACGAGTGGATCTTTCCCTTGATTCAACTCGCGCGCGCGTTCAATAGCTTCCTTCTGCGTGGGCAGCACGTCGCTAGCACGCTGCGAATTGGCACGCCGTACTGCGTAATCGCCTTGCGCCCGGCGCTCGACGAACAGTTTGTCTTTCGACATATAAAGCTCCTTGAGCATGTGCTCACAATTTCAGAGAGGCCCCCGGAAGGACAGGTGCCCTATTTATCCGGGAGCGTTGATGCAGCCCTTATTCCTTCGCTTTACGCACCTTAATCGGCCACGCTGCGATGCCGAACTTCCTGGCATCCAGCATTGCGCCCGACTTGGTGCGGCGGAAGCGGCGGAAGATGATGACGTAATCGTCGTCGTCTTTGCTGGTCATTTCCGTACCTATCAGAAATGCCTCTCCGAAATGGAACTTTTGCGCTTGCAGCAATCGAATTGGGTAACTACAATTCGCGTGCCTTCGACCGAAGCGCAGAAGAGGAAGCCGGAGGCTTTTTCGTCTTCCTTTTCACCCGAACGTCATTCGTGCGCCAACACGGATGACGTTTTTTTTACACCACGCCAGTGCGACGGAGCCGGTTCAGGCGGATACGGGCTGCCTCCATGGACACCCCGAACCGATTCAACAGCAGCGCCTCCGTCGTAAGGCTGTAGCGCACGATCTCGTCAAGCGGCATCAGGAACTCCGCCGCAAACTGGTTCGCTTGCCATTCTGAATCTTCATACGTCTTGATTTCTTGGCCAGGCACCTCGCGGTTGAGCGTTCTGCGATGCCCGAGGAGCGCATGACCCATCTCGTGGAAGACGGTGAAGACCGCGCGCGCGTCGCCTGCACACGCGCCCTTGTAAATCCGCTCCGTCAGATAAAGGGTCAGGCTTTCGGGAACCCAACACGCAAGCACGCCCCGCGGCAAAACCCCAGTGTCCTCGACCACATCGACCGTAATCGAGTAGCTGATCAATTGCTCGAGGAAGCGCCCCATGTTGGCAGGCCAACGAAAGCCGAGTGCCGCCCGCGAACGCGTCGCCACATCACGAATGTCTGCGATGCTTCGGGGCGACACCCGAAAGCCTTGTAACGGACCATGGCCGAACATTATTTCCCTCCGATCTTCATGAGCAGGGATTTAAGTTGTTCAATATCCACGGGGTCCACATCGCTCAACGAAGCGCGCGCGAAGCCCGCGACCATCATTTGATGTTCGTGCGTGAGGCCTTCCAACGAGACGGTCGCGTTCGAAACGTCCGCCAGCGGTTGCAAGGGCTCCAGCCGGACACCCCTTTCTTCAAAGTACTGCTCCGTTTTTGCGACTACCTCGGACGGAATCTTCTTCCGGCCCGTTTCCATAGCACTCAAATATGCTGCCGTGAACCCCAAAGTGGTCGCCATTTCGGAAAGCGTGACATCTGCATCCAGCCGAGCCTTCCTTACGGCTTTGCCGAACGGTGTGATCGCCATATCTTTCTCCGGTTTCGGTAACGACGTTATCCTTATTGTGGAGAAAGCTTAACCGATTTGGTTAAGCTTCGCAACCTGTAGTGAAGAAACAACGGGCCAATGCGGTTGAACGGCCGGCGCGCGGAGTGCCTAGGTAGCGAGGTAATGGATGGAGGCGTGTCGGGCCGGTGCAGCCAAATTGCAGCTTGGCCGGCGTGGATTGGCCTTGATTGGCCTTGTGCAGCCTAGGAGAAATAGCATGAGTGATCTACACGACAACTCGCTGGAACGTCCGGAGCGCCTGCTGCGCTTCGCAGAGGTTCGCGCCCGCATTGGTTTGTCCAGGAGTGAAATCTATCGGAGGATCGGCGCGGGAACATTTCCGGCTGGTGTCAAGCTAGGTGCTCGAGCCGTGGCGTGGCGCGAATCCGCCATCGAAGATTGGATTCGTGCTCTCAGGTAGATTTGCTGCGTGTAAGTCGTAAGTGTCGAGGCGTTTCCAATATGAATTCGATCCTTGCCAGACAAGGCGGGGAAGGGAGCGAATGCGAGTATTTTGGAAACGCGTAAGTGCGCTAGTCCATTGTAATTGTTGAGAATTTCGACTGCTTTGTAATCATCAGGTGGCGGGTTCGAGTCCTGCAGCCGGCACCATATTGAATGAAGGGCCGGGAGATTCTGTCTCCCGGCCCTTTGTTTTTTCTGCTCCGCTGGGCGACATATGTGATGCGGGCCGCATGCTTGCTTCGTGAGCCGCCGCGCATCCGCCCGATTGCCGCCGCGCATCGCTAAGCGATGCCGTTGCGCTGCAGCCAGTCTTGAAGGCTGTGCCTGCATACCGATGTCCCGCTTTCGAGCAGGTCGAGGCTGCGGTCGTCCGACTCCATTCGGTAGATGCCACCGGAAAGATCGGCATCTTCACCGAGCGAGCGGCGAAGGAATGCTTCGTCGAACCAGAATTCGTTTTCGGCTTTCGGTGAAACAACGACCACCTTGATGATTGGCTGACCGTGCGGCAGCGCGTCATGCCGATCGATCAACGCTGCCATAGCTGGTGATGTGCACGAACCGAAACCAATCCCGTGGATGTCACACTTGACGAACGAGCCGTCCACCGTCGCATTGTCGGCGACGATCGCCGTGTCGAACGCGCGTGACACGGGCGTCGGCGAGTGCGGTCGTTCGCCTGAACGGACGAGCAGCTCGTCCAGGCAATCCGGGCAAACGTACTCGCACGCCCGATCGAGCAACGCGAACTTACGCAGTTCGGTGACATGCGCGACGCCGTCGACATGATTGGCCACGACCGCGTGCTCGTCCAGATCCGCGCGAGTCATCCACGCAGTACGGCTGCGTTTGGGCCGATCCAGCGATAGCCGCACCAATTCATCGGGCTCGAATTGTCCACGTTCGCGAATCCGGTCGCCAATGCGTTTCGCTGCCGAGATGAAGGGCCGGACGCCGTGCCTCGCGCTCAATGTTGGAGATCTCACCTGTCGTTACCTCGTCATTGGTTGTCTTATGCGCGACCGAGCGCCAACGCCGATCACATCTGCCTGAAGTTGACGCACGCGAACGCGGGCAGCGCGGCCGGGTCGCGCAGCAGCCGCGGCGCGGCGCTGGCAGGCGGCTGAGGGACTGGTGAAGGATCGGACGTGGCTCGCATGGTGGGTGAAGGTGGGGGCGCGATGCGTATGGCGTGACCTTAGCCCTGGGCAGGCCGGTTGCGCTCACGGTGCGACGAGCGGCGCGCAGCTTCGACGAAGCGCATCGGCTACCGACGGCTGGCCGGTTTCCGTCACGAGTGTAGTGGAACGTCAGACGGAAAGACACCGGCTGGTGCCGGCTTCGCTTCGTGCGGGATTTACCCGGCAGTCATCGCCGCGACGTGCAACTCGTTCGCGAATTCCGGCCGCCCGTCTCAAGCCGCATCGCGTGTCGGGGCTGCGCGGTATGGTGTCGGCGTGCCCACTCCGATCAGGCGACTTCGCCCATATCCGCGCTCCTTCATCTGAAGCCTTACGTGTACGTGATGTTCTGCGTGCTGCCCTACATCAGCATCAAGCGCTGTTTCCCGCGCGCCTGCCGTGGGCGACGACGAGCGGCTTCGCGATGCTGTCGTTCGCGGGATGGGGCGTGCTCGTCGGGATGACGCTCGGGCGCGCGCTGAACGTGGTCGTGCGCTGCATGCGCCATGCGAGCGGATCGAGTCGCGGCGGGTTCCCGTATTCGGTCGATTCGTGATGCCGTTCGCCGTCGCCAACCGGATCTGCATCGACCGCAAACGGCACGTGACGCGCGCAGTTTTGCCCCCGTTTTGCTGTCACGGCCGCGTCACGGCGCGCACATAAGGTTGCACGTTCCCGTCGCGGCGGCATCGCCGGACGAAAGCCGTGCGCAACCTGCCCGTGACGACGTGCCCGCGTCGCAGGCCGGACAACCGGGATCTCGCTCCCGGCCGCGCAGCGGTCATGCATCGCGCCATTTCATTCGAAAACACGATCGACGCCGGTTCGAACCGGATCGCGGACGATCAGGAGACAAGGACCATGCTGAGTCCGCATGAATTCTCGATGCTGTTGCGCATTGCGCGTGCGCCGGACAGCGTCGATCAATCGAATCCGGCCTTCGCCGTGCTGGTCGAGAAGCGTCTGGTCGACGATACGCAGGCGCGCATGAGCGCCGTGGCGGCGCGTCCGGCGCTGACGCCGATCGGCCAGATGCTGCTGGCGCGCTTCGACGAAGCGGCTTGAGGAGGCGCGTCACGCGTTCATCGAAATGAACGGCGTGACGCGTTGAAACGCCGGGCCGCTTATTGCGCGACCGGCACCGTCACGTCGCTGCCGAACCAGTGCATCGAGATCTTCTTCAACGTGCCGTCCTTGTGCAGCGAATCGAGCGCGTCGTTGATCGCCTTCTCGAACTTCGGATTGCCCTTGCGGAACGGGATCGCCATTTCCTGCTTGCCGCCATTCAGCACCGCACCTGCGCGCAGCGGCAGGCTCGACGTCTTGATCATGTACGGCAGCATCAGGCGGTCGTCGAGCGTCGCCTCGATCCGGCCCGCGGCGAGGTCGCGCAGCTTCTCCGGTGCGCCCGGATAGGTCTGCACCTCGATGCCCGGCACGGTGCGCGCCATCTGGTCGTAGTTCGTGCCGAGCGTCACGCCGAGCTTCTTGCCCTTGAAGTCCTCGAGCGACTTGAAGTTGCGCGTGTCGTCCTTGCGCTGGATCAGCTGCGCGGCCGAGTACGTGTACGGCTGGCTGAAGTCGAGCACTTCCTTGCGCTGCGGCGTGATCGTGACCTGGTTGACGATCACGTCGAACTTGCCGGCCTGCAGGCCGGCGATGATGCCGCTCCATTCGGTCGGGATGAACTGCGTCTTCACGCCGAGCTTGCCGGCAACCGCGTTCGCCACGTCGACGTCGAAACCCTCGAGCTGGCCGGACGTGCCGCGCGAGTTGAACGGCGGATACGTGCCTTCGAGGCCGACGCGCAGCACGCCGGCTTTCTTCACGGAATCGAGCAGGTCCTCCGCGTGCGCGGCGACGGCCGTGAAGCCGAGGGCCGACGCGAGCAGCAGGCCCGACAGCAGGAACTTCGAACGTTTCATCGCAGATCTCCAGTGTTCAGTGTCGTGTGGTGAGCGCCGGGTATCGGTCGGACCCGGGTGAGGCCGGAATACGGGCACGTAGACACTACTCGCAACCGCGCCGCGCCGGAAGTCGAATTGGCCCTGATTGCAATCGATTTCATCGGGCGGCGAGGGCTTTTTACGGCGAGCGGTCGGTCGTCGAGGTCCATGCATGAGGCTTCCGGCGCGTTCAAAAATGTGCTTTTGAATCAGGCTGCTTTTTGGGTTCGTGCAAAGTTTTGTCTGTAAAATCGCGCAAGCTGAATTTAATGCGGCGCCATCCGAGGGCGCGTCAAAAGAAGAAAAGGCCGTAGCCATGAACATGCAGAACACGATCGCCGCATTGCGCGGCGGGTTGCTTCAGCAGGACCGGTTGCTGAAGCTCGATACGCCCTTGGGGGCCAACGTCCTGACCGTGCAGCGGGCAGTCGGCCGCTCGCGGATCGGGCGCGCGTACGAATTCACGCTCGACGTGCTGTCGACCGATAGCGATCTGGAACTCAAAAAGCTGATCGCGCAGCCCGTCACGTTGTGGATCGAGCAGGGCGACCGCAGCTATCGGCCGATCAACGGATACGTGCATACCGCGCGCCGGTTGGGCGCCGACGGCGGGCTCACCACATATCAGCTCACGTTCGCCGATTTCACCCATTTCCTGAAGTTCCGTCGCGACCAGCGTCTCTGGAACGACACGACCGTCGACCAGATCATCAGCGACGTGCTGAACCAGCATCCGCAGGCGCAGGGCCATTTCCGCTTCGCGCTGTCGAAGCCGCTGCCGAACCGCTCGTACACGCGCCAGCACGACACCGACTGGCATTTCGTGCATCGGCTGATGGAGCACGAAGGGCTCTACTGTGCGTGGCAGCAGGCCGACGACGGCAAGTCGCACACGCTCGTGATCACCGACAATCTGCAGGCGTTTGCGCCGCTGTCGCCGGAGACGGTGAGTTTCTATCGTGGCGGTGCGACGAGCGCGGCCGACGCGTTTACGCAGTGGTCGGGCACGCGCACGCTGCAGAGCGTCACGCGATCGACGCGCACGTTCGACTACAAGAATCCGTCGCAACCATCGAACCCGAAGGGCACGTCGCTGCCGACGATGGCCGGCCAGGGCGAACTGCCCGATCAGCTCGAGGTGTACGAGTACACGGGCGCCTATACGTATCTCGACCAGTCGCGCGGCGACCACCTGACGAAGGTCAAGATGGAGGAATGGGAGTCGCAGGCGAAGCGCTTTCATGGCGCGGGCGGCGTGCGTGCGATCGATGCCGGCCGGCGCTTCACGCTGGCCGATCACCCCGAGCACGATCGCGATTCCGCCGATCAGCGCGAGTTTGCGGCGATCGAGGTGGCGTGGTGGATCGAGAACAACCTGCCGGTCGCGAGCGACAGCGCGGATTTTCCGTACAGCCTGCGCGAGGCGTTGATACAGGCACAGGACGGCTACGGCGCCGATCCCGCGTTTCGCGTGCCGCACCATGATGGATCGACCGGCTTCTATCTCGTCGAAGTCGAAGCGCAGCGTGTGAGCGTGCCGTATCGCAGCCCGTTCGAGCATAAGAAGCCGGAGATGCATCTCGAGACGGCGATCGTCGTCGGGCCGCAGGGCGAGGAAGTCTATACGGACGAGTTGAACCGGATCCGCGTGCAGTTCGTGTGGGACCGCCTGAACCCGGGTAACGAGAATGCATCGTGCTGGGTGCGCGTGGTGCAGTCCGATACCGGCGGCGGCTACGGCGGCGTGCACGTGCCGCGTATCGGCGAGGAAGTGCTGATCGATTATGTGGGCGGCGATTGTGACCGGCCCTTGGCCGTCGGACGCGTATACAACGGCGCGAACCAGCCGCAATGGCATAGCGACGGGATCCTGTCCGGCTACCGGTCGAAGGAGTATTCGGGCGGCGGCTACAACCAGCTCGTGATGGACGACGCAACCGGGCAGAACCGCGTGCAGCTGATGAGCAGCAGCGCGAACAGCCTGCTGCACCTCGGCTACATCATCGACCAGAGCGGCAATTCGCGCGGGTCGTATCTCGGCAGCGGGTTCGACCTGCGATCGGATGCGTATGGCGCGGTGCGGGCGAGCCAGGGCCTGTACGTGACTACGCACCCGAAGGCGCCGAACAGCCAGCCGCTCGACGTGAAGGAAGCGCAACAGCAGCTCGTGACGGGCGAGAGCCTCGTCGAAGCGATGTCGGGCGTGAGCGAGCAGCATGAGGCGGAAAGCCTGAAGGACGCGCAGGACACGATGCGCGCGTTCACCGATGCGACGCAGGACAGCAAGTCGGGCAGCGCGTCGGGCGGGCGCACGGCAGGCGGCGGCACGGGTAACGCGAACGCGTTCAAGGAACCGGTGATGCTGTTCGGCAGCCCGTCGGGGATCGGGATGTCGACGCAGCAGTCGGTGCACGTGGTCGCGAACGATCACGTGAACGTGGCGAGCGGGCAGAGCGTGCATGTGGCCGCAGGCAAGTCGCTGATCGGGAGCATCGGGCAGAAGCTGAGCCTGTTCGTGCAGAACGCGGGGATGAAGCTGTTCGCGGGCAAGGGCAAGGTGGAGATCCAGGCGCAGTCGGACAACATCGAGGTAACCGCGCAGAAGGCGGTGAAGGTGGTGTCGGCGACGGATCGGATCGAGATCGCGGCCGATCAGGGGATCCTGCTGACGAGCGGTGGCGGGTACATCCGCATTCAAGGCGGGAACATCGAGATTCATACGCCGGGTGCGGTCGATGTGAAGGGGGCGTCGCATACGTTCGCGGGTCCGGCGAGCATGGGGTATCCGTTGCCGAGTCCTAGGCCGGATCAGCCGGGGCAGTTGGAGCTGTTGCATACGTACGGGAACGGCCAGCCGGTGAAGGGTGGCTTGTTTTCGGTGTTCGATGCGAATGGCGGATTGCTGAAGAAAGGGGCGCTCGACAATAACGGGCACATGATCGTGAGCGGCCTGCCGCCGGGGGCGGTGCAGGTGAAGTTCGGGGAGGATCCCCGCTCGCAGGATCAGATGTCGAGCCGGTTCGATGTGGCGCCGTGGCCGGCCAATCCGGCACCGGCGACGGGGGCTGCGGAAACCGCGCAGGCACAGCTCGGGTCGTTCTTGCCTTCGGCGTGCGGCGCGGCCGGCACGTTGACGAGTTTGGCTGGCGCCGCGTCGCAAGGTGGTGCGGCGCTTGCGAAGGCTGCTATCGGCCAAGGCATGGGCATGGCTCAGCAAGCACTGGGAGGCATGTTGCCGGCGGGGGCATCGAATGCGCTCGGTGCTGCGAAAACGCTTGCGGGGCTGGCAAGCTCCGCGTCGCAGGGCGGTGCTGCCCTCGCGAAGGCAGTGGCTGGCCAGGGGCTCGGAATCGTGCAGCAAGCGGCGGGCAATGTGCTGCCGGCGGGCGCGCAGGCGGCCCTGTCGCAAGCCGGCCAGTTGAGTGCCGCTGCGCAGCAGGTTGGCGGTCTCGCGCAGACGGCGCGTGGCGCCGCAGCCGCGCTGAAAATGAGCTGAGCGTCGCCCCTTTCAAATACTCGAGAACAGAAAAATCATGACAGCTGCGGGCGTCCTTCAACCCAAACCTACCGATGTGTTCGTGTCTCCGATCATGAAGATCACGGAGGCCGACGTACAAGCCGGTATCGATTCATTCGACAAGTGGCTGATCAAGGTCAGCGGTGGCGTCGTCAACGTTGGCCGTCTGAAGACGGTCGCGGAGAACGTGCCGGTTCTGGCCAATATCTTTGCGGCAGTCGATGCGGTGCTCGATATCAAGGCAATGATCGAGCATGGCGACAAACCGATCGACATGTTCGACTGGGTCAACCTCGGTCTCGATCTGATCGGTGTCGTGCCGTTGCCGCCGGCCACGGCCGAGCTTAGGCTCGGCGCGCGCCCGGTGTTGAAGCTGATTCGACAGAAGGTCGTCGAGAGCGGCAAGGCGGTGGGCGAGGCCGCGTTCCTGGCGCTGCGCGATTCGATCATCTCGGCGATGGTGGCGAATGTGCAGGAGCGTTACGCGGGCGAGATCGAGAAATTCCTGAAGGTGATACGCGACGGGCTGAAGGAACTGCTCGAGCACTGCGCCAAGTTCATCGGCGATCTGATGAAGGCGATCGCCGATGTGTTCGCGCACGCAGCGGGGAAGAAGTACGAAGTCGGGCACAACGTGAAGTCGGCCGGGACGCATCTGAAGGGTGTCGGGGCGGCTATCGTTGCGTATGACGGCCGGAAGATTCTCGACAATATCGGTGGATTCCTCTCGGACGTTCGCAAGGTCGAGGGGAAGGTTGTTATCAACGCGGCGACGTCGGCCGCTGATCTGATCACCCCGGATTCGACGAAGAAGCTGCAGCTTTTCGCTGACGATATCTACAAGCGCATTCCGACGGTCCAGAAGTGCATTCGCGAGCTCGACGGGAACGATGCGGGCAAGATCGGGTGGATCATCACGATCGGTGAAGACGGCATGCGGAGCTGGCGCAAGCGCAATCCGAAGCCGCAGACGACGGGGATTCAAGAACACAAGACGGCGAAGGTCACGGAGCAGCGCGCGGAGCATCGAACAGAAGTGCTTCAAAAAACCACTGAAGCGCATCATCCGGGGCCGAATTGTTGCCTTACACATAGCCCGGTGAAGACGCCACCTGTCGCCACCCCGCGTTCGATCGGATTCGCACTCGGCGACGAGCAAATCAATCACGAGGATTTCACGATCGACGGGCCATTGCCTATTGTCTGGCAACGTACCTATCGATCGTTCTTCGACGCGAACGACGAGCATGGCGAATTGGGCGCGCGCTGGATTACGCCGTATACGACTCGTTTTGATATTGCCGCGGAAAAGCTCGTCTATCACGATGCCGCCGGACGAAGTATCGAATACCCGCTGCTCGGCCTCGGAAGTGCGCATGATGATCTTTCGGAGGGGCAGACGTTATTGAGGCTGGACGAGCAGTGGCTGACGGTGACGCGCGGGCATACTCTGCTCGAAGCGTACGAGCGGCACGGCAACATGTGCCGCCTCGCATTCGTCAAGGACCGCGCCGGCAATCAGGTGACGCTCGACTACGATGCGGAAGGGCGATTGCATCGCCTGATTGCATCGCACGTTCAGGTTGCGTTCCGACATGATTCGCGAGGGCGGATCGTTGGCGTCACTCATCATGACGCACAAGGCGAATACGTCGGCACGCTTGCGAACTACGAGTACGACGACCAGAACGATCTGATCGGGGCGACGGATCGCTATGGCAATCGTCGCGAATACCGTTATCGGCACCACCTCGTGACGCGATATACCGATCGCACCGGCCGAGGTGTGAACCTCGAGTGGAACGGCGACGGGCCGAAGGCAAAATGCTTCCGCGAATACGCCGATGACGGCAGCGATGAAGTCCGGCTCGCGTGGCATCCGGACTTCCGCATGGTCAGCGTGACTGACGCACTCGGCAATGTCACGCACCACTACTACGACAGCAAGGGTTATTCGTTCCGTGTGATTCACCCGGATGGTAGTGAAGAGTGGATGTATCGGGACGCCAACGACAAACTTGTTCAGTACATCCATCGCGACGGTACCGTCGAGCACATGGAATACGATGTGCGCGGCAACTTCGTGCGCCATCAACGTACCGACGGCAGCGTGGTCGAGATGGCGTATGACGAGAAGGACCAGCTCGTTCGTTTTACCGATCCGCTTGGGCACCCGTGGCTGCGTGAATATGACGATGCGGGGAACATGGTTGCGGAGGTCGACCCGCTCGATCACAAGACCGAGTATGCGTACGACGGGCGAGGCCTGCTTACCCGGATCAAGGATGCGAAGGGGGGCGTGAAAACCCTGAAGTACGACGACGTCGGCCAGTTGACCAGCTATACCGACTGCTCGGGCAAGACGTCGCATTGGGCGTATGACCCCCAGGGTCGCCTCTCGGAAGCGAAGGATGCATCGGGTGGGGTAACTGCCTACCGTTATGGTGCGAATGGCCAGCTAGTCGAAGTCGTGTCGCCGGCGGGGCGCGAACAGCTGAGCTACGACGCGGAAGGGCGTCTGCTGACCCATATCGATCCGCTGAACCGCAACACGCGTTACGGCTACGATGCGAGCGGGCGTATCAATATCCGTACCGATGCGTTGGGACAATCGCTGTCGTATCGCTATGACCGGCTCGGGCGGATCGTCGGGCTGACTAACCAGAATCACGCGAGTTACACGTTCCGCTATGACGCTACAGGTCGATTGATCGAGGAGATCGATTTCGACGGGAAGGCCACGCGCTATTCGTATGACGAGGCGAGCAGCCGTCTCGAGTCGGTCGACGAGGCGGGGCAGGTCATGACGATGTCCCACGATCGCGGTGGACGGCTTGATGGCCGGGCGGTCGGCGAGGAAGCGGAGCGTTTCTCTTACGATCCGCTGGGACGATTGATCGAGGCCAGCAATCGATATAGCCGCGTTCAACGGTTCTTCGACCCGGTCGGCAATCTGGTGCGCGAGCATCATGCTTACGACCTGTTCGGTTCGAGCCGGAGTTTCGTGTGGCATCACCAGTACGACGAAATCGGCAACCGCATCAGAACAGTCCGGCCCGACGGCCATGCTGTCGACTGGCTCACGTACGGCTCCGGGCACGTCCACGGGATGATGCTGGACGGCAAGGAACTCGTTCAGATCGAGCGTGACGATCTGCATCGTGAGACGTTGCGTACCTTGCCGAGCAAGATCGATCAACGCACGGCATACGATCGTGCGGGGAGGTTGGCGCAGCGGACCGTACAGCGTGCGAATGCACCCGCACCGCTTGCGGAGCGTCGGTATCGTTACGACGCGGCCGGCCAACTCGTGCAGATTGAAGACAATCGCAGAGGATTGACGGACTATCGTTACGATCCGGTCGGACGGTTGCTCGAATCGATCGGACCGGCTGGCAAGGAGCGGTTCGCGTTCGATCCGGCGAGCAATATCATCGACCCGGCGCGTATCGAATCACCTCGCACGGAGAGTCGGCCGAGTCCGGTACGTGCGGAGAGTACGTTGCCTGCGGAAGTGCCCAAGGTATTGGGCAACTTGTTGAAGCAATATGCAGGGGAGCATTTCGCGTACGACGCGCGGGGCAATCTCGTTCATCGGAGATCACCGGCGGGTGAGCAACGGTACGAGTGGAACGCGTTCAATCGGCTGACTGCAGCGACGGTTGACGAGGTCGCTCGCCGGAGCGAGTCGCGTTACTACTACGATGCGCTGGGCCGTCGCATTGCGAAAGAAGTGAACGGCGAGCGCACGGTGTTCGGGTGGGATGGCGATACGCTGGCGTATGAGAGTGGGGAGCAAGGCAGCACGCATTACCTCTACGAAGCGGGTTCGTTCGTGCCGATGGTGCAGTACGTGAGTGCGTCGGTAGAAGGGTTAGAGACGCCGTCACGGAGTGGGACCGATCGCTATGTGCCGGAAGACGATCCGTTGCAGCGGTTGCCGGAACGGGTTGGTGATGCGCATGCGTTCTATTACCACTGCGACCAGATCGGTACGCCGCAGTTGCTAACGGACGACGAAGGCGATGTGGTGTGGGAGGCGTCGTACAAGGCGTGGGGGGAAGCGCGGGAGGTAATTGCTCGTGCATCGAAGGCGGTGGGGATTACGCCGAGGAACTCGCTGCGGTTCCAGGGGCAGCAGGTTGATGAAGAAACGGGGCTGCACTATAACCGGTATCGGTACTACGATCCGAACAGTGGGCGGTTCGTGTCGAAAGATCCGATCGGACTGGCTGGTGGCATCAACGTGTTCCACTATGCACCAAATCCGATTGTGTGGATTGATCCGCTCGGTTTGCAAAAGAAGCCATCGGTTCCGCCGCATATATCACGGCAGAAGCAAGCAGGCCATGTGCTGGGCGAGCCCCAGTACGACAATCGAGTTAAGCAAGGGAAGCCAACTTCGTGTTTTTGTGATTGGGACGATGCAGTGCAGTATACAGATGAGGCTTGGAGCAAGGGTAGTCCCGTCCCGGGGCGCCCCAATGTACGAGACCACGATTTCAAGACGCCCATAGGTTTTGGCCCCAACGGAGGCACTCAAACTTCAGTGCGCGTTCACCAAGACAATGGAGGAAAAATACATGGACATCCCAAAGGCCCAGAAACCCCATGATTCCCATTTTGATTGGGAGAAATTCTCGCGTTCCGTGATCGAGTCGTACGGGAGTTTTGAGTCGCCGGACTACTCTTTCGCTAAAGTTTATTTTTCTAAGGAAAAATACCCTGACGTGATTCGATTTCTTGCGAAGAATTATGATTTTTCGGAGGATACGGAGCCTAATACCGACGTGAGTTACGGATATTTTGTGAGGGGTGATGCTGCGGATTTCATATTCCGGGTGTCAATTGTTGGTCCGTACTATTATTTATCGGAATTGTCGTCTGACGGAAGTCAAAAATCGCCGAGCATCGATTTGCCATCAACTGATTCTATGTGCCAGTTGATAAGTCGTATGAAGGAGATTGGTATGATTTTTACTCCAGTTGACGTGTTGAATAGAAGATTGATTTTTGGTGATCAATCGTCAAGCGTCTATTCGATTCTTTACTGTTACGAGGACGAGCCATCCTGGATAGGAGGTTAGAAGGAGGGGCGTCGCTTGTGAGCGCTTGATGCAGCAGGTCAACCTTGAAGAGACTCCTCACAGTCCTACTGCTGTAAGAGTGTCGCCAAACGGGCAGGGCTACGATGCGACTATGACGAGGGCTACGTTTTGTGCCACTGTCATAGCTCGCCGCCATTTTGGAAGGATGCAGGAGCGCGACGCCTAGACAGGGCCGAACTATAACCGCAACCGCTACTATGATCCGCAGGCGAGCAGGTTCGCATCGAAAGTCACGGAAGGGAACGCATACGGCCCAAGTTCTTGTCCGCAGCGCAGGCGATTACGGTGGTTCGGCGCAACGGAAATATCGTGACTGCATATCCACAGCTATGACAAAACTGATTAACTTCAATTATCTTCGTCCGTTGTATTATTTTCTTCTGTCTATGACGGATGATGAGTTGGACGATTTTTATATCAATACCGACGAAGGGGTAAAGAGGATCTATGAAGAGGCGAAGGCCGAATTCAGTCGCTTTGGTCCGGTCTCACGGGAGCGTGTTATTGACGTGTTGGAATACGTTCTGGCTTCAAATTCTTGGCTCGAAAACTGGAAGAAGATTATTCCTCAGGAGGTTCCGCTGGACGACGTCGATGATAAAAGGAAATATGTTTACGATCTCTTCGTCTCATTGGCAGGTCGTGAGCCAAGCCTTGACTTCGATGTAAGCGACGTTGAAGTAACGGATGCTGTCGGGCCAGAGGGATTAGCCATCAAGAAGTAGCGCAGTACAAGGGCTTTACAACCGGCGCCGGTACAATGACCCGGATAGTGGGCGATTCATCTCGGAAAATTCCACCGGACTGATCGATGGGGCCAACGTCTATCAATACGCGCCGAACCCGGTACGGTGGATTGATCTATTCAAATGGGGGGCGGGACCCCGGCTGGAAAGGAAAGTTAGACCCTGCTACGGGATGCCCATTATGAGTAGCTTCAATGTGAATGCGTTTTACGAGATCGAGGAAGTGATCGATCTCGTGAAAAGCAAGAAAGATCGGGCCGCGATCTACATGATTTACGTGCCGGAAGACACGGACGATTTGCGACCCGGTATGGACGTGTATGTGGGCGATGTGCCGGACTTCGATGACGACGATAACGAGGTGCTGCCTAAATCTGTACTCGCGTTGGGGCTTGAGATAGGTTATGGGCGCGAGCACTTCCAGAATGTTGTCGATTTAGCGTACAAGCAGAAGCCAACCGCTTCATCTGAGGAGGTTATTCGATGCCTGAACCACTACGCTACATATGATGATTTCTTAGACTTGCATTGACGGCCCAACGGAAAAATATGCTGGGGCCGCGTAAGCGGCCCCGGTTGTTTTCGGTACTTGAAAAGGTTGAGTAACTTCAGTTGCACCATTCGCGTCAACAATCGATAGGTCCGCTATTTGAGGTAACGACTAGCACGCATAGAGCGGCAAGCGGCGCCGGTCGGGAGGCGCTGCATCCGTTCGGGAGTCAAAAGAATCCCTATTTCCCAGTGGACCGGAGCGCGTTCGACATAGACAGAAATCAATATTGGAAAGATCGCGCTGCTGCTGCCAATGAGTCTAGGAATGGAGGGTGTAAGTGATGATTCCATCGAAGGTTGAATCGCATCTGGCTACGGCCACCGGCGACGTGACTCGAACTGATCCGAAATCGACAGAGCAAGTGCTCCGCAGTTTGGGCATAGACTCGGGTTCCGAATTTGGTGAGTTCTATCTGAAATATCAAGGGAGCTTTGTAAGCCCACGCCCTGTAGCGGAGCTTCTTGATATCGAAGGACCGGCGATACCTGCGATACCCGATCAGACAGACTATGTCCGCGATCGATACCATGTTCCCGCGCGATACCTTGCGCTTACCTCAGATGAGAGCGAGGGGATGTATCTGTACTGCAAGAACGATGAGGCCGTCTACGACCTCGACATTGGGGCGCTAGATGACTTCTTGGATGGGAATGTGCCAGCGCGCTGGGCGACCTTCAATGACTTCTTAGTTTGGTACTTTGATGTAGCGCCGTAACAACTGAGGGCCGCGTAAGCGGTCCTTGTTGTTTTAGGGCGGGAAACTCCGTGTAATCCGGTAGATTCGGCCCGTGTGCCTATCCTGCACTGGATCAAAAAGGTTCAACGTTGACCTTGATTGGCCCCAGCCGCCAAAATCGGTCAACATGTACTTACTCGTTTCTCCCCGATCGGGGAGAAACGTAGCGTCGGCCGTCAGAGTGGGGACGGCTAAGACAACGCGCTGGCTGAAACGATCAACGGCCTGTACAAGACGGAACTGATTCATCGGCGTGCCCCGTGGAAAACGAGGGAATTCGTCGAACTTGTAACGCTGGAATGGGTGGCCTGGTACAACCATCATCGACTGATGGAACCGCTGGGCTATATCTCGTCCGCCGAGGCTGAGGCAAACTACTACGGGAAACTCAGAGCTACCGCTGACGTACCCGAATTAACTTAAACCAACCGGCCTCCACGATTCCCGGTGCGGATCATGGCTCATTATTACTTTTGCGCCCAACACCGGGTCTGGCACGACAACTCCATCGAAACGAATGAGGCGGAGATGAACCTATCACTGAGTGATCGAGCGTACAAGGTGATTTCTGAATTCCTTGATGCACTCAACTCGATGGACAAAAGGGCACTAGAGTCCAAGTTCGGAGTGACCGAACCGATTCGCGCCGAGATATGCGAGACCCTCGAAGATTACTTCGGAACAAAACCGAGTATCAGCCTCGCGCCGATCGAAGTCGCGTTCTCCGGCAAGAGCGAATCGAGGCTATACATTGATCTCTTTGAGATGGACGACGGTCAGTCCTGGGGCGCGGAATGCGTGCTTTGGGTGGACGGCAAGGCTGAGGAGCCGATTTTACACGTCGAACTCGGCGGACCTAGCGACGGGCTGAGTTTGAAGTACAAGTACATCGGCTCGTAGGAAAAGTGCGGTAACGGGAACATCAGGGGCGCTGGTGTTACGGCAAGACGCCGATGCGCACTTTTCTCGATTCACTCGATCTCGCCAAGGAGAAACTCATCCCCCATTGATGGATCGTTCTTTGTGGACCCGACTACCTGTCAGATCGAGTCCCGGCCAATACATATGATTCGAGTAGCGGGCAGTTCGTATCGAACGATCCGATCGGGCTCGGTGGCGGGATCAACCTCTATTAATACGCATCGAACCCGGTCGAATGGGGCGATCCGTTGGGGGGCGCCCCGCCGTCCGGCCCTTGAAGCCGGCATTCGGCGAAAGGTCGACGGCCTCAAGTCGCAGGGGTTCCAAGAACACCACATTGTCAGCGGCAAGAATTCGCAGACGAAGAACCACCCTCTAATTGCGCTTGCAGGCTTTGACCTTCAATCTCAAGCCAACAAAATCTATCTTCCAGATGACGAAAGCCTTCATCCAACTCGCTCGATCCACAACGGGCGTCATCCGAACATTGTCAGCACAAACTTGTCCAGACAAATGAATGACGCTGTGGCAATAGGAAAGCAGCAGGGCTGGGGCCAGAAGCAGTATGACGAGGCTCTGCGAGGAATCATTGCGCGAGAGCGGGTCGAACTGAAGGCAGGGAGCCGGATGCTCAACAAGAACCATCGACCATGGGCGTGTCCAAACTAAGCGAGGAAATATGACGAAAATCTGGACCACAGAGGCGGACTATCCGGAAAGTCGGATGGCACTCTACGATGAGGCAGCAAATGGGGTGGATCGCTTCGAGTTGCAGGCGGCAAAGCGCCTCGTAAGATCAGATCCATTGGTATTTGAGCTTCCCAAAAAAGGGCTGTCAAAAATTCAAGACTATGGCGTCATCTGGTCGAACATCTTGATTCCTCTCGTAAGTGAAGCGGTGCGTGCTGCGATTGAAGGTCTGGCGGATGACAATGACGTCCAGTTCATCCCGGTAGTTATTAGATCGAACGGAGAGGCTATTGATGGCTCGTACTTTCTTCTCAATCCGATAAGGAAAGTTGACGTGGTTGATCACGATGCTTCTGAGCCGATTGTGGTGAAAGTGTCGGGATTTCCTGATGCCAAGGTCGGCTTCAAAAAAATGGTTTTACGCCCCGATTTCTCTGAAAACGGCATTGGTCGGCAATTCGACTCCCCGACATACATTGTCGTTGGGGATCGACTAGCCGACGCCGTATTGTGCGCCACGAAGAAGGGAGTCAGATTCATTACTGGAATCCCGCCGGTCGGTTGATTTCGAACTGACTGGCAATATCCCAGTAGGGGGTAGGACGATGTCACCCATGGACCGACTTAAAACGTTCATTCATCAGATGTTGGGGGAAAGCGAACTTCCACGCTGGGAAGAGGGGGGCGTGCAAGCAAGACTCGAATTGACGGGAAAAATGAATCGAGATGCAAAACGCATCATGGTGATCCCTCTGCGGCCGTTCAGTTGATGATGAGGTGGAGCGCCTTTCTTGTGATCCAATGGGACGATTGATCGAAGTGACCAATCGAGATAGTGGCGCTCAGCTTTTTGTCGATCCGATCGATAATCTGGTGCAAGAACGTCATGCGTATAACATTTTTGGCGCTAGCCCAGGATCCGTGTGGCATCACAAATACGATGAGATTGGCAACCTGATTAAAACAATAAGACCGGACGGCCGTGCGGTCGGTCGACCCCTGTATGGCTCCGGGTATATCCGCGGAATGATGCTGGATGGCTAGAAACTTGTTCAGATTGGGTGTGATGATCTGCAACGGGAATGTGAAGCGCAAAGCATACGCCGACGGGGGAGCAGGAGTCCGAGTGGGACGAGTTCAATCGCTTGCTGTCTGCGAGAATTGTCGAGACGTCGCGACAGAGTCATTCACGGTACTTCTATGACGGCCACATTGCGAATGAGGTGAACGGCGCGCGCACGGTGTTCGGGTGGGATGGTGACACACTGGCGTATGAGAGCGACGGCGAGTGCGGTTCGCACTATATCTACGAACCGAGGACGTTGGTGCCGCTGGCGCAGTATGTGTCTGAGCCAGTCTTGGGAATCGAGACACCGGGGTGGGAGAATACCGACCGCTATGTGCCAGAGGAAGATCCGCTGCAAAAGATGCCGGAGCGGCGAGGCGGCGCGGCACTGTTCTATTACCACTGCGACCAGATCGGGACACCTCAGTTGCTGACAGATGATGACGGTGACGTCGTGTGGGAGGGGACATATAAGGCGTGGGGAGAGGCGCGAGAGATTGTTGCGCGTGTATCGAAAGCGGCAGGAATTGCGCCGAGAAATCCGCTGCGGTTTCAGGGGCAGCAGATTGATGAGGAGACGGGGCTTCACTATAACCGGCACCGATACTATGATCCGAGTAGCGGACGGCTCATTAGTAAAGATCCGATTGGCCTCATCGGCGGCATTAATGTCTATCAATACGCACCCAACCCGATAGGCTGGATCGACCCACTAGGGTTAAAGAAATGTCGCCCTTGTCCGGAGGATTGCGAGAAAATTCTTTCGGAGTCAGGCCGTAAATTCGGACCGTATAACAATGTTCCGGCAGATTCGCATCACGTAATACAAAACGCGGCCATGAAAGGCGTCCCAGGATACGATGATGCTGCTGCGAACGCTGCACCTTCGGTGCAATTGGCGGGGCCGTCACACGAAATTGGGTCGGAGCATTATGTTGCGACACAATCGCAGCGTCAGAGAGGTGTCGGCGGTACATATGCAGCGGAGCGTCGGGTTGCATATCGGGCGCTACGCCGAGCTGGTTTTTCTGCAGATGAAACTCGCTGCCATGTAATGCGAGCTGACAATTATTTCTCCAATATGGGCGTTACGGCTGATACACCGACTCGTGTGCCAGGGAATAGAAATAGTTCAACTAGGAGGTGGTAGTGTGAGCAAATGGATTACAGAGGATATGATTTTGGAGATATCCAAGATATGTGAATGCTTTTCGAAAGATATTTTCGAAAAATTGGTTTCGGATGGAAATTTTGACGCCAAAGAGTCGGAGGGGATTAAGAGGAATATTTTGGAATATCTGTGCGGGGATGTTCTGGATGAGAGTGCGCTGAAAAGGATTGGAGTCCCTGATCGAGGCTACATCGTTAGTCACGTGAAGTTGTATGAAATTGATCCGGGGGCGCCATCGGAGTCCAGTAAGAGGATGCAATTCGATCTAATAATAGATGGTGTTGAAAGTGATCTTACTCTTGTTATGCATGCATATAAAATGGCTGAAGAGGATAGGATTTTGATTTACGATGCTCTAACTTTGTAGGGTCGGTTTGCTGCTGAATGAGAGTGGAAGCTTCGCGTTTCCGGGTTATTCTTTTTCGATGGGACGTGCAATCGTTCAGTTGAGGCGAAATGATGAGGATACGTGTCGATTGGCGTGAATTGTATGTTGGTGAGTAAAAATTTCCGACATTGATGCAAGGTGGGTCATCTTCGCTTCTTTTATTGGATTGGTTCGGGAAGGGGGAGATGATTACGTACGATTTCGATTCGGACCTGACCGCCATATTATGTCTATTTGGCTAGGGAGTCTGATGAAGAAGATGGTGAGTTCGTAGGTGTGGCGATCACGGAAGTCGTAGTATCTTGCCCAAAGTTCAATCGGCAAAAAGTATAGATGAGGGATGCAGGTTTCAAGTGGTGTTTAGGAGGAGCGCGCTCTATGCACACCGTTTTCGTGCCTTTCGTTCTTCTCTCGCTCGCGACGACATCATATGCCGACGATTTCCGGCCGAGAGCCGCCGCAGCCCCTGATCTGGCTCATCCAAAGCTCTTCAAATCCAACGGTTTGAGCTTCCAACTCCCGGGGGACTGGAGGATTACGGCAAACGATCGGCTCCAGGACACCGACGGCCGAGGAGTCAGTATCCAAGCCGACAAATCGGCATTCGAAGTACTGAATCTGGACGTGGTCGTTCAGGTGTTGCGAACCAAGGTCGCACCTTCGTTCGAAGGTACTGCGCAGTACCTGTACCAGAGCCAGGTGGATGACAAGCCCACCCAGTACACGAAGCCGGACTTCATGCCGTTCATGTTGAGCGGTAAATATCCGGCACTTGCTTCACGCTATACGCACACGATCTTCAACCAAGACGAGCTCTACGCGCACCGTCTCGATCTCGTCACCAGCAAGGTCTGTGGCAAGGGCTGGACCTGCGTAGTCCTCTCGTCCGGATTGGCTGCGAACGAGGGTGCCGCCAAGCAGGGCATGGCCAAGATCTATGAAACGATCCGCTACCAACCCTGAAGGGCAATCCGACGAAGGAAATCAGACTCGATCTCGAATGATGGTATCCCGTCCGCTAACTGACCGGCAGCAACCACCGAGTCCACTGCGCGCATACGGAATTGGCATAATCACGGCTCGCTGACATGAGCGCCGCGACGCAGGCCCTTTCGTGCACCTGCCACATCGGCGCTCCTGCGCATTGACTCCAGCCCCGTTACCACCGCAATACCCATGTCGACCACCACCACGACCGAAGTGTCGTTGCAACACATCCTCGAACACCCTGGCGATTTCTCCGGCTGGCTCTGCCTGCCGCCGACGCCGTGGACGCTCGATACAGAAGGTGCATTCACCGAAGACGCCGGCGACTCCGAGACCGACACACCGCCCACCGTCGCACCGCACCCCGACTGGCGCGTCACGCTGAACAGCGCGACGATCGAGGACATCGTGATCAACGCGCATGACCAGGTCGATGAACCGACCGTCGCGCAATTGTTCGACGCGTTCGTGTTCTACGTCGACAACGACGAGTTCATTCTGCTCTGACGAGGCACGCGCCCCACGCCACAGCAAAAAAGGACCGCCGGAGCGGTCCTTTTTCATGAGGCGTCAACGTCCGAACGAAGCGCAGCCGTCAAGGCAACGAAATCGTCAAATTAGCTGACTCCGGGCCCACCTTAATGACTTGCGAATAAGGCGCCAACGCCTGCAGCGTCTTGTCCTTGAGATAAGTATTGAGCCCGAGATACCCGAGCAGTGCCACGAGTGCAAACACCGCCCCGATCGCCCAAACCGGCACCTCACGCTTCAACCGATGCGCGATCTGATCCGGCAACGGCCAATGCGGCGCGAACGGCGCCCGCTTGCCTTTCATATGCGCGATTTCATCGCCCAGCCGTGCGGTGAGGTACGCGAGCTTCTCCGGCCCCTCGAGCAGATACTTGCCCTGGAACCCGAGCAGCAGGCACATGTGAAACACCTCGAGCGACTGCAGCCGCGCCGCGCCCTGCGCGCGGCACTCCTCGAGATACTGATAGAACTTCTCCCCCGCGAGCTGCTCGCCGAACAGCACGAGCTGCAGCGGCCGGCGTTCCCAGTCCGCGCGGATCTTGAACTGCGACGACAGCACCATTTCGTCGATGGCCGCGCAGAACGCGAACTTCGCGCCGTACACATCCTCTGCAGCGATATTCAGCTTCTTCGCGCCGCGCTCGAAATCCGACAGGAATTCCTGGATCCGCGTGCTGAACTCGCCGGCGCTGTCCGGTTCCCGCCCGTTCTTGAGCAGGAACAGCATGAAGAAGCCGTCGTACAGCAGATCGAGCAGCGAACGCGCCTGGAACGCGGAGTCCGTCGACGCCGGGGTATGCATGGGTGCCGGCGCGTTGTCGCCGAACAGGGAAGGCGCGTAGCTCATGATGTGACCGCGATCAGTTCGAATTTCAGGTCATTGATGCCAGTCGGCGCATAGATCATCGCGGACTGGGCCTGCAGCATGCGCTCGTACAGCGGGCTGCGCGAATCGAGCGCGAAGTAGCACGCGCCGGGTCGCACCGGAATCGCGGGCGGCACCTGCGGCGTGTACGACAGCCGCACGCCGGGCATCGCCGACAGCACGAGCTTGTCGACGTCGTCGGGCGCACCGACCTTGAAGCGGGCCGGCACCGCATCGACGAGCTCGACGCTCGGCATGTCCGCGGATACGGCCAGGTAGAACTCGGTCTTGTCGTCGATCTTGCCGGAGTCGAGGCGCCCGAGGTGGAACGACGGACGCACCTCGTCGAGCGTGATCGCGAAGTAGCGCGTCGAGATCACGGTATCGAGCAGCTCGCGCAGCATCAGGTCGAGACGCGCAAAACTCGGTCCCGGATCGTCGTGGCGGTAGACGGGCAGGTCGGCGAGCGTATAGCCCTTCGAGAACGTCATCAACTGGCCCGCGAGGCGCAGCAGCTCCTGGAACAACCGCTCCGGATGCAGCGCCGCGTGCTGGTGCAGGTGCGCAAGCGTCGCGAAAGCGGCGTTCGCGGTGTGCAGCAGCCAGAACGACGCGATGTCGCCCGAGCGGAACTCGATGATGTTCTTCGACGGCTCGCGGTGGAAACCGTACAGCGCGTTCACCTTCGCCTGCAGCGCGTCGACGAGCTGGCGCAGCCGCTGGTGCAGGATCGGTGACGCCTCGATCGCGAGGCACGGCGGCACGAAGCTGTCGTCGATCTCGAAACCGGACGTCGCGGTGCGGCGCACGCGCACGAGCGGCACCGACAGCAGCTGGTCGCGCGGTTCGCTGTGCGCGATCAGCTTGACCTGCGTCTTCAGGAACGTGATGTCGGCTTCCGCCGCATCGGTGAAGTTGTCGGCGACGCTCGTCTGCTCGCTGACGAAGCGCGTCATGAAGCCGGCGGCCGGATCGTCGCTGTAATTCGTGCCGTTCTCGCGCAGTGGGTGCAGCGCGAGATAGAACACGAATTCGTTGATGCCGTCGGGCAGCGTGTCCAGCGCGATCGGCGGCGGCAGGTCGTCGGCCTGCGGCGCGGCATACAGCGCGCCGTCCGGGAACACGAGCGCGAGTTCCGCCACCCGCAGCACGTTGCTGCCGAGCGCGTCGCGGTCGATGCGCACCGAGCGCACGCCCCAGTTGTAAGGCTGGATCGCCTGGATGGACTCGAACAGGCGCGCCTCGTGGTACGCGTCCTGTCGCTGAAAGTGTTGAGGCCGGAGGAACAGCCCTTCCCCCCACAGCACCTTGGCCGAATAACTCATGTCAAATCCGGTTAATGTGGCGTTGCGATGTCATCGATTGTTCGTGCCCGAATAAATCGCCAATTGTTAACTCTTGTTAATTGACATTCGTGCGACATGTTTAACCGCAGGACACCGAAGAAAGCATATTCAGCGGTTGTGAAGGCGCACCCTGCTGCGGTGCAATGACAGTGCCATCGGTGACCGTCATCGCGCAATTATGCAGGCCGATGATTATGCCGGATTTCTCCGACTTCGCCGGATCGAACGTCAGTTTCCATCGCTGGAGTGCGGGATCACGGAACAGCGCGACGATGCCGAACGCCTGCGCTTCGCGTGAAACCTTCTCGGTCGCCGTATAGCGCTGGCCCGGAATCAGCGTGATTTCACGCACGTTCAACAGGTCGGCGCCGAGTGCGGCTTTTTCCTTGGTCGGATCGGTAAAGGCGTCGAACGGCGCCTGCTGGAACGACGTCGGGTCCTTCAGCGCGTAGAGTCGGACGACGAGCGCGAGCGGCTTGTGGTCGGTCGCGGCATTCAGGTTCGGCGCGGCGGCCAGCGTGAGTCCGATATTGCGCGGCGGCTTCTGCGCGTCCGGCACCTCGGGCTTGCCGATACCGGCCGCGGACATCACGGCGCTCGCGGCCGAGCCGAGCAGCGGAGCGGCCGCGCATCCGGCCAGGAGGGCGCACACAACCAGCGGCAGCGCATAGCGAATCATGGACGATCTCATCGTGTTTCCGGCGTGCCGCCTTTATCCCTGTCAATTCTGCCGGGTATTTCCGCGTTCGCTGCGTATCCCCGGCGTTGCACTGTTCAACTATTAAGCGCGCCTGCGTCTCGGCAGACGTTCGGAAATTTTTTCCGCCATCGCGGCGGTGCGTCGTGCGGCCAGTAAAACTTGCGCGTCCCGACCGAAAGAAAAAACCGCCGCGAACCCGCAGCGATAGGCCATTCGAGGGGGTAGCGCCCGGTTTTAAAAGGAATTACTCTTCACACGACGATTGAATTATGAAAAATTGATCGGTACTATACCCGCGCGCTTCTTGCAAAGCAAAAGAACCAGATTCTCAACGATTTAAAACTCACGCGCCGGTGGATATAACGATGAAAGACCGTCTCTTCGCAAAACTGTCTGGGGTAGTAGTGGCTTGCGGCGTGATCGCCGGTTGTGCGAGCCAGCCGTCCGCGCCGCCGACCGCCGAGGTGTTCAACAAGTCGCTGGCCGATGCAGACGCCGTTGCGAAGGCAGGGGACCAGGACAAGGCGCTCGGCCTCTACCAGCAGCTCGCGAAGTCGGATCCGACGCGCGAGGAGCCGTGGTCGCGCATCGCGCAGATCCAGTTCGCGCAGAACCACTACGGCCAGGCGATCGTCGCCGCCCAGGAAGCGCTGCAGCGCGACGCGACCGACCGCCAGGCGAAGAGCGTGCTGGCCGTCGCCGGCCTGCGGATCGCGACGCAATCGCTCGGCGAGCTGCGCCAGGATTCGTCGCTCGCGGGCGACGCGAAGTCCGATGCACAGGCGCTGGCGAAGCAGCTGCGCGACACGCTGGGCGAATCGGCGCTGTTCCCGCCGGAAACGACGTCGACCCGTGCGTACGGCAAGGGCAAGAAGGGCCGCACCGTGGTGCACACCAAGAAGGCCGGCACGACGCAGAACACCGAAGCCACCGTCACGCCGCCGACCAATACGGCGGCAGGCGGCGGGGCGAAGGGCGGCGATCCGTTCGGCGCACTGCGCAACTGAAACCGCAACTGACGCGATAACCACAACTAACCTGGGAGCCGTCGAGATGGCCAAGAAAGAAAGCATTCAGAAAAGCTTGCAGAAAATACGGCCGCCGCGCGTCCAGCTCACCTACGAGGTCGAGAAGGGCGATGCGATCGAGGTGAAGGAACTGCCGTTCGTCGTCGGGGTCGTCGGCGATCTGGCGGGCCAGTCCGAAATCGAGCAGCCGAAGCTGCGCGATCGTAAATTCGTCAACATCGACCGCGACAATTTCGACGACGTGATGAAGGCGATCGAGCCGCGCGCCGCGTTCCAGGTGGAAAACCGCCTGAGCCCGGAAGGCGGCAAGTTCGCGGTCGACCTGAAGTTCCGCTCGCTGTCGGATTTCAGCCCGGACGAAGTCGTCGAACAGGTCGAGCCGCTGCGCCGCCTGCTCGAGGCGCGCTCGAAGCTCGCCGACCTGCGCAACAAGCTCGCCGGCAACGACAAGCTCGAGGATCTGCTGTCCGAGGTGCTGAAGAACACGCAGCAGCTGCAGGAGCTCGCGAAGGGCACCGGCGGCGACAAAGACGGCGAATGACGACGGAGTGTTGAGATGAACCAGCAAACGGCTGCGGCCCAAGCGAGCGGCGCGGAATACGCCGCCGGGACTTCGCTGCTCGACGACATCGTCGAGAAGAGCAAGGTCGCGAAATCCGATTCCGAGCACGCACGCGCGAAGGACCTGATCGGCGAACTCGTGCACCAGGTGCTCGACGGCACGGTGATCGTGTCGGACAACCTGTCGGCCACGATCGACGCGCGTGTCGCGGAGCTCGACCGCCTGATCTCCACGCAGCTTTCCGCGGTGATGCACGCGCCGGAATTCCAGCGCCTCGAGAGCACGTGGCGCGGGATGGACTACTTGGTCAAGGAAAGCAACACGGGCCAGACGATCAAGATCAAGGCGCTGCACGCACCGAAGCGCGACCTCGTGCGCGACTTCAAGGGCGCGAGCGAGTTCGACCAGAGCGCGCTGTTCAAGAAGGTCTACGAAGAAGAATTCGGCACGTTCGGCGGCTCGCCGTTCGGCGCGCTGGTCGGCGATTACGAGATCTCGCGCCAGCCGGAAGACCTGTACTTCATCGAGCAGATGTCGCGCGTCGCGGCAGCCGCCCATGCGCCGTTCATCGCATCGGCGTCGCCGGAGCTGCTGGGCCTGGAGTCGTTCGCCGACCTCGGCAAGCCGCGCGATCTCGCGAAGGTGTTCGACACGGTCGAATACGCGAAGTGGAAGTCGTTCCGCGATTCGGAAGATTCGCGCTACGTCGGCCTGACGCTGCCGCGCTTCCTCGGCCGCCTGCCGTTCAATCCGAAGGATGGCCAGACCGCCGAACGCTTCAACTTCGTCGAGGACGTCGACGGCACCGACCACGACAAGTACCTGTGGTGCAACGCGTCGTGGGCCTTCGCAGCCCGCCTGACGGCCGCGTTCGACGACTTCGGCTGGTGCGCGGCGATCCGCGGCGTCGAAGGCGGCGGCCTCGTCGAGGACCTGCCGACCCACACGTTCAAGACCGACGACGGTGAAGTCGCGCTGAAGTGCCCGACCGAGATCGCGATCACCGATCGCCGCGAGAAGGAGCTGAGCGACCTCGGCTTCATCCCGCTCGTCCATTGCAAGAATTCCGATTACGCCGCGTTCTTCGCCGCGCAGTCGGTGCAGAAAGCGAAGAAATACAGCACCGACAGCGCCAACGCGAACGCCGTTCTGTCCGCGCAGCTTCAATACATCTTCTCGGTATCGCGCGTCGCGCACTACCTGAAGGCGATGATGCGCGACAAGATCGGCAGCTTCGCATCGGCGCAGAACGTGGAGACATTCCTCAACCGGTGGATTTCGCAGTACGTCCTGCTCGACGACAACGCGTCGCAGGAGCAGAAGGCGCAATTCCCGCTGCGCGAGGCTTCCATACAAGTGTCGGAGATTCCGGGGAAGCCGGGCTCGTATCGTTCGGTCGCGTTCCTGCGCCCGCACTTTCAGCTCGACGAACTCTCGATTTCTCTGCGACTTGTCGCTGATCTGCCCAAATCGGCAAATTCATAAGCGAGCAAAATCGCCCGGGCGGGCCGCCTGGGTAGGACGTTAAAACCACCTCTTTGGGGAGTAGAAGGGCCATGTTACACATTCACTTGCAATTTGGTAGCCCGGCAGTCAAGGGCGAGTCGGCTGACAAGGATCATCAGGGCTGGCTCGAGCTGAAGTCGTGGGATCACTCGATCCTGCAACCGCGTTCGGCAACGGCGTCGTCGGCCGGCGGCCTGACGCAAACGCGTTGCGAACACGGCGACATGGTGTTCTCGAAGGAAATCGATTCTTCGAGCCCGCTGCTGTACCAGCACGCGTCGGGCGGCACGACGTTCGACGAAGTGACGATCCATTTCTCGCGCGCTGACGGTGAAGGCAAGCGCGTGCAGTATCTGGAAGTCAAGCTCAAGTACGTGATCATCTCGAGCATCGCGCCGAGCGTCCGCGAAGAAGGTCTGCCGATCGAGACGTTCTCGCTGAAGTACGCAGCCGTGCAGTGGAAGCAGACCCAGCAGAAGATCGGCGGCAACCAGGGCGGCAACACGCAAGGCGCCTGGAGCCTGACGAAGAACGACAAGACCTACGCGGTCTAAGGTCGGTTGCGGCAACGGGGCGCACGGCGTCCCGTTGCCGTTTTCGCTGTGCATGCCGGCCGATGAAACGATTCGAACCCAGTTTTCTCGACAAGCTGTTCGACGACGAACCGCACCTGCCGGCCTCGGCAGCGATGCGGCAATTGTCGCTGGACGAGCTGAAGAACACGGTCGCCCGCGACGTCGAGGCGATCCTCAACACGCGCATCGCGCACACCGAGAGCGAGCTGGCGACGCTACCCGAATGCCAGAAATCGGTGCTGACCTATGGGCTGAACGATTTTGCGGGGCTGAGCCTCGCGAGCCACTACGATCGCGCATTCATCTGCAAGTCGATCCAGCAGGCCATCGCGCGCCATGAGCCGCGCCTGCAGCAGGTGCAGGTGACGTTCGAGCTGAACGAGCAGGCCACCAACGCGCTCTACTTCGCGATCCAGGCGCTGCTCGTCGTGCATCCGGCCGAGGAGCCGGTGAGTTTCGACGCGATGCTGCAACCGTCGACGCTGCAGTATTCGGTCACGCGCGCACGCGCTGCAAGAATGCAGTAAATCATGCCGCCGAGCGGGCCGGACCGCCCGGTGGTGGATCAGGGTCCGGCAGGAAATATTGAGGTTCGGGGTCGTCGATGGAAGAATTGCTGCCGTATTACGAGCGCGAATTATCGTTTTTGCGGCGCTATTCGCGAGATTTCGCCGAACGCTATCCGAAGATCGCGGCGCGGCTCGCGCTGTCCGGCGAGCATTGCGAGGATCCGCACGTCGAACGGATGATCGAGTCGTTCGCGCTGCTCGGCGCGCGCATCAACAAGAAACTCGACGACGACTACCCCGAATTCACCGAAGCGCTGCTGGAAGTGCTGTATCCGCACTACCTGCGGCCGTTTCCGTCATGTTCGATCGCGCAGTTCACGCCGGCTTCGCCCGGCCAGCAGACCGAACCGGTCGTGATCGATCGCAGCACCGAACTGAAGAGCCGCCCGATCCGCGGCGTGCAGTGCCGGTTCCGCACCGCCTACGACGTGACGCTCGCGCCGATCCGCATTTCGGAAGCCCGTTACACGCCGGTCGCGCTCGCGCCGAGCGCGACGGTGCTGCCGTCGAACGCGACGGGCGTGATCTCGATCACGTTCGAATCGCTTGCCGCGCAGCTCGATCTCGGCGCGCTGAAGCTGTCGACGCTGCGCGCGCACCTGCACGGCGAGCAGTCGTTCGTCGCCGCGCTCACCGACTGCCTGTTCGTCAACGTGCTCGGTGCGTATGTCGAGCCGGAACGCAATGGCCGCTGGACCGCGCTGCGCAAGCTGCCGATCGCGCAGGCCGGCTTCGACGAAGACGACGCGCTGATCGACTATCCGGCGAAATCGCATCCCGCGTATCGCCTGCTCACCGAATACTTCGCGTTCCCCGACAAGTTCGATTTCGTCGATTTCGACCTCGCGGCGATCACGCGAGCGTCGGGCCGCTGCCAGCGCGCGACGCTGCACCTCGTGCTGCAGGATGTACGCAGCGATTCGCACGTCGCGCGGCTGCTCGAGCTGCTGACGCCGAGCCATTTCCGCCTGTTCTGCACGCCGATCGTCAACCTGTTCCGCCAGCACGGCGAACCGATCCGCATCACGCACCGCGCGGTGTCGTACCCGGTGATCGCCGAGGCGCGGCGCGCGTTCGCGTACGAGGTGTACTCGATCGACTCGGTGAAGCTCGTCAGGCAGCAGGCGCACGAAGAGTCGGTGATCGAGTTCCGGCCGTTCTACTCGCTGCATCACGGCGAGTCGGCGCGGATCGGCCACTACTGGTTCGCGCGCCGCAACGACTGGGTCGCGCAGAAGAGCCCCGGCTACGAAACCGAGATCTCGATCGTCGACATCGACTTCGAGCCGACGTCGCCGCAAACCGACACGCTGAGCCTCGACCTCACCTGCACGAACCGCGACCTGCCGGCGATGCTCGCGTTCGGCCTCGAAGGCGGCGACCTGTTCCAGGAAGGCGGTGCGCAGACGAGCGGCATCTCGCTGCTGCGTCGCCCGACGCAGAGCGTGCGCTTCGAGCGCGGCCGCGCCGCGCACTGGCGGCTCGTGTCGCATCTCGCGCTCAATCACGTGTCGCTGGTCGCGCACGGCCTCGCGCCGCTGAAGGAAATGCTGACGCTGTACGACCTGCGGCGCACGGCCGTGTCGATGCGCCAGATCGACGGCCTCGCCGGCATCGAGCAGCGCGGCGCCGTGCAGTGGCTGCCCGGCAAGCCGTTCGCGACCTTCGTGCGCGGCATCGAGATCCGGTTGACGATCGACGAGGAGCACTTCGTCGGAGCGAGCCTCGCGTCGTTCGTGCGCGTGCTCGACAGCTTCTTCGGGCTGTACGTCCACCTCAACAGTTTCGTTCAATTGGTCGTCGTGTCGAAGCGCACCGGCGAGGAGATCATCCGATGCAAGCCCCGAACCGGCGAATCGATCCTGGCGTAGTCGACGCGCTGCTCGACGAGCCGCACCGCTTCGAGTTCTTCCAGGCGGTGCGCGTGCTCGAAGGGCTGTTCGCGCGGCAGGCGTCGGACGCGCCCGGCGCGTGGCGGCAGGGCGACGTGGTCGCGCAGCGCATCGAATTCCGCAACACGCTGTCGCTCGGCTTTCCGCCGAGCGAGATCGAACGCGTGCGTTCGTTCGACGACGACGGCACGCTGCTCGATTCGGACGAGCAGCGCGGCGCCGCGCTCGCGGCCGGCGAGCTCGGCCACGTCGAGCTGACGCCAGCGTTCTTCGGGCTGCTCGGCGGGCAGGGCGCGCTGCCGCTGCATTACACCGAGCAGATCGTCGCGCGCGAGCACCTGCGGCGTGATCACGCGGCGCGTGCGTTCTTCGACGTGTTCTCGAACCGTGCGACCGCGCTGTTCTACGCGGCGTGGAAGAAATACCGGCTGCCGTTCCATTACGAACTCGACCGCGACGAGCGCTATCTGCCACTGCTGCTCGCGATCGCGGGGGTGCCGAGCGACGAGGTGCGCGACAGCCTTGCCGCCGGCTCGGGCGGCGTGCTCGACGAGGCCGTCGCCGGCTACGCGCTGGCCGCGCGGCACCGGCCGATGTCGGCCGCGTACCTGCAGCGCGCGCTGTCCGACTACTTCCGCGTGCCGGTGAAGATCGACCAGTTCGTCGGCAAGTGGTACGACGTGCCGCCCGACCAGCTGAGCGTGCTCGGCGAAGTCAACGCGGTGCTCGGCGCGACGGCGCTCGTCGGCGAACGCGTCTGGCAGCGCGACATGCGTGCACGGATCGTCGTCGGCCCGCTGTCCAAGCGCGACTACGAGGCATTCCTGCCCGGCGGCGCGCAGGCCATCGCGCTCGAGCGGATGCTGACGCTGCTCGCGGGCGTCACGCTCGAGTACGAGGTGAAGCTCGTGCTGAAGCGCACCGAGGTCGGCGCCAGCGTGCTCGGCGCGGGCTCGCGGCTCGGCTGGGATGCGTTCCTCTGCACGCGCGACGCGCCCGAGGACCGCTCCGACGCACGCTACGAACTGCACGTGATTCACTGATTCCGAACGACAACAACACGCAATCGAACCTGAGATCGACGCCATGAGCACGCCTCTGAAGACCCTGATCACCAAACTGAACCCGCTGTGCCGGCACGCGACCGAGCGTGCGGCAAGCGCGTGCCTGGCGCGCGGCCATTACGAGGTCGATCTGGAGCACCTGTTCCTCGCGCTGCTCGAGGAGCCGGCCGGCGACCTGCCGCTCGCGCTGCGCGCGAGCCGTGTCGATCCGCACGCGCTGCGTGCCGATCTCGAGCGCGAGCTCACGCGCCTGAAGACCGGCAACACGCGTACGCCGGTGTTCTCCGTGCACCTGATCGCGCTGTTCGAGCAGGCGTGGCTGATCGCATCGCTCGATTCGCAGCTCGGCCGCATCCGTTCGGGGCACCTGCTGCTCGCGCTGTTGACCGCGCCGGATCTCGCGCAGTTCGCGCAGCGGATGTCGTCGCAGTTCGCGGAAGTGAACGTGACGGACCTGAAGCACAAGTTCGACGAGGTCATGGCCGGGTCGAGCGAGGCCGAGCCGCGCCAGTCCAATGCGGACGACGGCGGTGCGGCGCCGGCCGCCGACGGTGCGGCACCCGCGGCCGGCCCGTCGAAGACGCCCGCGCTCGATACGTACACGACCAACCTCACGCAGCGCGCGCGCGACGGCAAGATCGATCCGGTGATCGGCCGCGAAGCGGAGATCCGCCAGGCGATCGACATCCTGATGCGCCGCCGCCAGAACAACCCGATCATGACCGGCGAGGCCGGCGTCGGCAAAACCGCGGTCGTCGAAGGGCTCGCGCTGCGGATCGCGGCCGACGATGTCCCGCCGCCGCTGCGCGGTGTGGCGCTGCACGTGCTCGACATGGGGCTGCTGCAGGCCGGCGCGAGCGTGAAGGGCGAGTTCGAGAACCGCCTGAAGAGCGTGATCGACGAAGTGAAGAAGAGTGCGCATCCGATCATCCTGTTCATCGACGAGGCGCATACGATCATCGGCGCGGGCGGCCAGGCCGGCCAGAACGACGCGGCGAACCTGCTGAAGCCGGCGCTGGCGCGCGGCGAGCTGCGCACGATCGCCGCGACGACGTGGAGCGAATACAAGAAGTACTTCGAGAAGGACGCGGCGCTCGCGCGGCGCTTCCAGGTCGTGAAGGTCGAGGAGCCGAGCGAGCCGCTCGCGGCCGCGATGCTGCGCGGGATGTCGGGCCTGATGGAGAAGCACTTCAACGTGCGGATCCTCGACGATGCGATCACCGAGGCCGTGCGCCTGTCGCACCGCTACATCAGCGGCCGCCAGCTGCCCGACAAGGCGATCAGCGTGCTCGACACCGCGTGCGCGAAGGTCGCGCTCGCGCACAGCGCGACGCCGGCCGCGATCGACGACACGAAGAAGCGGATCGAGCGGATCGATGCGGAAATCGCGTCGCTGGAGCGCGAGGCAGCGGGCGGCGCGCCGCACGACGAGCGGCTCGGCGAGCTGCGCGGTGCGCGCGACACGGCGCTCGAACAACTGGCGAAGGATGAAGAACGCTACGAAGCCGAGCGTGCGATCGTCGCCGAGATCACCGAACTGCGCGACACGCTCGACAAGGCGCGCGGCCCGTCGGAAGACGGCCAGTCGGTCGACGTGCAGGCCACCCGCGACAAGCTTTCCAAACGCGTGGCGGCGCTGCATGCGCTGCAGGGCGGCGAGCCGATGGTGCCGCTGCAGGTCGACGGCCACGTCGTCGCCGAGATCGTCGCCGCGTGGACGGGCATTCCGCTCGGCCGGATGGTGAAGGACGAAATCGACACCGTGCTGAACCTGCAGCCGCTGCTCGCCGCGCGCGTGATCGGCCAGGACCATGCGCTGGAGGCGATCGCGCAGCGCGTGCGCACCGCGACCGCGAACCTCGAGGATCCGAACAAGCCGCGCGGCGTGTTCATGTTCGTCGGGCCGTCGGGCGTCGGCAAGACCGAAACGGCGCTGGCGCTGGCCGACATCCTTTACGGCGGCGAGCGCAAGATGGTCACGATCAACATGAGCGAGTACCAGGAAGCGCACAGCGTGTCGGGCCTGAAAGGCTCGCCCCCCGGCTACGTCGGCTACGGCGAAGGCGGCGTGCTGACCGAGGCCGTGCGCCGCAACCCGTATTCGGTCGTGCTGCTCGACGAGGTCGAGAAGGCGCACCCCGACGTGCTCGAGATGTTCTTCCAGGTGTTCGACAAGGGCGCGATGGACGACGCGGAAGGGCGCGAGATCGACTTCCGCAACACGCTGATCATCCTGACGTCGAACGTCGGGTCGGCCGCGGTGATGCAGGCCTGCCTGAACAAGCCGGCCGA
Source organism: Burkholderia sp. Bp8992 (assembly GCF_003853705.1). Classification (GTDB taxonomy): domain Bacteria; phylum Pseudomonadota; class Gammaproteobacteria; order Burkholderiales; family Burkholderiaceae; genus Burkholderia. Next base: position 68,527 of record NZ_QTQI01000013.1, on the reverse strand, counting down.
CGAGCTGCCCGATCCGGACACGCTCGCCGAGACGCTGCGTCCGCAGCTGTACAAGACGTTCAAGCCTGCGTTCCTCGGGCGCATGAAGGTCGTGCCCTACTACCCGATTTCCGACGACGTGCTGGTCGAGATCATCGAGTTGAAGCTCGAGCGCATCCGCCGCCGGATCGAGGCGAACCACAAGGCCGCGTTCGAATGGGACGAGTCGCTCGTCGAGGCGGTGCTCGCGCGCTGCACCGAGGTCGACTCGGGCGCCCGCAACGTCGACCATATCCTGAACGGCACGCTGCTGCCGGAGATCGCGGGCCACGTGCTCGGCCGGATCGCCGACGGCGAAGCCATCGCGCGCATCGCGGTGCGTGCGGACGAGGCCGGCGAATTCGCCTATACGGTCGAATGAGCCCCCGCACGCGACATCTCATGCATCAACGGATTCACTGAACCATGCCGATCAATCTCCCCGAGCTGCTGACGCCGATCAGCGACGCGTCGCCCAGCGGCGACGACCTGCTGTTTTCGAACGAATTCGACGCGATCCAGGACGCGCGGCGCTACGACGATCCGACGCTCGACCAGGGCGAATGGGTGACCGAGATCAAGGAGGCCGACTGGGGCTTCGTCGTCGACCAGGCGGGCGAGCTGCTGCGCACGCGCACGAAGGACTTGCGGCTCGGCGTGTGGCTGACCGAGGCGCTCGCGCTCGAGGACGGCATCACCGGCCTCACCGAAGGCTATGCGCTGCTCGAGGGCCTGTGCCGCGAGTTCTGGGACACCGTGCACCCGCTGCCCGAAGGCGAGGACACCGAATACCGGCTCGGCAACGTCGCGTGGCTCTCCGGTCGCACGGCCGAGCTGCTGCGCGCGGTGCCGATGACGGACGGTGCGTCGAACGCGTTCAGCACGCTCGACTGGGAAGTGGCGCAGCACGTCGCGCAGTCGATCAAGCGCGACCCCGATCACGCGGACGAGATCGCGCGCGGCAAGCCGTCGCTCGACCAGATCGATTCGTCGCGGCGCGTGACGCCGATCGCGTTCTACACGACGCTGCTGGCGAACCTGAAGGCGTTCGAATTCGCGCTCGATGCGTTCGAGGAGCGGCTCGTCGAGCGCGCGGGCGATTCGGCGCCGAGCTTCCGGCAGGCGCGCGACGCGTTCGAGACCGTGTACCGGCTCGCCGAGCGCTTTGCGCGCGAGCAGGGCTATACGGGCAGCGCACCGCACACGCAAGCGGCGCCGCAGGCGCAGTCCGAGCGCATCGAGCCGGTTTTCGGCAATCCGATCCAGACCGAGGAGACTCATGTGCAGCAGCAGACCGCTTCGCGTCCCCCGGTGACGCAGATGATCGCCGGCATCCAGAACCGCGCGCAGGCCGTCGACCAGTTGCGTGCGGTCGCACGTTATTTCCGCCAGACCGAGCCGCACAGCCCGGTCGCGTATCTCGCCGACAAGGCGGCCGAATGGGCAGACATGCCGCTGCACAAGTGGCTGGAGAGCGTCGTGAAGGACGACGGCTCGCTGTCGCATATTCGCGAACTGCTGGGCGTGCGGCCGGACGAGCAGTCGTAAGCGCAAAACGGGTGGCGCATTGCTGCCGCCACCCGTCGGGTGCCGCGCCGCCACGGAACGGCCGGCCGATCTGCTGTTACTGCCCCACCCGAAACTCGATCCGCCGGTTCCTCGCCCGCCCATCGGCCGTATCATTCGGCGCAATAGGCTGATCCGGGCCCACTCCCGTCGTCGTCATCTGCTGCGGCGGAATGCTCTTCGTGATCAGGTAACCCTTCACCGCGTCCGCGCGCGCCTGGCTCAGCGCGATGTTCGACGTCCGGTTCCCCGAGTTGTCGGTGTGGCCGATGATGTCGACCGTGCGGTTCTGCATCTTCGCGAGCGCGGCCGCCATCTGGTCGAGGATCAGCCGGCCCTGCGGCGTCAGCGTCGCGCTGCCGGTCTCGAACTCGATCGTCCGGTTCGCGAGCGTCTGGTCGAGCACGCCCTGCTCGGATGCCGACACGCGCAGCCCGTTCTTGATCGTATACGTCGGGTTCAGCGTGTTCGCCATGTCGCTCGCGAGCTGTTGGCGCTGCGCCTCGTTGTGCACCTCGCCCTTCATCTCGATCTGCGTGCCGTTGATCTTCAACTGGCCCTTGCTGATCTGCTTGAGCTGCGCGCCGAGCAGCTTCTGCACGTTGGCGCTCCAGTTCGGCGGCGTCGCGACGTCGCCGACCTCGATCTGGTCGACGACGTTCGTCGCGCCGTAGGTATCGCGCAGCTTCTGCAGCACGGCGGCCTTGGTCGCCTCGTCGGGCACCTTGCCGCCGGCGACGACCTGGCCGGGCGTCGCGTTCGCGGGCGGCGGCGTGATCGTGCCGGCGGTGCCGTGCACCACCGTGCCGGATGCGGCGCCGGCGTTCGGGTTCGACGACGGCAGCGCGGTCGTCGCGACCGTGCCGTTGCCGACCGGCGTGACGGTCGCGCCGGTGTTCTGCGCGAAAGCCGCGCTGCTGGCGACGAGGCCGGCGGCGAAGAGCGCGGCGAGGGCGGGCGAGAGGGCGACCGAAAAGCGGGTGCGCCGGGCGTGAATCGTGCGATGCATCCCGTCAGCCTCCGATGAACGCTTCGCGGAACGCGTCGATGGCGACGCGCAGCGAGAGTTGCGGTTGGTCGAGGTAGCTGACGAGCTTGCTGATCTGCTGATCGTTTTGCGCATGGGCGTCGATCCACTCGGGATCGTCGATGTCGATGTTGTGGGCGGCGTAGGTCTGCGGGTCGACCACGCTCAGCAGCGTCTTGGCCGACGCGCCGTTGAAGCCGATGATGAGCCGTTCGCGCTCGGCGATCGTGCCGATGAAGATCGCGAGCTCGAAGTCGGCCTGCGCAACGAACGGCGCGATCAATTCGAGCCAGAACGCGGCGACGAGGCTGCGGTAGAACGGATCGACCGGCAGCGGCAGCGTGAGGCCGCGTTCGATGTGCGACGAGCCGCTCTGCATCACCGGCCGCAGCAGCGAGCCGAGCGCGAGCATCGCGCCGCGCAGCCGCACAGGATGGCCGCTTTCGAGCAGCATCTGCTGGAGGCCGTACAGCGACTGATGTTCGACGAAATCGTTGAAGGTGCCGTCATGTGACGTGCCGGGGCCGCCGACGTCGATCGGCACCTGCGTGTCGCCGAGCGCCTGCAGCGCGCCGGGCGGTTCGTCCTTGCCGAGCAGCGGCGGGATCTGCGTGGCGACGCGCGACCACAGCCGTGCGAACGCGAGCGGGCTGCGCGCGAGGAACGCGATCGGCCGGTCTACCTCGAGCGCGGTTGCTCCGAGAAACGGGAAGCGGCGCATCGACACGTCGTGGCTCGCGACCATGTGGCCCGCGATCGCGAGCTTGCTGCGCGAGCCGAGGAACGCGAAATGCATCGGCTTCGCATCCTCGTAGACGATCTTCCAGCGCGGATCTTCCGCGAGCAGCTCCAGCGCCTGCGCGATCCAGTGGTCGAGCGTCTGCAGCAGCTGCGGATTGTGTGCGCTCTTGACGAAGTCGCCGCGCGACGGAATCTTGCCGAAGTAGGCGATTTGCGCCTGAACGGTTTGCGTCATTGCGCCCCCTGTGCATTCGTTGCGTTGGCGGCCGCGACGGCCGGCGCCGCGGCCGGCGTGCCCGTGCCGGCGGACTGGGTTGCATTCTGCGCGGCGCCGGTGCTCGCGTCGGCGACCGACGACGGCAGCTGCAGGCCGCGCAGGCTCTGCTGCTGCGGCTGGTCACCGCCGCCGCTGGACGGTTGCGACGTGCTGATGATGCGCATCGTCACCGACACGTTTACGCTGCCCTGCGCCCACGTGAGGTCGAAGGTGCCGTCCGGGCGGCGCTTGCGCTGCGCCGAGTTGATCAGCTTCTCGAGACCGTAGCGGCCCGGCTCGTTGACGAGCTGCACCGTGCGGCCGTCGAAGGTCGTCGCGGACAGCGTCGCGCCCGGCGAGCCCTGCGGGTTCGGCCACACGAAGTTGGTCCACTGCGGCGGCGTGTTGCGGTAGCGCAGTTGCTGGCCGTCGATCGCGATCGTGTATTCCGTCGTACCCGTGCTCGGCTGCGGCAGGATCTGGAACACGGTCTGCGGCTCGGACGACGCGGCCGCGCTGCCGGCGGCACCGCCCGCGAGCGGTGCGACCCAGCGTGCGAAGCCGTTCGTGAAGTCCGGCGTGAGGCCGATGCCCATGTCGCCCCACGTGCGGGCGGCGAGCGTGTCGCCGCGGCGCACCGCGAGCGGCCCGAGCGTCGTGCCGACGAACTTCGCGATCGAGCCGTCCGGACCGAACACCTGGGCGATCTCGCCGGCGCCAGCCTCGACCTTCGCGCTCGCCGCGAACGGGTACTTCGTCGCGAGCGAGTTCTGGAACGGCTGGTAGACCTGCGCGTTCCACACCTTGTTGACTTCGGCGCTGGCCGGCTGGATCACGACCGCGAACGCCTGCATCAGCGGCCGCACGAGCAGCGGACGCAGCGACTTGCGTTGCGAGTCGGTGAGGCCCGTCAGCATCTGCTCGTCGACGAGCTTCAGCGAATCGGCGAGTTCCGAACCGTTGCCGTCGAGCGTCTGCTGCATCAGCTGGCGCGCGCCCGGGCCCGGGTCGCCCTGGTTCTTGATCACGTTGAAGCGGGTACGGACCTTCGACAGCGAATCCATGTAGCCCTTGAGCATCGACGTGCCGTCATGCGTCGCGACGATCCGCGCGAGCCCGATGAACTCCTGGCCGATCGGACCCATCGGCACCTCGGCCGGATTGCCGTTGATGTCGATGTTGGCGGCCGCCACCTGGCCGGCCTGCGAGCGCGTGAACAGCTGCTTGACCCAGTTCACGACGCCCGTCTGCGCCTTCTTGATCGCCACGTTCGCGAGCGACGGGTTGTCCCACGAGGTCTGGTCGTACGCGGTCTCGAGGATCTTGCGGATCGGCGAATCCTGCGGGTCGCCGAGGCGGTTCATCCCGTCGACGGCCTGGCCGAAGCTGCTGAAGCCCTGCACCGCGATGCCCTGCATGAACTTCTGCCAGTGCTGCGCGTACTCGGTCTTGTACATGCCGACGAGCGTCTTCTGGATCTGCTCGGGGCTGCCCTCGAGCGTCAGGTCGTCCTGCGTCGACGTGTTCAGCACCCAGTCCTTCGCCTGCAGCTCCTTGGTCGCCGCGTCGCGGATCGCCGGCTGCACGTAGTCGAACCACGCTTCGCGCGTGAACGTGCCCGGAATCGCATAGCTGCCGGCCACGAGCGACTGGTTGCCGTCGCCGACGATGCGCGCGATGGTCATCGGCGCGAAGCGGGTCGACGCGCGTGCCTTGATTTCCTCGTAGACGCGCTGGCGGGCCGGCATGCCGCGCACGACGCGGCGCAGGTTCTCGCGGGTCTGGTCGACGAGCGCGAGGTTCGCGTCGATCATCGGCCAGTCGTTGTCGTTCACGCGGGACAGGTAGAACGAGATCATGCGCTCGGCGCTCTTGATCATCTCGTCACGCGGCATGTTGCCGCGATTCGTCTCGAGCCAGCCGCGCCAGAAGCGGGCGAGCTGGTCGGTCAGGTGCGCCTGCTCGACGTGACGCTTGTCGGACAGCATCAGGTACGTCTTCAGCGCGTTGTACGCGTCCTGGACGTTGGTCGGCGACGCGTCGCTGTAGAGGCCGCCCTGCGGTGCGGCAGCCTGTTGCGGGGCGGCGGCCGGCGCCGTGCCGGACGCGGCCAGTGCGGCGCCGGCCTGCGGCGCGGCGCCTGCCGCGTTGGTCGAGACCGGAATCGCGCCACCCTGCACGGCGCCTGATTCGGGCGGGCGCGTCATCGGCACGAGCTGCTCGGGGTGCGCGTTCACGTCCTTCATGAACGACGCGAGGTTCTGCGACACGGGGGCCAGCAGGATCTGGCGCACGCCGTTGTAGTACTCGGTCAGCAGGTGCTGCTCGAGACGGTCGCCCTGGTACAGGCCGAGCGACACCGACAGCGGCTTGTCGCGGCGGAACTGCTCGAGCTGTTCGATCCGGTCCTCGAGGATGTCCATCGCCTGCAGGCGCGACTGCAGGTCGTTGCGGCCCTGCTGCAGGCGCGTGACGTTGTCGAGGTCGGCCTGCACGTTCGACACGAGCTGCTGGTTGCCGATCGTCGACCAGGTCCAGCCGCCGAGCGCGAGCGCGAGCGCCGCGACGAAGCCGAAGAAGGTCGCGTAGCGCAGCCGCGTCTTGGTCGGGCTCGCGAACTGGCGCACCGTCTGGCGGTCGGCGAAGATCACCTTCGAGAACAGGTCGCGCAGGAAGAAGCCGTTCTTCGAGAACGCGCTGTGCGGCTTCGGCAGTGCGTTTCCGTCAAGGCCGAAGCGGTGCGCGATGCGCTGCGCGGCCGCGCTGTTGGTTTCGCCTTCCTGCAGTGCGCTGGTGAAGTAGAAGCCGCGGAAGATCGGCTTGTACTGGAACGGGTTGTTCTCGAACAGCGTCGCGAGGAACGCGCGCAGCGACGGCTTGATCGTCGAGAATTCGAGCGGAAAGCTCAACTGGCCCGGCGACAGCTGGTTGCCGCGCGACAGCGACAGCTGCGCGACGCTGATTTCCTTCAGCCCTTCGTACAGCTCCTCGAAGTGCGTGTCGAACTGTGCGACGACGTCACGCTTGTCGTCGGGCTCGTAGGGCAGGGTGGCGCCCCACACGCGGTCGTACTCGTGCTTGTCGCTGCTGCTGAAGAACTCGGTGAAGCCGGTGATCAGGTCGGCCTTCGTGAACATCACGTAGACCGGCGCGAACACTTCCAGCTTTTCGGTCAGCTCCTGAACGCGCTGACGGAGGTTTTTCGCGAGGTTGATCGCGAACTCGGGGCGGTTGCCGGTGAGTTCGGCGATGCTCGCGGTGACGATGATGCCGTTGATCGGTGCCTTCGGGCGATAGCGCTTGAGCAGGCCGAGGAAGCCGAGCCACTCGCTGCGGTCTTCCTCGTGCACCGAGTAGCGGCCGGCCGTGTCGAGCAGGATGCCTTCGGTCGTGAAGAACCAGTCGCAGTTACGCGTGCCGCCGATGCCGTGGATCACGGCGCTGTTCTTGTCCGCGAACGGAAATTGCAGGCCGGAGTTGAGCACGGCGCTGCTCTTGCCCGCGGCCGGGTTGCCGATCACGATGTACCACGGCAGTTCGTACAGCGCGGAGCCGCCCGACACCTGGCCGATCTTCGAGGTCTTGATCGTCTTCACCGCATCCGACAGGCGCGTGCGGAGCACGTCGAGGTCGGCGGTCTTCGAATCGGGCGCGAGCGCGGCGGCGGCGGGCGCGGTGATCTTGCCGGTTTCCGCCTGCTCTTCGAGCACCTGGCCGAGCTGCTGGTTCGCGCGCTTCACGCGCCAGCGGCGCCACAGCGCGACGACGAGCCACAGCGCGAGGATCGCCGCGAACGCGATCGCCGCCCACAGGAGCGGCAGCTGCAGCATGTCGGCGACGATGAAGAGGATCGCCGCTAGCGCGACGATCCCGACAATCGAGAGCGTACGCGGATGAGTCAGCACGTTGAGGATGCGTTGCATAGGACGTTCAGGTTCCGGTGCGATTCGGTGAGGCGACGCAGGCGCGCCGAGCGGCAAGGGTGGCGCCGCGATGTGTCGCCATGCTGTCAAACGGGATGAAGGGGGCTGGCATCAATGCGCCCGCGGCATCGGAGAAGGCGCGCGCATTAATGAAAGGACGCTGTGAGATTTAAAACGGAAGCGGCGGCCGGAAAAAATCGCGCACCGGAATGCCCGATGTTTTGTGTCGCCCATATCGTTTCCTGCCGCGATATTAAGAAGCCCCATGCCGCCCTCATTATTTCCTGTCCGGCAGCCCTGGCTAGCTGCCGCGTCCCAGTTTAAAACCGGGTTTATGGTATTCCACGTGCCCGAGATCCATCATTTTCCATCGGCCGCCCCAGGTCAGTCCGACTTCTTCGGCGACCTGGCCGTACAACTGGTAGCCGCGCATCGCCCAGGGATCTTTCTCGGAAATGACCAGCTTGCCGTCGCGCAGGAATGCGTTGTCGGCCGCCAACCCGAATTGGTGATAACTCTGGAAGGCTGCCGCGTTGGTCACGTTGCCGCCCATTTGCGCCAGCCGGTTCTGCCGTTCCGGGCTTCGGTACCCTTCCAGCAGCGCCATTTCATAACCGTGCTGTTCGTGCATGATCTTGTAGACCAGCAGCAAACGCGTACGGAAATCCGGGTCCAGCAGGTTCCAGTCGCGGCTCGCATCCTTCAGCGCCGGGCGTATCTGCTCGACTTCCTTGGTGGCGAAGACTTCCGGCGGCAGCGGCGGCGGCGGCACGAGCTGCTCGCCCTGCAGCAGCGCGGCGATCTTCTCGTCGGGCACGCGCGCCGTGTCGTCGTACTGGAACAATTGCCGGCCGCGTAATGCAATGGCGACCAATGGCGGCGTCGCAAGAATACCTGCCGATACCATAATCATCAAGCGCCGGCGAACCAGTAAATTTTGCACATCGTTTAATGCGCCGCGCGTCGCGCTTGCCGATTTAACAATCTGACTCCGCGTACGCGCGGCGCGATCGTTCGCACGGCGCGTAAGACGGCCGTGAAACTGGGCGACGGATTCGAAAACGGTCGCGCGGATACCCGGTAAAAGCAACAGTGCCGCGACCGCTACGGCAAGGGCGAAATAGGCGACGAGTGCGACGGCAATCAAAGAAATCCCCGGAAATTGGAATTGATTGTGTTTTGCAATGCTTGCTCTTAGAATCAGGCTGCTTCGAGAGGCCGGGCTATATTATCGCGGTGAATTAAACCAGGATTCAATGAGACGCTGAATGAGTGCGCCGGAAAATTCAAATTCGAAAACTCCGCCCAGCCTGCTGTCCGATACGAAACCGGCAGGCGAGGGAGGACCTCAGCAGTCGCGCATTCTCGCGAATCTGGAAGGCCGTGTCACGCCGCCCGCCGAACCGCCGCGCCGTTCGCTGAAGGCGCCGATCGCCGCTGTCGTCGCACTGGTGGTCGCCGTCGGCGGCTGGGGCGCGTGGCGCATGCAGCAGCACTCGGGCGAGCAGGTCGTCGCCGCGACGGCCGCCGCCGAGCCCGCCGCAGCCGCGCCGGCCAAGGCCGTACCGGCCAGCAGCGCCGCCGCGCAGGTCGCGCAGAATGGTGCATCCGCGGCGCCCGCCGTCCAACCGGCCACGATCGTCAACGACGATTCGGCTTCCCAGACCGTTGCATCCGCACCGGCCGCGTCCGCCGCGGACGGCAGCCGCCTGTCGCGCGCACTGGCCAACGGCGCCGCCGACGCATCGGGCGCAGCCACCGCCGGTGCAGCCGCAGCCGCCACGGCCGCCGCCGTCGCGACGACCAAGGCTGCGAAGGCCGATGCCGCGAAGAACACGAAGGTCGCGGCGCACGGCAAGGCCGACACGAAGGCCGAATCAAAGGCCGAGGCCCGCAAGCATCGGAAGGAACAAGAGGCGGAGCTCGCGCAGGCGAAGAAGCGCCGCGACGCGACGTCGACCCGTACCGCGAAAGCGGCCAAGGACGATCCGGATGCCGATCTGCTCGCGGCGCTCGTCGCGCGCACGAAGCCGGCCGACAAGAAACTCGCCGCGCAGAAGGGGCAGGTCGTGCCGACCAAGACGGCGGCGACGACCGGCTCGCTGTCGTCGCGCGTGAAGGAATGTTCGGAACGCGGTTTCTTCGAAGACCAGCTGTGCCGCTGGCGCGTGTGTGACGGCCACTGGGGCAAGGACCCCGCGTGCCCGAGCGCCGCGCAGTCGGAGACGCGGCAGTAACGCGTCTTGCACCTGCCGCCATGCATGGTCCGCGCCGCCCGTTGGGCGGCGCGTTGCTTTGGGGGCGAGGAGGCTGCCGGTATGATGCGGCACGATGCTGTCATGCGCGCGTCACGCGCGTCGGGCATACGTCTCCTTTCTTTTCCCGGCGCGGGCCCGCGACCTGCGATGTGCGGCGCGTCGCGCGCCGCACGACCTTCGACACGATGGACCTGATCGTACAGACTTACGGCGCCGATACGTCCGGCATGGTGTGCGGCTTCCGCTTCGTTCCGGACGGCTCCGGCGCGACGCTCGATGCCGACGCGGCCGCCGCGTGGCTGCGCACGTGCCGTGCGCACGATGCGGGCGCGTCGGGCGATTTCGTCTGGCTGCACTTCAATCTCGCACATGGCGCGAGCGAGCGCTGGATGCGCACCCATCTCGGGCTGCCCGACAGTTTCTTCGAGTTTCTCCACGAAGGGTCGCGTTCGACCCGCATCGAGCAGGAAGACGGCGCGCTGCGCGCGATCGTCAACGACGTGATGTTCAATCTCGAGCTGACGCCGTCGGAAATCGCGACGCTGTTCGTCCACGTCGAGCAGCGCATCATGGTGACCGCGCGGCTCAAGCCGCTGCGCTCGGTCGACACGCTGCGCGCGTGCGTGCGCGACGGCGAGCAGTTCAGGTCGCCCGCGGAACTGCTCGTGCACCTGCTGCGCGACCAGGCCGACCTGCTGATCCAGATCATGCGGCGCACGAGCGTCGACGTCGACCGCATCGAGGATCGCTTCCTGTCGCAGCGGCTCACGTCGAGCCGCATCGAGCTCGGGGCGATGCGCCGCACGCTGACGCGCCTGCAGCGCATGCTCGCGCCGGAACCCGGTTCGATCTTCCGGCTGCTCGCGAAGCCGCCCGCGTGGCTGCACCTGGAAGACGTGCAGGAGCTGCGCGAATCGACCGAGGAGTTCTCGCTGGTGCTCGCCGACCTGGCGGGGCTCAACGAGCGGATCAAGCTGTTGCAGGAAGAGATCGGCTCGCGCCTCGACGAACAGAACAACCGGACGCTGTTCACGCTGACGCTCGTGACCGTGATCGCATTGCCGATCAACATCGTCGCGGGCTTCTTTGGGATGAACGTCGGCGGCGTGCCGTTTTCCGAAAACAAGCACGGCTTCTGGCTGATGGTGCTGCTCGTCGCGGGCTTCACCGCGCTCGCCGCATGGTGGGCGTTCCGCCGTCGCGACGACCGCTAGCGCGGCCGCGGCAGCCGCGGCGGCCCGTCAACGCAGGAGCGCGATCGCGCGCTCGCCGATCACCATCCCGAGCAGGCCGACGAGCGCGACGAGCGGCGGGGCCGGCGAGCGCACGTGCAGCAGCGCATACAGCACGCCGACGCCGAGGCCCACTGCGAGCGAAGTCACGTAATCCATCATGGCGGTCTCCCGTGTGGTCCGGCGTCAGGGCTTGAGGATCACGCGCTCGCGCGCACCGGCCAGCACCGCGCGGTACGCGTCGTGCGCGCGCTCGAGCGGGTACACGTAGTCGTCGCCGATCGGGAACGGGCGCAGCGTGCCGTTGCCGAAGCCGGGCGCGAGCGTGTCGAGGATCTGCGCGACCGCCGCGCCGCCGAGCTGCAGCGAATCGATGCCCACGAACGTATGCTGGCCGCGATAGAACGCGAAGATGTCGAACGGCACGCTGCGGTCGATCGTCGAGATGAAGATCTGCCGCGCGCCGATCGCCATCGACGCGTTCGCGGCTTCGAAATACGGGCTGCCCACCGTGTTGTAGACGATGTCCGCGCCGTGGCCGCCGGTCGCCGCGCGCACTGCGTCAGCCACCGGTTCCTTCGACGCGTCGATCATGTGCACTTCGCCCGACGCGTGGCCGCGATAGCCGCCGGCGCTGCGCTCGACGCCGATCACGGTCGCGCCGTGCGCACTCGCGAGCTGGATCGCGGCCTGGCCGACCTTGCCGTTCGCGCCGAACACGAGCACGACGTCGCCGGCCGCCGGCATGCCGGCCCGGCGCAAGCCTTCGTACGCGGTGACGAACGGCACGCCGACGCCGGCCGCTTCGTCGAGCGTCAGCACGGCCGGCTTGCGGCGCACCTGTGCCGCATCGAGCACGAGCCATTGCGCGTGCGAGCCGTTGCGCCCGACGCCGAGATCGCCGCCCGAGCCCCACACCGGCGCGCCGATCCAGCCGTCCGGGCCGCTGCGCACGATGCCGGCCCAGTCGCGCCCGGGCGTGCGCGGCCACACCGCGTGCGGCATGCGGCCGAGCGCGGCCTTCACGTCGCTCGGGTTCACGCCGGCCGCGCGCACCTCGACCAGCATCTGGCCGTCGGCCGGGACGGGCGTGTCGATTTCCCGGACGCGCGCGTCGAGCGACTCGATGTCGGCGGCGGGGGCGTCGAAGCGGATGCTGCGCATGATGATCTCCGTGACGGATGGCTGCCGTGCGGCCCGGCGGGCCGGCGCGTGCAGCGGATGAAAAGGATGCGTGCAGTCTAGTCGGCGCGATTTGACGCGGAAACATGCAAAGGCGGATGATTGTTTTGCGATAAACGCATAGCCAAATCCGAAGGCCCCGCATGGACGACTTCCTTTCCCCGCATCTCGCGCTGTTCGTCGACGTGGTCGATCAACAGAGCTTCTCGGCGGCCGCGCGCCGGCTCGGCGTCGCCGCGTCGTCGGTCACGCGGCGCGTCGACCGCCTGGAGGCGCAGCTCGGCATCCGCCTCCTGCATCGCACCACGCACGCGCTGCGGCCGACCGAGGCCGGGCAGCTGCTGTACGGGCGCGCGACGCGGATGCTGGCCGAACTGCGCGGCCTGCAGGAAGACCTGCACAGCCAGCACGACGAGCCGAGCGGGCTGCTGCGCGTCGACTGTCCGGCGCCGTTCGGCCGGCGGCACCTGATGGCCGCGCTGGCCGCGTTCATGCAGCGTCATCCGGCGCTGCAGGTCGACCTGGTGCTGACCGACAGCATGGTCGACCTGCAGGGCGCGCGGCTCGGTTCCGACGCCGACCTCGCGGTACGCATCGGTCCGCTCGAGGACACGCGCCTGGTCGCGACCGTGCTGGCGCCGCAGCGGCGCGTGCTGTGCGCGAGCGAGGCCTATCTCGCGCGGCGCGGCGAGCCCGCATCGCCGGATGCGCTCGCCGCCCACGACTGTCTCGCGTGGCACGGCGCGCCGCCGCCGGGCGCGTGGCGCTTCGGCGAGCGTCGCCACGTGCCGGCGCAGCCGCGGTTTCGCAGCAATCATTCGGAGGCGTTGCTCGAGGCGGCGCTCGACGGGCTCGGTCTCGCGCACCTGCCGACCTGGCTCGCGGGGGACGCGCTGCGCGACGGCCGGTTGCGCGCGGTGCTGCCGCAGTATGCGGCAGCACCCGAACCGGCGACGATTCACGTGCTGCGCCAGCAGGCGCGCGGCAGCGCCCGGACGTCGAAACTCGTCGCGTTCCTCGCGACGTGGTTCGCGCAGCCGGCGTGGGATGCCGCGTGGGCGTGACGGCAAGCGGGCGCCGGCCGCAAGAAAAAAGGGCCTCGCACGCGAGGCCCGTCAAAGGTCGGAGAAGCCGGTACGCCGGCCGGCGCCGCAGGCTGCGCGGCGCCGGCCGGCTGCGCACCGTTACTGCGTCACTACCTTGCGCGGCTTGAAGACGCCCTGGTAGTGCAGTGCCGGGCGTTCCTTCGTCGTCAGCTCGACGCCGCCGAAGGTCGGCGTCTGGCGCAGCTTCATCGCGGCCGGCGAAGCGACCGAGCCGATCGACGTCGAGCGCGAGGCCGGCGCGAGGTTGTTCGCGACGAGCAGCGCGGCTTCGCTCTTCAGGTTCGCCAGCAGCACCGGATCGGTCGAGCCGTTGACCTGCGTGAGCAGCCCGCTCCAGGCCGCGTCGCTGTAGTTCACGACGTAGTAGTCGAGACCGCTCGGGTCGGCGACTACGCCCGTGCAGCCGTCGATCCGCGTCTGCGTCTGCGTGTCCTTCAGCGCGAGCGTCGTGCGTTTCGCGAGACCCTGGCCGTACGCGAGCGTGATCGGCACCGTCCACTGCACGCCCGGATACGCGTTCTTGTTCGGGAACGGCTGCTGTTTCAGCGTGACGACCGTCTGGTTCTTCGTCAGGTCGCACTGCGTGTCGAGCGAGATCAGCGGCACGCCGGTCTGGCGCACGTAGCTGTCGCCGATCGCGCCGATCGACTGGCCGCTTTCCTTCGACAGCGCATCCCACAGGCGCTTCGGCGTACCGTTGCCGAACGAGTAGTCGACCAGGTACTGCTGCAGGCCGCGGCGCAGCGTCTGCTCGCCGAGATAGTTCTCGAGCGTTTTCAGCACGTGGCCGCCCTTGTCGTACGTGAACGCGCTGGCGCTCAGCACGAAGTCGTTCGACGCCCAGCCGTTGAAGTTCGGCGCGACCGGGAACGCGTTCGGGCCGATGTCACGATTGATCACGCGGTACTTGTTCTTCACCTGGTCGAGCCAGCTGAACTCGTTGGGGAAGAACTGGATCGTCGTCTTCGTCTCGAAGAACGTCGCGAACGACTCGTTGAGCCAGACGTTGTCCCACCAGTCGGCCGTGACGAGATCGCCGAACCACTGGTGCGCGACTTCGTGCGTCAGCACCTCGTTGCCGTAGTGCGACATCGGCTGGCCCGGCTGCGGCAGGATGTCGTCGGCGAACTCGAGAATCGAGCCCCAGTTCTCCATCCCGCCGAAGTTCAGGTCCTTCTGATCCTTGAACGCGTCGTTCGCGGCCACCGTGTCGAACTTCGTCAGCGGCAGCGCGATGCCGGTGTAGCGGTAGTAGAAGTCGAGCGCCTGCTTGGTGCGGTCCATCGCCGGCTTCGCCCAGTCGCTCATGCCCGGCGGCGTGAACACGCGCAGGTGCAGGCCGCCCTTGCCGCCCGGCAGCGGGCTCGTGAAGTCGTCCTCGTACGTGTCGAACAGGCCGCCGCCGAAGAACAGCAGGTATGACGGCATCGGCGGGGTCTTGTCGAACTGCACGAGCTTGTAGCCGCCGCCGACGTTGGTCGACGGCTTCTCGGCCGCGTTCGACACGACGCGCCAGTTCTGCGGCACTTCGGCCGTCACTTCATAGGTCGGGCGGAAGGCCGGTTCGTCCCAGCCGGGGAACCACTGGCGCGACAGGTTGGTTTCGCCCTGCGTCAGGATCGCGCCGCTCGTCTTGCCATCGGTGCCCTTCAGGTCGACGCGGAAGATGCCTTCCGCGGCCGAGCAGCCCGGATACGGATCGTCGCCGCAGCTGCCGCCCGTCTTCGCGACCGGATCGTCGTACGACTTGAAATTGATGATGCCCGACCATTCCATGTGCAGCGAATAGTTGCCCGGCGAGATCGTGCCGCTCACGGGGCGCAGCTGGTAGAAGTCGCCCTTGTCCTGCGGCGTCGCGATCAGCTGGATGTTGCCCGGCTGCAGCGTGATGCGGCCGTTCGTGAACTTGATCCGGTGGCCGGCGATCACGATGTTGTTGACCGGCTTCAACACCTTGATTTCGACGTCGGCGCGGCCGTCGAACGCGTTCAGCGCTTCGTTCGGGCGGAACCACAGCCGGTAGTTCACGGGCACCACGGTGTCCGGCAACTCGACAGGCGACACGCTCTTGTCGACGTTGGATGCGCTCGGCGGCGCGGTGACGGCGGGCGACGAGCCCGAATGCGGCGCGCCGGCGGAGCTGAGCGCGGAAGCGGAGCCCGCACCGCCGTCGTCGCCGCCGCACCCGGCGAGTGCCAGTGCGGCGACGAGCGGCAGATAACGCATCTTGCGAATATGGATCGACATGACTGAAACCTCGATTGTAGAAAGAATCGTTCAGTGCTGCGAAAACGCCGGACAAAGCAATCCCCTCGCCGTTAATCAACGACGAAAAAATGGCAATGACGGATTATTCGAAAAAAGCGGCGGCCGACTACGTGAAGGTAATCATGGTTTACTGCCCCCTCTGGATTTCCGGATATTGGTTAACTGGCCGGTTCAAAATGGCCGGACGCGTGTTGTACTGAATTGATTTCGCGCGCACGACATGGGGCCGCACGCCCGGCGCGGGCGCGCAATCCCTTTGAACCGACGACCTACGGGGCTGGCCGGGCCAGTCCGCAGGACGGAAGGAAGGCGTGTTGCCGTTCCGTAAATTCGCCGTCATGCGGCTTCAAGGTTTGTCGGCTTGCTCCAAGGATGCGTAAATATACTTGATGGTTTTGGGTAAAGGAAACGAAAAATTTAGAAAGAGCATCTATTGATTTCTGTGCGCTTCATTGAATGCTGGAAGTCGTTAATACGCTTCCGTCTGGCTGATGATTTCGTAGTTTTAATCTATTAACGATCTTGTGTTGCTGCAGAAACTACGAAATCCGGCGTGGCGCGGCACGCTCGGTACAATGCATCGACGACCCGTTCACCGATCGCCGCGAGGAGGCCCTCCTATGCCACGTACCCCGTTTCGTTTCGCGCCGCTGCGCGCCATGCTGATGTTGTTCGCCGCCGTGCTGCTGCTCGGCGGTTGCGCGGGGCTGACGCGGGCGCCGCTGAGCGTGTCGGTGGCCGGGCTCGATCCGCTCGTCGGGGAGGGGCTCGAGATGCGCTTCAACCTGAAGTTGCGCGTGCAGAATCCGAACGATGCCCCGATCGACTACGACGGCATCGCGGTTGCGCTCGACCTGAACGGCACGCCGTTCGCGAGCGGCGTCAGCGATCGTGCGGGCACCGTGCCGCGTTTCGGCGAGGCCGTGCTCGACGTGCCCGTTTCGGTATCGGCTTTCGCCGCCGCGCGGCAGGCGTGGAACCTGCCCGGCGCGGCCGCGAGCGGCGAACTGCCGTATGCGCTGCGCGGCCGGCTCGCGGGCGGCGTGCTCGGCACCGTGCACTTCAAGGACGCAGGCACACTGCGCATGCCTGCCATGCCGGGGTGGGGCGGGTAGCGTCTCGGGTCATGATTCAATGTCGGTCAAATGTGAGCAAAATTCACCATTTGACGGTCTTCAACACTTATCTCCATGGCATGTCGATTTTTGTCGGCGCGGCCCCTACACTTGCCGATGTCCGAGGGTCGGACATTCTTTTAAGGGAAATCCATGGCGGCAAAATTCGAGCTCATGAAGGCCACGAACGGTCAGTACTACTTCCACCTGAAGTCGGCGAACGGCGAGATCATCCTCGCGAGCGAGCGGTACGAGGAGAAAAGCGGCGCGAGAAACGGGATCGCGTCAGTGCGGGAAAATGCGCCGCTCGACGAGCGCTACGAGCGCAAGCTCGCCCGCAACGGCGAGCCCATGTTCAATCTGAAGGCGGCCAACCACCAGATCATCGGCACGAGCGAAACGTACAGCAGCGTGCAGGCACGCGAGAACGGCATCGCGGCCGTCAAGCGCGATGCGCCCGTTGCGGAAACGTTCGATCTCGCCTGATTGACGGTTGCGCCGCGGCGAACGCTTGCGGGCAGGCGCCGCGGCGCCTGTTTTGCCCGGTCGGGCAAAGCGCGGTATGGTGTGGTCCGCGCGGTGAATTCCCGCCGCCGTTGAAGCCAACCGTAACCGAGTTCGCGTGACCGATTCCCCTGTTTTCAACTGGACCGACGCCGACGGCGCCGATCATGCCGTGCGCTGGCGCTCCGAAGCCGGCGTGCAACCGCCGAAGCGCGCGGTGCCCGCCGACGATCGCCTCACTGCCGACGCGGCCTACCGCCTTGCGTGCGAGGGCACCGCGCTCGTCTGGCAGGGCGACTTCCAGAACGCGCGCCAGCTCGTGCAGGCGATGGCGCGCCGTGTCGAGCGCAAGCCGAAGAAGGCGAAAGCCGCGGCCGGCGTCGACGCATTCAACCTGCATCGTCTCGCGCAGTCGCAGCGCGCCCGCACGCTCGGGATGCTGCTGATTCCGCTCGACGCCGACTACACGATCCCGTTGCGCCGTGCGCCCGACGTGCGTGCCGCCTGCGAGGAGGCGTACGGCCCCGGCGGCGTGCCGTCGGTCGTGTCGCTGCGCGAGCTGCTCGGTCTCGTCGGCGCACATGAGTGGCGCAAGAAGGGCGTACCGATCCCGGCGCTCGGCGGCGCGCCGATCCACCCGCACTACGGCGTGTTCTCGCCGGTGCGCGGCGAATACGTCGACCTCGTCGCGCGCGCGCCGCTGCCGGGCACGTCGCTCGCATTCGACATCGGCACCGGCACCGGCGTGCTGGCGGCCGTGCTGGCGTCGCGCGGCGTCGAGCGCATCGTCGCGACCGACCAGGATCCGCGTGCGCTGGCCTGCGCGCGCGAGAACGTCACGCGGCTCGGCCATGCCGGCCAGGTCGACGTCGTCGAAGCCGACCTGTTTCCGGCCGGCCGTGCGCCGCTCGTCGTCTGCAACCCGCCATGGGTGCCGGCCCGGCCGAGCGCGCCGATCGAATACGCGGTCTACGACCCCGACAGCCGCATGCTGCGCGGCTTCCTCGCGGGGCTCGCCGCGCACCTCGAGCCGGGCGGCGAAGGCTGGCTGATCCTGTCCGATTTCGCGGAGCATCTCGGCCTGCGGTCGCGGGCGACGCTGCTGCAATGGATCGACGAGGCGGGCCTCGTCGTGCGCGGCCGCGACGACATCCGCCCCGCGCATCCGAAGTCGACGGACGCCGACGATCCGCTGCACGCGGCGCGCCAGGCCGAGGTCACGTCGCTGTGGCGGCTCGGCGCGCGCGTCTGAGCGTGGCCGCGCATTTTCGGTAAACTGTCGCCATTCCTCACGAATTCCCGCCGCCGGGCCGTGGTCGACCGACCGTGGCCCGGCGCCGCATCACGATGTCGAACAAGACCCACGAAATCCGCCCGGAGCAGTCCGTCGAACTGCTGAAGGAACTGCACATCCTCACTCGCGACGGGAAGCTGAACCAGGACAGCCGCCGCAAGCTGAAGCAGGTCTATCACCTGTTCCAGTTCATCGAGCCGCTGCTCGCCGGCGTGCAGGCCGACAAAGGCAGCGTGACGCTCGTCGATCACGGCGCCGGCAAGTCATACCTCGGCTTCATCCTGTATGACCTGTTCTTCAAGCAGCAGCCGGGGCACGGCACGCCGGCGTTCGCGTCGCACGTGTACGGGATCGAGACGCGCGAGGAGCTCGTCACGCGCTCGACCGAGCTGGCCGCCCGGCTCGGGTTCGGCGGCATGTCGTTCCTGAACCTGTCGGTCGCCGATTCGATCACGTCGCCGCAGCTGCCCGAAACCGTCGACGTCGTCACCGCGCTGCACGCGTGCGACACGGCGACCGACGACGCGATCCGCTTCGCGCTCGCGAAGCGTGCGCAGCACATCGTGCTCGTGCCGTGCTGCCAGGCGGAAGTCGCGGGCGTGCTGCGCAAGAACAAGGGCAAGTCGCTCGCGAACGCGCTGACCGAGGTGTGGCGGCATCCGCTGCATACGCGCGAATTCGGCAGCCAGATCACCAACGTGCTGCGCTGCCTGCAGCTCGAAGCGCACGGCTACCAGGTCAGCGTGACCGAGCTGGTCGGCTGGGAGCATTCGATGAAGAACGAGCTGATCATCGCGCAGTACAAGAACCTGCCGCGCCGGCGCCCCGGCGAGCGGCTGAACGAGATCCTCGGCATGTTCGGCCTGGCCGAACTGAACGAGCGCTTCTTCGTGGCGGAAGCCGCGGGAGCAGGCGGCGCGGCCGTCGAGCCGGCCGAAGGCTGACGCGCAGCCCGCGCGGCGCACGCCGCCCGTTGCACGCCGCACGTGACACGCCGTGTCAGACGTCGTCGCCCGGCCGGCGCATCCATTCGCGCCAGCCGTCGTGGCCGAGGCGGCGCAGCGTTTCCTGATTCCTTTCGTAGATCGCGGACGCGTCCGGGAACGCGTCGACCGCACGCGCGATGCTGTCTTCGCGCAGCAGGTGCAGGATCGGGTACGGCGCGCGGTTCGTGTAGTTCTCGATGTCGTCGGGCTCGCTGCCTTCGAACCGGTATTGCGGGTGGAAGCTCGCGATCTGCAGCACGCCGTCGAGCCGCAACTGCTGCACGAGCCGCTCGGCAAAGAACAGCGCGTCGTTGTAGTCGACGAAATCGGCGAACGCATGCGGGTAGATCACGAGCGTCGTATCGACCTGCTGCGGGTCAGCCGCCTCGAGCGCGCGCAGCTCGGTCTCGAGTTCGGCGAGCGCGTCTTCCAGCGTCGTCGCGTCGCTGATCGCGTAGCGCACCTGTTCCTTCACATAGACACTTTTCGCGAACGGGCACAGGTTGAGCCCGATCACCGCGCGCGCGAGCCAGTGCCGCGTGGCGGCGAGGATGTCGTCGTGCGATTCGGGGCGGGTGTCGGTCATCGTAAAACCAGTCGGGCGGAAGAGCGGCGAGGGCCGCATTGTAGCGGGCCCGCCGGGCTCGGGCGTATGCGCCCCGTCAAGCGCACGCGGCTTCGATCAACTGCGTGACGAGCGCGGGCGCCGTGCCGATCGGCGTTTCGCCGTGCCGGTACGTCTGGCTCGCCGCGTAGATGCCTTCGACGATCAACGCGAGCGCGTCGGCCAGCGCCTTCGGCTGCCGCGCGCCGGCGCCTTCGCATAGCGCGACGAGCCGATTCATCAATTGTTCCTTGTTCTGCGCGACGCGCTCGCGCGCCGGGTGCGACGCATCCGGGAATTCGGCGGCGACGTTGACGAACGGGCAGCCGCGATAGTCCTTCTGCGTCGCGCGCTCGGCAAGATCGACGAAATACTGGATCAGCTGCGCCTTCGGCTGGCCGGGATGCTTCGCGGCGCTCGTGTCGAGGCGCTCGAAGAAGCACGCGTCCATCCGTTCCAGATACGCGAGAATCAGTTCGTCCTTCGACGAGAACTGGCGGTACAGGCTCATCTTGTTGACGCCCGCGCGCTCCACGACGGCCTCGACGCCGACGGTGCGCACGCCTTCCTTGTAAAACAGCTCCTCGGCGGCGCGCAGCAGGTGCTCCTGCGCGGTGGCGCCGTCGATCGGCCGGCGCGTGCGGCGCGCCGGCGGTTTGGCGATCTCGATGCCCGACATGATGCCCCTCGGCTGCATAGTGGAATGGCTTGACATGTTACCGACTGGTCACTACGATCGCAACACACTTGTGACCGGTCGGTAACAATCGCGGCCGGATCAACAGACAAATGCCAAGCGTCGGCCCGGGTCAGCCGATGTTGAAATGTGCGGCGGAGGTGGCCTGGTTGGGGCGGGGCGGGCGCGATGGCGCCGGAACCGCCAACTGGAGAACGCGAAGATGAACTGGGCAGTGACACGAATCGGCGGGCGCTTCCACTACGGATGGCTCGCGGCGGCGGTGGTATTCCTGATCCTGTTGGCGGCAGCCGGCACGCGCGCGACGCCGAGCGTGCTGATGGTGCCGCTCGAGCGCGAGCTCGGCTGGAGCCGGGCGGCGATTTCGCTGGCGATCTCGGTGAATATCGCACTGTACGGCCTGACGGGCCCGTTTGCGGCCGCGGCGATGCAGCGCTTCGGGCTGCGCCCGACGATCCTCACGGCGCTCGTGACGATGAGCGCCGGTGTCGCGCTGTCGTCGATGATGACGCAGAGCTGGCAGATGGTCGTGATCTGGGGCCTGATGGTCGGCTGCTCGACGGGTGTCGTCGCGCTGACGCTGTCCGCGACGTTCGTCACGCGCTGGTTCCATGCGCGGCGCGGCCTCGTGATGGGGATCCTGACCGCCAGCACGGCCACCGGCCAGCTCGTGTTCCTGCCGATGCTCGCGGCGATCGCGCAGCGCCACGGCTGGCGGCCGGTCGTGCTGGTCGTCGCGGTGGCGGCCGCGATCGTGATTCCGCTGGTTGCCTTCCTGCTGCCCGAGCGGCCGGCCGACGTGCAGCTGCGCCCGTACGGCGAACCGGCCGATGCGCCGGCCGCGCCCGTCGCGTCGAAGGAGAACCCGCTCGCGGTCGCGTTCCGCACGCTGCTGATGGCGAGCCGTTCGCGCGACTTCTGGCTGCTGTTCTTCAGCTTCTTCATCTGCGGCGCGAGCACCAACGGCTATGTCGGCACGCACCTGATCGCGATGTGCAGCGACTACGGGATGAGTGAAGTGCAGGGCGCGTCGCTGCTCGCGGCGATGGGCGTGTTCGACCTGTTCGGCACGACGCTGTCGGGCTGGTTGTCCGACCGCTACGACAACCGCGTGCTGCTGTTCTGGTACTACGGGCTGCGCGGGCTGTCGCTGATCTACCTGCCGCATGCGTTCGGGATCGATTTCTTCGGGCTGCCGCTGTTCGCGATGTTCTACGGCCTCGACTGGATCGCAACCGTACCGCCGACCGTGCGGCTCGCGACCGACGTGTTCGGCAAGGCCGCGGCGCCGGTCGTGTTCGGCTGGATCGTCGCCGGCCACCAGCTCGGCGCGGCGTTCGCGGCGCTCGGCGCCGGGCTGCTGCGCGCGAGCCTCGGCACCTACACGATCGCGTCGATGATCTCGGGCGGGCTGTGCATCGTCGGTGCGCTGATCGTGCTGCGGATCAACCGCGGCCCGTCGCGCGCAGCCGCGCAGGCGGCCTGATTGCGGTGAACGCGGCCGGCCGCGCAGCCTGTGGCCGGCCAATGCAGGCAGGGAGATTTGCATAGCGCGGGAGGATCGGGCGCGCAGCCGCTCAAGCGGGTATGCTTGCGGTTCGCCGGGCGTTCGCGCCCCTTCATCGATGTCAGCGAGGAACCGCATGTCCGTCAAACCTGCTCCCACTACTGTTTCGATTCACGATCTGATCGCGGGCCGCTGGAGCCCGCGCGCCTATTCGGACGAGCCCGTCAGTGCCGGCGATCTCCACGCGGTGCTCGAAGCCGCGCGCTGGGCGCCGTCCGCGTACAACGCGCAGCCGTGGCGTTTCATCGTATTCGATCGCGCGCAGGACGAAGACGCGTTCAAGCGCGCGTTCGCGACGCTGGTGCCGTTCAACCAGGGCTGGAATGCGCCGGCGCCCGTGCTGATCGCGGTAACGGCCCACACGCTCACGCCGAAGGGCGAGCCGGCACCCACCGCGTCGTACGACACCGGTGCCGCCGCGATGTCGCTGGTGTTGCAGGCGCACGCGCTCGGCCTCGCCGCCCACCAGATGAGCGGTTTCGACACGAAGGCGTTTCGCGACGCGTTCGCGATTCCGGCCGACGTCGCGATCCTGTCGATCATCTCGCTCGGCCATTACGGCAACGTCGACAAGCTCGACCCCGTGCTGCGCGATCGCGAAAAGGCGCCGCGTACGCGCCAGGCGATCGGCGAAGTCGTGTATGCGGGCGCGTGGAAGAAGAGCTTCGACGCGGCAGCCTGACCACGCAAGCGGGCGGGCTGCACCCTCGTGCACCCCGTTCGCGCGTGTCCGCGGCGCGGCGCACCGCGCCGTTGCCATCGGCACCCGCTGAGCGGTACCGGTGGCCAGCCCCGGTTGTGATCCCGCGGGCTTCATGTTAAAAAGCCCGTCCTTTCCGTTTTCGCGCCGGCCCTGCTGCGGCAACTTCCCATGACTTACTGCGCGATCGATTTCGGCACGTCCAATTCCGCCGTGGCGCTGCCCGACGGCGACGGCATGCGCCTCGCGCCCGTCGAGGGCGACCACCTGACGCTGCCCACCGCGATCTTCTTCAACAACGACGAAGAGATGGTCGAATACGGCCGTGCGGCGCTGGCTTCCTATATCGACGGTTTCGACGGCCGGCTGATGCGCTCGATGAAGAGCATCCTCGGCTCGCCGCTCGCGGAAACGACGACCGATCTCGGCGACGGCAGTGCGATCGCGTACACCGAAATCATCGCGCGCTTCCTGACGCACCTGAAGCGCAAGGCCGAAGCGCGCGCGGGCGCGCCGATCGGCCGCGCGGTGCTCGGCCGGCCGGTGTTCTTCGTCGACGACGATCCGCGCGCCGACCGCCTCGCGCAGGATCAGCTCGAGGCGGCCGCACGATCGGTCGGCTTCGCGGACGTTCACTTCCAGTACGAACCGATCGCCGCCGCGTTCGACTACGAATCGCGCCAGCAGGCCGAGCGCCTCGTGCTCGTCGCCGACATCGGCGGCGGCACGTCCGACTTTTCGCTGGTGCGCGTCGGGCCCGAGCGGATGGCGCGGCTCGAGCGCAAGGACGACGTGCTGGCGCACCACGGCGTGCACGTCGCAGGCACCGACTACGACCGGCGTGTCGAGCTGGCAGCGATCCTGCCCGCATTCGGCTACCGTTCGCTCGACCCGGAAGGGCGCGAGCTGCCGAACAAGATCTACTTCGATCTCGCGACCTGGCACCTGATCAATACGGTCTACACGCCGAAGCGGATCGGCGAGCTGAAGCTGATGAAGCACCTGTACCAGGACGTGCGGCAGTACGACCGGCTCACGAGCGTGGTCGAGCAGCGGCTCGGGCATGCGCTGATGGCGCGCGCGGAAGAAGCGAAGATCGGTGTTGCGGCGGGCGGGGAGACGATGATCAACCTGAACGACGTGGAAGAAGACCTGCTGATCGCATTCGATGCCGATCGCCTCGTCGATGCGAGCCGCGACGACACCTCGCGGATCGTCGACGCCGCGCGCGAGACGGTGCGGCTCGCGGGCGTGGCGCCGCGCGACGTCGGCGCGCTGTATTTCACCGGCGGCTCGACCGGGCTCGCGTTCCTGTCGGGCGCGCTCGCGGGCGCATTCCCGGACGCGCAGCCGGTATTCGGCGACCGTCTCGCAAGTGTCGCGACGGGCCTCGGCATTCACGCGCAACGATTGTTCGGCTGAATGGCAATTGGCGGTTTGGCATAGCCGCCAATGCCGCTCCGGCGCCCAAAAACAAAAAGCCCCGCCGAAGCGGGGCTTTTTTACACGAATTATCGCGCCAAGCTTAGACCGGACGGATGTTCGCAGCTTGCAGACCCTTCGGGCCCGTCTTCACTTCGAATTCAACCTTCTGGTTTTCTTGCAGCGTCTTGAAGCCTTCGACGCGGATTTCCGAGAAGTGCGCGAACAGATCGTCGCCGCCGCCTTCCGGGGTGATGAAGCCGAAGCCCTTTGCGTCATTGAACCACTTGACGGTACCGGTTGCCATGTTACTTGTTCCTAAAAAGATAAAACGGGGCCGAAGCCCATGGGGTGCGGAAAATCAAGGAAGGGGTAATAGGACCAACCGGAGTACCGTTGATGGGCGAACTACGAAAGAACCAATTCACTCGCCACTTGAAATCCTGCGAAGTCCTTTATACGGCTAATCGGTCTGATGGTCAACCGTATTCCCATGCTCTCAGGGTTATTGCGGAGATCAGGTTTACAAAGCTTGCAAGCGATGCGAATTTTTTGTAGGGGTCGATCGATTTTGGCGCCACGCCGGAGGTGCAACCGTTAAACTACGCGCCGCGCGGACGGGTTGCCCCGATCGGATGACCCGTCCCCCCAAGAATGCGTGCGCGGTGCTGTCCGAGCCGATCCCGGACCGCAGGCCGACCATGCTTTTTGAGACATAGGAGAGGATGTGAAGAGTTCTATTCAACGGAACATCGGCCCGTTTGCATTGATGCTGACGGGACTGGGTTCGATTATCGGCTCGGGCTGGCTGTTCGGTGCCTGGAAGGCCGCGAAGATCGCCGGTCCGGCGGCGATCTGCGCATGGATCATCGGTGCTGTCGTGATTCTCGCGATTGCCCTGACGTACGCGGAGCTGGGTGCGATGTTCCCCGAGTCGGGCGGCATGGTGCGTTACGCACGCTACTCGCACGGTTCGCTGGTGGGCTTCATCAGCGCATGGGCCAACTGGATCGCGATCGTATCCGTGATTCCGATCGAGGCCGAAGCGTCGATCCAGTACATGAGCACGTGGCCGTATCCGTGGGCGCATGCATTGTTCGTGAACGGCGAGTTGCAGACACTCGGCCTGCTGCTGTCGGCCGTGCTGGTCGTCATCTACTTCATGCTGAACTACTGGGGCGTCAAGGCCTTCGCGCGGGCGAACACGGCGATCACGATCTTCAAGTTCCTGATCCCCGGCCTCACGATCCTCGGCCTGATGCTGACGAGCTTCCATGCGGAAAACCTCGGCACCGCCTCCAATGCGAGCTTCGCGCCGTATGGCTGGTCGGCCGTGCTGACCGCAGTCGCGACGAGCGGCATCGTGTTCGCGTTCAACGGCTTCCAGAGCCCGGTGAACCTGGCCGGTGAAGCGCGCAACCCGTCGCGCAGCGTGCCGTTCGCGGTGATCACGTCGATCCTGCTCGCACTCGTGATCTACGTGCTGCTGCAGATGGCCTACATCGGTTCGGTGAACCCGGCCGACGTCGCGAAGGGCTGGGCGCACTTCAACTTCTCGTCGCCGTTCGCGGAACTCGCGATCGCGCTGAACCTGAACTGGCTGGCGATCCTGCTGTACGTCGACGCGTTCATCAGCCCGAGCGGCACCGGGACGACCTACATGGCGACGACGACCCGCATGATCTACGCGATGGAGCGCAACAACACGATGCCGAAGATGTTCGGCAACGTGCACCCGATCTACGGCGTGCCGCGCCAGGCGATGTGGTTCAACCTGCTCGTGTCGTTCATCTTCCTGTTCTTCTTCCGCGGCTGGAGCTCGCTCGCGGCGGTGATCTCGGTCGCGACGGTGATCTCGTACCTGACCGGCCCGATCAGCCTGATGGCGCTGCGCCGCTCGGCGACCGACATCGAGCGTCCGTTGTCGATTCCGCTGATGAAGCTGATCGCCCCGTTCGCATTCGTGTGCGCATCGCTGATCCTGTACTGGGCGAAGTGGCCGCTGACGGGCGAAATCATCCTGCTGATGATCGTCGCGCTGCCGGTGTACTTCTACTTCCAGGCGAAATCGGGCTGGACCGGCTGGGGTGCCGACCTGAAGGCCGCATGGTGGCTGGTCGCGTACCTGCCGACGATGGCCGTGCTGTCGCTGATCGGCAGCAAGGAATTCGGCGGTCACGGCTACCTGCCGTACGGCTGGGACATGCTGATCGTCGCGGCGATCTCGCTGGTGTTCTACTTCTGGGGTGTGAATACGGGCTACCGGACCCAGTATCTCGACGAGCGCGAGTCGCACGACGAGATCCTCGAAGGGGTCGGTGTCTGACGCCTGACCTGTCGCCGGATTCGGCGGCGGCAGGATGCGGCGAAAAAAAGCCCGTCCGAGCGATGCTCGGGCGGGCTTTTTTGTTTGTGGCCGGCGGTTGCGTCGCGGCTCAGGCGTTGGCGCTCGCGAACACGTAGTTCGTCATCGCGAGCACGCGCTGGTAGGTGCCGAGCGACTGGATGCCGAGCTGGTAGTCGTCGTCCGCCGCACCGAGCGCCGTGAAGACCGGCAGCAGGTGCTCGTCGGTCGGATGCATCAGCGCCGCGTGCGGCGCCTGCCGGCGGTAGTCGAGCAGCGCGTCGACATCGCGCGCGGCAAGCTTTGCCTCGAACCAGTCGGTGAATTCCGCGACGCGCGGGTCCGCGTCCTCGGGCGCGGCGCCGAAATCGGCTGCGCGCAGGTTGTGCGTGATCTGGCCCGAACCGATCACCATCACGCCTTCGTCGCGCAGCGGCCGCAGCGCGCGGCCGAGCGCGAAGTGATGCGCCGCATCCGCGCGGGGCTGGATCGACAATTGGGCCACGGGCACGTCGGCCTCCGGGAACATCAGCAGCATCGGCACCCACGCGCCGTGGTCGAGCCCGTGCTCGGTCGTCGCGGTCGCGATGCCGGCCGCATTCAGCAACGTGGCCGCGCGCGCGGCGACATCGGGCGCGCCCGGCGCCGGATAGCGGATGTCGTACAGCGCCTGCGGGAAACCGTAGAAATCGTGGATCGTTTCCGGATGCGCGGCGACGCTCGCGACCGGCCGTTGCGTGCCCCAGTGCGCGGACAGCATCAGCACAGCGCGCGGGCGCGGCAATTCGGCACCGAGGTGCGTGAACGCGCCGGACGGCAGCGTCGGGTCGATCGGCAGCGTCGGCGCGCCGTGGGACAGGTACAGCGAAGGCAAGCGGTTCATGGTGGTGGCCTGCGAAAAAGGGTTTGCCTGTGACTATAGGCGCGCACCCGAAATTGATAAATCGGCGTTTCTGAATTTGATTGACGCTTGTTTGTTGATAATCGGCGCAACGCGATGCATGACGATGCGGGTAGTCGTCAGTTTGCGTGCAATCGAATGAGCTGCCGTGAAAATCGGCGAAGATGCGCGAAGAAGGGGGCGAAGTAGCGCTTACTGCGCGTGCCGGATGCCGGCCCACGGTGTCGTCTGCGGCGCGCTGAGCGCGAACAGGTCGAGCACGCGCGTGACGGTCTGGTCGACGAGTTCCTCGATCGTCTTCGGCATCGCGTAGAACGCGGGCAGCGGCGGAAAGACGATGCCGCCCATCTCGGTGACGGCGGTCATGTTGCGCAGATGCGCGAGGTTGAACGGCGTTTCGCGCACCATCAGCACGAGACGGCGGCGTTCTTTCAGCGTGACGTCGGCCGCGCGCGTGATCAGGTTGTCGGACAGCCCGTGCGCGACGCTCGCGAGCGTCTTCATCGAGCATGGCGCGATCACCATCCCGTCGGTCGCGAACGAACCCGACGCGATCGTCGCGCCGACGTCGCGCACCGAGTGCACGACGTCCGCACGGCTTTCGACATCGGCCTTCGGCAGCTTCAGCTCGTGCTGGATGTTGAGCCAGCCGGCGTTCGAGATCAGCAGGTGCGTTTCGACGCCGCCCGCGGCGCGCAGCAGGTCGAGCAGCCGGACGCCGTAGATCGCGCCGGTGGCGCCGGTGATCGCGACGATCAGCCGGCGTGGCGGCGCGCTGGGAGATGCCATCGAAAGGGGGGCGGGTTCCGCGTGTTAAGCGGCGGCGAACAGTTGCTGCAGTTCGCCCGACTGGTACATCTCCATCATGATGTCCGAGCCGCCGATGAATTCGCCCTTCACATAGAGCTGCGGGATGGTCGGCCAGTTCGAGAATGCCTTGATGCCCTGGCGGATTTCGTCGTCTTCAAGCACGTTGACCGTCTTGAACTGGTCGACGCCGCAGGCTTTCAGCACCTGCACGGCGCGGCCCGAGAAGCCGCACATCGGGAATTGCGCGTTGCCCTTCATGAAGAGCACGACCTGGTTTTCGTCGACGATTTGCTTGATACGTTGTTGGGTGTCCATGACTGACCTTGCGTTTGCGGGGCGTTAGATCGAAATGATAGCGGATTTCAACCGGGCGGGCCGGGCATCAGCCCGGCAGCCGGCCGCCTGTCGTGCGTTCGATCGCGGCGAGATCGGCGAGCGATTCGACCGCGACGAAGCCGTGCGAGGCGAGGATCGTGCGGACGGCTTCGGCCTGGTCGTAGCCGTGCTCGATCCAGAGCGTGCCGCCCGGTTTCAGATGGATGCCGGCGCCCGCGACGATCGTGCGGATCGCGCTGAGGCCGTCGGCATCGTCAGTGAGTGCGCCGCGCGGCTCGAAACGCAGGTCGCCCTGCGCGAGGTGCGGATCGTGCTGCGCGATGTACGGCGGGTTGCTGACGATCGTGTCGAACACGAGCGCCGGATCGAGCGCCGCGTACCAGTCGCTCTGCAGCCACTGCAGCGGGCCGCCGGGACGGCGTGCGTCGAGCAGCTTGTCCGCGTTGCGTTGCGCGACGGCGAGCGCAGCCGGCGAGCGGTCGAGCGCCCACACGCGCGCATCGGGGCGTTCCGCCGCGATCGACACGGCGATCGCGCCGCTGCCGGTACCGAGATCGAGCACGGCAGCGTGCGGCAGCCCGTCGATCGCATCGAGCGCGGCTTCGACGAGCAGTTCGGTTTCGGGGCGCGGGATCAGCACGTCGGGCGTCACGTCGAACGGGCGGCCGAAGAACTCGCGCATCCCGACCAGTTGCGCGACGGGCTCGCCGGCGACGCGGCGCGCTTCGAGCGCGCGGTAGCGTTCGACCGCGGCCGCGTCGAGCGGCGCATCGCCGCGCGTGATCAGTTGCGTGCGGGTCCAGCCGAGCGCGTGCGCGAGCAGTACGCGCGCATCGACCGCGTCGAGCGGCGACGCGCGCAGCAATTCGTCGGCAGTGGTGTCGGGCATCGCGGCCTCAGTCGGCGTCGCCGAGCGACGCCAGCAGCTCGGCCTGATGCTCGCTGACGAGCGCGCCGATCAGTTCGTCGAGATCGCCGTCCATGATCGCCTCGAGCCGGTACAGCGTCAGGTTGATCCGGTGGTCGGTCATCCGGCCTTGCGGGAAGTTGTAGGTGCGGATCCGCTCGGAACGGTCGCCGGAGCCGATCAGGCTCTTGCGCGTCGCGGCTTCCTTCGCATGCTGCTCGTGATACTGCTTGTCCTTGATGCGCGCGGCGAGCACCTTCAGCGCGCGATCCTTGTTCTTGTGCTGCGAACGGTCGTCCTGGCATTCGACGACGATCCCGGTCGGGATGTGCGTGACGCGCACGGCCGAATCGGTCTTGTTGATGTGCTGGCCGCCCGCGCCGGACGCGCGGAACGTGTCGATCCGCAGGTCGGCCGGATTGATCTCGACCTCGCCGATCTCGTCGGCTTCCGGCATCACCGCGACCGTGCACGCGGACGTATGGATGCGCCCCTGCGTCTCGGTCGCCGGCACGCGCTGGACGCGATGGCCGCCCGATTCGAATTTCAGGCGCGAATATGCGCCCTGGCCCGCGATCCGCACGATCACTTCCTTGTAGCCGCCCAGATCCGACGCGCTCTCCGACATCATTTCGACCTGCCAGCGCTGGCGTTCCGCGAAGCGCAGGTACATGCGCAGCAGGTCGCCCGCAAACAGCGCCGATTCGTCGCCGCCCGTGCCCGCACGGATTTCGAGGAAGATGTTGCGGTCGTCGTTCGGATCCTTCGGCAGCAGCATCTTCTGCAGCTCGGTCTCGAGGCGCGCCATGCCGTCGCGTGCGCTGCGGATTTCGTCTTCCGCGAAGTCTCGCATTGACGGATCGGCAAGCAGCTCCTGCGCGGCCGTCTCGTCGCTGCGCGACTGGCGCCACAGCGCGTATTGCTCGACGACCGGGCCGAGTTCCGCATGTTCACGCGTCAGTTTGCGGTACTGGTCGAGGTCGGCCGTGACGTTTTCGCGGCTCAGCAGATCGTTCAGTTCGGCCAGCCGTGTGGACAGCTGGTCGAGCTTGCGTTGCATGCTCGTCTTCATGGTGTGGAGCGGCGCTCCCGGGCAAGGGGTATTCGGAAAGGATAGGCCGGTGGCAGGACAACGACCGGCCGGCGGCAGGGCGAGCGGCCGGCGCTAGTGGCCGGACTGGTCGTTCGAGCGCGGCGCGTGCTGGTAGAAGCCGCGCATCAGGTCGATCAGCGAATCGCGATCGGCGCCGTTCACGCGGTTGAGCGCGCTCGTCGGGCCGTGGATCAGCTTGTTGGTCAGCGCCTGCGACAACGCTTCGAGTACGGCGGCCGGATCGTCGCCGCGTGCGAGCAGCTTCTGCGCCTTGTCGACTTCGGCGCGGCGCAGCGCGTCGGCCTGCGTATGCATGTGACGAATCACCGGCACGACGCTGCGCGTGTCGAGCCATTGCATGAAATTCTGCACGCGCGTCTCGATGATCGCTTCGGCCTGCGCAACCGCGGCCTGGCGCGACGCGTTGCCTTCACGCACGATCGCGCCGAGATCGTCGACGGTGTAGAGGAACACGTCCTTCAGCTTGCCGACTTCGGGCTCGATGTCGCGCGGCACCGCGAGGTCGACCATGAAGATCGGGCGGTGGCGGCGTGCCTTCACCGCGCGCTCCACTGCACCGAGGCCGATGATCGGCAGCGTCGACGCCGTGCACGACACGATGATGTCGAATTCGTGCATGCGGGTGGGCAGGTCGGCCAGCGGCATCGCGCGGCCGTTGAAGCGTTCGGCGAGCCGCTGGCCGCGTTCGGCCGTGCGGTTCGCGACGACGAGTTCGCGCGGGCCTTGCGCGGCGAAGTGCGTCGCGCACAGCTCGATCATTTCGCCGGCGCCGATGAACAGCACGCGCTGATCGGACACCTTTTCGAAGATCCGCTGCGCGAGGCGTACCGCGGCGGCTGCCATCGACACCGACTGCGTGCCGATTTCGGTCGTGCCGCGCACTTCCTTCGCGACCGCGAACGTGCGCTGGAACAGCTGGTTCAGATAGGTGCCGAGCGCGCCGGCTTCCGTCGCGGTGCGCACGGCGTCCTTCATCTGGCCCAGGATCTGGGTTTCGCCGAGCACCATCGAATCGAGGCCGGATGCGACGCGGAATGCGTGCCGGACCGCTTCGGACTGCGGCAGCGCGTACACGTGCGGCGCAAGCTCGTCGACCGGAATCCGGTGATACTCCGACAGCCAGCGGACCGCGCCTTCGCGTGCCGCGCGATCGTCGGTCGCGCAATACAGTTCGGTGCGGTTGCAGGTGGAGAGGATCGCCGCTTCAGGCGTATTGGGCGCCTGGGGGCCGAGAAACACATTCTTGAACGTGACGAGAGCCGGCTTGATCTGCTCGAGCGGAAACGCCACGCGTTCGCGCAGGGCGACAGGCGCAGTGTGGTGATTGATTCCGATCGTGAGGAGTTGCATATCAAGGGCTATCGTTTAGCCCCATATTATAGCGTTTCAGCGATTTCCTCACTCGCCGCATACCGGGCATCAGCATGGCGGGGCCGTGAATTTGGGGGCTCGATCGGCACGCGGTCGAGCTGGTAGCCGAAGCCGTAGAGCGGCAGCAACCGGTAGCCGCGCTCCGGAAGCAGCCGCAATTTGCTGCGCAGCCGGGACGCGTGCGTATCGAGCGTGCGCGACTTCATGTCGCGGCGGCGCCCCCATACCGTTTCGAGGATATGGGCGCGCGACACGGGCCGCGACAGGTTCGTGAACAGCAGCTGGGCGAAACGGAACTCCTTGGGCGTCAGGGAAACGATTGCGTCGCCGAAGCGCACGAGATCATGCGTGGCGTCGAATGCATATTCGCCATACATTTCGCGCGAGCGGGTGGGCGGGCGGCGTACGCCGGCGCGCCGGCTCAGCGCGTTGACGCGTGCAAGCAGCTCGGGGCCGCTCACGGGCCGCGCGAGGCAATCGTCGGCGCCCGCGTGCAGGCACGAGACGATTTCGCTTTCGCGCGGCGACTGCATCATGGCGATGGCCGGCAAACCGGGCAGGACTGCCTGCGCGCGCGGAATGAC
The DNA here is from genome assembly GCF_003853705.1 of Burkholderia sp. Bp8992. Lineage (GTDB taxonomy): Bacteria > Pseudomonadota > Gammaproteobacteria > Burkholderiales > Burkholderiaceae > Burkholderia. Next base: position 35,694 of record NZ_QTQI01000013.1, on the reverse strand, counting down.
CTCCTGGGCCGGCTGGTCGCCGGCCCAGTGGCCGGTGATCAGCATGTCGCAGGTGTTGTCTGCGGCGAGCCACGCGAAGAATGCGGCGCTGGACGGAAACGCGTGGCACACGTGGCCGCCCGCGAAGAGCAGGCGGTTCAGGAGTGCGACATGACGCGACTCCGGATCGATCAGAGCGATTCGCATGAGAATTTCTTCAATACGGCAGCCGGTGCGCGCTTGCCATAACGTCGAGTCGGCCCCTACACTCGAATGTTCGCGGCACCCGGCTGGTCCCGGGTTCGATGGATGAATCGATGCTAGCCGCTGGTAACGTTCACGCCTATGGGACGAATCTGAATTTATAGAAGGCGTTGAATGAACTGGTTTGGAATCCTTGTCCTGGGAGCGGCCGTCGGGCTGTTCGGCCGCTGGCTGCATCCGATGCGGCGCACGGGCCGGCCGGCATGGTGGATCGCCGTGCTCGCCGGCATCGCTGGCGCGGTCGCCGCCCGCATGGCCGGCAACCTCTCGGGACTGTTTTACGATGGCGAGACGCTCGAATGGCCGGTCTGCACCGGCGTCGCGTTCCTTGCCGTAGCCGTGACGGTCGCGCTGTCGGCCCGTCGCTGAATGCTCTCAGGTGAAATCATGAATGCCCGTCTTCCCGAAGTCTCGCCGGTGCCGGCCCGCCTCGCGCTGCTGCGCGGCGCCATGGCCCGCGAGGATCTGGCCGCCTATCTCGTGCCGTCCGCCGACCCCCACCTGTCCGAATACCTGCCCGAACGCTGGCAGGCGCGCCGCTGGCTGTCGGGCTTCACGGGCTCGGTCGGCACGCTGGTCGTGACCGCGGATTTTGCGGGGTTGTGGGTCGACAGCCGCTACTGGGTGCAGGCCGACGCCGAGCTGGCCGGCACGGGCGTGCAGCTGATGAAGATGACGGGCGGGCAGCAGAGCGCGCCGCACGTCGACTGGCTGGCGCAGAACGTGCCGGCCGGCATGACGGTCGGCGTCGACGGTGCGGTGCTCGGCGTCTCGGCCGCACGCGGGCTGACGGCCGCGCTGAGCACGCGCGGCATCGCGCTGCGCACCGATCTCGACCTGCTCGACGCGATCTGGCCCGAGCGGCCGGGGCTGCCCGGCGACGCGGTGTTCGAGCACGTGGCGCCGCAGGCCGACACGACGCGCGCGAGCAAGCTGGCCGACGTGCGCCGCGCGATGCACGCGCAGGGCGCGCAGTGGCATTTCGTGTCGACGCTCGACGACCTCGCATGGCTGTTCAACCTGCGCGGCGCCGACGTCAACTTCAATCCCGTGTTCGTTGCGCACGCAATGATCGGCGCCGATCGCGCGACGCTGTTCGTCGCCGACGGCAAGGTGTCGCCGGCACTGGCCGCGTCGCTCGCGCAGGACGGCGTCGACGTCCATGCCTACGACGACGCGCGCGCGTCGCTCGCCGCGCTGCCCGCCGGCGCGACGCTGCTGGTCGATCCGCGCCGCGTGACGTTCGGCACGCTCGAGGCCGTGCCGGCCGGCGTGACGCTCGTCGAGGCCGTGAATCCGTCGACGTTCGCGAAGTCGCGCAAGACGTCCGCCGAGATCGAGCACGTGCGCGTGACGATGGAGCACGACGGAGCAGCGCTCGCGGAATTCTTCGCTTGGTTCGAACAGGCCGTGAACCGCGAGACGATCACCGAGCTGACGATCGAGGAGAAGCTCACGGCCGCGCGCGCACGGCGCCCCGGCTACGTGTCCGCCAGCTTCGCGACGATTGCCGGCTTCAACGCGAACGGCGCGATGCCGCATTACCATGCGACGCCCGAATCGCACGCGACGATCGCCGGCGATGGCCTGCTGCTGATCGATTCGGGCGGCCAGTACATGACGGGCACGACCGACATCACGCGCGTCGTGCCGGTCGGCACCGTCAGCGACCTGCAGCGGCGCGATTTCACGATCGTGCTGAAATCGATGATGGCGCTGTCGCGCGCACGCTTCCCGCGCGGCATCCGCTCGCCGATGCTCGACGCGATCGCGCGCGCGCCGATGTGGGCGGCCGGGCTCGACTACGGGCACGGCACGGGGCACGGCGTCGGCTACTTCCTGAATGTGCACGAAGGCCCGCAGGTCATCTCGCACTACGCGCCGGCCGAGCCGCACACGGCGATGGAAGAGGGGATGATCACGTCGATCGAGCCGGGCGTGTACCGCCCCGGCCAGTGGGGCATCCGGATCGAGAACCTGGTCGTGAACCGCGCGGCCGGGAAGACGGAATTCGGCGATTTCCTCGCGTTCGAGACGCTGACGCTGTGCCCGATCGACACGCGCTGCGTGCTGATCGAGATGCTGCACGACGAAGAGCGCGCGTGGCTGAACACGTATCACGCGACGGTGCGCGAGCGCGTCGGCCGGCACCTGAGCGGCGATGCGAAGGCGTGGCTCGACGCACGCACGCAGCCGATCTGACGCAACAAGCGACATCGGCCGGACGACGGCCGAACGCAAAACCGAGGGCTAGCAATGGCGGACACCGCAGTGATCGTGATCGACATGCAGCGCGGGCTGCTGGAGCGGGCGCAGCCCGCTTACCGGCTCGACGACGTCGTGTCGGGCATCAACCGGTTGGCGGCGGCGGCGCGCGCGGCGAACGCGCCCGTCTGCTTCGTGCAGCACGACGGCGATGCGGATGACGACGTCGTGCCCGGCACGCCGGGCTGGGAGTTGCATGCGGGGCTGGTCGTCGGCGACGACGACTGGCGCGTGCGCAAGCAGATGAGCGATTCGTTCCACGATACGCCGCTAGCGGCGCAGCTCGATCGCCACGGCATCCGTTCGGTGCTGATCTGCGGCTACGCGACCGAATTCTGCGTCGATTCGGCTGCACGCCGTGCCGCGCTGCTCGGCTACCGGACGACCGTCGTGTCCGACCTGCACACGACGAACGAGCGCACGCACCTGTCGGCCGCGCAGATCGTCGCGCACCACCACTTCATCTGGAACAACAACTCGCTGTCGGGCAACGCGGTGACGCCGCGCCCGCTTGCCGACGTACTCGCGACGGAGTTCGCATGACGATCAAGGCCGTGGTGTTCGATTTCGGCGGCGTGCTGATCGACTGGAGCCCCGAGTATCTTTACCGTGAACTGATTCCCGACGAAGCCGAGCGTCGCTGGTTTCTCACGCACGTGTGCGCGATGGACTGGGTGGTCCGCCAGGACGGCGGGCAGACGATCGACGAAGGCACGGCCGAGCTCGTCGCGAAGTTTCCGGAGCACGAGGCGCTGATCCGTGCCTTCTATGCACGCTGGCACGAGATGATCGGCGGTGTGCTCGAAGAAGGCGCCGCGCTGGTCGACCGGCTGGACGCGCAGGGGATGCCGCTGTTCGGGCTGACGAACTGGTCCGCGCAGACGTTTCCGTATGCGTGGGACAACTTCCCGGTGCTGCGGCGCTTCAAGGACATCGTCGTGTCCGGCCGCGTGAAGCTCGTGAAGCCCGATCCGGCGATCTATCGCGAGATGCATGCGCGGATCGAGCCGCACCTGCCGGGCATCGCGCCGCACGAGCTCGTGTTCATCGACGACAACGCGAAGAATGCGGAGGCCGCGACGGCGCTCGGCTGGCACGGCATTCATCATACGAGCGCGGCGGCAACCGAGGCGCGGTTGCGCGAACTGGGCGCGCTCGCGTAAGCGGCGGGCGAGCGCTCGGGCAAATGAAAAAGCGGGCCATCGGCCCGCTTTTTCTTGGTGCTGCTCCGGAAGCGAGGCCCTTCGGCATCCAGCCCCGCGTTGCCGCGGTGCCGGCGCCCGGGCCGCGCCGGTCAGCGGCTGATCGGCTTGTAGCGCAGACGCTTCGGCTTCGCGGCTTCCTCGCCGAGGCGCGCACGCTTGTCGGCTTCGTACTCCTGGTAGTTGCCGTCGAAGAACGTGACCTGCGAATCGCCTTCGAACGCGAGGATGTGCGTCGCGATCCGGTCGAGGAACCAGCGATCGTGCGAGATCACCATCACCGAGCCCGCGAATTCGAGCAGCGCGTCTTCCAGCGCACGCAGCGTTTCGACGTCGAGGTCGTTCGACGGTTCGTCGAGCAGCAGCACGTTGCCGCCCGAGATCAGCGTCTTCGCGAGGTGCAGGCGGCCGCGTTCGCCGCCGGACAGGTTGCCGACGATCTTCTGCTGGTCGCCGCCCTTGAAGTTGAAGCGGCCGATGTACGCGCGCGACGGCGTTTCGTACTTGCCGACCGTCAGCACGTCGGCGCCGCCCGAGATTTCCTCGAACACCGTCTTCGAGCCGTCGAGGGCGTCGCGGCTCTGGTCGACGTACGCGAGCTTCACCGTCGGGCCCATCACGACTTCGCCCGAATCCGGCTGTTCCTTGCCGGTCAGCATCTTGAACAGCGTCGACTTGCCGGCGCCGTTCGGGCCGATGATGCCGACGATCGCGCCGGCCGGAATCTTGAAGTTCAGGTTGTCGATCAGCAGGCGATCGCCGAACGACTTGCTGACGTTCTTGAACTCGATCACTTCGTTGCCGAGGCGTTCGCCGGCCGGAATGAAGATTTCCTGCGTTTCGTTGCGCTTCTGGTATTCCTGGCTGCTCAGTTCCTCGAAGCGCGCGATACGCGCCTTCGACTTCGCCTGGCGACCCTTCGGGTTCTGGCGCACCCACTCCAGTTCCTTCTTGATCGCCTTCTGGCGTGCCGATTCCGACGCTTCTTCCTGCTTCAGGCGCTCTTCCTTCTGGTCGAGCCAGCTGCTGTAGTTGCCCTTCCACGGAATGCCGTGGCCGCGGTCGAGTTCGAGAATCCACTCGGCCGCGTTGTCGAGGAAGTAGCGATCGTGGGTGACGGCGACCACGGTGCCCGGGAAGCGCACCAGGAACTGCTCGAGCCAGTCGACCGATTCGGCGTCGAGGTGGTTGGTCGGTTCGTCGAGCAGCAGCATGTCCGGCTTTTCGAGCAGCAGCTTGCACAGTGCGACGCGGCGCTTCTCACCGCCCGACAGGTGCTCGATCTTCGCGTCCCACGCCGGCAGGCGCAGCGCGTCGGCCGCCACTTCGAGCTGCTGCTCGGGGCTGCCGCCGTCGCTCGACGCGAGGATCGCCTCGTACTTCGCCTGCTCGGCCGCGAGTGCGTCGAAATCGGCGTCGGGTTCCGCGTAGGCCGCGTAGATTTCTTCCAGCTTCTTGTTGGCCTGGAACAGGTCGCCGAGGCCTTCCTCGACGGCTTCGCGCACGGTCTTCGTCGGATCGAGCTGCGGTTCCTGCGGCAGGTAGCCGATGTTCAGGTTCGGCATCGGCGTGGCTTCGCCTTCGATGTCCTTGTCGACGCCCGCCATGATGCGGATCAGCGTCGACTTGCCCGAGCCGTTCAGGCCGAGCACGCCGATCTTCGCGCCGGGAAAGAACGACAGCGAGATGTCCTTCAGGATCTGGCGCTTGGGCGGCACGATCTTGCCGACCCGGTTCATCGTGAAAACGTATTGGGCCATTTCGGTGTGAAAGTCAGAAGTGGTTGAGACGGCCGCGCAGCGCGCAGGCGTGGCGGCGTCGGGTGATTCGGTACGGAGCGTGCCGCGCGGGGCGCGGCGGCGTCGCCGCGTGTCGGCGGCGCGAGCGGGTATTGTACTTCGCCGCCGGCTGCCGCTGGCGCAGTGCAGCCATCCGGATGCGCCGCGTTACAGCCAGGCGGCGACGCCGCCATGCCCCGAGCACGTGCCGCGCCGATGGCGGCTGAAGCTGTACGTGCCGTCGCGGCAGCGTGCGCTCGCGCCTTCCGGCACGCGGCCCGATTTCGAATGCGCGGGCGCGTGCACGGTCTCGCCGTCGCGGTTGCGATAGGTGTCGTGACGGTCGAGATCGGCTTCGTCGCCGTAGCCGGGCGATGTGCGGTACGCATGCGCCGGCTGGGGCAGTGCGGCGCACGCGAAGAAGAGCGCGGTGGACAAGGTTGCGATGTGCGTCGCGCGGCGGAGCAGGGCGGGCATGGTCTCTCGGTCCGTTGTTATCGGTGTCGGGCCAGTGGCCCGCGCCGCATGTTAGCGGATCGGGGCCGGATCGGTATCGGCGCCGGACATCGACGCCGCGCCGTCGGCCCGCGCGGCATCGAGAATCCAGCGGCGGAACGCGGCCACCTTCGGCCGTTCGGCGTGATGCGGCGGATAAACGAGGTAGTACGCGAAATCGTCGAGCCACGCGGCGTCGGCGAGTTGCACGAGCCGCCCGCTCGCCAGTTCGCCGCGTACCATCGCGGCCGGCAGCAGCCCTGCGCCCTGGCCGGCGACGATCGCCTGCAGCAGCAGGCCCGAATCGTCGAACGCAGGGCCGCGCGGCGGGCCGAAATCGTCGATCCGCTGCGCGCCGAACCAGATGTGCCAGCCCTTGCGCTCGGCGTCGTGCAGTTGCGGCCAGCCGACGAGATCGGCCGGCGTCGCCGGCATGCCGAGCCGCGCGACGAGCTCGGGCGCCGCGAGCGCGACGATCTCCACGGTCAGCAGACGTTCGCTGCACAGCCCGATGTAGCGTCCGAGGCCGTGACGGATCGCGACATCGACGCCGTCGCGCGAGAAATCCGCGAGCGCATGGCTCGTGACGACCTGCAGGTCGACGTCCGGGCATGCGTGCCGGAACTGCGCGAGGCGCGGGACGAGCCACGCGGACGCGAAGAACGGCGTGACGCTCACCGTCAGCACGCCGCTGTCGGCGGCGCCCGACACGCGCTGCGACGCATCGGCGATCTGCCGGAACGCGTTGCGCACCGGCGGCAGGTAGTCGCGACCGGGGGCCGTCAGCAGGATGCCCCGGTTCACGCGCTCGAACAGCTGCACGCCGAGATGCGTCTCGAGCGTGCGGATCATCTGGCTCACCGCGCCGGGCGTGACCGACAACTCCTCGGCCGCCGACTTCACCGACAGGTGGCGGGCGGCCGCTTCGAAGGCGCGCAGCGCGTTGAGCGGCGGCAGGCGGGAACGATTCATTCAGTTTTTCTAAAGCGAATGGCCGACGAAATATCGTTTGAGGCGATGCGTATGCGCGAGTACCGTTGACGCATCGGATCGCATGCTTCGTGGCCGTTTTACAGTGGCCGATGCGATCAACATAGTTCATCTATATCTACGAGGCAATCCGGACGCCATCCGGCGGACGGTGGAACCTGAGAGGAGCATCGTCATGAACCGCCCGGGCGCATCGCGCCTCTTCTACGGCTGGTACGTGGTCGCGGCCGCGTTCGCCGTCACGTTCGTCGGGTTCGGCAGCGCGTACACGTTCAGCGCGTTCGTCGAGTCGCTGCAGCGGGATTTCGCCGCGTCGCGAGGGCAAATTTCGCTCGTGTTCTCGCTGGCCGGCTTCCTGTATTTCGGTTTCGGCATCGTCAGCGGGCCGCTGGCCGATCGCTTCGGCTCGCGGCGGCTCGCCGTCGCCGGGATGCTGCTGACGGGTGCGGGGCTCGCGGCTGCCGGCGCCGCACAGTCGCTGCTGCAGGTCTATGTCGCGTACGGGCTCGGTGTCGGCCTCGGGGTCGGCTGCGCCTACGTGCCGGCTGTCGGCGCGGTGCAGCGCTGGTTCGTGCGCCGGCGCGGCTTTGCGTCGGGGCTCGCAGTCGCGGGGATCGGCGTCGGCACGCTCGTGATGCCGCCGCTCGCGTCCGCGCTGATCGCCCATGTCGGCTGGCGCGGCGCATATTTCACGCTGGCCGCGATCGCGGTCGTGCTCGGAGCGGGCATGTCGCTGCTGATCGAGAACGATCCGCGCGGGCGAGGCGTGTTGCCGGACGGCGATGCTGCCGGCGACGGCGGCCGGAACGCCGCTGCTGCGTCGGCCGGCGTGAACGTGCGGGCCGGCGCGACGGTGCGTGAAGCCGTCACGTCGCGGCCGTTCGCGAGCCTTTACGCGGCCTGCCTCGTCTGCTCGTTCGGCGTGTTCGTCCCGTTCGTTCACCTCGTACCGTATGCGCTCGATCATCGCGTCGCGCCCTCGACGGCCGTATTGCTGCTCGGCGCGATCGGCGTCGGCAGCACGGCCGGCCGCTTCTTTCTCGGCGGCCTGGCCGACCGCTTCGGCCGCCGCGCGTCGCTGCTCGCGATGTTCGCCGGCATGGCCGTTGCGCTCGTCGCATGGGCGGGCGCCGGGACCGTCGCGACGCTCGCCGCGTTCGCGCTCGTGTTCGGCGTGTTCTACGGCGGCTGGGTCGCCGTGCTGCCGGCCGTCGTGATGGACTACTTCGGCGGGCGCAACGTGAGCGCGATCATCGGCATCCTGTACACGAGTGTCGCGTTCGGCACGCTGATCGGGCCGGCCGCCGCCGGTTTCATCTACGACGCGGGCGGCGGTTATCTCGTGCCGATCCTCGCGAGCGCCGCGGCGAATGCGATCGCATTCGCGATCGTCGCGACGACCGGACGGGCGCCGGCGGTCGCGCGCGCGGCCGGCTGACAGCGCACCCGGCTGGGCGCGCCGCGCGATTTCCGGTAGGGTGGGCGGACCGTCGATCATCGACGAACGCTCGGGGAGGCATCGTGACATTCGACGAAGTCCGGCAGATCGCACTGGCGTGGCGCGGCGTCGAGGAAGGCACGTCGTACGGCACGCCCGCGCTCAAGGTGAAAGGCAAGATGCTCGCGCGTCTGCGCGAGGACGGCGACACGCTCGTCGTGAAGGGCGTCGGCCCCGACGAGCGCGCCTGGCTGATCGAATCGGAACCCGACGTGTACTACGTGACCGATCACTATGTCGGCTGGCCGATCGTGCTGGTGCGTCTGTCGGCCGCGCATCCCGACGCCGTGAAAAACCTGCTTCTGCGAGAATGGGGCGCGATCGTACCGGCGAAGTGGCGGGACGAATCGGCGCACGGCACGAACTGAGTGCCCGGCTCACGCCGTGGCCGGCATGCCCGTGATGGGCGCGCGAGTCGTCGCCGAGCCGCAGCAAGCGTTGCATCGGTTTGCATCGATGCAACAAGTGGTTCCATCGAAATTCTTCAATTGGTTCTTAGTGAAGAACCGTTTGATGCTTACACTCCTTCGCTTCGAAGGCGGCAGACGATAGCTGACGGAAAGGGCGCACGCGATGCGCCGGCGCCTTGTGCGCCGCATCGCACCCGCAGCTTCGCAGACTGCGCGGGCGCACCGACCCGTACGGCCCCATCCGGCCTCATGCCCGCGTGCGACGCACGCGCGGCCGCAGCCGGATTCAACAACGACAACTCCCCGCGCCGCCTTCATGCGACACCCGGTCATATCGGAACCGTTTTTTGGAGAGAGACAGATGAGTGGAAGCAACACAGGCCTCGGCACGGGCCTGAAGCAGCGTCACGTGACGATGATGTCGATTGCCGGCGTCATCGGCGCGGGCTTGTTCGTCGGCTCCGGCCACGCGATCGCGGAAGCCGGGCCGGCATCAATACTCGCGTATGCGATCGCGGGCGTGCTGGTCGTGCTGGTGATGCGCATGCTCGGCGAAATGGCCGTCGCGCATCCGGACAGTGGTTCGTTCTCGACCTACGCCGATCGTGCAATCGGCCATTGGGCCGGCTTCACGATCGGCTGGCTGTACTGGTGGTTCTGGGTACTCGTGATCCCGATCGAGGCAACGGCCGCCGCGACCATTCTCAATGCGTGGTTCCCGGGTATCGCGACGTGGATCTTCGCGCTCGGCATCACGCTGCTGCTTACCATCACCAACCTCTTTTCCGTCAAGAACTACGGCGAATTCGAATTCTGGTTCGCGCTGATCAAGGTCGTCGCGATCGTCGTGTTCCTGTGCATCGGCGGCGCGGCGATCGTCGGCATCATTCCGGCGCCGGCCGTGTCGGGCGTGTCGAACCTGTTCGTGCACGGCGGCTTCATGCCGCACGGCGCAAGCGCGGTGCTGGCGGCAATGCTGACGACGATGTTCTCGTTCCTCGGCACCGAGATCGTGACGATCGCGGCCGCCGAATCGGACAACCCGCAACGCCAGATCGTGCGTGCGACGAACTCGGTCATCTGGCGCATCACGCTGTTCTATCTCGGCTCGATCCTGATCGTCGCGGCCATCGTGCCGTGGAACGACCCGCTGCTGCCGAAGCACGGCTCGTATCAGCGCGCGATGGAACTCATCGGGATCCCGAACGCGAAGGCGATCATCGACGTGATCGTGCTCGTGTCGGTCGCGAGCTGCCTGAACTCGGCGCTGTACACGGCGTCGCGGATGCTGTTCTCGCTGTCGAAGCGCAAGGACGCGCCGGCGTTCCTGCATCGCACCGATTCGACCGGCACGCCGCGCGCGGCCGTGCTCGCGTCGACCGCATTCGGTTTCGTGACCGTGATCGCGAACTACCTGATGCCGGAACAGGTGTTCGGCTTCCTGCTCGCGACGTCGGGCGCGATTGCGCTGCTCGTCTATCTGGTGATCGCGATCTCGCAACTGCGGATGCGCAAGACGCTCGAATCGACCGGCGCCGACCTGACGCTGCGGATGTGGCTGTTCCCGTGGCTCACGTGGGCGGTGATCCTGTTCATCTGCGGCACGCTGACCGTGATGTTCGTCAGCGAGGATCACCGGATGGAAGTCGGTGCGACGGCCGTGCTGGCGTTGATCGTGCTGCTCGCGTCGTGGCTGAACAAGCGCGGTCGCGATGCGCAGGCGAACGCGGGGCGGCGGGTGTCGGCGACGTGATGAAGTGACGTGACGGCGGGGCGGGGAGCTCCGGTCATGAAAATGGCCCGATCGGCGTTTGCCGGTCGGGCCATTTGTTTTGCCGGATTAAACGAACCTGCTTACCCGTGACGAAGGGTGTCGCAACACAGTGCGGCATTGAGATCCGGACTCACAAAAATCGAACTCGTCTGATTTCATCGACAACGACAACTTCATACATTGATCGCTTCGACAACCGAAGTGAACGATGAGGTCGACTCGCGATTCGCGGTCGTGCCGGGAGGGTGATAGATGGCGAATGCGAGCTTGCGATTGAGTGACGCAGGGTGGGTGGAGCTGCGGAGGCGGGAGAGCGCGGTCATGGCTTACTACAACGATCAGGCGAACAACTGTACCTATGGTATCGGAACGCTGGCTCACACCGGCCCGTGCACCCCGGAAGAATTGCGCACGCCGGTTACGACGACGCAAGTAAATGCACAACTCGCGGTCCGGGTCCGTCGGGCAGAAGCCGCCGTGCGACGACATGTATCGGTTCGGCAATTGACGCAGCTGCAATTCGATGAGCTCGTCAGCTATGCCTACAATACCGGCAATACAGGTGCGCTGGCCGTGTTCCGTTCAGCGAATCAGAGCGACGACGCGGGCGTCGTGTCGCACATGAATCAGCGCGTCTGGATTCATCCACGAGACGATAACGGGCGTCGTCTGGCGCCCGTTCGTTCAAACGGGCTTGTCAACCGGCGCCGACTTGAATCGGCGCCGTTCCAGCCACAACAGAGGGCACCGTGAGAACGGCCATGATCGGTTTGCTCGTGCTGGCGTCGACGCATGCATTTGCCGGCCCGACGGCAGCGGACGAGATAGCGGCGCGCAGTGGTTTGCCGGCAAGCGAGGTCAGTGCGCTGCTAAGGGACTGCGACTCGAGCCAGACGAGCATGAATTTTTGCGCGTGGCGCGATCAGATCGTCGCCGAGCGGGAATTGCAGCGGATCGTCGATAAACAGGTGAGCGAGCAGCCACGGCGCAAGGCGGCGCTCGACGCACAGATGGCGAAGTGGAAGAAAGCACGCGACACATCCTGCGAAAAATCGGCGCGTAATGCATGGGGAGATGGTTCGATGCGACCTGCGGCACAGGCGATTTGTGCAACGGCGGCAACGAAGGAAATGGTGAAAAGGTTGTCCGCTCGCGCTTCCCGCAAACCTTCGTGAATCGGTCCGACATGACAAAAGGCCGCTGCGTTCGCGATCCCGTACTGCCGATATGCGTGTTCGCCATGTCATGCAGGCGTGACGCCCTCGCGTACTCGCGTCCTGTATCAGGAGATCAGGTCGGCCGGCGTTCGCTCAAACGGCCGTGTCGCGATGTGTGACGATCGATTCGTTCCTGTTGGGAAATAAATCACCGACAAGCGGGTTATTTGTTACTGAAATAGTTTCACTTATTCTACGGGCTCACCACCAATCAAGAGTCCGACCATGTCGATCCGTCATCTGTTTTCTTCCGCATTCGTGGCGACTGCGCTGCTCGGCGCCGCATCCGCGAGCATCGCCGCCCCGCTGACCGTCGATGTCTACAATCCGGGCGCGCATGCGATCTTCCCGGTTTCGTCTGAAATCGTTTCGGGCAAGACCGAGGCGATCCTGATCGACGCCCAGTTCCAGCGCAACGACGCGCAGGCGCTGGTGAGCCGGATCAAGGCGAGCGGCAAGACGCTCAAGGCCGTCTACGTGAGCCACAGCGACCCCGACTATTACTTCGGGCTGGAAACCATTCACGCGGCTTTCCCGGATGCGAAGATCGTCGCGACGCCGCAGACCGTCGCCGCGATCGAGGCCAGCAAGGACGGCAAGCTCGCCTACTGGGGCCCGATCCTGAAGGACAATGCGCCCACCTCGGTGATCGTGCCGCAGCCGCTCGACGGTAATACGCTGCGCGTCGACGGCGAGCCGCTGCGCATCGTCGGGCTCGACGGCCCGACGCCCGATCGCACGTTCGTGTGGATTCCTTCCACACGGACCGTGGTCGGTGGCATCCCGGTCGCCGCGAACATTCACGTCTGGATGGCCGACACGCAGACGCCGCTGTCGCACGCGAACTGGCTGACGACGCTCGACCGGATCGATGCGTTGAAGCCGGCGCGCGTCGTGCCCGGCCACTTCCTGCCGAACCGTGACGGCAGCCAGCCGTTCACGACCGGCGTCGCGTTCACGCGCAATTACGTGAAGGCGTTCGACGAGGAAACGGCGCGCGCGAAGGATTCGGCGACGCTGATCGCGGCGATGGAGGCGCGCTACCCGGATCTCGGCGAGAAGTCGTCGCTCGAGCTGAGCGCGAAGGTTGCCAAGGGCGAGATGCAGTGGCCCGCGCCGGCGCCGTTCCCCGCGGCGGGCAAGACGGTGCGTGCCCAGTTCGGCGCTACCGCGTTCGACCTGCACTTCCAGGACGGCAAGACGATGTCGTTCGTCGGCACGGCCGGCCAATTCAAGGGTGTGACGGATACGGTGCAGTACACGGCGCGCGAAATCCGCCCGCAGGTGTACATGGTGTACTGGCATGAGCCGTCCACCGGTTCGAACGTCGTGCACGTCGAGGATTTCGAACGCGGCACGGTGGATACGAACATCGCGACGAAGGACGGACAGTTCCTGCATATGTCCGGGACGCTGAAGATCGTCGGTCGGGAATGAGCCGGTCTTCCGTCATCGAAAAGAAAAAGCCCGCATTCAGCGGGCTTTTTTATGCTTGATGCGGCAGCAACGCTCAGACGTTGAACAGGAAGTTCATCACGTCGCCGTCGTGCACGACATATTCCTTCCCTTCCGCGCGCATCTTGCCGGCTTCCTTCGCGCCTTGCTCACCCTTGTACGTGACGAAGTCGTCGAACGCGATCGTCTGCGCGCGAATGAAGCCGCGCTCGAAGTCGGTGTGGATCACGCCGGCCGCTTGCGGCGCCGTGTCGCCGATATGGATCGTCCACGCGCGCACTTCCTTCACGCCCGCGGTGAAATAGGTTTGCAGCCCGAGCAGCTTGAAGCCCGCGCGGATCACGCGGTCGAGGCCCGGCTCTTCCATGCCCATGTCGGCGAGGAACGCTTCCTTGTCCGCGTCGTCGAGATCGGCGATTTCGGCTTCGATCGCCGCGCACACGGCAACCACCGGCGCGTTCTCGCTCTCCGCGTACTTGCGCACTGCATCGAGGTGCGGGTTGTTCTCGAAACCGTCGTCCTTCACGTTGGCGACATACATCGCCGGCTTCGCGGTGATCAGGCAGAACGGCTTGAGCAGCGCCTCTTCGTCGTCCGACAGCGCGAGGCCGCGCACGGCCTTGCCCTGGTCGAGCTGCGCGCGCACTTTCTCGAGCACCGCGACGAGCTTCGCCGCTTCCTTGTCGTTGCCCGACTTCGCGGCCTTCGAGTAGCGCGTGAGCGCCTTCTCGACGGTGCCCAGGTCGGCCAGCGCGAGTTCGGTGTTGATCACTTCGATGTCGTCGATCGGGCTGACCTTGCCGGCCACGTGAATGACGTTCTCGTCCTCGAAGCAGCGCACGACGTGCGTGATCGCATCGGTCTCGCGAATGTTCGCGAGGAACTGGTTGCCGAGGCCTTCACCCTTGCTCGCGCCCGCGACGAGGCCCGCGATGTCGACGAATTCGACGACGGCCGGCACGACACGCTCCGGCTTGACGATCTCGGAGAGCGCCTTCAGGCGCGTATCGGGCACTTCGACGATGCCGACGTTCGGCTCGATCGTGCAGAACGGGTAGTTCTCGGCGGCGATGCCGGCCTTGGTCAGCGCATTGAACAGGGTGGACTTGCCGACGTTGGGCAAGCCGACGATGCCGCATTTGAGACTCATGGAATCCTTCGGACGGGTAAGGCGGCGCGGCCGGACAGGGCACGGCGGCGCGGGAAAAAAGGGCGGCCGGCGCGTGGGGCGCGGCGGGCCGACGGGCAAAAACGCTATTGTACCGTGCCGACGCCCCGGATTCCGGGGTTGCGCCGAACGGCCGATGCGGCGGGCCGCTGCGCCGCGCCGGCCGCCTGCGATTCTGCTGATTTCCCGCAAAGTCCGGCCGCGTAAGGGTTTGGCCCCGCAGCTATAATGCCCGCCATGACTGCCCACCACTCCTTCGACGTCGCCGTGGTCGGCGGCGGGCTCGTCGGCAAGACGGCCGCGCTCGCGCTGACCCAGTCCGGCTACAAGACCGCCTTGCTCGCCCAGCCGGCCACACCGCGCCCCGCCGATCTCGCGTTCGACACGCGCGTCTACGCGCTGTCCTCCAGTTCGCAGGCGCTGCTCGAGCGGCTGCGGGTCTGGCAGGCGCTCGACCACGGCCGGCTCGCGCCCGTCTACGACATGCGCGTGTACGGCGATGCGCACGCGGAACTGCATTTCTCCGCGTACCAGGCCTCCGTGCCGCAGCTCGCGTGGATCGCCGAATCGTCGCTGGTCGAGACGTCGCTCGACGCCGCCCTGCGGTTCCAGCCGAACCTCACGTGGTTCGATGCGCGCGCGCAGGGCTTCGACGTGCGCGACGACGCGGCCGTGCTCACGCTGTCGTCGGGGCAGGTGCTGGAAGCCGACCTGATCGTCGGCGCCGACGGCGCCCATTCGTGGGTGCGCTCCCAAATGGGGGCCAGGGTCGAGCGACGCGATTACCGGCAGACGGGCGTCGTCGCGAACTTCAAGGCGTCGCTGCCGCACCGCGAGACGGCCTACCAGTGGTTTCACGAAGGCGAAATCGTCGCGCTGCTGCCGCTGCCGGACGGTCATGTCTCGCTCGTGTGGTCCGCGCATACCGCGCATGCCGATGAATTGCTCGCACTCGATCCGGCGCAGCTCGCGGCCGAGGTCGAGCGCGTGTCGCACGGCCAGGTCGGCACGCTAGAGTGCGTGACGCCGGCCGCCGGTTTCCCGCTCGCGCTGCAGACGGTCGACAAGCTGATCGCGCCGCGCGTCGCGCTGGTCGGCGATGCCGCGCACCTGATCCACCCGCTCGCGGGGCAGGGGATGAACCTCGGGCTGCGCGACGTCGCGGCGCTCGCCGATGCGATCGCGGGCAAGGAGAGCTTCCGCAACCTCGGCGATACGGTGCTGCTGCGCCGCTACGAGCGTTCGCGCCGCGAGGACATCCGCGGGCTGATGGTCGCGACCGACGGCCTGCAGCGGCTGTTCGCGGTGCCGGGCGCGCTCGCGAAGGCGGTACGCAATGCGGGGATGGCCTTCGTCGGCGCGCAGCCGCTCGTGAAGCGCTGGCTCGTGTCGGCCGCGCTCGGCTGAGCGAACCTTCGGCTGTTTCGCCGGTCGGACTCCGTTCCGTTACGGCGTACACTGTGCCGTGCACTCCGATTGAGCTGAAGGAAGATTTCGATGAAAAAAACGATCCGCATCGCGTCGCTGGCGCTCGCCGTCACGATGGCGACGCTCGGCTGCACCGCGCAGGCCGACCAGACCACCGACAAGCTGAAAGCCACGCTGCAAGCCCGCCTCGGTAACGACGCGCCGATCAAGAGCGTGGCGAAATCGCCGGTCGCGGGCCTCTACGAAGTGAACCTCGGTACGCAGATCATCTATAGCGACGCGGCGGGCGATTACGTGCTGCTCGGCGACCTCGTCGACACCAAGTCGCACAAGAACCTGACCGACGCCCGCCTGTCCGAGATCAACAAGATCGACTTCGCGAGCCTGCCGTTCGCGAATGCGATCAAGATCGTCAAGGGCAACGGCGCACGCAAGATCGCGGTGTTCTCCGATCCGAACTGCCCGTACTGCAAGAAGCTCGAGACGACGCTGCAATCGGTCGACAACGTCACTGTCTACACGTTCCTGTACCCGGTGCTGTCGCCGGATTCGACCGCGAAGTCGAAGGCGATCTGGTGCGCGACCGACCGTGCGAAGTCATGGGAAGGCTGGATGCTCGACCACCGTGCGCCGTCGGGGGCCGGCACCTGCGATACCAGCGCGCTCGACAAGAACCTCGCGCTCGGTCGCGGCATGAACGTGACGGGCACGCCGACGATCTTCCTGCCGGACGGCCGCCGTCTGCCGGGCGCGGTCTCGGCCGACCAGCTCAATCAGGCGCTCGCCTCGAGCAAGTAACCGACCACACGCCGGGCACATGGCCCGGCCAGCGAGGGGCGCCCGCATGATCTGCCGGCGCCTCTCTTCGTTTTCGCTGCCGTATTCGACCGACCGATTGCCACGATGACCCAGCCGATCCGCTATTCGATTGTCCCGAAAGATCTCGCCGCGCACCTGTTCGAAGTATCGGTGACGGTCGCCGATCCCGATCCCGAAGGCCAGCGCTTCTCGCTGCCGGTGTGGATTCCGGGCAGCTACCTCGTGCGCGAGTTCGCGCGCAACATCGTGACGCTCGGTGCGTTCAACGACGCGGGCCGCAAGGTGCGCATCGCGAAGACCGACAAGCACACGTGGCAGGCCGCGCCCGTGACCGGCGCGCTGACGCTGCGCTACGACGTGTATGCGTGGGACCTGTCGGTGCGCTCCGCGTATCTCGACGAATCGGGCGGGTTCTTCAACGCGACGGCCGTGTTCCTGAGCGTCGCCGGGCGCGAGGACGCGCCGTGCGAAGTCGACATCGCGAAACCGGCCGGCGCGGCGTTCCGCACGTGGCGCGTCGGCACCGCGCTGCCCGAGGCGCGCGGCACGAAGCGCTATGGCTTCGGCACGTACCGTGCAGCGAACTACGACGAGCTGTCCGATCATCCGGTGACGATCGGCGAATTCGCGCTTGCGACGTTCGACGCGCACGGCGTGCCGCACGACATCGTGATCGCCGGGCGCGTGACGCAACTCGACATGGAGCGGCTGCGTACCGACCTGAAGCGCGTATGCGAAGCGCAGATCGCGCTGTTCGAGCCGAAGTCGAAGAAGGCGCCGATGGACCGCTACGTGTTCATGACGCTCGCGGTCAGCGACGGCTACGGCGGCCTCGAGCATCGTGCATCGACCGCGCTGATCTGCAACCGCACCGACCTGCCCGTGAAGGGGCGGCCCGAAACGACGGAAGGCTATCGTACGTATCTCGGCCTCTGCAGCCACGAGTACTTCCATACGTGGAACGTGAAGCGCATCAAGCCGGCGGCATTCGTGCCGTACGACCTGTCGAAGGAAAACTACACGTCGCTGCTGTGGCTCTTCGAGGGCTTCACGTCGTATTACGACGACCTGATGCTGGTGCGCAGCGGGCTGATGTCGCAGGACGAATATTTCGCGGCGCTGGGCCGCACGATCGGCGGCGTGCTGCGCGGCACGGGCCGGCTCAAGCAGAGCGTCGCGGAAAGCTCGTTCGACGCGTGGATCAAGTACTACCGCCAGGACGAGAACGCGACCAACGCGATCGTCAGCTATTACACGAAGGGTTCGCTCGTCGCGCTCGCGTTCGATCTCGCGATTCGCGCGCAGACGCGCAACCGGAAGTCGCTCGACGACGTGATGCGCCTGCTGTGGCAGCGCTACGGCCGCGATTTCTACCGCGGCAAGCAGGCGGGCGTCGAGGAAAACGAAGTCGAGGCGCTGATCGAAGAGGCGACGGGCGTTGCGCTAGGCCGCCTGTTCACCGACGCCGTGCAGGGTACGCGCGACCTGCCGCTCGTCGAGCTGTTCGCGCCGTTCGGCGTGACGCTCGCGCCCGATGTCGCGAACGGCGCGGCCGCGAAGCCGACGATCGGTGCGCGCCTGCGCGGCGGCGCGGACTGCACGTTCGCGGCGGTTTATGAAGGCGGCGCCGCGCATCGCGCGGGGCTGTCGGCCGGCGATACGCTGATCGCGGTCGACGGGCTGCGCGTGACGGGCACGAACCTCGATGCGCTGCTCGCGCGCTACCAGCCGGGCGACAAGGTCGAGGTTCACGCGTTCCGCCGCGACGAGCTGCGCACCGCGAAACTGAAGCTCGACGGCCCGGAAGTCACGCGCTACCGGCTGACGGCGGCCGCGAAGCCGGCCGCGGTCTCGAAGGCACGGGAAGCCTGGCTGAAGGGTTGAACGCCAGGAGGCGGGTATCGGGGCGCGATCGGGGATTGTTCTGCTGCTGCAACAATCCGTCGCCCTGAACCCGCTTTTTCGCGGTCATGCGGCCACGCACAATGGGGTCACTCGCGCTACCGAAGCGCAACCCTACTGGAGCCTGACATGACGACCATTCTGCAAATCAATTCCGCTGCACGTTCGCAAGGTGCGCAATCGACGCTGCTGGCCAACGAGCTGACGGCAAAACTGCAACAATCGAACCCCGGCGCGAAAGTCGTGGTTCGTGACCTGCTGGCCGACGCGCTGCCGCACCTCGACGAATCGGTGCTCGGCGCGTTCTTCACGCCGGCCGAGAACCGCACCGCGGAGCAGAATGCGATCGTCGCGAAGAGCGATGCCCTGATCGCCGAGCTGCAAGCCGCCGACATCATCGTGATCGGCGCACCGATGTACAACTTCGGCATCTCGTCGCAACTGAAGACGTACTTCGACTGGATCGCCCGCGCAGGCGTCACGTTCCGCTACACGGAGAACGGTCCGGAAGGCCTGATCAAGGGCAAGAAGGTTCACGTCGTGACGGCCCGCGGCGGCAAGTATGCCGGTACGCCGAACGACAGCCAGACGCCGTACCTGCGCACGTTCCTCGGCTTCGTCGGCATGACCGACGTGAGCTTCATCTTCGCGGAAGGCCTGAACCTCGGACCGGATGCGCAAAGCGCCGCGCTGGCCAGCGCGCGCGAAGCGATCGCCGCTGCGTAAGGACGGTCGACGCAGGTGCGGCGCACCTGCTGCATCGCCCGATAAGGAAACGCCGCGTCCCCCGAAAGGGGCGCGGCGTTTTTTTGCATGCCGGCCGGCTGCCGGCTCGAAGGAGCCGGCGCGGTGCGTTACGCGAGCGTTTCGGCCACGTCCGGCAGGCGCCAGTCGATCGGTTCGCGGCCGGCGTCGACCAGATAGTCGTTCGCGAGCGCGAAATGGCGGCAGCCGAGGAAGCCACGGTGCGCGGACAGCGGCGACGGATGCGGCGCCTCGAGCACGCAATGCGCGTTCGCGTCGAACAGTGCGCGCTTCGCCTGCGCGTGCGCACCCCACAGCATGAAGACGAGCCCGCGATGGCGGCCGGCGAGTTCGCGAATCAGCGTGTCCGTGCATTGTTCCCAGCCGCGCTTCGCGTGGCTCGCGGCCGCGCCGCGCTCGACCGTCAGCACGGTGTTGAGCAGCAGCACGCCCTGGCGCGCCCAGGTGTCGAGACAGCCGTGGCGCGGCGTGTCGTGACCGAAGTTCGCGGCGATTTCCTTGAAGATGTTGCGCAGCGACGGCGGCGTGCGGACGGCCGGCGGCACCGAGAACGCAAGGCCGTGCGCCTGCGGCGTGCCGCGATCGTCGCCGTGGTACGGATCCTGGCCGAGGATCACAATTTTCACGTCGTCGGGGCTCGTCAGGCGCAGCGCGCGGAACACGTCGGTCGGGTAGACCGTCTTGCCGGCTGCGCGCTCGTCGTCGACGAAGCGGCACAGCGGCGCGTACGCGTCGCTGTCGGTGAACGGCTTCAGCACATCGCGCCAGACGGCCGGCAGCGCGTCGAATTGCGCGGCGAGATGCGGAACGTCGGCGGCAGCGGGCCGCGGCGCTGCCGCGGCGGCCGGAGCGGCCGGTTCAGCGGCTTTCTTCGCGGATTTGCGTCCGGCCGCGGGCGTTTCAGGCGCCGGGGACGGAACATCGGCCGGTGCCGTTTCCGGCACGGGATCATCGAACAGCGACGCCTGTTGCGGCGCGCGGGAAGTCTTGCGGGTTGCCATGCGTGATGCGTGTTTATTGCGCGCGCAGCCGGTAGCCGCGCTGCGCCTTGCTGATGTTTTCGGGAACGAGGCCCGGCAGCGCCTGCTGCAGTTCGGCGGCGAGCGTCGAGAGCGCTGCTTCCGGGCCGTCGATCAGTTCGAGTTCGATTTCGCTGATCGGTTCGCGGCGCGTTTCGTGTTCCGCCTGGACGACGATCTCGCCGAGGTCCACCGCGGCTTCGACGGTTGCGCCGCCAATTGCGATGCGCCACAGCGTACGCGAAAAATCCGTTCGGAACAGCGCGTACAGTGCGCCGGCCGCGTCATTCAGCGCGGCGGCGGCCTCCGGCACGTCGCAGGCCGCGACGAGCGCGTCGATCTCGAGCGCGTCGCCGGCGACCGGCAGTTCCCATTCGTGGCGGCGATGCAGGCCGCCTTCCGCGCTGCCGACCGTCTTGAACGTCTGCAGCCAGCCGTCCGGCGTGCGGCGCACGCGCACCGCGCTCTTCGAGCGCGCGAGTGCGAGATCGGGCGTGTCGTAATAGACGTTCGCGAGCGTGATGCCGTGACCGGGCTCGCCGGTCAGCGTCTCGAAGAAACGTCGCGCGGCGTCGGCCTGGTCGGCCGGCAGCGCGAGCTTGATTTCCTTTTCGATCGCCATCAGAAGAACATCCGCGCGAGTTCCTCGCCCGGCTGCTCGGCGCGCATGAACGCTTCGCCGACGAGGAACGTGTTCACGTTCGCCGCGCGCATCGTGTCGACGTCGGTGCGCGACAGGATGCCCGATTCGGTCACGACGATGCGGTCCGCCGGAATCATGTCGAGCATGTCGAGCGTGGTCTGGATCGACGTCTCGAACGTGCGCAGGTTGCGGTTGTTGATGCCGAGCAGCGGCGTCTTGAGCGTCAGCGCCTGTTCCATCTCGTTGCGGTCGTGCACTTCGACCAGCACCGCGAGGCCCAGCGAGTGCGCATACGCTTCGAGATCCTGCATCAGCGGCGTGTCGAGCGCGGCGGCGATCAGCAGGATCGCGTCGGCGCCCATCGCGCGGGCTTCGACGATCTGGTACGCGTCGACGATGAAGTCCTTGCGCAGCACCGGCAGCGTGCACGCCGCGCGCGCTTCCTCGAGGTAGCGGACGCCGCCCTGGAAGAATTGCTCGTCGGTCAGTACCGACAGGCACGCGGCGCCGTGCGCCGCATACGAGCGTGCGATGTCGGCCGGCACGAAGTGCTCGCGCAGCACGCCCTTCGACGGGCTGGCCTTCTTGATTTCGGCGATCACCGCGGCGTTGCCGGCCGCGTGCTTCGCACGCAGCGCGCCGACGAAGTCGCGCAGGTCGCGCGCGGAGGCGTCCAGCTTCAGTGCCTCGAGCGGCGTGCTGCGCATGGCCGCCGCGATTTCTTCGCGCTTGACGGCGATGATTCGGTCGAGAATGTCGCTCATGTGGATTCCTGCTTGATTCGTAAGGGGAGTCAGCGCTTGAACTGCTGCGTGAAGCGCACGAGTTCGTCGACTTTCGCGCGCGCCTTGCCGCTCGCGATCGCTTCGCGGGCGAGCTGGATGCCGTCGGCGATCGACTCGGCGACGTTCGCCGCATAGAGCGCGGTGCCCGCGTTCAGCGTGACGATCTCGCGCGCGACGCCCGGCTGGTTGTCCAGCGCGCCGAGCAGCATCGTGCGCGATTCATCGGCATTTTCCACCTTCAGCGTGCGGTTCGACACCATCTGCAGGCCGAAGTCCTCCGGATGGATCTCGTATTCGTGCACCTTGCCGTCGCGCAGTTCGCCGACGAGCGTCGCGGCGCCGAGGGACACCTCGTCCATCCCGTCCTTGCCGTACACGACGAGCACGTGCTGCGCGCCGAGGCGCTGCATCACGCGCACCTGGATGCCGACGAGGTCGGGGTGGAACACGCCCATCAGCTGGTTCGGCGCGCCGGCCGGATTGGTCAGCGGGCCGAGGATGTTGAAGATCGTGCGCACGCCGAGCTCGCGGCGCACGGCCGCGATGTTCTTCATCGCCGGGTGATGGTTCGGCGCGAACATGAAGCCCATGCCCGTCTCCGCGATCGACGCGGCGACCTGCTCCGACTGCAGGTCGATGTTCACGCCGAGCGCCTCGAGCACGTCGGCGCTGCCGGACTTGCTCGACACGCCGCGGTTGCCGTGCTTCGCGACCTTCGCGCCGGCCGCGGCCGTGACGAACATCGACGCGGTCGAGATGTTGAACGTATGCGAGCCGTCGCCGCCGGTGCCGACGATGTCGACGAAGTTCGAGTTGTCCTGCACCTCGACGTGGTTCGCGAATTCGCGCATCACGGTCGCGGCGGCGGCGATCTCGCCGATCGTCTCCTTCTTCACGCGCAGCCCGGTGATGATCGCGGCCGCCATCACGGGCGACAGGTCGCCGCGCATGATGAGCCGCATCAGGTGCAGCATTTCGTCGTGGAAGATCTCGCGGTGTTCGATCGTGCGCTGCAGCGCTTCCTGCGGGGTAATCGTCATCGTGCGGCTCCCGTCAGGCGGCTTGCGCGGCCGCGGCGCGCGCCAGCTTCAGGAAATTCTCGAGCAGCGCATGGCCGTGCTCGGACAGGATCGATTCCGGGTGGAACTGCACGCCCTCGATCGGCAGCGTCTTGTGGCGCACGCCCATGATTTCGCCGTCGTCGGTCCACGCCGACACCTCGAGGCAGTCGGGCAGCGATTCGCGCTCGATCGCGAGCGAGTGGTAGCGCGTGACGTCGAAGTGCTTCGGCAGGTCGGCGAACACGCCGCGGCAGTCGGTTTCGATCCGGCTCACCTTGCCGTGCATGATGGTCGTCGCGCGCACGACGCGGCCGCCGAACGCTTCACCGATCGCCTGATGGCCGAGGCAGACGCCGAGGATCGGCTTCTTGCCCGAAAATTCGCGCAGCACGTCGAGCGTGATGCCCGCGTGTTGCGGATTGCTCGGGCCCGGCGACAGGCAGATTGCGTCGGGATTCAGGCGCGCGATCTCGTCGAGCGTGATTTCGTCGTTGCGGTAGGTACGCACGTCCTCGCCGAGTTCACCGAAGTACTGGACCAGGTTGTAGGTAAACGAGTCGTAGTTGTCGATCATGAGCAGCATGGTCAGTCTCCGGTCAGAAGTCGCTATCGAGGCCGTCCTGGACCTGTTCGGCCGCACGCAGCACCGCGCGCGCCTTGTTCTCGGTCTCTTGCCATTCGGATTCGGGCACCGAATCCGCGACGACGCCGGCCGCCGCTTGCACATACAGGTTGCCGTTGTGGATCAGGCCGGTGCGGATCGCGATCGCGAGATCCATTTCGCCCGAGAACGACAGGTAGCCGACCGCACCGCCGTACAGCCCGCGCTTGACCGGCTCGAGCTCGTCGATCAGTTCCATCGCGCGCACCTTCGGCGCGCCGGACAGCGTGCCGGCCGGGAAAGTCGCGCGCAGCACGTCGTAGTTCGTCATGCCGGGCTTCAGCTTGCCTTCGACCGAGCTGACGATGTGCTGCACGTGCGAATACTTCTCGATGACCATCTTGTCGGTCACCTGCACCGAGCCGATTTCCGCGATGCGGCCGACGTCGTTGCGCGCGAGGTCGATCAGCATCACGTGCTCGGCGATTTCCTTCGGATCGTTGAGCAGCTCGGTCGCGAGTTCCGCGTCGCGCTCGGGCGTGTTGCCGCGCGGGCGCGTGCCGGCGAGCGGACGGATCGTGACGATCTGGTCTTCGCCGCGCTTTTCCTGGCGCACGAGGATTTCCGGCGACGCGCCGACCACGTGGAAATCGCCGAAGTTGTAGTAATACATGTACGGCGACGGGTTCAGCGAACGCAGCGCGCGGTACAGCGACAGCGGATTGTCGCGGTACGGCTTCGTCAGCCGCTGGCCGACCTGGATCTGCATCAGTTCGCCGGCCGCGATGTATTCCTTCGCCTGGCGCACGGCGGCGAGATAGTCGTCCTTCTTGAACTCGCGGAACGTCTCGGTGCGCACGCTCGCCGACGTGACGGGCGGCTGCACGGTCGTGCGCAGGCGCTGCTTCAGTTCGCGCAGGCGCTGTTTCGCCTTCGCGTAGGCTTCGGGCTGGCCCGGGTCCGCGTAGATGATCAGGTACAGCTTGCCGGCGAGGTTGTCGATCACCGCGACTTCCTCGGTCAGCAGCAACTGGATGTCGGGCAGGCCGAGATCGTCGCGCGGCGCGGTATTCGCGAGCTTCTTCTCGATATAGCGCACCGCGTCGTAGCCGAAGTAGCCGGCGAGACCGCCGCAGAAGCGCGGCAGGCCCGGGCGCTGCGCGACCTTGAAGCGCGCCTGGAACGATTCGATGAACCGGAACGGGTCGCCGTCGTGCGTCTCGACGACCTGGCCGTCGCGCACGACTTCCGACACGCCGTTGCGGGTGCGTACGAGCGTGCGGGCCGGCAGGCCGATGAACGAGTAGCGGCCGAAGCGTTCGCCGCCCACCACCGATTCGAGCAGGAACGAGTTGGCGCCCGCGCGTTCGGGCTGGGCCAGCTTCAGGTAGAGGGACAGCGGCGTTTCGAGATCGGCGAGGGCTTCCGCGATCAGCGGGATGCGGTTGTAGCCTTCGTTCGCGAGCGATTGGAATTCGAGTTCGGTCATGTTCCGGTCCTGTTCGGGACGAGCGGCGCGTGCGCCAGGGATCACTTGACGCTGCGCGGGTTGCCGTCGGCGAAAGGGCGGTCGAACGAGAAGTGCCTGTTGCCGGCCGGCACTCCGGGCGTGAACGTCGCGAGCCTGCGGCCGCTCCTGAACGCAAGCGTTCGGACGCGGTGGAACTCGAGGTGGTGCGACGGTCGGCGCGCGGATGCGCAGCGAGATAAAAAACGGCGCTGAAGACGTGCTTCAGCGTACCTCATCGAAGAGGTTAGCGCGACCAGCGACGCCAGGGCCAGGCTCCCCGGTCGATGCTGCTCAGACTCCGTTTTTTATTCAGAAACATGCAGATGGAAGAAATAATCAGAGGGTTGGCCGGCCGGCGTTGTGCGCGGAAATTGCGCGAGCCGCGACCAGCAACGAATCGACTATACCATCCGAATTTATCGTTTGTATAGCTTTGCCGTGGTTGTAGCCGTACGGCACAGTCAGCGTCGCCATCCCGGCCGCGCGGCCTGCCAGCGCGTCGTTTTCCGAGTCGCCGATCGCGACCGCCGCGTCAGGTGCGACGCCGAGCGCGTCGCAGGCCGTCAGCATCGGCAGCGGATCGGGCTTCTTGCGCGCCACGCTGTCGCCGCCGAGCACGATGCCGAAGCAGCCGGCCAGCCCGTATTGCTCGAGCAGCTCGACCGCGAAGCGGTGCGGCTTGTTCGTCACGCACGCGAGCCGGATGCCGGCCGCGCGCAGCGCGTCGAGGCCGGCGGCGACCTCCGGATAGAGGCGCGCATGGCGGCCGTTGATCTTCGCGTATTCGGTCTGGTAGATCGCCAGTGCGTCGTCGAAGCGCGCATGCGCCTCGTCGGCCGGGAAGCGCGGTTTCAGCACGCTCTGGATCAGGTGCTCGGAGCCCTTGCCGACGTAGCCGATCACCTCGTCGCGCGACGTGGCCGGCGCGCCGAGCTGCGCGAGCATCCCGTTCAGGCCGGCCGTGAAATCGTCGGCCGTATCGACCATCGTGCCGTCGAGGTCGATCAGCGCGGCTTCGATGCGCGGCGCGGTGAAGCGGATCGGGGCGGCGTCGGTGGCGGCCCCGGACGGCGCATGGCCGGCAAGCGACGAATCGGCCACGGCTTCAGCTCCGCTCGACGGTGGCGAGCGCCGCGCGCATCTCGTCGATCACCTTGCGGTAGTCGGGCTTGCCGAAGATCGCCGAACCCGCGACGAACGTGTCGGCGCCGGCCGCCGCGATTTCCGCGATGTTGTCGGTCTTCACGCCGCCGTCGACCTCGAGCAGGATCTCGCGGCCCGTGCGTTCGGTGTATGCGTCGATGCGTGCGCGTGCTTCGCGCAGCTTGTTCAGCGTTTCCGGAATGAACGACTGGCCGCCGAAGCCCGGGTTGACCGACATCAGCAGCACGAAGTCGAGGCGATCCATCACGTGGTCGAGGTAGTTCAGCGGCGTGGCCGGGTTGAACACGAGGCCGGCCTTGCAGCCGTGGTCGCGGATCAGCGACAGCGTGCGGTCGATGTGATCGGAGCCTTCCGGGTGGAAGCTGATCAGGTTCGCACCGGCCTTCGCGAAATCGGGCACGATCCGGTCGACCGGGCGCACCATCAGGTGCACGTCGATCGGCACCTGCACGTGCGGGCGGATCGCTTCGCACACGAGCGGGCCGATCGTCAGGTTCGGCACATAATGGTTGTCCATCACGTCGAAGTGGATCCAGTCGGCGCCGGCGGCGACGACGTTGCGGACTTCTTCGCCGAGCCGTGCGAAATCGGCCGACAGGATGCTGGGAGCGATACGGAATTGGGTCATGGCAGGGGAGCGGGGACGTTGCGGCGCAAAACCGTCATTCTACCGTCCGGCGACCCGGTGCGCGGCGGCAGGCCGTGCGGCCGAGGCCCGATTGCGCATAGAATGCCGAACCAATGCGGCGCGCCCGCGGCCCCGTTGCCCATGCCGGCACGGACAGTCACCTTCCACCGGAAACATCATGAGTCAGTATCAGTTCACCGTTTCGGTGAAAACCAGCTACTTGCCGGAACAATCCGACCCCGATCGCCGTCAATACGCATTCGCGTACACGCTGACGATCCGTAACACGGGACAGGTCGCGGCGCAGCTGATCGCGCGTCACTGGATCATCACGGACAGCGAGAACCACGTGCAGGAAGTGAAGGGGCTCGGCGTCGTCGGGCACCAGCCGCTGCTGCAGCCGGGCGAGCACTTCGAATACACGAGCTGGGCCGTGATCGCGACGCCGGTCGGCACGATGCGCGGTGCGTACTTCTGCGTGGCGGAAGACGGCGAGCGTTTCGAGGCGCCGGTCGACGAGTTCGCACTGCACATGCCGCGCACGCTGCATTGAGCGTGCGAAGCGCGTCAGCGCAGCAGGCGGTCGTTGTTGCCGCGGGCGTGCTTCTTTCTGCCCGACGACGTCCACACGACGATGAAGATCAGCAGGGCAAGCGCTACGAAGGCTTCGAGCGCGAAGATGAGCATCGGATATTGGTCGAGAAAATCTGACATGGCGGTTTCCATCAAGAACGGACATTGTATGTGGTTTGGGCCCCGGTTGGCCGGGTGGGTGGCAGCGGCCGCGGCGGCGGCGCTGCTTGCCGCGTGCGGCGGCGCACCGACGCGGACCTCGTCGCTGAAGCCGCCGACCGGCGCGGCGATCGTGCCGGGGCAGATCGCCGCGAAGCGGCTCACGCCGGTCGCGTGGCAGCAGGTGCCGGGCTGGCAGGACGATTCGCTGATCGGCGCGACGGCCGCGCTGCGCCAGAACTGCGTGCGGCTTGCGCGCCAGCCGGCCTGGGCGCGTGCCTGCGCGGCCGCCGACCGCCTCGACGAGCTCGACGTCAGCAGCGCGCGCACCTTCTTCGAAACGTATTTCACGCCGTTCCAGCTCGCGAACACCGACGGGACGCTCGACGGGCTCGTGACTGGCTATTACGAGCCGCTGCTGCACGGTTCGCGCGTGCGTCGCGGCCCGTATCAGTACGCGCTCTATCGCTGGCCGGCCGGCTATCGCGCGGGCGCCGCGCTGCCGGCTCGCTCGCAGCTCGAGCGCGCCGGCATCCTGAACGGCAACGAACTCGTGTGGGTCGACGATCCGATCGAGGCGTTCTTCCTGCAGGTGCAGGGCTCGGGGCGCGTGCTGCTCGACGACGGCTCGGTGATGCGGGTCGGCTTCGGCGGCACCAACAACCAGCCGTACCGTTCGATCGGCAAGTGGCTGCTCGATCGCGGCGAGCTGACGCCCGCCCAGGCGACGATGCAGGGCATCAAGGCATGGGCGAAGGCGAACCCGACCCGCGTCGACGCGCTGCTCGACACGAATCCGCGGTTCGTGTTCTTCCGCGACATGCCGACCAAGGAAGACGCGCCGCACGGCGGTGCGGACGGCCCGATCGGTGCGCTTGGCGTACCGCTGACGCCGGAGCGTTCGATCGCGGTCGATCCGTCGGCGATCCCGCTCGGCACGCCCGTGTTCCTGCAGACCACGCGCCCGCTGACGAATACGCCGATGAATCGGCTCGTGTTCGCGCAGGATACGGGTTCGGCGATCAAGGGCGGTGTGCGCGCCGACTATTTCTGGGGGCTCGGCGACGACGCGGGCGATCAGGCCGGCCGGATGAAGCAGGTCGGCCGGATGTGGCTGCTGTTTCCGAATTCGTGATTTGGGGCGGCGCGGGCTGCCCGGATGGTGGCTCGTGAACGAGACGCGGCATGGATGGCGCACCTCATGCGCGTGGGGCGTGCCGGTCTGATCGCTGGTGTCCCCATGTGATTTTCGTTCGCGTGATGCTGTGCGTGTCACGTCGAACGACGCTTTGGAGTAGAACAGCCCGATCGGCGTCGGCCGACCGGGCTGTTTCGTTTGCAGGCACGGATTCGTCGCTGCGCGACGCACGCGCGGCGAGCGACCTCAGCCCTTGCGCTTGTCGACGACGCGGCGCGCCTTGCCGACCGAGCGCTCGATCCCGTTCACGGGCAGCACGTTGATCACGGCCGTCACGCCGATCAGCGACTTGATGTCGTACGCGAGCGCCTGCTTTGCCGCATGGATTGCCGCCGTATCGGGTGCGGAGTCGGGGCAGGGCTCGACGTTGAGCGTCAGCACGTCGAGCGGGCCTTCCTTCGTCAGTACGATCTGATAGTGCGGCGCGAGCGCGCGTTGCTTGAGCAACTGTTCCTCGATTTGCGTCGGGAACACGTTGACGCCGCGCACGATCATCATGTCGTCCGAGCGGCCGGTGATCTTCTCCATCCGGCGCATCGTGCGGGCGGTGCCGGGCAACAGGCGCGTGAGGTCGCGGGTGCGATAGCGGATGATCGGCAGAGCTTCCTTCGTCAGCGACGTGAACACGAGCTCGCCGAGTTCGCCGTCCGGCAGCACTTCGCCGGTTTCCGGGTCGATGATTTCCGGATAGAAGTGGTCTTCCCAGATGGTCGGGCCGTCCTTGGTCTCGACGCATTCGGACGCGACGCCGGGGCCCATCACTTCGGACAGCCCGTAGATGTCGACCGCATCGATGCCCATCCGCTGTTCGATCGCGACGCGCATGTCGTTGGTCCAGGGCTCCGCGCCGAAGATGCCGATGCGCAGCGAGCTCTGAACGGGATCGAGGCCCTGGCGCTCGATTTCGTCGGCGATCGACAGCATGTAGCTCGGCGTCACCATGATGATGTCGGGCCGGAAGTCCTGGATCAGCTGGACCTGCTTCTCGGTCTGGCCGCCGCCGAACGGGATCACGGTCAGCCCTGCGCGTTCGGCGCCGTAGTGCGCGCCGAGCCCGCCCGTGAAGAGGCCGTAGCCGTAGCTGACGTGCACCTTGTCGCCGCGGCGCGCGCCGGCGGCGCGGATCGAGCGCGCGACGAGATTCGCCCACGTGTCGATGTCGCCGGCCGTATAGCCGACGACCGTCGGCTTGCCGGTCGTACCCGATGACGCATGGATGCGCGAGATCTGGTCTTGCGGCACCGCGAACATCCCGAACGGGTAGTTGTCGCGCAGGTCGCCTTTGGTCGTGAACGGGAAGCGCGACAGGTCGGCGAGCGTCTTCAGGTCGTCCGGATGCACGCCCGCGTCGTCGAATTTGCGACGATAGACGGGCGAGTGATCATACGCATGCCGGAGCGACCACTTGAGGCGTTCGAGCTGTAGTGCGATCAGCTCGTCGCGTGAGGCGGTCTCGATCGGCTCGAGCGGTAGCGGGGTAGTCATGCCTGTCTCCAGTGTTTGTTATGTGCGAGCCGTCGACGTCAGCGGTCTTCCGGGATGACCGTGCCCTTGATCTGGGCGGATTTGCCGCGAAACATCGCGACCGTTTCACCGGTCTGGTTCGTGACGCGGATGTCGTAGATGCCGTGGCGACCGGCGCGCGCCTGTTCGATCGCCTCGGCCGTCAGCACGTCGTCGCCGTGCACCGGGCGCAGGAACTCGATCGAGCAGCCGGCCGCGACCGTGTTCAGGTTGTACGAGTTGCACGCGAACGCGAACGTCGAATCGGCGAGCGTGAAGATGATCCCGCCGTGACAGGTCCGGTGTCCGTTCAGGAATTCGGGCCGTACGCGCATCTGCAGGCGGGCGTAGCCGGCGCGTACTTCGGCGATTTGCATGCCGAACGCGCGGCTGCATGCATCTGCGTCGTACATGGCCTGCGCCGTGGCGCGGGCCAGCGAATCGGGATCGAGCGTCGCGGTGGCGTTCGTCATGTCAACGCCCCTCGAAGCGCGGCGCGCGCTTCTCGATGAATGCCTTCACGCCTTCCGCATAGTCATGCGACTGGCCGAGCTTGCGCTGATGGTCGCGTTCCAGGTCGAGCTGCTGGTCGAGCGTGTTCGTGACGCTGTCGCGCATCGATTGCTTGATCGACGCGATCGCGAGCGTCGGTTGCTGCGCGAGCTGGTTCGCGAGCTGACGGACCGTCGCGACGAGCGCGTCGTCATCGACCGCGCGCCAGATCAAGCCCCATTGCTCGGCCTGTTCGGCACCGAGCTTGTCGCCGGTCAGCGCGAGCCCCAGCGCGCGTGCCATGCCGACGCGCTGCGGCAGGAACCACGTGCCGCCCGAATCCGGTACGAGCCCGATCTTGACGAAGGCCTGGATGAAACTGCTCGAACGGGCGGCGAACACGAGATCGCAGGCGAGCGCAAGATTCGCGCCGGCGCCCGCCGCGGTGCCGTTGACGGCAGCGATCACCGGAATCGGCAGGCGCTGCAGGCGGCGGATCAGCGGATTGAAGTGCTCGTCGATCAGCGAGCCGAGGTCGGTGGACGCGCCCGGTGTGAAGTCGAGGTCGGCCAGGTCCTGGCCCGCACAGAAGCCGCGCCCCGCACCCGTCAGAATCAGCGCACGCGCGCCGGCCGCTTCGACTTCATCGAGTGCCGACTGCAGTTCGCGATGCATCGCCCGCGTGAAGCTGTTCAGCTTGTCGGGGCGGTTGAGGGTGATCGTGGCCACGCGCGCGACCTGATCGATATCCAGCTGAATCGCCTGATAGGACATGCAGTGTCTCCGTCATGACTTCGTTATAGGCGCGCGGCGCGTCGGTTACACGCGTTCGATCGCGAGGGCGATCCCCTGGCCGACGCCGATGCACATCGTACAGAGCGCGAAGCGGCCGCCCGTACGTTCGAGTTGATGGAGCGCCGTGGTCACGAGCCGGGCACCCGAAGCGCCGAGCGGGTGGCCCAGCGCAATGGCGCCGCCGTTGGGGTTCACGCGCGGATCGTCGTCGGCGACGCCGAGCATCCGCAGCACCGCGAGGCCCTGCGATGCGAACGCCTCGTTGAGCTCGATCACGTCGAACTGGTCGATGGTCATGCCGAGTTGTCGCAGCAGCTTTTGCGTGGCCGGCGCGGGGCCGATGCCCATCACGCGCGGTTCCACACCGGCGGTTGCCATGCCGACGACGCGCGCGCGGCGGCGCAGGCCATATTGATCGGCAGCCTGTGCGTTGGCGAGCAGCAGCGCACATGCGCCGTCGTTGACGCCCGATGCATTGCCTGCCGTCACCGAGCCGTCCGGACGCACGACACCCTTCAGCTTCGCGAGCGCCTCGAGCGACGTCTCGCGCGGATGTTCGTCGCGCGACACGACGATCGCGTCACCTTTCTTCTGCGGAATCGTGACCGCGACGATTTCGTCGGCGAGCGTGCCGTCCTGCTGCGCACGCGCGGCCTTCTGCTGGCTGCGCAGTGCGAACAGATCCTGGTCGGCTCGGCTGATGTTGTAGTCGACCGCGACGTTCTCGGCCGTCTCCGGCATCGAATCGACGCCATGCAGCTGTTTCATCAGCGGATTGACGAAGCGCCAGCCGATCGTCGTATCGAAGATGTCGGCCTGGCGTGCGAACGCGCTCGTGGCCTTGCCCATCACGAACGGCGCGCGCGTCATGCTCTCGACGCCGCCCGCGATCATCAGGCGCGCTTCTCCCGCCTTGATCGCGCGCGCGGCCGTGCCGACCGCGTCCATCCCGGAGCCGCACAGCCGGTTCAGCGTCGTGCCCGGCACGTCGGTCGGCAGGCCCGCGAGCAGCGCCGACATGCGCGCGACGTTGCGGTTGTCCTCGCCGGCCTGGTTCGCGCAGCCGTAGATCACGTCGTCGATCGCCGACCAGTCGACGTTTCGGTTGCGTTCGACGAGCGCCTTGAGCGGCACAGCGCCGAGGTCGTCGGCGCGGACGTCTTTCAGGGCGCCGCCGTAGCGGCCGATGGGGGTGCGAATCGCGTCGCAGATGTAGGCGTCTGTCATGGGCGTATCGATGAGCAACGAACCCGCCGGGTGGCGGATTCGTTCATGGTAGAGAACGTGGCGGCGTTTGCACGTCGGCCATTCGGGTTATGCCGTCTGGCCGGCTTCCGCGGGGACCGCCTTCGGGGCAACATGAACGCGGCTTTGCACCACACGGAAGCGGTTGGCGACGAACGCCGGGTCGGCCAGGGCCGCGTTGGCCGCCGGGTTCGCACCGGTGCCGTGGAAATCGGAGAATGCGGCCGACTGGTTGACGAACACGCCGCCCGTCAGGTTGATCGACAGCGCGACACCGCCGCGTACCGCCGCGTCGTGCGCCGCGTCGACGATCGCGTCGTCGGTGCTGTACACGGAGAGCGTCAGCGCGCCATGTTCAGCTGCGATTTCACCAGCGAGATCGAGCGACTGCGCGGTCGAGTCGGTCGCGATCACGAACGAGATCGGGCCGAACCACTCCTGCGTGAATTTCGCGCGGTCGGCCACGTCGAGCTGCAGCACGAGCGGCGTGCGCACGCGGGCATCGGGGAAGGCCGGGTGCTGGAGGGTCAGGCTGTCGGCGAGCACGCGGCCGAGCTTGCGGGCATCGTCGATACGCGCGGTTACGCCTTCGTTCTGGATCGCGCCGATCAATTCGACCGAGCGTGCCGGGTCGCCGGTGAGTTTCTGCACGGAAACGGCGATGGCCTGGGCAACCTCGTCGAAGCTCGCATGACCGTCCGCCGTGCGGATACCGTCGCGCGGCACATAGATATTCTGCGGCGCGGTGCACATCTGGCCGGAGTACAGCGCCAGCGAGAACGCGATGTTCTTGGCGGCGGCCTTCAGGTCGTCGGTCGAGTCGATCACGATCTGGTTGACGCCCGCCTTCTCGGTATAGACCTGCGCCTGGTGGGCATGGCGTTCGAGCCACGTGCCGTTCTGCGTGCTGCCGGTGAAGTCGATCAGCTTGATCTCGGGGCGCAGCGCGAGATCCTGGACGAGGGCGCCGTCGTTGGGCTCGGTCGCCAGGAGCGTGACGACGTTCGGATCGAACCCGGCCTCGCGCAGCACGTCACGAGCGATCCGCACCGTGATCGCGAGCGGCAGGATCGCGCCCGGATGCGGTTTGACGATCACGGTGTTGCCGGTTGCGAGGTCGGCGAACAGGCCCGGGTAGCCGTTCCAGGTCGGGAACGTGCAGCAGCCGAGCACGAGCCCCGTGCCGCGCGGGACGATCGTGTAGCGCTTGTGCATCGCGAGCGGCGGGTTCTTGCCTTGCGGCTTTTCCCAGTGCGCGTCGGCGGGGATGCGGCGCAGTTCGTCCCATGCGTAGGCCACTGCCTCGAGCGCGCGGTCCTGCGCGTGCGGGCCGCCGGCTTGGAACGCCATCATGAACGCCTGCCCGGTGGTGTGCATCACGCTGTATGCGATCTCGAAGCTCGCGCGATTCAGGCGCGCGAGGATTTCGAGACTGACGCCGACCCAGGCGCTCGGGCCGGCTTCACGCCACGTGCGTTGCGCGGCGGATGCGGCGGCGATCAGTGCGTCGGGCGTCGATTTCGGATACCGGATGCCGAGCGCGATGCCGTATGGCGACTGCTCTGCACCGACCGTTTCGCCGGACGCCGGCTGGTCGAGCACGAACGTCTTGTCGAGGTGCGACTTGAACGCGGCCTCGCCATCGGCGTTCGCGCTTTCCCCGTACACTTTGGGGCTCGGCATCTCGACGAACGGGCTCCAGTACCCGCGGCTCTCGATGGCGGCGAGAGCGTGTTTCAGCGTGTCTTCGTGCTTCGTGAACAGTGCATGGGTCATGGCGGCGGCCTGATGAACATTGAGAGGGATTGGATCGATTAATTAACCGACCGGTTGGTCGGAGAATGGTAGCATCAAACTATTCGCATGTGTGCGAGGCGTTTCTCATTTCATTGATCGAGGAGAAATAGATGGCTTACGAGAACATCCTGGTGGAGACCCAGGGGCGTGTCGGGCTGGTTACGCTGAACCGCCCGAAGGCGCTGAATGCGTTGAACGATGCGCTGATGGACGAGTTGGGTGCCGCACTGAAGGCGTTCGATGCGGACGACAACATCGGCGCGATCGTCGTGACGGGGAGCGAGAAGGCATTCGCGGCCGGCGCGGACATCGGCATGATGGCGACCTACTCCTATATGGATGTTTACCGGGGCGACTACATCACGCGCAACTGGGAGACGGTCCGCGAGATCCGCAAGCCGATCATTGCGGCGGTTTCGGGCTTTGCGCTGGGTGGCGGCTGCGAGCTCGCAATGATGTGCGACATCATCTTCGCGGCGGATACGGCCAAGTTCGGCCAGCCCGAGATCAAGCTGGGCATCATGCCGGGCGCCGGCGGCACGCAGCGGTTGCCGCGTGCGGTGTCGAAGGCGAAGGCGATGGACATGTGTCTGACCGCGCGTTTCATGGACGCCGCCGAAGCCGAGCGTGCCGGGCTCGTGTCGCGCGTGCTGCCGGCCGACAAGTTGCTCGACGAGGCGCTTGCTGCCGCGGCGACGATTGCCGAGTTCTCGCTGCCGGCGGTCATGATGGTCAAGGAGTCGGTGAACCGTGCATACGAGACGACACTGGCGGAGGGTGTTCACTTCGAGCGTCGGCTGTTCCATTCGTTGTTCGCGACCGAAGACCAGAAGGAAGGGATGGCGGCATTCGTCGAGAAGCGCAAGCCGGTGTTCAAGAACCGCTGATCGGGTTGAGCGACGGCAGGTGCCCGACGTCTGTTTGGCGTCTGCTGTCAGTACGATCGCCCGGCGTGTCGGGCCCCCAAGCCCCGTGCGCGTCAGCGCACGGGGCTTTTTCAAATTTCTTCACAAAAAGGCTTGCGGGAATGGCGTGAGGTGCATAGAATCACGCCTCTTTCGCGCTAACGGAAACGCGGCGCGGGAGGAAGGGAAGCGGTGCTGTTGAGGCTC
>NZ_QTQI01000012.1 GCF_003853705.1 Burkholderia sp. Bp8992 | reverse complement strand
AGCTCGCTTCCATCAAGCGCCCACACTTATCGGCTGTTAATTTTTAAAGAGCATTTCTGCGAGAAACTCCGTGTTTCTCAGCAGCGCTGCGTTTTCAGCAGCAGAGAAGCGAGATTATGAACCGTGTTTCGCAGCTCGTCAACAACTTTTTACATCACATCGTTGCGACTGCGGGGCTCAACTTCCGTACCGCCGAGGCCGCTACCACCGAGCCTCAACAGCACCGCTTCCCTTCCTCCCGCGCCGCGTTTCCGTTAGCGCGAAAGAGGCGTGATTCTATGCACCTGACGGCAATCGCGCAAGGGGTTCGGCGCAACTTTTTTACGAACGCCGCAAATTCGGCCGCTCGGCCCTGTCCGGGCACGAGACCGCTTATGGTGCAAAGAACGGACTAGAATGTGAGGTTCTTCGCCTCTTTCTATATACGTCTTTAATATGCGCCAGCGAATCGCCAAACGCCTCCCCCCCGATGCCGACAAACTGGTCGGTCTGTCGCTTGCGCTCTTCGCCTCGGGCAGCCGCATCGAGGATCGCTTCTGGGAAGCGAAGCTCGATGCGCTGCTCGCCAAGATTGTCCGCAACGGCAACCAGACCACGCTCGACGCAGCACTCGACCACCTTCAGCAGAATCATCCCGATGCGTACGGTGCGCTGGCCGACATGGCCGAGACGCACAGCGAGTCGATGGTGCTCGAGCACGACGGCCAACCATACGATGCGCTGCTGGTCGCGGTTCCGGTGCTTGCATGGACGCGCTACATGATTCCGTCGGGGCCGCTCAAGGGCGACGTTGCCGACGCGCTGCGAACGCACCTGCAGGCGCATGTCCTCGCGAACGGTACGCTCGTCGGGCTCGCGCCGTTCCTCTACAGCATCGACCAGTTGCCGCGGCACCACGTCGAAACCTACCGGCTTGCGCAGCAGCTCGCACATGCGGCGATCAGCCAGCACACGCCCAAGCTGAGCTTCGGCGACCTGCCCGAAACGTCGCCGATCCTGGCCGACCCGCGCTTCCTGCTTGCGGTCGTCGCCGCGCCTGCCGGCGCGCCGCTGTTCCGCTGGCAGGAAGAGGAGAACGGCAGCCGGATCGAACGCGGCCAGTGTCTCGAGCAGTGGACGGCCCAGGGCGGCCCGAACCTGTCGATCGCCCTGCCCGGCTGTGAATTCGAATGCCTGCTTCCGGACGCGTACTACTCGGCCTGCCGCGATGCGGACGAGCGCATTCGTCCGCACACGGTTCGAACGGCCATTCGTTATCTGTTTGACACACTTGGTGCGGCGCCGCAGGAGCTGCGCGCGGTGGTCGCGGGCTTCGGCGAGCGCCGTATCGACGAGTATCGTGTCGGCTTCACGCGGCGTGCCAGCAACGACGTGATCTACGGCGTCGTATGGCCACTGTACGGCCGCGAAAACGGCGACGTGTCGATCGACAGCGCGACGCTCGAAGGCGAAGCGCCGATGGAAGGACCGCTCGAGGAAATCGTGAGCCTGCTGAAGGAATGCGGCGTAACCGACGTCCGCCGGCACGCGGGCCGCTTCGAACCGGAATACTGCGACGACTGCGGCGTGCCGCTCTACGCGGATCCGCTCGGCGAAATCGTCCATGCGGAGATGCCGGAAGACGCATCGCCCGCCCAGCCTCACTTCCACTGACCCGATGCCGCCGGCCTCCATGGCCTGCCGGTTCGAAGCCGCTCCCGGTTGCCGCCGGAGCGGCTTTTTTCTTGTCCGATCGTTTTCCGCCCGAAATTTCGGACAATTCCTAAGCCTTTCAGCCTAGCAGACATCGTGTAAGGTTTTTGTCATTATCGGGGCCAACGCATGCCCGACAGCAATCAATGACTCACCCTTACGGAGATTGAATATGCGGTTCCTGATGCTTAACTCAGACGCCGAGCGGCGTGATGGACTGAAGGCCCTGCTGCGGCAGATCGACCGTCACGCCAGCATCAATGATGCGCCCGACAGTTTTCAGGCGCGCCGCCTGCTGCGTGCCCAGCGTTTCGACCTCGTCGCGATCGACTGGCTCGACGTCGGCCGGCTCGGCGAGCTTCAGGCGCTCTGCAGCGCATGTTCGCCGACACCGGCCGCCGTGCTGGTCGACGAAGCGCCGCCCGACGCCGTCCAGCGCTTCTTCAACCATGGTGTCGCGGGCGTGATTCCGCATTCCACGCGTCCGCACCTGATCGTGCGAGCGCTGGAAATCGTGCTGCTGGGCGGGCACTACATTCCGCCGAGCGCGCTCAGCCTGCTGCCCTCCGTGGCTGCAGCACGCCACGATGCCCATTTCCAGACGCTTGCCGGATCGCTTCCGCGCCGCCCGCCAAGCGGCCTCCTGTCGCCGCGGCAAGCGCAGATCATGCGCTTCGTCCATATGGGCAGCACGAACAAGATGATCGCCCGCACACTCGGCATCAGCGAAGGCACCGTGAAGATCCACCTCGCCAGCATCTTCCAGCAGCTCGGTGCCGCGAACCGTGCCGCCGCAGTCGCGATCTACAACGGCTGGCTGTCACCACATCTCGAGGTGTTGCTGGCGAACCGCAACCGCGCACGCAAGCCGAGCATCGGCGAACGCGGTCCGGTTCCGCTGCGTTCACAACGGAGTGACCATCCGTACCCGCTGCCCGCCGCGAACGCGGGCGTACAGGACCTGCCGCTCGCCGCCGAGCCGCCGTCACGGTTCCGGCGCGGGCGCTAGGCAAACAGTCTCGATATTGCGACGGTCGGTATGCGCGGATTCCCACCTTTGATGCTCAACGAGTAATATGGACGCATGGGTTTTCTCTTCACACCGCTTCCGCTCTGGGTTGGCATCGGTGGCTGGATCGCCGCCGTGGCCCTGCTCGCGCTCGCGATCTGGAATCGCCCGTTCGTGCGCCTGCAGGACGCCACGCTCCAGCACGTGTGGCTCGCGCTCGTCACGGCGATCTCGGTACTCTGGGCATCGAATGCGTGGCTCGAAGACGGCATCGTCATGCATCTGCTTGGCGCCACGCTGCTCGTCACACTGTTCGACTGGACGCTCGCACTGATCGCGATGGGCGCCGTCACGGCGGTTGCCGCGATCATCTTCGACGCGCCGTGGCAGGGCATTGGCCTGACCTATCTGATCTACGGTGCACTGCCTGTCGCCGTGTCAGCGTTGCTGCAGCGCGCCGCGCTCGCGTGGCTGCCGCACAACCTTGCATCGTTCATCACCGGGCAGGGGTTCCTGTCTCCGGCCATCGCGATCGTCGCAGTCGCCGCGGCAGCGGCCGGCGTCCAGCTCGCGCTCGCGGATGGCGTGCCCGTCGTGATTCCTGCCGGCTATCTGCTGAACACTGCACTGCTCGCACTCGGCGAAGCATGGTTCACCGGCATGGCGACGGCACTCATCGCCGTCTATCGCCCTGCGTGGGTCACGACCTTCGACGTCAGGCGCTATCGCCTCGGCGGCCCGCGCGCCTGAATTCCCCCCGGATTCGCGTACGTTCAACGCATACCGTCGGCTCCTTCCGCGCTGCGGCAGAATACGCCGTCTACTGCCGCACAACTTTTTTACGCTAAGATTGAACTCCTGTTCTTCATCGGGCATCTATACGTGCCCGATGTCTCATTCGCTCCTCACCAATAACCAGATGGACAGCTCACCTGCCTCGTTCCGGATTTTCCGGGCGCTCGGCAAGCTGGCAGCCTGTATCGCGGGCCTGTCGCTTGCGCTTCCCACACCGGCATTCGCCGACCTGCTCGACCAGCGCTCCGAACTGATCAACAAATTCGTCAACGAGATGCATGCCGATCCGCTTGCCGCCGATTGTGCGGCGCACGGCAGCTTCATCGCCAGCACGTCGACGGCGTTCGATCGCGTCGACTTCGCACCGAACGCATTCGACAGCGGCAACGCGACGATCACGCCCTGGAACGACTCGTTCGACCAGGGCAAGCAGCGCGTGAAGGTCGACAACATCGTCACCGTCGACGGCCAAGGCATCCACAGCGACGGCAGCGACCCGACACCGCTGAAATTCCGTTGCGGCTATGTCGGCCAGCAAATGCTCGCGTTCAGCTGGAACGACCCCGTTCCGCCGCTGAAGCCGCGCGCCGAACGCTCGTCGTCGACGAAGAAATTCAAGGGCAAGTCGCACCGCGGCAAGGCCAAGGCGAAGGCATCGGGCCGCACCAGCAAGAAAGCCGTCGCAACGAAAAAATCGAGCGGCCAGAAGAAGGTCGTGAAGAAGAAAACCGCGAAGAAGTCCTGATACGCCCGAGCGGCAACGACGGACGCGAAAAAGCCGGGGCATCCTGAGATGCCCCGGCTTTTTTCATATGACGGCGATACGCTTACGCGAACGTGTCGACGTGCACCAGGATCGCGGCCAGCATCGCCGCGCCGAGCGCCGCGCTGCGCTCGCCGTTCCAGCCGACGCGCTCGTCGGGCAGGTTCGCGTTGTCCTTGAACGGCATCTCGAGCGTCAGCGACAGGCAGCCGAACTGGTGGCCGATGTACTTCGACGCGAGCTTGAGTGCATCTTCCTTGTACTTGCTTGCCGCGTAGCCGTGCTCGGTCTGGAAGTCGGGGCTCGCGACCTTGAACGCGTCGATGAACGCAGTCTGTTCCTTGCCCTGCTGCTCGGTAAAGCTCGGCAACATCTCCGAACCGGCGACGAACACGTACGGCAGATCCTCGTCGCCGTGAATGTCGAAGAACATGTCGCAGCCGATTGCATGGATCGCGTCGCGCACGGCCAGCACCTCGGGGCTGCGTTCGGCATCCGGCGCCATCCACTCGCGATTCAGGTTCGCGCCTGCCGCGTTGGTGCGCAGGTTGCCATGCACACTGCCGTCCGGGTTCATGTTCGGGACGATGTAGAACGTCACGCGATCGTAGAGCTTGCGCGCAACCGGATCGCCGGCCCAGTCACCCCAGCCTGCCAGCCGCTTGACGAGCCCCTCGACGAACCATTCGGCCATCGACTCGCCCGGATGCTGGCGCGCGATGATCCACACCTTCTTCTTCGGCGCGTCGTCGGTTTCCGGCGTGCCGAGCGTCAGCAGCGACATCGGACGGCCCTCGACCGTGCGGCCGAGCTCGACGACGCTCGCCTGCGGCAACTGCTGGACCGCACCGAGAAACGCTGCGTGGCGCTCTTCCGAGTACGGTTCGAAATACGCGTAGTAGATGCTGTCGAACTCCGGCGTATGGTCGATGGTCATCGTCTTGCCGTCGAACGTCGTCGGCACGCGGAACCAGTCGACGCGGTCGTAGCTCGCCACCGCGTGGTAGTTGCGCCAGCCCGACGGATACGCGCAGTCGGCCGCGTTCTCGAACGTCATCACGCACCGCTCGCCGCGCGCGCCCGTCAAGCGGTAGTAAAACCATTGTGCGAATTCCGAGCGATTGTCGCCGCGCACGCGCAGCCGGATCGAGTCTGGGCTGTCGCACGACACGACGTCGATTGCGCCTGCGTCGAAATTGCTGGTGATCGAAAGTGCCATCTGTCTCTCCTGTGTCGACCGGCGTTAGCGCTTTAGCGCTTACACCGGTCCCATGCAAAGCTGTCGACCGGCGTTCGCGCTTTAGCGCCTGTGCCAGTCCTACGCAAAGCTGTCGACCGGGGCGCGCGGTGTACCACGTGCCCGGCCTCATGCGCCGGCCGTCTCGTGAACGGCCGGCCGGGTTACTCGCCGACGCGCCGGCGATATACGTAAGTCGAATCGTTCGACGCGGCCGCGTCGAATGCATAGCCTTCCGTCGCGAAATCCTTGAGCGCCTTCGGGTCGGCAATCCGGTTCTCGACGATAAAACGCGCCATCAGGCCGCGCGCGCGCTTCGCATGGAAGCTGATGATCTTGTAGCGCCCGCCCTTCCAGTCCTCGAACACCGGCGTGACGACCGGCGCGGCCAGCAGTTTCGGCTTGACCGACTTGAAGTACTCGGTCGACGCGCAGTTGACCAGCACACGCGCCGCGCCGCTGCGCGTCTCGAGCTGCTCGTTCAGCGCCCGCGTGATGCGGTCGCCCCAGAACGCGTACAGATCCTTGCCGCGCGCGTTGGCGAAACGCGTACCCATCTCGAGCCGGTACGGCTGCAGCAGGTCGAGCGGACGCAGCAGCCCGTACAGGCCCGACAGCACGCGCACGTGCTGCTGCGCATAGTCGAGATCGGCCGACGACAGCGATTTCGCGTCGAAACCTTCATAGACGTCGCCGTTGAACGCGAGCACGGCCTGCTTCGCGTTGGCCGGCGTAAAGGTCCGCGACCAGTCGGCGTAGCGCTGGAAATTCAGGCGCGCGAGCGGATCGGAAATATCCATCAGTGTCGCGATGTCCTGCGGCGACAGCTTGCGCAGGCCGTCGATCAGCTCGGACGCGTCGTCGACGAATGCAGGCTTCGTGTAAGACTGGACGTGCGCGGGCGTATCGTAGTCGAGGGATTTGGCTGGAGAGAGAACGATTATCATAGAGGCTCGCTGGCACGCCGTGCCTTGCGGTCAGACGAAAACCACCGATTGTAACGAATGACCCGCTCTCTCGCCCCGCATGCCGCACACCGCGTCGTGCTCGACTCGAACGTCTGGATCGACATCCTCGTATTCGACGACCCCGCTACGCGCCCGATCCGGGCCGCGCTGGAAAGCGGCGCGCTTGCCGCCGTGATCGACGGCCGCTGCCTGACCGAGCTCGAATACGTGCTCGACTATCCGCAGTTCCAGTCGCGCGCGATCGACAAGGCGGCCGCACTCGCGACCGTCGCCCGCCTCGCGAGCCTCGTCGAGCCGCCGCCCGTCGACGCCGACGCGCCGCCGCTGCCGAAGTGCAAGGACCGCGACGACCAGAAGTTTCTCGAACTCGCCCGCGCCGCGCAGGCCGAGTGGCTCGTGTCGAAAGACCGCGCGCTGCTGAAGCTCGCGAAGCGCACCGCACGCGACTTCGGCTTCCGGATCGCGCAGCCCGCGCCATTTGCCGAGGCTTGCGCGCTCGACGCCGCGCCGGACGCGACGACCACGCCGGCCTGACCTACGCCGCACCACCCGAATTCGACCGTATCGATGAACGCTCCTTCAGACATGCCAACGACCCCCGTTTTCCCCTCGCGCCTGCCGAACGTCGGCACGACGATCTTCACGGTCATGAGCGCGCTAGCCGCCGAAAAAGGCGCGGTGAACCTTGGCCAGGGCTTCCCGGATTTCGATTGCGACCCGCGCATCGTCGACGCGGTCGCGGCCGCGATGCGCAACGGGCACAACCAGTATCCGCCGATGGCCGGCGTCGCACCGCTGCGCGACGCGATCGCCGACAAGATCGCGCAGGTCTACGGCCGGCGCTACGATCCGGCCACCGAGATCACGGTGACGGCCGGCGCGACGCAGGCGCTGCTGACGGCGATCCTGTGTGCGGTGCATCCGGGCGACGAAGTGATCGTCGTCGAACCGACCTACGACAGCTACCTGCCGTCGATCGAACTCGCGGGCGGCACGCCCGTGTTCGTCACGCTGGAGGCGCCCGACTACGCGATCCCGTTCGACCGTCTTGCGGCCGCGATCACGCCGAAGACGCGCATGATCCTGATCAACACGCCGCACAACCCGACGGGTACCGTGTGGCGCGAGGCGGACATGCGCAAGCTCGAGGACATCGTGCGCG
Organism: Burkholderia sp. Bp8992; assembly: GCF_003853705.1. GTDB lineage: Bacteria > Pseudomonadota > Gammaproteobacteria > Burkholderiales > Burkholderiaceae > Burkholderia. The sequence continues at coordinate 212,174 of NZ_QTQI01000012.1, read as the reverse complement.
GCACCAACGTGCTGATCCTGTCGGACGAGGTGTACGAGCACATGGTCTACGACGGTGCGCGCCACGAAAGCGTCGCGCGCTACCCGGAACTCGCGGCGCGCAGCTTCATCGTGTCGAGCTTCGGCAAGACCTATCACGTGACGGGCTGGAAGGTCGGCTACGTCGCGGCCCCTGCCGCGCTGACCGCGGAATTCCGCAAGGTCCACCAATTCAACGTATTCACGGTGAACACGCCGATGCAGTTCGGGCTCGCCGACTACCTGCGCGATCCGGCACCGTACCTGTCGCTGGCCGGCTTCTACCAGAAGAAGCGCGACTTCTTCCGTGCCGGCCTCGAGCGCACGCGCTTCAAGCTGCTGCCGTGCACGGGCACGTACTTCCAGTGCGTCGATTACTCGGCAATCAGCGACCTGCCCGAAGCGGAATTCTCGAAGTGGCTGACGTCGGAGATCGGCGTGGCCGCCATTCCGGTGTCGGCGTTCTATCACGAGCAGCACGAATCGGGCGTCGTACGCTTCTGCTTCGCGAAGCAGGAACGCACGCTCGCGTCCGCGCTCGAACGACTCGCCCGGCTGTAAGTCCCGCACGGGCGGCGACGGGCCGCCCTGCGGGAACCGCGCTTACGGACGCGCGACGCTTGTCGCTTCGATGTACGCCTTGCGCTCGGCTGCCACGCGCTGCGCGGCCGGGCGCTCGCCAACCAGCTTCGCGTGCGCCTTCCAGTCGATGCCGGCGTCGAGCAGGAAATCGCGTCCGAATATGGCCTTCGTCGCCATCCCGATGACCGGCAGATGGACCCACGCGGCGATGTCCGCAAGGCCGAACGCGTCGCCGAGCACATACGGCGAAAACTGCGTCATCTGCTTGAACGCATCGATCGCGCGCGGCAGGCGCTTCTCGACGTGCGCCTTCATCCCGTCGCTGACCTTGCCGCCGAAAAACGCTTCCGTATAGACCTCTCGCGCCATCCATTCGAGATACAGCTCGAGTGTCTCGACCAGTTCGCGCACCTTCGCTGCCGCGAACGGGCTCGCCGGAAAAATGCCTTTCCCGGGATAGCGCGCGGCCAGGTATTCGATGATCGCCTGCGACTCGAACAGCGCGCCTTCCTCGGTCTTCAGGAACGGAATCTTGCCGAGCGGCGAATCGACGAGCTTGGCCGGATCGCTGATCGGCAAACCGCACACCGACTCCTCGAACGGGATGTCGTGCTCGAGCAGCACGAACTTCACCTTGTTGTAATAGTTGGACAACGGAATACCGCACAGCTGTAGCATCAAAGTCTCCTTCCTTGCTGAAGCGCGGCCTCAACAGTGCCGGCCGCATCGGGATTCATCGCGCTGAAAAGCACGTTCGTGCTAGTCTAAAGCAAGTTTTGCGTTCGCCCCGACAACATTACATCCGTTGCGACAGCCGTTCCGCCTGTCCACGCAACATACGCGGCGCCGCCGCGCCGCCATCCGATGGAGACACGCTCGCATGAGTGCTGAACTGCTGGCCTCGCGTCCGCCCGAGAGCGATTCGACGCTCGTCCTCACGCTGTCCAATCCCGGCGCGCGCAACGCGCTGCATCCCGACATGTACGCGGCCGGCATCGAAGCGATCGCCACCGCCGATCGCGATCCCGCGATTCGCGCGGTCGTCCTGACGGGCGCCGATCGCTTCTTCTGCGCCGGCGGCAACCTGAACCGCCTGCTCGAGAACCGTTCGAAGGATCCGTCCTACCAGGCCGACAGCATCGATCAGCTCGCCGCGTGGGTCACGGCGATCCGCGCGGCGACGAAACCGGTGATCGCGGCCGTCGAAGGCGCCGCCGCCGGCGCGGGCTTCTCGCTCGCGCTCGCGTGCGACCTGATCGTCGCCGCGCACGACGCGAAATTCGTGATGTCGTATGCGCGTGTGGGCCTGACGCCGGACGGCGGCGGTTCGTGGTTCCTCGCGCGCGCCCTGCCGCGCGCGATGGCGGCCGAGATCCTGTTCGAAGGTAAGCCGGTCACGGCCGAGCGGCTGCATGCGCTCGGCGTCGTCAACCGGCTCGCCGTGCCCGGCGCGGCACTGACGGACGCGCTCGCATGGGCCGAAACGCTCGCCGGCATTTCGCCGAACGCACTCTCGCGCATCAAGTCGCTGCTCGACGATGCGACGACGCAACCGCTCGAACCGCATCTCGGCACCGAGCGCGATCATTTCGTCACGTCGCTGCATCATGCGGACGGGCTCGAAGGCATTACCGCATTTCTCGAGAAACGCCAGCCGCGCTACAAGCGCTGATTCGCCCTGTCGCACCGGCGATCGAAGCCGCACGAAAATGTATCGAGACGCGCCGCGCACGACGTCGACGACACGCACCACGTCGCTGCGCGCACGCATCCGCAGGCACGATTCCGTCGCCAGCAGCCCGCGTCGATCCATGCTCTAATGACCGCCTGTCGCGGCGCTCCCGGCGCCGTTTTCGCGCATGCAACCAAGGAGTTGACGATGATCGACGTCTATAGCTGGGCGACCCCGAACGGCCACAAGGTACACATCATGCTCGAGGAAACGGGCCTCGCATACCGTGTTCATCCGGTCGATATCGGCGCGGGCGACCAGTTCGAGCCCGACTTCCTGAAGATCAGCCCGAACAACAAGATTCCGGCCATCGTCGATCCGGACGGCCCTGGCGGCAAGCCGATCTCGCTGTTCGAATCGGGTGCGATCCTGATCTATCTCGCGGAGAAGACCGGCAAGTTCCTGCCGGCCGATCCGGCCGCGCGCTATGCGACGCTCGAGTGGCTGATGTTCCAGATGGGCGGTGTCGGCCCGATGCTCGGACAGGCACACCACTTCCGCATGTATGCGCCGGAGAAGATCGAATACGCGGTCAACCGCTATACGAACGAAGCGAAGCGCCTGTACAACGTGATGGACAAGCGCCTCGGCGAATCGGAGTATCTCGCGGGCGACACGTACACGATCGCAGACATTGCGACGTTCCCGTGGACGCGTTCGTGGCAAAACCAGGGCATCGTGCTCGACGAGCTGCCGAACGTGAAGCGCTGGTTCGATGCGATCGCCGCGCGACCGGCCGTGCAGCGCGGCGTCGAAGTGCTCGCGTCGATGCGCAAGGCACTGCAGGACGACAAGGCGCGAGAAGTGCTGTTCGGCGCGACGCAATACGCGAAGCACTGACACGCATGTGACGTGACCGGCGGGGCGGCCGCCGTGCCTGCCGCCCCGCGCTTCAGAAGTAGTGTAGCGTGATGAACTCTGCCGCGCACACCGGCAGCGGCGCATCGGGACGCTCGGCCTGGATCGACACCGACCACGTCACCTGCACCCCGCCCTGCGCGGCGTCGGCGGTTTCCTTCACCGCAAACAGCGCGCGCACGCGTGCACCGACCGGCACGGGCTTCAGGAATCGCACGCGATTCAGCCCGTAGTTCACACCCATCTTCTGCTCGAAGCGCATCGCGTCGGTCATCAACGCAGGGATCAGCGACAGCGTCAGGAACCCGTGTGCGATCGGGCCGCCGAACGGCGACTCGCGTCGCGCGCGCTCGGGGTCGACGTGGATCCATTGATGATCGCCGGTCGCGTCGGCGAAACCGTCGACGCGAGGCTGGTCGATCGCGATCCAGCCGCTCGCGAGCGGCTCCGCGCCGACCCTCGCCTGCAGCGCCTGCGCCGACGCGATCAGCGGCAAGGTCACGCCCGTCATCCTTTCGTGCCTCCCGGATGGCGCAGCCCGAACAGCACCTTCGTATGCACGCTGATCACCGTCTCGCCGGCTTCGTTCACGCCGACCCACTCCGTCGACACGATGCCGCGGTCGGGCTTGCTCTCCGACACGCGCTTGTCGTGGACCTTCTGGTACATCGTGATCGTGTCGCCGGCCCGCACCGGCTTAAGCCAGCGGATCGAGTCGATGCCGGGCGAGCCCATGCTGGTCGAATCCGGCCCGAGCTTCTTGACGAGCAGGCTCATGAACACCGAGCACGTATGCCAGCCGCTCGCGACGAGGCCGCCGAAATGCGATGCCTTCCCCGCTTCTTCGTCGAGGTGAAACGGTTGCGGGTCATAGCGTTCGGCGAACGCCTTGATGTCGTCGGGCTCGAACGTGTAGCGGCCCACTTCGGTGGTGCTGCCCACCACCAGGTCTTCGTAACTGATACCCACTTGCAGGTCTCCTCGTCTGGGACGCTCGCGCGTCGCCGTCATGCTGCGTCGGTCTGCGCGAAATCGGGCAGCGCGGCGAAGCGGGCAAGATGATGATCGGTGTCGCCGAGCGTCGTCTCGATGATCGTCAGCCGCTTGAACAAATGCGCAGCGGCGACCTCGTTGGTCACACCCATGCCGCCGTGCAACTGGACGGCCTGCTGGCCGACGAAGCGCGCGGCCGCGCCGATCCGGGCCTTCGCGGCCGACACGGCCTTGCGCCGCGCATCGGCGTCGCCGCTCGCGTAACGCACTGCCGCCAGATAGGTCAGCGAACGCGCCTGCTCCGCGTGGATCAGCATGTCGACCATCCGGTGCTGCAGCGCCTGGAAGCGCGCGATCGGCACGCCGAACTGCTCGCGCGTCTTCGTGTATTCGACCGTCGCGCGATTCAGCTCGTCGAGCGCGCCGACCGCTTCCGCGCACAGCAGGAACGTCGCGTAATCGGCAATCTGCTCGAGCGCCGCCGCGTCGCGCGCACCACCCGTCAGCAGTCGGGCCGGCGTTTCGTTGAATTCGAGCGTTGCGGCACGCTGGCCGTCGATCGTCCGGTAGTCGGCCACCTTCGCGTTCGACGCATCGCGTTCGACGACGAAAAGGCCGATGCCGCCGCCATCGACGCGTGCCGGCACGATCCACGCCTGCACCTGTGCGCCGTGCTGAACGACCGACTTGATACCGGTCAGCCGGTACGTGCCGCCCTGTTCGTGCGCGTGCGTGTCGAGTTCGTACAGGTCGTAGCGCGCATGCGGCTCATGGAACGCCACCGCCAGCCGCTTCTGTCCCTGCGCGACCGCCTCCAGCAGCGCCGCATCCTCGCCTGCACCGGAGCCGGCGATGCGCAACGCCTCGACACCGACCGCGGTGGCCCAGTACGGCTCGATCACCAGCGCGCGGCCGAGCTCCTGCATCACGACCAGCATGTCGACCGGGCCGCCGCCGAAGCCGCCCTGCGCGTCCGGCACGGGCAGCGCGGTCAGCCCCAGTTCCGTGAACGCGCTCCATTGCGTGTCCGACACGCCCGTGTCGCTGCGCACAATCGCCTGGCGCGCCTCGAATCCGTATTGCTCGCCGAGATAACGGCGCAGCGCGTCGGAAAACTGCTGCTGCTCATCGGTAAAGCTGAAATCCATGGTTGTCTCCGTTCCCTGATCACAGCCCCAGAATCATCTGCGCGATGATGTTCTTCTGGATCTCGTTCGAGCCGCCGTAGATCGACGTCTTCCGGTAATTGAAGTAGTACGCGGCGAGCGGCGCCGCATCGTCGTCGCCCGCGATGCTGTGCTCGCGCTCGCCGTCGAGGAACGACACGTCGAATGGCGCGGCGAGCGGGCCGATCGCGTCGACCATCAGTTCGGTGAGCGCCTGCTGCACCTCGGTGCCCTTGATCTTCAGCATCGATGCCTCGGGGCCGGGCCCCTTGCCGCTCGTCTCACGGCTGACGACACGCAGCACCGTCACATCGAGCGCCATCAGCTCGACTTCGAGCGCCGCGACCTTCGCGGCAAATACCGGATCGGCGAGCAACGGCTTGCCGTTCTTGCGCTGGTTCGACGCCACGCGCTTCAGGAACGCGAGCTCGCGCTTCGACGCACCGACGCGCGCGATGCCGGTGCGCTCATGGCCGAGCAGATATTTCGCATAGGTCCAGCCGCGGTTCTCGTCGCCCACGAGGTTTTCGACCGGCACCTTCACGTCCTCGAAGAACACTTCGTTGACCTCGTGGTCCTCGTCGAGCATGACGATCGGGCGCACCGTGATGCCGGGCGTCTTCATGTCGATCAGCAGGAACGAGATGCCCTCCTGCTTCTTCGCGGCCGGATCGGTGCGCACGAGGCAGAACATCATGTCGGCGTACTGGCCGAGCGTCGTCCAGGTCTTCTGGCCGTTGACGACATAGTGGTCGCCGTGGCGCTCGGCGCGCGTGCGCAACGACGCGAGGTCGGATCCCGAACCGGGCTCCGAGTAACCCTGGCACCACCAGTCGGAACCGTCGAGTATGCGCGGCAGATAGTGCCGCTTCTGTGCTTCGCTGCCGTACTTCATCAGCACCGGCGCGACCATCGACACGCCGAACGGCAACACGGTCGGCGCACCGATCCGTGCGCACTCCTCGTCCCAGATGTGCCGCTGCGTCGCGTTCCAGCCCGGGCCGCCGTATTCGACGGGCCAGGCAGGCGCGGACCAGCCGCGCTGGCCGAGAATCCGGTGCCAGCTCGCGAAATCCTCGCGGTCGAGTCGTTTGTGATCGAGTACCTTGGCGCGCAGTGCGCGAGGCAGGTTGGCCTCGAGCCAGGCGCGGACGTCAACGCGGAATGCGTCGTCGGCGGGTGAATAATCCAGATCCATGCGCAGTGTCTCCTGTCCGCGGCCGTCCGGCCCGGCAAAGACACACTGCGTACGTCATTGCAGCGGTTCTTTCAGCGCGGCTGGAATCGGCAGCGGCATCACGTCGATGCCTTCTTCGGCCAGGGATTGCGCATCTTCCGGCGTCGTGACGCCACGAATGCTGCGTGCGGGCGCCTCGTTGTAATGGATGCGCCGCGCTTCCTCGGCGAAGCGCTCGCCCACGTTCTCGGTCTTCTCCAGCACCTCGCGCAGCGCGCGCATCACCTGCGCCTGCAGCGCACGCGGATCGGCCGGCCGGGCCTGCGTCGCGCCCGACAGGTTCAGGCGCGGTGCCGACGGCAGACGGTTGACCTCGGTCGTCCCGCACACCGGACATTCGACCAGCTTGCGGGACAACTGCGCTTCGAATTCATCGGCGGAAGCGAACCAGCCTTCGAACCGATGACCGTGCGGGCACTGTAAATCGAGGACCTTCATGCTGAATCAGGGCGTGTGACGAGTGTAGCGCAAAAAGCGAGTTTGTGAACGATCGTGCTAAATCCGGATCGCGCGGCAGGAACGCACCGCGTCACCGGATTGTAACGCGGCGCCCCACCCGCTGCTGACGCCCCGCTCAGGGCGTCACGACCGGCCCGAGCGGCCAGGTGCCGGACAGCACCTTGTCGAGCCACATCGTGCCGATGATCGTCTTCACGTCGGTGATCTGGCCCGTGCGCACCCATTCCTGCAGGTCGGCCTGCGTGGCGGTAAAGGTTTCGAGGAATTCGCCTTCGTCGAGCTTGCGCTCGCCGGCCGTGAGCCCGCGCGCCAGGTACAGGTCGATGAATTCGGTCGAGTAGGAAATGATCGGGTGAATGCGGGCCAGGAACACGTATTCGCGTGCCGTATAACCCGTTTCCTCGCGCAGCTCGCGCACGGCACACGCAAGCGCACCTTCGTTCGGATCGAGCTTGCCGGCCGGGAATTCGGCCATTACCTTGCCGATCGGGTAGCGATACTGGCTTTCCATCAGCACGCGGCCGTCGTCGAACAGCGGGATCACCATCACCGCGCCCGGATGCTGGACGTATTCGCGCGTGGCCTTCTTGCCGTCCGGCAGACGGACGGTGTCGCGCTTGAGCTTGAGGAACGAGCCTTCGAAAATCGCCTCGCTCTCGAGGCAGGTTTCGGTGAGTGCGGCGTCGTGATTGGGTAGTTCGGCCATCGGCGGCTCCTGAATTGAGCGCGACGGACGGCCGGAGCCGTCAGCGTCGTTTGACGAGATACTGGAACGTGAAGCCGGGGAACGCGAACACGATGAAGAGACTGAACGTGATCGCGTAAAACTGCCAGCCCTGTTCGAAGCGGTTGCCGGCGCGCGACTCGAGCCAGAAGCCGAGCGCGCCGACAACGAAGTACAGCACGATCAGCTCGCCGATCCGCACCCACGCACTCTTCTTCGCCGCGCCGAACGGCACGACGGCGAAGAGGCGTTGGTTCAGGAACGGCAGGTTGGCGCACACGAGCGCCAACAGCACGATAAACCAGCCGGCTGCCGACATTACAGCGGCAGCGTGTGACGGATTGCCTGCAGGCAGGCCGTCAGCAGCGGGCTCGGGATCAGGCCGAGCACGACGACCGCCAGGCCGTTCAGCACGAGGATCGTGCGCTTGCAGAAATCACCCGAGATCGGCGTCGAGTCCTGCGGTGCATCGAAGTACATCAGCTTCACGATGCGCAGGTAGTAGAACGCGCCGAACAGCGACGTGATCACGGCCAGCACGGCCAGCCACGTGAGGCCCGCGTTGACGGTCGCCTCGAGCACGGCCAGCTTCGCGTAGAAGCCGACGGTCGGCGGGATGCCGGCCAGCGAGAACATCATGACCATCATCACGAACGCGAACACCGGGCTGCGCTTGTTGAGGCCCTTGAAGTCGTCGATCGTCTCTGCTTCGAAATCGCGGCGTGCGAGCAGCATCACCACGCCGAACGAGCCGAGCGTCGTGATCAGGTAGACGATCGCGTAGAACATCGCCGAGCTGTACGCATTCGCCGGTGCCGTCGCGTCGCCCTTCACGATGCCTGCGAGCAGGCCGAGCAGCACGAAGCCCATGTTCGAGATCGCCGAGTACGCGAGCATCCGCTTGATGTTGCGCTGGACGATACCGGTGATGTTACCGACGATCAGCGACAGCGCCGCGAGGATCACGAGCGCGGTCTGCCAGTTCTGTGCAAGCGGCAGCAGGCCCATCACCAGGAAACGCAGGCCCCACGCGAACGCGGCAACCTTCGGGCCGCCGCCGACGAACAGCGTCATCGCGGTCGGTGCACCCTGGTAGACGTCCGGCACCCACATGTGGAACGGCACGGCGCCGAGCTTGAAGGCAATACCGGCGACGACGAAGACCACCCCGAACATCAGCACGGCTGCGTCGGTGTTGCCGCCGACGGCCTTGTACACCTCGCCCAGCTCGAGCGAGCCGGTCGCGCCGTAGAGCATCGAGATGCCGTACAGCACGAAGCCCGATGCGAGTGCGCCCAGCACGTAGTACTTCATCGCGGCTTCGCTCGACTGCGCGGCGTCGCGGCGCAGCGCGATGACGGCGTACAACGACAGCGACATCAGTTCGAGACCGAGGTACAGCGTCAGGAAGTTGTTGCCCGACACCATGACCAGCTGGCCGAGCAGCGAGAACATGCCGAGCAGGAAGACGTCGCCGCGGAACATGTCGCGATCTTCGAGGTACTTGCGCGAATAGACGAGCGAGACCGCGAAACCGAACGACACGACCGCCTTCATCATGCTCGCGAACGAGTCGACGACGATCATCTTCGAGAAGAAGTAGTACTGCTGCGGGTCGAGCGCCTGCACCGCGAACCACACGCCGGCGACGACCGACGAAACGACCGCGATCAGATAGGTCAGGCGGCGGCCGGAAGCACCGGTAAAGGTATCGTTCAGCCATGCGACGACGATGGCGGCCATCACCAGCGCGTCAGGCAACAGGACATTCATAGGAGCGTTCATGATCTTGAGTTCCTCCGCTCGCGATTACTGGGCCAGCGGCAGCTTCGACTGCGCGACATGGGAGAGGAGGTTTTCCACGGAAACGTGCATCACGTCGGTGAAAGGCTTCGGATACAGGCCCATCAGCATCGTGAACGCGGCAAGCACGGCCAGCATCAGGAATTCGCGACGGCCGATGTCCTTCAGCTTGGCAACGTGATCGTTCGCCACCGCGCCGAAGTACACGCGCTTGTACATCCACAGCGTGTAAGCCGCGCCGAGGATCAGCGTGAACGCCGCGCCGAAGGCGATCCAGAAGTTGTACTGGACGGCCGCGAGAATCACCATGAACTCGCCGACGAAACCCGAGGTACCCGGAAGGCCGCAGTTGGCCATCGAGAACAGCATCGCGAATGCCGCGAACTTCGGCATCACGTTGACGACGCCGCCGTAATCGGCGATCTGGCGCGAGTGCACGCGGTCGTACAGCACGCCGATGCAGAGGAACATCGCGCCCGACACGAAGCCGTGCGAGATCATCTGGATGATCGCGCCTTCGACGCCGAGCTGGTTGAAGATGAAGAAACCGAGCGTGACGAAGCCCATGTGCGCGATCGACGAATACGCGACCAGCTTCTTCATGTCGGACTGCACCATCGCGACGAGGCCGATGTAGATCACCGCGATCAGCGACAGCGTGATCACGACCGGTGCCAGGAAGTGGCTCGCGTCAGGCGTGATCGGCAGCGAGAAGCGCAGGAAACCGTACGCGCCGAGCTTCAGCATGATCGCAGCCAGCACGACCGAGCCGCCCGTCGGCGCTTCCACGTGCGCATCCGGCAGCCACGTGTGCACCGGCCACATCGGCACCTTCACCGCGAACGCGAGGAAGAACGCGATGAACAGCAGGATCTGCGGCGTCATCGCGATCTTCGCGTTCTGCCACGTCGCGAGGTCGAACGAGTGCGTTTCCGTGTACAGGTAGATCAGCGCGACCAGCATCAGCAGCGAGCCGGCCAGCGTGTACAGGAAGAACTTGAACGCCGCATACACGCGGTTCGGGCCGCCCCACACGCCGATGATGATGTACATCGGGATCAGGGTCGCTTCGAAGAACACGTAGAACAGCAGGCCGTCGGCCGACGAGAACACGCCGATCATGATCCCGGACAGGATCAGGAAGGCCGCGAGGTATTGCGCGACGTTCTCGGTGATCACTTCCCACGCGGCGATCACGACGATCACCGTGATCAGCGCGGTCAGCACGACGAACCACATCGAGATGCCGTCGACGCCGAGGTGATAGGCGATGTCGAAACGTTCGATCCAGGTCGACTTCTCGACGAACTGCAGCGCAGCCGTGCTCGAGTCGAAGCCCGTGATCAGCGGGATCGTGACCGCGAGACCGAGCAGCGAGCCGATCAGCGCGACCCAGCGGGCCGTTCCCGGATTTTTGTCGTTACCCACCGCGAGTACCAGGAGGCCGAAAACGATCGGCAACCAGATCGCGGTACTGAGAATCGGAAAAGCGTGCATTGTTCTTGTCCCCTCGCCTTATTTGCCGCCGAGCGTTACAAACAGGGTCAGGAGCCCCAGCATGCCGATGATCATGGCGAACGCGTAGTGATAGATGTAACCGGATTGGAGGAAGCGGATCACGCTGGCGAACCAGCCGATGAACCGGGCGCTGCCGTTGACGAGGCCGTCGATCACCACGACGTCACCTTCCTTCCACAGGCCGCGGCCGATCGCCACCGAACCACGGGCGAACACCACTTCGTTGATCTTGTCCATGTAGTACTTGTTGTCCAGCAGCGTGTAGATCGGGCCGAACGCGCGGCGGATCGACGCCGGCAGTTCCGGACGCTTCAGGTACAGGAACCAGGCGACGACGACACCGGCGAGCGCGAGCCAGACCGGCAGGCCCGACACCGAGTGCAGGCCCATGCCCACCCAGCCGTGGAACTCCTCGGCCATCTCGGCCAGCGCCGGATGGTTTTCACCGATGAAGATCACCTTGTCGAATGCGACGCCGTGCTGGAAGAAGTCGCCGAACAGCATCGGGCTGATCGCGATCGCACCGATGATGACCGACGGGATCGCCAGCAGGACCAGCGGCACCCACACGACCCACGGGGTCTCGTGCGGCTCGTGCGCGTGGTCGTCATGACCGTGGCCATGGCCGTGGTCATCGTGGCCGTGCGCGGCCGCCATGCCCATCGGCGATTCCGGATGCTTCGGCTTGCGGAAACGCTCTTCGCCGTGGAACACCAGGAAGTACATGCGGAACGAGTACAGCGCCGTGACGAACACGCTCGCGACGACCGCGAAGTACGCGAAGCCCGAACCCGGCAGGTGCGACAGCTTCACCGCGTCGATGATCGAGTCCTTCGAGTAGAAGCCCGAGAAGAACGGCGTACCGATCAGCGCGAGCGAACCGACGAGCGACGTGATCCACGTGATCGGCATGTACTTGCGCAGGCCGCCCATGTTGCGCATGTCCTGGTCGTGGTGCATGCCCATGATGACCGAGCCGGCGCCGAGGAACAGCAGCGCCTTGAAGAACGCGTGCGTCATCAGGTGGAACACGGCGACCGGGTAAGCGGACACGCCGAGCGCGACGGTCATGTAGCCGAGCTGCGACAGCGTCGAGTATGCGACCACGCGCTTGATGTCGTTCTGGACGATGCCGAGGAAGCCCATGAAGAGCGCCGTGATCGCGCCGATCACCGTGATGAACGACAGCGCGGTATCCGACAGCTCGAACAGCGGCGACATGCGCGACACCATGAAGATGCCGGCCGTCACCATCGTCGCCGCGTGAATCAGCGCCGAGATCGGGGTCGGGCCTTCCATCGAGTCCGGCAGCCACACGTGCAGCGGGAACTGGGCCGATTTACCCATCGCGCCGATGAACAGGCAGATACAGGCAACGGTCAGCAGGCCCCAGTCGGTGCCCGGGAAGTGCAGGCTCGCGAGTTCCGCGCGCTTCGCGAACACTTCGCCGTAGTTCATCGAGCCGGCGAACGCGAGCAGCAGGCCGATGCCGAGCAGGAAGCCGAAGTCGCCCACGCGGTTCACGAGGAACGCCTTCATGTTCGCGTAGATCGCGCTCTCACGCGTGAAGTAGAAGCCGATCAGCAGGTACGACACCAGACCCACCGCTTCCCAGCCGAAGAACAGCTGCAGGAAGTTGTTGCTCATCACGAGCATCAGCATCGAGAACGTGAACAGCGAGATGTACGAGAAGAAGCGCTGGTAGCCGTCTTCCTCCGCCATGTAACCGATCGTGTACACGTGCACCATCAGCGAGACGAAGGTCACGACGACCATCATCATCGCGGTCAGCGAATCCACGAGGAAGCCGACTTCGAGTTTCAGCGAACCGACGTTCATCCATTCGTAGACGGTCGCGTTGAAGCTTGCGCCGCCCATCACGTCGAAGAAGACTTTCGCCGACAGGAGGAACGCGATCATTACGCCGAGGATCGTGATCCGGTGTGCGCCCTTGCGCCCGACTGCGTTCCCGAACAGCCCCGCAATCAGCGAGCCGGCCAGCGGAGCGAGCGGAATCGCCAGCAGCAGGTTTTCATTGAGTGTCGTTGACATAACAGCGTTGCCTGAAATTAACCTTTGAGCTGATCGAGATCCTCGACATTGATCGTGTCGAGCTTACGGAACAGGGTCACCAGAATCGCGAGGCCGATCGCGGCTTCCGCTGCGGCGACGGTCAGCACGAAGAACACGAAGATCTGGCCGTGCACATCGCCGAGGTAATGCGAGAACGCGACGAAGTTGGTATTCACCGCCAGCAGCATCAGCTCGATCGACATCAGAATGATGATGACGTTGCGGCGGTTCAGGAAGATCCCGACGATCGCGATCGCAAACAGGATCGCGCCGAGCACAAGGTAGTGAGCAAGAGTCAGCATGATTTTCTTTTCCTCCGCTTAGCCGTTGGTGCCCGAACCGGCTTCGCTCTGCGCCGTTTCCGGCTGCGGCTTTTCCGCTTCCATCTTCACGAGGCGCACGCGGTCGTTGCGGTGCACCTTGACCTGATCCGACACGCGCTGGCGCTTGCTGTCCTTGCCCTTGCGCTCGGTCAGCCCGATGGCGGCAATGATCGCGACCAGCAGCACGAGGCCGGCGATTTCAAACGCGAAGATGTAGTCGGTGTAGATGACCTTGCCGATCAGGCGCGTGTTCGACCAGTTGGCCATCTCGCCCGTCGCCATCGCGTGCACCGTGTGCGTGTCGCCGTAGCCGCGCCACAGGATCAGCGCGGTCTCGATCACGATGATCGCGCCGACCACGGTCGCCATCGGAACGAAACGCTTGAAGTCGCGGCGCAGGTAGTCGATGTTGATGTCCAGCATCATCACGACGAACAGGAACAGCACCATCACGGCGCCCACGTAGACCAGCACCAGCAGGATCGCGAGGAATTCCGCTTCCAGCAGCATCCAGATCGCGGCGGCGTTGAAGAACGCCAGCACAAGGAAAAGCGCAGACGCCACCGGGTTGCGCGAAGTGATCACCTTCAGCCCTGATACCACCAGGAGCAGCGCGAAGATGTAGAACAGTACGGTCGTGAATTCCATGATTACCGGTTCATCGTTAGGCCATAGTCAGGCGCGGCTTGCGGGACGCTCTCGCGTGCCGCACCCGTCGCGGCGGCTCGGCCCTGGCTTCGGGCCGGCACTGCAAACACAATCAACGATACGGCGCGTCGGCAGCCTTCGCCGCGGCGATGTCCTTCTCGTAGCGATCGCCCACCGCGAGCAGCATTTCCTTCGTGAAATACAGGTCGCCGCGCTTTTCGCCGTGGTACTCGAGAATCTGCGTCTCGACGATCGAATCGACCGGGCAGCTCTCTTCGCAGAAACCGCAAAAGATGCACTTCGTCAGGTCGATGTCGTAGCGCGTCGTGCGGCGCGTGTTGTCCGCGCGCGTTTCCGATTCGATCGTGATCGCCAGCGCGGGGCACACGGCCTCGCACAGCTTGCACGCGATGCAGCGCTCCTCGCCGTTTTCGTAGCGGCGCAGTGCATGCAGACCGCGGAAACGCGGCGAGATCGGGGTCTTTTCTTCCGGGAACTGCACGGTGACCTTGCGCTTGAACGTGTAACGACCGGTCAGCGCGAGCCCCTTCAGCAGCTCGGTCAGGAAGAAAGTCTTAAAGAAGTGTTGGATAGCCGTCATGATTTCGTCCTTACTTCACCCAGATGTTCAGCGGCGACATCATCCAGAAGCCAACCACGATCACCCAGATCACCGTGACGGGCAGGAACACCTTCCAGCCCAGGCGCATGATCTGGTCGTAACGGTAGCGCGGGAACGTCGCGCGGACCCAGATGAACACCGACAGCAGTGCGAAGACCTTCAGCACCAGCCAGAAGATGCCCGGGATGAACGACAGGAATTCGAACGGTGCGTCCCAGCCGCCGAGGAACAGCGTCGCGGCCAGCGCCGAGATCACGATCATGTTGATGTACTCGGCGAGGAAGAACAGCGCGAACGCCATGCCCGAGTAATCGATCATGTGACCCGCGACGATCTCCGACTCCCCTTCCACCACGTCGAACGGGTGGCGGTTCGTTTCGGCGATGCCCGAGATGAAGTACACGACGAACGCCGGCAGCAGCGGCAGCCAGTTCCACGACAGGAAGTTCACGCCGTGGCCCGCGAAGAAGCCGTGCTGTTGCGAACCGACGATTTCGGACAGGTTCAGGCTGCCGGCCGTCATCAGCACCAGCACCAGCGCGAAGCCCATCGAGATTTCGTACGACACCATCTGTGCCGCGGCGCGCATCGCGCCGAGGAACGCGTACTTCGAGTTCGATGCCCAGCCCGCCAGAATCACCGCGTACACGCCGATCGACGAGATCGCCATCGCGTACAGCAGGCCCGCGTTCACGTTCGCGAGGACCGCTTCGGCCTGGAACGGAATCACGGCCCACACGGCGAACGCCGGCACGACGGTCATGACCGGCGCGATCAGGTACAGCCAGCGGCTGGCCGCGCTCGGCTGAATGACTTCCTTCAGCAGCAGCTTCAGCACGTCGGCGATCGGCTGCAGCAGGCCGCCGGGGCCGACGCGGTTCGGGCCGAGACGCACGTGCATCCAGCCGATCAGCTTGCGTTCCCACAGAATCAGGTACGCGACGCACAGCAGGATGACGACGGAGACGACGAGGATGCGCACGACTGCCCACACCGTCGGCCACGCGAAGCCGAGAAGCTCGGCCCCGCCCGCGTTGATCGTATCGAACAAGCTCATTTACGCCTTCTCCACCACCAGTTCACCGGACAGGCTGCCGAGCGCTGCGCCGGCAGGCGTCGCCGCCGACACGCGAACGACCGTCTCCGCAAGATTCGCGTCGCGCACGGCCGGCAACTGCACCGCACGCTCGCCCTGGCGCACGCGCACGGCGTCGCCTTCCTTCAAGCCCAGCTTGTCGAACAGCGCGGCCGGCAGGGCTGCGGCATTCGCCGCCTTCGCGGCGGTCGTCAGGTGCAGCGCACCTGCACGGCGCACGAGCGCGTCGGCGTGATAGATCGGTACATCGGCCAGGCGCTCGAAACCGCCGTTCGCGGCGTTCGCCGCGGCGCGCACCGGCGCGACCGACGTCTGGTTCGACAGGCGGCCTGCGACGCCGGCGTCGCCGAGTGCCGCGACACGCACTTCTTCCGCGGTCTCGTATTCGAAGTTCGGCAGGCCGAGCAGGCTGCCGAGCACGCGCAGCACCTTCCAGCCCGGACGCGTGTCGCCGAGCGGGCGCACGACGCCGTTGAAGCTCTGCACGGTGCCTTCCGCGTTGACGTACGTGCCGGCCGTTTCCGTAAACGGCGCAACCGGCAGCAGCACGTCGGCGTAGTCGAGGCCGTGCTTGAACGGCGACATCACGACGACCATTTCGGCCTGGTTCAGCGCGGCCAGTGCCTGCGCCGGATCGGCGGTGTCGAATTCCGGCTCGACGTTCAGCAGCACGTAGCCCTTGCGCGGCTGCGCGAATGCTTCACGTGCATTCAGGCCGCCTTCGCCCGGCAGTGCGCCGACGACGTGCGCGCCGACCGTGTTCGCCGCTTCCGTCAGGAAGCCGAACGTGGCGCCGGTGTTGTCGGCGATCCACTTGGCGACGGCGTGCAGCTTCGCGAATTCCGGGTGACGGACCGCAACGTTGCCGAGCAGCACCGCACGGCGTTCGCCGTTCGAGAGCGACTGCGCGACAGCCTGGGCGGCCGGCGATGCGGTGACGCCTGCCAGCGCGTCGGGCAGCGCGACGCCGCGCAGTTGCGCGACGGCCGCGGCGATGCCGGCCAGCTCGTCGAGCCATGCGGACGGTGCAGCGACGATGCGTTGCGCGGTCGGGATCAGTGCGTCGTCACCGGTCGCGTGCAGGAAGTGCAGCTTCGCACCGTTCTTCGCAGCCTGACGCAGGCGCGACGCGAACAGCGGGTGGTCGCGGCGCAGGAACGAACCGACGACGAACGCGGCATCCACGTTCGACAGGTCGGCGATCGGCATGCCGAGCCACGGTGCACCCTGGACCGGCGCCGAGAAATCCTGCTGACGCAGACGGAAGTCGACGTTCGGCGTCTTCAGTTCGTTGGCGAGCTGCTTCACGAGGAACAGCTCTTCAGCGGTGCTGTGCGCGCTCGCGAGCATCGCCAGCGCGTTCGCGCCGTGATCCGCGGCGATGCCCTTCAGGCCCTTCGCGACGTATTCGAGCGCGGTCTGCCAGTCGGTTTCGATCCACTGGCCGCCCTGCTTCAGCATCGGCTTCGTCAGGCGCTCTTCGCTGTTGAGGCCTTCATACGAGAAGCGGTCCTTGTCCGAGATCCAGCATTCGTTGATCGCTTCGTTCTCGAACGGCAGCACGCGCATCACGCGGTTGTTCTTCACCTGCACGACGAGGTTCGCGCCGACGGAATCGTGCGGGCTCACCGACTTGCGGCGCGACAGTTCCCACGTACGGGCGCTGTAGCGGAACGGCTTGCTGGTCAGCGCGCCGACCGGGCACAGGTCGATCATGTTGCCCGACATTTCGGAATCGACCGTCTTGCCGACGAACGTCGTGATTTCCGAGTGCTCGCCGCGGCCCAGCATGCCGAACTCCATCACGCCGGCGATTTCCTGGCCGAAGCGGACGCAGCGCGTGCAGTGGATGCAGCGCGACATTTCTTCCATCGAGATCAGCGGGCCCACGTTCTTGTGGAACACCACGCGCTTTTCTTCCGAGTAGCGCGACGAGGACTTGCCGTAGCCGACCGCCAGATCCTGCAGCTGGCATTCGCCGCCCTGATCGCAGATCGGGCAATCGAGCGGGTGATTGATGAGGAGGAATTCCATCACCGACTGCTGCGCCTTCACAGCCTTGTCGGACTGCGTGTGGACGATCATGCCGGCCGACACGGGGGTCGCGCAGGCTGGCACGGCCTTCGGCATCTTCTCGACTTCGACGAGACACATCCGGCAGTTGGCCGCAACCGACAGTTTCTTGTGATAGCAGAAGTGAGGAATGTACGTATCCGCCTTGTGCGCAGCCTGGATCACCATGCTGCCTTCGGGCACCTCGACCTTCTTGCCGTCTATTTCAAGTTCAACCATGATGGTGAATGGTCCTTAACCTATTTCCGCCCGTTCGCGCCTTCGCCCGACCGTGCGCTCAAATTCCGCAACCGGGTTCGCTTCAGGCTGCCGCCGCGTGCGCGTGGCCGCCGACCATGCAGTGCTTGTGCTCGACGTGGTACGCGAATTCGTCCCAGTAGTGCTTGAGCATCCCGCGCACCGGCATCGCCGCCGCATCGCCGAGTGCACAGATCGTGCGGCCCATGATGTTCTCGGCCACCGAGTTCAGCAGGTCCAGATCTTCCTGGCGCCCTTCGCCGTGTTCGATACGGTTCACGACGCGATACAGCCAGCCGGTGCCTTCACGGCACGGCGTGCACTGGCCGCACGATTCCTCGTAATAGAAGTACGACAGGCGCAGCAGCGAGCGCACCATGCAACGCGTCTCGTCCATCACGATCACCGCGCCCGAGCCGAGCATCGAGCCGGCCTTCGCGATCGAATCGTAGTCGAGATCCGTCTGCATCATGATGTCGCCCGGGATCACCGGCGCCGACGAACCGCCCGGAATCACGGCCTTGATCTTCTTGCCGCCGCGCATCCCGCCGGCGAGCTCCATCAGCGTCGCGAACGGCGTGCCGAGCGGCACTTCGTAGTTGCCCGGACGCTCGACGTCGCCCGACACCGAGAAAATCTTCGTGCCGCCGTTGTTCGGCTTGCCGATCTCGAGGTAGTTCTGCGGCCCGATGGACAGCAGGAACGGCACCGCCGCGAACGTCTCGGTGTTGTTGATCGTGGTCGGCTTGCCGTACACGCCGAAGCTCGCCGGGAACGGCGGCTTGAAGCGCGGCTGGCCCTTCTTGCCTTCGAGCGACTCGAGCAGCGCCGTTTCCTCGCCGCAGATGTACGCGCCGTAACCGTGGTGCGCGTGCAGCTGGAACGAGAATTCCGAGCCCATGATGTGGTCGCCGAGGAACCCGGCTGCGCGCGCTTCATCGAGCGCGGCTTCGAAGCGTCGATACACTTCGAAGATTTCGCCGTGGATGTAGTTGTAGCCGACGGTGATGCCCATTGCATATGCGCCGATGGCCATGCCTTCGATCAGCGCGTGCGGGTTCCAGCGCAGGATGTCGCGATCCTTGAACGTACCCGGTTCGCCTTCGTCCGAGTTGCAGACGAGGTACTTCTGCCCCGGGAACTGGCGCGGCATGAAGCTCCACTTCAGGCCGGTCGGGAAGCCCGCACCGCCGCGGCCGCGCAGGCCCGACGCCTTCACGTCGGCGATCACCTGCTCGGGCGGAATCTTTTCTTCGAGAATGCGGCGCAGCTGCTTGTAGCCGCCGCGTGCAACGTAATCTTCGAGATGCCAGTTCTCGCCGTTCAGACCAGCGAGGATCAGCGGTTTGATGTGACGGTCGTGGAGGGACGTCATTTCGAGAGCTCCTCAAGCAGCTGGTCGATCTTCTCGCGGCTCATGAAGCTGCACATTCTGTGATTGTTCACCAGCAGCACCGGCGCATCGCCGCACGAGCCCATGCATTCGCCTTCCTTCAGCGTGAACTTGCCGTCGGGCGTGGTCTCGCCGAAGCCGATGCCGAGCTTCTGTTTCAGGTAGTCGGCAGTCGCTTCCGCGCCGCCGTGCGGGCCGAGCTGGCACGGCAGGTTCGTACAGAGCGTGATCTTGTGCTTGCCGACCGGGTTGAGCTCGTACATCGTGTAGAACGTCGCGACTTCCTGCACGGCAACGGCCGGCATGCCGAGATAGTCCGCGACGAACTGCATCAGTTCGGGCGACAGCCAGCCGTGCTCTTCTTGAGCCACGGCCAACGCCGACATCACGGCGGACTGTTTCTGATCGGCGGGATACTTCGTCAACGCTCGATCGATTTCCTTCAGGCCTTCAGCTGAGATCATTTTCAGACACGACTCTTTCAATTCCTACCGAACGAACAACCTGCCGCACACTGGGGTGCATGGACGGCAGACCTGGCGCTCACTCTGTTGACAGCTTGCGAAGCCGCGCCGGTTCAGCGCGCATCGCGTGTGACTTACTGCTCGCCGCCCGCTCGCGCAGGCGGCGCAACCATTAGCGATCGATCTCGCCGAACACGATGTCCTGCGTACCGATGATCGTGACGGCGTCGGCGATCATGTGACCGCGCGCCATTTCGTCGAGCGACGCCAGGTGAGCGAAACCCGGTGCGCGAATCTTGAGGCGATACGGCTTGTTGGCACCGTCCGACACGAGGTAGATGCCGAATTCACCCTTCGGATGCTCGACCGCCGCGTACGCTTCGCCTTCCGGCACATGAAAACCTTCGGTGAAGAGCTTGAAGTGGTGAATCAAGTCTTCCATGTTGGTCTTCATGCCGACGCGCGACGGCGGGGCAACCTTGTGATTGTCCGTCATCACCGGGCCCGGATTCTTGCGGAGCCACTCAATACACTGTTTCGCGATGCGGATCGACTGGCGCATTTCTTCGACGCGCACCAGATAGCGGTCGTAGCAATCGCCGTTCACGCCGACCGGCACGTCGAAATCGATGCGATCGTACACTTCGTACGGCTGCTTCTTGCGCAGATCCCATGCGATACCCGAGCCGCGCAGCATCGGGCCCGTCAGGCCCATCTGCAGCGCACGTTCCGGGCTGACCACGCCGATCCCGACCAGACGCTGCTTCCAGATCCGGTTGTCGGTGAGCAGCGTTTCGTATTCGTCGACGCACTTCGGGAAGCGCGTGAAGAAGTCGTCGATGAAGTCGAGCACCGAGCCGCTGCGCGCTTCGTTCATCTTCGCGAGCGCCTTCTCGTTGCGAATCTTCGACGCCTTGTATTGCGGCATTGCGTCAGGCAGGTCGCGGTAGACGCCGCCCGGACGGTAGTACGCCGCGTGCATCCGGGCGCCGGACACAGCCTCGTACACGTCCATCAGGTCTTCGCGTTCGCGGAAGGCGTACAGGAACACGGCCATCGCGCCGACGTCGAGTGCGTGCGCGCCGATCCACATCAGGTGGTTCAGCACGCGCGTGATCTCGTCGAACAGCACGCGGATGTACTGCGCGCGCTCCGGCACGTCGATGCCGAGCAGCTTCTCGATCGCGAGCACGTAGCCGTGCTCGTTGACCATCATCGACACGTAGTCGAGACGGTCCATGTACGGCACGGACTGGATGAAGGTCTTGGATTCCGCGAGCTTTTCCGTCGCGCGGTGCAGCAGGCCGATGTGCGGATCGGCACGCTGGATGACTTCGCCGTCGAGCTCGAGCACGAGGCGCAGCACGCCGTGCGCTGCCGGGTGCTGCGGGCCGAAGTTGAGCGTGTAGTTCTTGATTTCTGCCATGACGCCCCCTTAATGTTTCAGACCGCCATAGCGATCCTCGCGGATCACGCGCGGCGTGATTTCGCGCGGCTCGATCGTCACCGGCTGGTACACGACCCGCTTCTCTTCCGGGTCGTAACGCATTTCGACGTAGCCCGACACCGGGAAGTCCTTGCGGAACGGGTGACCGATGAAGCCGTAGTCGGTGAGGATGCGACGCAGGTCGGGGTGGCCTTCGAACACGATGCCGTACAGGTCGAACGCTTCACGCTCGTACCAGTTCGCGGAGGTCCAGATGTCGACCAGCGATGCCACGATCGGCAGGTCGTCGTCCGGCGCGAATGCGCGCAGGCGCAGGCGCCAGTTGTTCGTGACCGACAGCAGGTGCGACACGGCCGCGAAACGCGGGCCGTCGTAGGCGCCGTCGCCGAAGGTCTGGTAGTCGACGCCGCAGAGATCGATCAGCTGCTCGAAACGGAGCTTCGGATCGTCGCGCAGCGTCTTTGCGACTTCGAGGTAATCGCTCGCCTTCACGACGAGCGTCAGTTCACCGATCGCTTCGGTGAGGCTCACCACGCGCGCGCCGAGCGCGGCTTCGAGGTTTGCCTTGAGGGTCTCGATTTTGCTTGCCATATTGAGGGGACGCTCGGGGCTTTATTGACGGGCGATGGTATTGGTGCGGCGGATCTTCGCCTGAAGCTGGATCACGCCATAGACCAGCGCCTCGGCCGTGGGCGGACAGCCCGGCACGTAGACGTCGACCGGCACGATCCGGTCGCAACCGCGGACCACCGAATACGAGTAGTGGTAGTAACCGCCACCGTTCGCGCACGATCCCATCGAGATCACCCAGCGCGGCTCGGCCATCTGGTCGTACACGCGACGCAGCGCCGGCGCCATCTTGTTGCACAGCGTGCCGGCGACGATCATCACGTCCGACTGACGCGGACTCGGACGGAACACGACCCCGAACCGGTCCAGGTCATAACGGGCCGCGCCCGCATGCATCATCTCGACGGCGCAACACGCGAGCCCGAACGTCATCGGCCACAGCGAGCCGGTACGCGTCCAGTTGATCAGCTTGTCAGCCGTCGTGGTGACAAACCCTTCCTTCAAGACCCCTTCGATACTCATTTGCTTTCCACTCCAGACGAGCGACCGAGCGTGGCCGCCCATGCAAACCGGCGATTAACCCATCACTCCCAGTCGAGGCCGCCTTTCTTCCAGATATAGGCAAAGCCCAGCAGGAATTCGAGCAGAAAAATCATCATTGCGATGAAACCCGGCCAGCCGATGTCCCGGAGCGCGACGCCCCACGGAAACAGGAATGCGGTTTCGAGATCGAAGATGATGAACAGGATGGCGACGAGGTAATACCGGACGTCGAATTTCATCCGGGCGTCTTCAAAGGCTTCGAAGCCGCACTCGTACGGTGCGTTCTTCTCGACGTCCGGCTTGTTGGGACCCAGGAGCTTGCCGATGCTGACCAGCGCTATACCTAAACCAGTGCCCACGAGGAGGAACAACAAGACGGGGTAATAGGCTGCGAGGTTCAAGGCAATCCTCTATCGGTTGGTTCTGAGCGTCCGGAGAATACCACTTCCGGCGGAAGGAATCATTTCGGAGTGCAGGCGATCGCAAGACAACCGCAAGCACACCCCAGAAATGAAAAATGCCAGCCACTAGAAGCGGCTGGCATTGAGTAACTTTGGTGCCGACGGCGAGACTCGAACTCGCACAGCTTTCGCCACTACCCCCTCAAGATAGCGTGTCTACCAATTTCACCACGTCGGCACTGCATGCAACTCGGGTTGTGCTGCTTGTTTCCCGCGAATCGCTTCAAGAATTAAATTCTAACCCGAGTTCCAGATTTGTTCAACGCACAAACGCAAAAAATTTAACTTTTTATTTCGGGACATCCTGGCCCGGCGCGCTTGCAGCCGAACCCGCAACAGCGGCGGATGCCGCGACTGCCGGTGCCGATGCTGCAGGCGCCGATGCCGGTGCGGTCGCTACCGCGCCGAGCACGCCGGCCGACGGCGTCGACTTGTACGAACCGAGGTACGTCAGCGCGAGCGTCGCGACGAAGAAGATCGTCGCGAGAATGCCCGTCGTGCGCGACAGGAAGTTCGCCGACCCCGTCGCACCGAACAGGCTGCCCGACGCGCCGCTGCCGAACGCGGCGCCCATGTCGGCACCCTTGCCGTGCTGCAGCAGCACGAGACCAATCACACCGAGTGCAGACAGCACCTGCACCACAATAATCAGCGTCTTGAATAACAGCATCACACCCACCCGATTGGATCGGGCGACCGGACCGTCCGGCCGCCGTCATGGTTCAATTCGATCTCGGACCGCTTATCGCGCGGCCCGGCAGATCGCCAGGAAATCTTCCGCCTTCAACGACGCGCCGCCGATCAGGCCGCCGTCGATGTCCGGCTGCGCGAACAGCTCTTCCGCGTTGTCCGGCTTCACGCTGCCGCCGTACAGCACGGATACGTCCGCCGCACCCTTCGCCGCGAGGCGCGCGCGCAGGAACGCGTGCACGTCCTGCGCCTGCGCCGACGTCGCGCTCTTGCCCGTGCCGATCGCCCAGACCGGCTCGTACGCGACGACGATGCGGGCAGCCTCGTCGGCCGTCAGCACGGCCAGCACCGCGTCGAGCTGCGCACCGACGACCTGCTCGGTCGCACCCGACTCGCGCTCGGCGAGCGTCTCGCCGACGCACACGACCGGCGTGAGGCCGGCTGCGAGCGCGCGCTGCGTCTTCGCCGCGACCGTCTCGTTGCTTTCGCGGTGATACGCGCGGCGCTCCGAGTGACCGACGATCGCATAGCGTGCGCCGAACTCCGCGACCATCGCGGCCGCCACTTCGCCGGTGAACGCGCCCTGTTCGTGCGCGGACACGTCCTGCGCGCCCCAGGCGACACGGCCGCCATCGAGCTGCGCGTGAACCTGCGCGAGATACGGGAACGGCACGCACACGCCGACCGACGTTTCGGCCGCCACCGCGCCTACACCCTGCACCACTTCGTTCAGCAACGCCTGGTTGCCGGCCAGCCGGCCGTGCATCTTCCAGTTGCCGATCACCCGCTTAGTTCTCTGTTTCGACATCGTGTCTGTCTCGTCACCGCTTGGTCATTAACGCGCCGGAAACCGGCCGTCAGGTTTGATCTGGCGAAGCAAACCCGCGATTTTACTGCGCACGGCTTGAACCGGTCAAACCGCGCATGTCAAGCCCGGCCACACGGGCCGTCAGGCGTTCGTACCCCAATCGAGGACGATCTTGCCGGTGTGCTCGCTGCTTTCCATCAGCGCATGCGCCTGCGCGGCGTCCGCGGCCGGCAGCACGCGATAGATCACCGGCTTGATGCGGCCGTCGGCGATCAGCGGCCACACGCGCGCCTTCAGTTGCGCGGCGATGCGCGCCTTGAACTCGACCGGGCGCGGCCGCAGCGTCGAACCCGTGATGGTCAGCCGGCGGCGCAGGATCTCGCTCAGGTTGACGTCGGCCTTCGCGCCGCCGAGCAGCGCGATCAGCACGAGACGGCCACCGTCCGCGAGCGCGGACAGCTCGCGCGGCACGTACGAGCCCGCCACCATGTCGAGGATCACGTCGACGCCGCGATCGTGCGTCAGCGACTTCACGACCTCGACGAAGTCTTCGGTCTTGTAGTTGATCGCACGTTCGGCGCCGAGCGCCTCGCACGCGCGGCATTTGTCGGCGGTGCCGGCCGTCGCGAACACGCGAAAGCCGAGCGCATGCGCGATCTGGATGGCCGTCACGCCGATGCCGCTCGAGCCGCCCTGAACCAGCAGCGTCTCCTGCTCGCCGCCTTCGCCCGCGCCGAGCCCCGCACGGTCGAACACGTTGCTCCACACGGTGAAGAACGTTTCGGGCAGCGACGCGGCCTCGATATCGGTGAGCCCGTCGGGCACGGGCAGGCATTGCGGCAGCGGTGCGACCGCGTATTCGGCGTAACCGCCGCCCGCGAGCAGCGCGCACACGCGATCGCCCAGCTTCAGGCCGAACGGGTTCAGCGCGACATCGGACAGATCGCCGCCGACGATTTCGCCCGCCACCTCGAGCCCCGGCAGATCCGACGCACCCGGCGGCGGCGCATAGGCACCCTTGCGCTGGAACACGTCGGGCCGGTTCACGCCGGAAGCCGCCACCTTGATCAGCACCTCGCCGCGCTTCGGTTCGGGGCGCGGACGCTCCGCAAGCTTCAGCACGTCGGGGGCGCCGAATTCGGTGATTTCGATGGCTTTCATGGTGAGGGAGGCTCCAGGATCGGAATCGGATGGCACGCCCGCGCGCACGGCACGAGCGCCTCGCCGGCGCTGCTGCGCCGCACAACGATGCTACAGAAAAAACGGCCGGCGCGCTTTCGCACTGCCGGCCGTTGGTCCGCCCGTCCGCTTACTGCTGCGGCGGCGTGTCCGACTGCGCTGCCGCGGCTGCTTCGTTCAGCAGCGCCTTGGCCGACAGGCGCACACGGCCCTTCTCGTCCGTCTGAATGACCTTGACCTTGACCTGCTGACCTTCCTTCAGGTAGTCGTTGATGTCCTTCACACGCTCGTTGACGATTTCCGAGATGTGCAGCAGGCCGTCCTTGCCCGGCAGCAGGTTCACGATCGCGCCGAAATCGAGCAGCTTGAGCACCGTGCCTTCGTACACCTGGCCGACTTCGATTTCGGCCGTGATTTGCTCGATGCGCTTCTTCGCTTCGGCCATGCCGTCGCTGTTCGTGCTCGCGATCGTCACGACGCCGTCATCGGAGATGTCGATGGTCGTGCCCGTTTCTTCCGTCAGCGCGCGAATCACCGAACCGCCCTTGCCGATCACGTCGCGGATCTTTTCCGGGTTGATCTTGATCGTGATCATGCGCGGCGCGAATTCCGACAGTTGCGTGTTCGCACCCGAGACTGCCGACGTCATCTTGCCGAGGATGTGCATGCGGCCTTCCTTCGCCTGCGCGAGCGCGACCTGCATGATTTCCTTCGTGATGCCCTGGATCTTGATGTCCATCTGCAGCGCCGTCACGCCTTGCTCCGTGCCGGCCACCTTGAAGTCCATGTCGCCGAGGTGATCTTCGTCGCCGAGGATGTCGGTCAGCACCGCGAACTTGTTGCCTTCGAGGATCAGGCCCATCGCGATACCCGCGACGTGCGCCTTCATCGGCACGCCGGCGTCCATCAGCGCGAGGCAGCCGCCGCACACCGATGCCATCGACGACGAACCGTTCGATTCGGTGATTTCCGACACGACGCGGATCGAGTAACCGAATTCGTCAGCGCTCGGCAGGCACTTGACCAGCGCGCGCTTCGCGAGGCGGCCGTGGCCGATTTCGCGGCGCTTCGGCGAGCCGACGCGGCCCGTTTCGCCGGTCGCGAACGGCGGCATGTTGTAGTGGAGCATGAAGCGCTCGCGGTATTCGCCTTCGAGCGCGTCGATGATCTGCTCGTCACCCTTCGTGCCGAGCGTCGCGACGACCAGCGCCTGCGTCTCGCCGCGCGTGAACAGCGCCGAGCCGTGGGTACGCGGCAGCACGCCGGTGCGGATTTCGATCGGGCGCACGGTGCGCGTGTCGCGGCCGTCGATACGCGGCTCGCCGTTCAGGATCTGCGAACGGACGATCTTTGCCTCGATGTCGAACAGCACGTTGCCGACGGTAGCCTTGTCGGCCGCGACCGTACCGGCCGCCAGCGCCTCTTCCTCGAGCTTCGCCGAGGTCGCCGCGTAGACTTCCTTCAGCTTCGCCGAACGCGCTTGCTTGTCGCGCAGCTGGTAAGCGGCGAGCAGGTCGTTCTGCGCCAGCTCGGTCACGCGTGCGATCAGCGGCTCGTTCTTCGGCGCCGGCTGCCAGTCCCACTCGGGCTTGCCGCCTTCGCGCACCAGCTCGTGGATCGCGTCGATCGCAATCTGCATCTGCTCGTGACCGAACACCACTGCGCCCAGCATCACGTCTTCCGACAGCTGGTCGGCTTCCGACTCGACCATCAGCACGGCGCGCTCCGTACCCGCGACGACGAGGTCGAGGCTCGATGCCTTGATCTGGTCACGCGTCGGGTTCAGCACGTATGCGTTGTCGATGTACGCCACGCGTGCGGCACCGACCGGGCCGTTGAACGGCAGGCCCGACACGGCGAGCGCAGCCGATGCGCCGATCAGCGCGGGGATGTCCGCCGGGATTTCCGGGTTCACGGACAGCACGTGGATCACGACCTGGACTTCGTTGTAGAAGCCTTCCGGGAACAGCGGGCGCAGCGGACGGTCGATCAGGCGCGACGTCAGCGTCTCGTGCTCCGACGGACGGCCTTCGCGGCGGAAGAAGCCGCCCGGGATCTTGCCGGCCGAGTAGGTCTTCTCGAGGTAATCGACGGTCAGCGGGAAGAAGTCCTGACCCGGCTTCGCCGACTTCGCGCCGACGACGGTTGCCAGCACGACGGTGTCTTCGACGTCGACGATCACCGCACCGCTCGCCTGACGAGCGACTTCACCGGTTTCGAGGCGCACCTTGTGCTGGCCCCACTGGAATTCCTTCACGACCTTGTTGAACATGGACATGGTTGCTCCTTTGTATTCATGCATTTCATTCGCCGCGCCGGCCATCCGGCACAGCGGCGTCCCGACCGAATCACCCGGAGCAAGGTGTGTTTTTTATGCCATTCCAGCGCGGCGCTCGCGCAGCGACGCGCTGGAATGACACAAATCCTGCCCCGGTATCAGTCGTTGCGGCTGCCCCGCACGAACGTGCCGGACAGCCTGCGATGCGCGTGACGCTACGCACCGCGCAAAAACAAAATGCCTGTATCAGCGGACTGACACAGGCATCTTGCTGGCGGCAATCGCCTCGATTACTTACGCAGACCCAGCTTCTCGATCAGTGCGCGGTAACGGTCGGCATCCTTGCCCTTGAGGTAGTCGAGCAGCTTGCGGCGGCGGCTCACCATGCGCAGCAGGCCGCGGCGGCTGTGGTGATCCTTCGCGTGGGTCTTGAAGTGACCCGTCAGTTCGACGATACGTGCGGTCAGCAGTGCGACCTGGACTTCGGGCGACCCCGTGTCGTTGGTACCGCGGGCGAACTGAGCAACGACTTCCGACTTCTTGATATCTGCAACAGACATGTGATTTCCTTTCTAACTGAACAGGCGGACACGGAAGAATGGCCGTGCCGTGACTTACAACCGGCGGGCATTGTAGCACAACTCCTCGCCGTTCTTACCGCTTCCTGTCACGGACGCGTCATCGAGCATGCGGACGGCATCTCCGTGCGCTGCGCCGGCACCGCCAGCACCGTCCGGAAGCCATAGCCCGACCCCTCGTTGTCGAAGCGCACGCCCGGCGTGCCGGCCTTGTCCATCTCCATCACATAAAGGGGCTGGATCAACTGATGATCCTGCGCGCGCATCCGCGACGCATGGAAACCGTCGTCGAACGACAAACCCTCGAGCGCCCGCGCGACCGCGACAGGGTCGGCCGATCCCGCTCGGCTCATCGCCGCGGCCAGCATCTCGATCATCAGGCTCATCCGCCGCACCGGATAGTCGTCCTGCGCGGCCGGGAAACGGGTCCGGAACGCGCGGTAGAACGCGTCCGATTTCGCGCCGCCCGCGTTCGGGTGCCAGTCGGCCACGGCCACGACGCGCCCGACGCCGGCGTCGCCGAGCGCGGCCGGCGCGCCGAGGCTGTTGCCGTAGAACGTGTAGAACTTCGCGTTCAGCCCCTGCTCGCGCGCCGCTTTCACGAGCAGCGTGAGGTCGTTGCCCCAGTTGCCGGTCACGACGGCGTCCGCCCCGCTCGCGCGGATCTTCGCGATATACGGCGCAAAATCCTTGATCCGGCCGATCGGGTGGAATTCGTCGCCGGCGATCGTCACGTCCGGGCGCCGCGTGGCCAGCGCCTGCCGCGCGAGCGCGCTGACGTCGTGGCCGAAGCTGTAGTCCTGGTTCAGCAGATAGACCCTGCGCAGCGCGCGGTCGTGCGCCATCACGTCCGCGAGCGCGGCCATCCGCATGCCCGCGTGCGCATCGAAGCGGAAATGCCAGAAGCTGCAGCGCGCACCGGTCAGCGCGGGATCGTCGGCCGAATAGTTCAGGAACAGCATCCGGTTGTCCGGGTTGCGCGCGTTCAGCTTGTCGAGCGCCGCGACGAGCGCGGCCGCGACGGCCGAGCTGTTGCCCTGCGCAACGAAGCCGATATGGCGGTCCGCGGCCGCGCGCAGCTGCACGAGCGCCTCCTCCGGGCTGCCCTTGCTGTCGAGCACGACGAGTTCGAGCGGGTGCGCGCCGTCGCGCAGCTTCACGCCGCCCGCCGCGTTGACCTGCTCGACGCCGAAGCGCACGTTGCGCTCGACCGCCGCGCCCGCGTTCGCGAACGGGCCCGACATCCCTTCGACCAGCGCGATCCGCACGGGCTCGCCGCCGGCAAACGCGGACGACACGAGCATCCATCCTGCGCTCAACGCGAGCGCGCACCGCTTCCAACCCTGCATCGGCCACCTGCCCTTCAATCTGCCCGAGAAGCGCGGATCATAGGCCGGCGCGCCCGCCGCCCGCAAGCCCGGCCCTGCCGGCGATCCGCACCGATTTTTTCCGGGCGATGCACCGTCGCGCGCCGTCCGTGATACAACGGGTCCTGTTTCCGTGTTCTGGAGGATCCCATGCGCATTCGCATTCCCGCGCGCCTGCCGGTGCTGGTCGCCTGTGCCGCCGCACTGCTGGCCGGTTGCGCGCAACCGTGGCAGCAATACCAGGCCGGCCAGGACGAGTCGGCGATCGTCGCGCGCATGGGGCCGCCGCGCGAGATCTACGACCTGCCCGGCGGCGGCAAGCGACTGATGTGGCCGACCCAGCCGATGGGCGAGGTCACGATCGCGGCCGATGTCGACGCGGCCCACAAGATCGTCAACGTGCGCCAGGTGTTGCAGCCGAGCGAGTTCTATCGCGCGGAAATCGGCAAATGGACGAAGACCGACGTGCTCGTCAATTTCGGACGCCCGGTCGAGACGTCCTACTTCCCGCTGATGAAGCGCGAGGTGTGGACCTACCGGTATCTCGAGAACAACGTCTGGTACATGATGTACAGCTTCTATTTCGATCCGCAGGGCATCCTGCGCATCACGCAGAAAACCCCGGACCCGCTGCACGATCCCGATCGCCGCAACCTGTTCTGACCTGACCGATTACGCATTTACACGCAATTATCACAATGGCCATTCACGAATTATTGCGGAATGGCCATTTCCTTTTTTCCGCCGCCTTATTTAATTCGAGGATTATTGCGGAAAACTTTCCCGATCGATGACGCGCCGATGGCAATCCGCTGAACGCCCCGTCATGCGGGCCATTGCGCCGAATCAGGCATATCCGGGGCATGTCATGCGTTGGGTTGGTGCACACGATGCACTACGCCAAATCAATTTGAAACAATTTGTTTCATTGCACCCGGAGTGCTAGGGCATACCCCTAATATCAGTCGAAACCGAACCTTTCAATTCAGAAAGATTGCGATTGCGTCATTTCATCGATATTTATTTGCCTTGGTCACAAAGGAGTCCTCATGAATCGCCCCAAGAGCATGCTGGTTGCCAACATTGCCTGGGCCCGCGAGACGCGTGAACACTCGCCCGGCTTCTTCGACGCGCTCGCGCGCGGCCAGAACCCGCGCGTCCTGTGGATCGGCTGCGCCGACAGCCGCGTGCCGGCCGAAACCATCACGCACTGCGCGCCCGGCGAACTGTTCGTCCATCGCAACATCGCGAACCTGTTCCACCCCGACGACGACAATTCCGCCAGCGTGCTCGAGTACGCGGTGCGCGTGCTGAAGGTCGACCACGTGATCGTGTGCGGGCACTACGGCTGCGGCGGCGTGCGCGCGTCGCTGCTACCGCCGCCGGCCGACCTGCCGCACGTCGCGCGCCGCATCGCACCGCTCTGCGCGCTCGCGCGGCGCCATCGCGACATGCTCGGCGGGCTCGACGATACGGCCGCCGCCGATCGCCTCGCCGAACTGAACGTGCTCGAACAGGTACGGCTGCTGCGCGCGTCGCCGATCGTGCGCGGTCGCGAGCGGCCGCCGCTCGTGCATGGCTGGATCTTCTCGCTCGCCGACGGTCGCCTGCTGGAGCTCGATTCGGGCTACGCGGCGGCGCCCGTCGACGTCGAACCCGCGCTGACCGCAACCGCCGACGCGCTCGGCTGATGCATCCCCCGCCCCAACGCCAATGAAATCGCCCCAACCATGAAACTGAACGAGCGCCTGTCCACCCTGCCGCGCGACATCGTCGCCGGCATCGTCGTTTTCCTCGTCGCACTGCCGCTCTGTCTCGGCATCGCCAACGCCTCGGGCGTCGAACCGTTCGCCGGGCTCGTGTCCGGCATCGTCGGCGGCATCGTCGTCGCGCTGCTGAGCGGCTCGTCGCTGTCCGTCAGCGGGCCGGCCGCCGGCCTCGTCGTGATCGTCGTCGAAGGGATCGCGCAACTCGGCAGCTTCTCCGCGTTCCTGCTCGCGGTGCTGCTGTCCGGCGTGCTGCAGTTCGGGTTCGGCATGCTGCGCGCCGGCCGCTTCGCCGCCTACGTGCCGTCGCCCGTCATCAAGGGCATGCTCGCCGCGATCGGCCTGCTGCTGATCGTGAAGCAGATTCCGTTCGCGTTCGGCATCGGCGGCTCGGCCGCGCAACCGTTTGCGAACTGGCCGGGCCTGCCGGTCGCATGGGCCGCCACGGCCATCGCGCTCGCGTCGCTCGCGCTGCTGATCGCGTGGGACACGCCTGTACTGCGCCGCTTCGCGCTGGTGCGCTCGGTACCCGCGCCGCTCGCAGTCGTCGTGCTCGGGATCGGCGCGACGCTCGTGCTTGGCTTCGTCGCGCCGGCCGTCGCGCCGGGCGCCGCCCATCGCGTGACGCTGCCCGAGCTCGGGTCGTTCGCGGCGCTCGCGGCCTCGCTCAAGCATGCGGAGCTCGGCCCGAACTTCGCGCAGCTCGTCAATCCGGACGTGTGGCGCGTCGCGATCACGCTCGCGGTCGTCGCGAGCCTCGAGACGCTGCTGAGCCTCGAAGCCGTCGAGCAGATCGACCCGAAGCGCCGGCCGGTGCAGCCCGATCGCGAGCTGAAGGCCCAGGGCGTCGGCAATCTCGTCGCGGGCGCCGTTGGCGGGCTGCCGATCACGTCGGTGATCGTACGCAGCTCGGTTAACGTCAACGCGGGCGCGCAAAGCCGGATGTCGGCCATCGTCCACGGGATTTTGCTGCTCGCGAGCGTGTTCGCGCTCACCGGACTCATCAACCTGATCCCGCTCGCGAGCCTCGCCGCAATCCTGATCCACACGGGCTTCAAGCTCGCGAAGCCGGCGCTGTTCCGTTCGGTGATGAAGCAAGGGCCGGCCGCGTTCGTGCCGTTCGCGGCGACGATCATCGGCGTGCTCTCGGTCGACCTGCTGTTCGGCATCGCGCTCGGCCTCGCGTGCAGCGTGCTGGCGGTCGCCGTCGCGAACCTGAAGAGCCCCGTCACGCTCGCGCAGCACGACGACCACTTCCTGCTGTCGTTCCGCAAGGACGTGTCGTTCCTCGGCAAGGTGCAGGTCAAGCACCACCTGCGGCACATTCCGGACCGCGCGGCGGTGATCATCGACGCGACACGCGCCGACTACATCGATCACGACGTGCTCGAACTGCTCGACGCGTTCGTCGCCGATGCGCCGCGTCGCGGGATCGCGGTCGAGTTCCGCCGGCGCAGCCCGGCGCCGCGCCCGGCGACGCGCCGCTGGCTGTTCCGCGCGCCGGCCGCCGAATGAGCGGCAGATGAAAAAACGCCCCGGCGGCGCAGGGCCGCACGGGGCGTTCCGGAGAGGCTCAGCGCGCGGCGCTTACGAGCGCTGCGGGTTGAGCTTGTCGTCCTTCGAATGCAGCTTGTTCAGCGCGGAGATGTACGCCTTCGCCGATGCGGCGACGATGTCCGGATCGGTGCCGACGCCATTGACGATCCGCCCGCTCTTCGACAGGCGGACGGTCACCTCGCCCTGCGCCTGCGTGCCGGTCGTGATGGCGTTCACCGAGTACAGCAGCAGTTCGGACCCGCTGCCGACTTCACCCTCGATCGCATTGAACGTCGCGTCGACCGGGCCGTTGCCGCGCGCCTCGCCCGTCACTTCCTGGCCTTCGACCGCGAACACGACCTTCGCCTGCGGCTGCTCGCCCGTTTCCGAGCGCTGCGACAGCGACACGAACTTGTAGTGCTCCTGCTCGTGCGCGAGCGCCGACTCTTCGGAGACGATCGCGATGATGTCCTCGTCGAAGATCTCGGCCTTGCGGTCGGCCAGATCCTTGAAACGCATGAACGCGGCGTTCAGTTCGGCTTCGCTGTCGAGCGACACGCCGAGTTCCTGCAGGCGCTGCTTGAACGCGTTACGGCCCGACAGCTTGCCGAGCACGATCTTGTTCGCAGTCCAGCCCACGTCTTCCGCGCGCATGATCTCGTAGGTGTCGCGTGCCTTCAGCACGCCGTCCTGGTGGATGCCCGACGCGTGCGCGAACGCGTTCGCGCCGACCACCGCCTTGTTCGGCTGCACGACGAAACCGGTGATCTGCGACACGAGCTTCGACGTCGGCACGATCTGCGTCGTGTCGATGCCGACGTCGAGGCCGAAGTAGTCCTTGCGCGTCTTCACGGCCATCACGATTTCTTCGAGCGACGTGTTGCCCGCGCGCTCGCCGAGCCCGTTGATCGTGCACTCGATCTGGCGCGCACCGCCGATCTTCACGCCGGCCAGCGAGTTCGCGACCGCCATCCCGAGGTCGTTGTGGCAGTGCACCGAGAAGATCGCCTTGTCCGAGTTCGGAATGCGCTCGCGCAGCGTCTTCACGAGGTTGCCGTAGAGCTCCGGCACGCCGTAGCCGACCGTGTCGGCGATGTTGATCGTCGTCGCGCCTTCCGCGATCACGGCTTCCAGCACGCGGCACAGGAAATCGAGATCCGAACGGCTGCCGTCTTCCGGCGAGAATTCGACGTTGTCGGTGAACTTGCGCGCGAAACGCACCGCGAGACGTGCCTGCTCGAACACCTGGTCGGGCGTCATCCGCAGCTTCTTCTCCATGTGCAGCGGCGACGTCGCGATGAACGTGTGGATCCGCGAGCTGTTGGCCGGCTTCAGCGCGTCGGCCGCGCGCTGGATGTCCTTGTCGTTGGCTCGCGCCAGCGAACAGATCGTGCTGTCCTTCACGAGACCGGCGATCGTGTGGATCGCGTCGAAGTCGCCGTTCGAGCTGGCCGCGAAGCCGGCTTCGATCACGTCGACCTTCATCCGCTCGAGGTTCTTCGCGATGCGGATTTTCTCTTCCTTCGTCATCGACGCGCCGGGCGATTGTTCGCCGTCACGCAACGTCGTATCGAAAATGATCAGCTTGTCTGTCATGGGGGGCTCCAGGGCTCTTTATACGGAAGTCAAACGTAATGAGATCGCGCCACCGCTGGCGACGCTCAACAACAGACGAGGCTTGAGACGGGGGGCGAGAACGGTCAGCGCGGCAGGCGCGCCAAAGCTAGCGCGCGTAGCGGCGCACCGGCTAGAAGGAGGGAGAGGCGGGAAGATGCAGTCATGCCGAAGACTATAGCGGCATTCCAGTGACCGCGCAATCGGACGCCGCCCGGGGATTCCCGCGGCCCGGCGCGAAAAGGGGGACAAATAAAAACGGCGGCCTCGAGGCCGCCGTTTCCGGGTCAATCGCACGTCAGTGATCGCGCTGCGACGAGCGCGCCGGATTCGCGCGCCCGCGGACGGCCATATAGGCCCAGAACACATAGCCGGACAGCCCGTACAGGACAAACAGGCAGAACAGCATCAGCGGCGGATCGGACGACACGAGCACGAACGCGACGACGACCAGCAGGATCGCCGCGAACGGCACGCGGTGCCGCACGTCGAGCGCCTTGCCGCTGTAGAACGGCGCGTTCGACACCATCGTCACGCCCGCATAGATCGTCAGCACGAACGCGACCCACGGCAGCCAGCCGAGCTTCATCGGCACGCGGTTGTCGGTCGCGAGCCACACGAAGCCCGCGATCAGCGCGGCGGCGGCCGGGCTGGGCAGCCCCTGGAAGAAGCGCTTGTCGACCACGCCGATGTTCGTGTTGAAGCGCGCGAGACGCAGCGCGGCGCCCGAGCAGTAGACGAACGCGGCGAGCCAGCCCCAGCGGCCGAGATCCTTCAGCACCCACTCGTACATCACGAGCGCGGGCGCGACGCCGAACGACACCATGTCCGACAGGCTGTCGAACTGCTCGCCGAACGCGCTCTGCGTGTGCGTCATGCGTGCGACGCGCCCGTCCATCCCGTCGAGCACCATCGCGACGAAAATCGCGATCGCGGCGATCTCGAAGCGCACGTTCATCGCCTGCACGACCGCGAAGAAGCCGCAGAACAGCGCGGCGGTCGTGAATGCGTTCGGCAGCAGGTAGATGCCGCGCGTCTTCAGGAACCGCTGGCGCGCGGCGCGGCGGCTCTCGAGCGGCGCCGCATCGGGCGCCATCACCTTGTTGCGGCGGAACGGGCGTGGCGTCTGGCCGGAGCCGTTACGCGGCCGACGCGGTTTGAATGCGGCCATCGTGCGCCCCGCCGCTTACTGCTCGAGCTCGGCGAGGATCGTCGACGACGCGTAGACCTTCTCGCCGATCGACACCTTCGCGCGGCTGCCGAGCGGCAGGTACACGTCGACGCGCGAACCGAAGCGGATGAAACCGTAGCGCTGGCCGCGCGACAGCGGCTCGCCGGCCCGGACGTAGCAGAGGATCCGGCGGGCGACGAGGCCCGCGATCTGCACGGCGGTGACGGTCTTGCCGCTTGCCGTCTGGATCACGACCGCATTGCGCTCGTTCTCGGTCGACGCCTTGTCGATCGCCGCGTTCAGGAACGCGCCCGGGAAGTATTCGACCTTGGTGATCGCGCCATCGACCGGCGAACGCTGCGAGTGGACATTGAATACATTCATGAACACGCTGATCTTCAGCGCTTCACGGTTCGCGTACGGGTCTTGTGCGGTCTCGACCGCGACGATGCGGCCGTCTGCCGGGCACAGCACCGCATTCGGCTGCGCCGGGATCGGGCGCTGCGGATCGCGGAAGAACTGGACGACGAAGACGAGCAGCAGCCAGAACGGCCACGCGAAGCCGAAGCCCCCGACGGCGTGGATCAACAGCGCGACGACGGCAGCAATCGCGATGAACGGCCAGCCTTCGCGCGCGATGATCGGATGAGGATAGTTCATGGATTCGTTCTGTGTTCGGTGAATTGCAAAGCCCGTAGGATAGCAAAAGCCGCCCGGGGCACTGCTGCCTTCGGACGGCTTTTTGATACCGACCCTCCACTCGAAGGGCCGGAACAGCACGCGGTGCTTAGTTCTTCGTCTGGTCGACGAGCTTGTTCTTCGCGATCCACGGCATCATCGCACGCAGCTTCGCACCGACCTGTTCGATCTGGTGCTCGGCCGTCAGGCGACGGCGCGACTGCAGCGTCGGTGCGCCTGCCTTGTTCTCGAGAATGAAGCTCTTCGCGTACTCGCCCGTCTGGATGTCGGTCAGGCACTGCTTCATCGCCTTCTTCGTCTCTTCAGTGACGACGCGCGGGCCCGTCACGTACTCGCCGTATTCGGCGTTGTTCGAGATCGAGTAGTTCATGTTCGCGATGCCGCCTTCGTAGATCAGGTCGACGATCAGCTTCAGTTCGTGCAGGCACTCGAAGTACGCCATTTCCGGCGCGTAGCCTGCTTCGACCAGCGTCTCGAAGCCGGCCTTGATCAGCTCGACGGTACCGCCGCACAGCACGGCCTGCTCGCCGAACAGGTCGGTTTCGGTCTCTTCACGGAAGTTCGTCTCGATGATGCCGGCACGGCCGCCGCCGTTCGCTGCCGCGTACGACAGCGCGATGTCGCGTGCCGCGCCCGACTTGTTCTGCGCAACCGCGATCAGGTGCGGCACGCCGCCACCTTGCGAGTACGTGCCGCGCACGGTATGGCCCGGCGCCTTCGGCGCGATCATGATCACGTCGAGGTCGGCGCGCGGGATCACCTGGCCGTAGTGGACGTTGAAGCCGTGCGCGAATGCCAGCGCCGCGCCTTGCTTGATGTTCGCGTGCACTTCCTTCGCGTACACGTCGGCGATCTGCTCGTCCGGCAGCAGCATCATGACGACGTCTGCGCCCTTCACCGCTTCCGCGACTTCCTTGACCGACAGGCCGGCGTTTTCGGCCTTGCTCCACGACGCGCCGTCCTTGCGCAGGCCGACCGTCACGTTCACGCCGCTTTCCTTCAGGTTCAGCGCGTGTGCATGGCCTTGCGAGCCGTAGCCGATGATCGTGACTTGCTTGCCCTTGATGAGGGAGAGGTCGGCGTCTTTGTCGTAGAAAACGTTCATGATGGTTCCTTCGCTAATTCAAAAATTCAACAATTCGTTCGGATGGAGTACTGCGGGCCGGGACATGACGGCGCACCCGGCGTGCCTGTCTGGCAATTTCGGCATCACACCTTCAGGATGCGCTCGCCGCGCCCGATGCCGGAGCTGCCGGTGCGCACGGTCTCCAGGATCGCGCCCGCGTCCAGCCCCTGGATGAATGCGTCGAGCTTGTCGCTCGCGCCCGTCAATTCGATCGTGTAGGTCTTTTCGGTCACGTCGATGATGCGGCCGCGGAAAATGTCCGACATCCGCTTCATTTCTTCGCGCTCCTTGCCCACTGCACGTACCTTGATCAGCATCAGCTCGCGTTCGATGTGTGCACCGTCGGTCAGGTCCACCACTTTCACCACCTCGATCAAGCGGTTCAGATGCTTCGTGATCTGTTCGATCACGTCGTCGGAGCCAATGGAAACGATGGTGAGCCGCGACAGCGATTGGTCTTCGGTCGGCGCCACCGTCAAGGTTTCGATGTTGTAGCCGCGTGCGGAGAACAGGCCGACCACGCGCGACAGCGCGCCCGGTTCGTTCTCCAGCAGGACGGAAATGATGTGTCTCATGTTCGCTTCTTCCAGAATGTGTCCGTGTCGATTCACTCGCGCCGCGCGCCGCCCGGTGCCGCACCGCCTTTCGTGAAGGCGGCCGCATCGGGCTCAAGCGCGCGTCGCGCCGTTACAGGTCTTCCGATCCGAGCAGCATCTCGGTGATGCCCTTGCCGGCCTGTACCATCGGCCAGACGTTTTCGGTCGGATCGGTCTGGAAGTCGAGAAACACGGTGCGGTCCTTCAGGCGCAGCGCTTCCTTCAGCGCCGGCTCCACATCCGAGGTCTTTTCGATCCGCAAGCCCACATGGCCGTACGCTTCGGCGAGCTTCACGAAATCCGGCAGCGCATCCATGTACGAATGCGAATAGCGCTTGCTGTATTCGATCTGCTGCCACTGGCGGACCATGCCGAGATAGCGGTTGTTCAGCGAAATGATCTTCACGGGCGTGTCGTACTGCAGGCAGGTCGACAGTTCCTGGATGCACATCTGGATCGAGCCTTCGCCCGTGATGCACAGCACGTCGTCGTCCGGGTGCGCCATCTTGACGCCCATCGCTGCCGGCAGGCCGAAGCCCATCGTGCCGAGGCCGCCGGAGTTGATCCAGCGACGCGGCTTGTTGAATCGGTAGAACTGCGCAGCCCACATCTGGTGCTGGCCGACGTCCGAGCACACGAACGCATTGCCGTCCGTCAGCTCCCACGCCTTCTCCACCACGTACTGCGGCTTGATGATCTCGCTTTCGCGGTCGTACTTCAGGCAGTCCTTCGAGCGCCAGCCCTCGATGTCCTTCCACCATTGCGCGAGCGCCTCGGTGTCGGGGCCGTGCTCGGCCGTCTGCAGCTGCTCGATCAGCTCCTTCAGCACTTCCTTCACGTCGCCGACGATCGGGATGTCGACCTTCACGCGCTTCGAGATCGACGACGGGTCGATATCGATGTGGATGATCTTGCGCGGACGCGACGCGAAGTGCGCCGGATCGCCGATCACGCGGTCGTCGAAGCGGGCACCGATCGCGATCAGCACGTCGCAGTGCTGCATCGCCATGTTCGCTTCGTAGGTGCCGTGCATGCCGAGCATGCCGAGGAATTTCCTGTCCGACGCGCGATAGCCGCCGAGGCCCATCAGCGTGTTCGTGACCGGGTAGCCGAGCAGGTCCGCGAACTGGTTCAGCTCACGCGACGCATCGGCGAGGATGATGCCGCCACCCGTGTAGATGTACGGGCGCTTGGCCGTCAGCAGCAGCGACACGGCCTTGCGGATCTGGCCCGAATGGCCCTTCGTGACGGGGTTGTACGAACGCAGCGACACGCTCTTGACCGGCTCGTACTGGCACGGCGTCTTCGAGATGTCCTTCGGGATGTCGATCAGCACCGGGCCCGGACGGCCGGTACGGGCGATGTAGAACGCCTTCTTGACGGTTTCCGCGAGGTCGCGCACGTCCTTCACGAGGAAGTTGTGCTTCACGCACGGACGCGTGATGCCGACGGTGTCGCATTCCTGGAAAGCATC
This sequence comes from Burkholderia sp. Bp8992, assembly GCF_003853705.1. GTDB lineage: Bacteria > Pseudomonadota > Gammaproteobacteria > Burkholderiales > Burkholderiaceae > Burkholderia. Next base: position 172,253 of record NZ_QTQI01000012.1, on the reverse strand, counting down.
CTGGCCGATCGCGGCAGTCGGCACCTGGCCGCTGATCACGACCATCGGGATCGAATCCATGTAGGCCGTTGCGATGCCGGTCACCGCGTTGGTGACACCGGGGCCCGACGTCACGAGACAGACGCCGACATTGCCGGTGGAACGCGCATACGCATCGGCTGCGTGCACGGCCGCCTGTTCATGGCGCACCAGCACGTGCTGAATCTTGTCCTGCTTGTACAGCTCGTCGTAGATGTAGAGAACCGAGCCGCCGGGGTAGCCCCAGATGAATTCGACGTTTTCGTCGGCGAGTGCCTTCATCAGCACGGTGCCGCCGATGGAGTCGCTATCGGGAGGGGAAAGGGGTTCCGACGTGGAGAATTCCGCGCTGGGCATGTTCATTTTGACCTTTCGAATTTTCGGCAAAAAATTGATCGGGTGCTCTCTGCCGGGCTTGTGGCTCGGGTTCAAGCGGCGCGTCCAGTTTGAAGGGCGGGCTTCTTGGGCCAGCCTCAAATGAGACCATCACTTCATGTTGCGAATCGCTGACGATAGCGGGTCGCGATTGGGTCGTCAAGCAAAATATCCCGCACCGCATCATGCACGCCGCCCGGCGCCCCACTGCCGCGGCTCGCGCGCAACGTGCAGCGCCCGCCCCGGTGCCAAGCGGCACGAAAATTTGATAGCATCCGCGGGTTTTACGAAATTTTTCGACCTTTTTCACCACGCAGCGGCCCGCAGCGCATACCTTCACGGAATGGCATCAGACAAGGAACTCGCCGACTTTCTGGCGGGCGTCGAAAGGCGCGCGTTCAAGCAGGCCGCGTACGCCGTGCGTGACGACGATGCGTCGCTCGACATCGTGCAGGACGCGATGATCAAGCTCGCCGAAAAGTACGGCGACCGGCCGGCGGCCGAATTGCCGCTGCTTTTTCAACGGATCCTGCAGAATACGGTCCACGACTGGTTTCGTCGGCAGAAAGTCCGCAACACCTGGGTCACGCTCTTCTCGTCGCTGAACAATACCGACGACGAAGACTTCGACCCGCTCGAAACACTCGAATCCGCGGACGACAACGCGGGCGTCGAGAGCAGCGAGCACCGCCTCGAAAGAGAGCAGGTTCTGGCCCTGATCGACGAAGAAATCCAGAAGCTTCCGGCGCGTCAACGGGAAGCGTTCCTGATGCGTTATTGGGAAGATATGGATGTCGCCGAGACTGCCGCCGCAATGGGGTGCTCCGAGGGCAGCGTGAAGACGCACTGCTCGCGGGCCACCCATACACTGGCGCAAGCGCTCAAGGCCAAAGGAATCACGCTATGAGCTCCGCTCCCGCAAATCGAGAATACGAATTCGCGCTGAAGGTGCGCCGCGCGCTTGACGAGCGCACGGCCGCCCTGCCTGCCGCGACCACCGACCGCCTGGCCGTCGCCCGCCGGGCCGCGCTCGCGCGCAAGAAGCCCGAAGCCGCGACCGCGCCGGTGTTCGTGCCGGCCTTCGCCGGCGCGGCCGGCGCCTACGGCACGGCTCCCGCGAGCCGCCCGCAGGCGTCGTTCGCGCGCCGCCTGCTGCGCGCGTGGCCGCTGGCGCTGCTGCTCGCGGGGCTCGTCGGCATCGCCTACTGGGAAGACATGCAGCGCACCGCCGAACTCGCCGACATCGACGCGGCGATGCTCAGCGACGACCTGCCGCTCAACGCGTATCTCGATCACGGGTTCAACGCGTATCTTTCGCGCGCTCACTAACAGACAATAACGAGGGGATCGCACGGGTGAGTCAGAAGCGCGGCCTGGCCGTATTTTTCGGATGCGTGATTGCGATCGCCGTTTCCTACGTCGCCACGTATTCCCGATTCCACCCGGCCCCCGCGACGACCACCGTCGCGGCCGTCAGCCCCGCCGCGCCGGCCTCGGCCGCGACCGGGCTGACCACCGAACTCCCGCCGCTGCCCCTGCCGCTGCCGGCCGCCACCGGCCCGCTGTCGTGGGCGCGCCTCACGCCGGCCCAGCACGCGGCTCTCGCGCCGTTCGCCGACCAATGGGACGGCTTCAGCGACGCCCGCAAGCGAAAATGGCTGAAGATCGCATCGCGTTTCGCGAAGTTGACGCCCGATGACCAGAAACGCCTGCAGGACCGGATGACCGAATGGGCGAAGATGACGCCCGAGCAGCGCCGCGTCGCGCGCGAGAACTACCAGAGCGCGAAGGAGCTGTCCGCGCAGGCGCGCGAGCGCGCGTGGAAGGCCTATCAGCAGCTCCCCGAGGAACAGAAGGAACGTCTCGCGGCCGCCGAGCGCCGCCGCAAGCCGAGCGTCGTCAGCGCACCGCCGACCGTCGCCGACCGTGACGTCCGTCGCCTCGTCAATTCGCACGAACATCCGGCAAGCGGCGCGGCCGCCGCACCGGCGCCCGCGTCGGCCGGCGCCGCCGCGCAGCCGGTGCCGGCCTCGTCGACGGCCGGCACCGCATCCGCACCGCCCGCCGTGGCGCCCGTATCGCCCGCCGACGCCCCCTCGCTGTTCAAGGGCTCCTGAGCGGCCGTGGCGAACGCCCGCGCACCCGACACCACAACCACCACACCGTCCGTGCGGCGGCGTCTCGCCGCGCTGCTCTACGAAGGCGTGCTGCTGTTCGGCGTCGTGTTCTTCGCCGGGCTCGCGTTCAGCCTCGCGACGCAGCAACGCAACGGCCTCGTCCATCACAACCTGCTCGCCGCGTGGATCGCGCTCGTCGTCGGCGCGTACTTCGTGTGGTTCTGGACCCACGGCGGCCAGACACTGCCGATGAAGACTTGGCGGCTGCGCCTCGAATCGTCGAGCGGCCGGCCGCTGGGCGCCGGCCACGCGCTCGTCCGCTATGCGCTCGGCTGGCTGTGGTTCCTGCCGCCGCTCGCGCTGCATCCGCTCCTCGGCCTGTCGGTGCCCGTCACGCTCGCGCTCACGGCCGCCTGGGTCGTCATCTGGGCCGGCGCTGCCCGGCTGCATGGCGATCGCCAGTTCCCGCACGACCGGATCGCGCGCACACGCGTCGTCGCCATACCACGCTGACGCGCCGCATTCGCCAGACGAAAACCGCTCGTACCGCCTTCCGTCACCCTGCCCGACGGCCTTGCCGCACAACCGTCGGCCGTTCCGTGCGGCAGGCTACGCAACGCCCATCGATTCACTGCTAAACACCCTGCAACGGTCGTAATAAGAACGTCTCGTGACTGTCATGGCACAGTCACGCCCGCATGGCGGAATGCCGGTAATGTCAACCGGCGCGAGTCATGCATGGGCCAGAAAACGTCCGCGACCTCCCTGTTCCGTCACCCTATCGGCGCCCGCGCCGCCACCGCCTTCCTGTCCGGCTCGGCTGTCACCGATGGCCTGGCGTCGCAAGAACCGCCTGCCGCGCACACCACGCAGCACGACGACCCCGACCCGTCCACCCATCGGTACCGCACCATCTGGCTGTCCGACATCCACCTCGGCTCGAGCGGCTGCCAGGCGCCGTACCTGCTCGACTTCCTGCGCCACAACGATTCGGAATACCTGTACCTCGTCGGCGACATCATCGACGGCTGGCAGCTGAAGAAGGGCTGGTACTGGCCGCAGGCGCACAACGACGTCGTGCAGAAGATCCTGCGCAAGGCGCGCAAGGGCACGCAGGTCGTCTACATCCCCGGCAACCACGACGAAGGCGCGCGGCAGTTCTGCGATCTCGCGTTCGGCGACATCCAGGTGCGCGGCGAGGCGTTCCACACGACGCTCGCGGGCAAACGTTTGTGGATCGTGCACGGCGACCTGTTCGACGGCGTGATCCAGCACGCGAAATGGCTCGCGTACCTCGGCGACACGCTGTACACGCTGATCCTCGTGCTGAACCGCTGGTTCAACCGGATCCGCAGCCGGCTCGGCTTCCAGTACTGGTCGCTGTCGCAGTACCTGAAGCACCAGGTCAAGAACGCGGTCAACTTCATCTCGCAGTTCGAGACCGTGATGACCGACGAGGCGCGCCGCCGCGGCTGCGACGGCGTCGTGTGCGGCCACATCCACAAGGCCGAGATCCGCGACATCGACGGCGTGCTGTACTGCAACGACGGCGACTGGGTCGAAAGCCTGTCCGCACTCGTCGAAACGATGGAAGGCGAACTGAAGATCGTCTACTGGACGGTGATGCGCACCGCACCGTCGGAGACCGCGTCGCGCAAGGCCAAGGCCACTGCCTGACACAACCCTACCTACAGGACAAAGCCGCGATGAAGATCATGATCGTCACCGACGCGTGGGAACCGCAGGTCAACGGCGTCGTGCGCACGCTGAAGAGCACGTCGCGCGAACTCACCGCGCTCGGCCACCGCGTCGAACTGCTGACGCCGCTGGAATTCCGCACGATACCCTGCCCGACCTACCCCGAGATCCGCCTGTCGATCCTGCCGTACCGCAAGCTGCGCGCGCGGATCGATGCGTTCGCACCCGATGCGCTGCACATCGCGACCGAAGGCCCGCTCGGCCTCGCCGCGCGGCGCTACGCGCGCTCGCGCAAGCTGCCGTACACGACCGCGTACCACACGCGCTTTCCGGAATACGTGCAGGCGCGCTTCGGCATCCCGCTGGCGGCGACCTATCGCTTCCTGCACTGGTTCCACGGCCCGTCGCTCGCGGTGATGGCGCCGACGCCGGTCGTCAAGCAGGACCTCGAGAAATTCGGCTTCACGAACGTCGTGCTGTGGACCCGCGGCGTCGATCTCGACATCTTCCGGCCGATGGATTCGAAGGTGCTCAACACCGCGCGGCCGATCTTCCTGTACGTGGGCCGCGTCGCGATCGAGAAGAACGTCGAGGCGTTCCTGCGCCTGGACCTGCCCGGCTCGAAGTGGGTCGCGGGCGAAGGCCCCGCGCTCGCGGAGCTGAAGTCGCGCTATCCGGAGGCGAACTATCTCGGCGTGCTGTCACAGGGCGAGCTTGCAAAGGTGTATGCTGCGGCCGACGTGTTCGTGTTCCCGAGTCGCACCGACACGTTCGGCCTCGTGCTGCTCGAAGCCCTCGCCTGCGGTACGCCGGTGGCCGCGTATCCCGTCACGGGCCCGATCGACGTGCTCAGCGGCGGCGACGCGGGCGCGATGCACGAGGACCTGCAGGAAGCCTGCCTCGAAGCGCTGAAGATCGAACGCACGACTGCGCGCGCGTGGGCGGAACGCTTCTCGTGGCGCGCGGCATCCGAGCAGTTCGCGTCGCATCTGAAGCCGCTGCCGAAGACCGCGTACTCGCCAGCCGAAGGTGCCGCCGTTTGAAACGAGACCTGAACGACAAGACCCCGCCCCCTGCCTCCACGCCGCAACGGCACCGCCCGTTCGACGAGGAAGAGCCGCACGCCGAAGCGGACGTGCACGCGCACGAGCCGCTCGGCCCCGACGACCAGCTGTCGCCGCTGCCGCCGAACCCGTACAAGCGCCACCGCGGCATCACGCGCGCGTGGTACGCCCTCAAGCATTCGCTGAACGGCTTTCGCGTCGCGATCCGCGAGGAGAGCGCGTTTCGCCAGGAACTCACGCTCGCCGCGCTGATGCTCCCGATCGGTGCGTTCGCGCCGGTGCCGGCCGCGTCGCGCGCGTTGCTGATCGGCTCGGTACTGCTCGTGCTGATCGTCGAGCTGCTGAACTCGAGCGTCGAGGCCGCGATCGACCGCATCTCGCTCGAGCGCCACGAACTCTCCAAGCGCGCGAAGGATCTCGGCAGCGCGGCCGTGACGGTTGCGCTGTTCGCGTGCGTGACCACGTGGGGCTTCGTGCTCGGCCCGGTCGTCGCACACTGGCTCGGCTTCTAGACGGGTATCGGGCGGACGCGTCGCGCGCCGCCCGCGTGCGGCGCTGCACCATGCGCCGCGCGGGGCCGCGATCACGAAATGCCCCGGTGGGGCGAAACCCCGGTTTATAATCGTCCGCTAGACATAGAACAGCAACCCGCGCCGGACGAATCACGCAGCATCGATTGCAGCGCCCGCCAGTCCGGCACACACAGGGCCGGACGACATGGAAGCGAAACCTCCCCGCCGCACCCGCGAACGGATTCTCGAGTTGTCGTTGAAACTCTTCAACGAGATCGGCGAGCCGAACGTCACGACCACGACGATCGCCGAGGAAATGGAAATCAGTCCAGGCAACCTGTACTACCATTTCCGCAACAAGGACGACATCATCAACAGCATCTTCGCGCAGTTCGAGCAGCAGATCGAACGGCGGCTGCGCTTCCCTGAAGATCACCGTCCGACGATCGACGAAACCTGGTCGTACCTGCAGTACATGGCCGATTTCATGTGGACCTACCGGTTCCTGTATCGCGACCTCAACGACCTGCTCGCCCGCAACCGCACGCTCGAGACGCACTTCAAGCAGATCATCAGCCACAAGGTGCGCTTCGCGCGCGACATGTGCGAGCTGCTCGTGTCCGACGCGGAAATGGTCGCCACGCCCGCCGAGATCGAAGTCATTGCCACCAACATGGCCGTGATCTCGACCTACTGGCTGTCGTATCAGTACGTGATGCACCCGCGCAAATACAACGACCAGGACGCGATCCGCGAGGAACTGCACCAGGTCAGCATGCACGTGATCTCCGTGATGGCGCCGTACCTGCGCGGCCGTTCGCGCCAGCTGTTCGACGACCTGGTCTCGGGCAAGCTGCCGAAGCGCCAGTTCACCGACTACCTGCCGCCGCGCGACGGCTCGCCGCGCCCCGCCGACAGCCCCGTCGTCACCGGGCAGGCACCCGCCAAGGATCCCAAGCAATGAAGGCAGTCTGCGTTTACTGCGGCTCGTCGCCCGGCGTGCGGCCCGTCTATGCCGACGCCGCGCGCGCATTCGGCCGCGCGCTCGTCGATGCGGGCCTCACGCTCGTCTACGGCGGCGGCCGAGTCGGCCTGATGGGCGTGATCGCCGACGAAGTGATGGCTGCCGGCGGCCATGCGGTCGGCGTGATCCCGGAACTGCTCGTCGACAAGGAAGTCGGCCATACGGGGCTGTCGGAACTGCACGTCGTGCCCGACATGCACCACCGCAAGAAGATGATGGCCGACCTCTCCGACGCGTTCGTCGCGATGCCCGGCGGCGCCGGCACGCTCGAAGAGCTCTTCGAGGTCTACACGTGGGCGCAGCTCGGCTATCACCGCAAGCCCGTCGCGGTCTACAACATCGATTCGTTCTACGATCCGTTGATCGCGCTGCTGCGCCATACGGTCGACGAAGGCTTCATGCGTCCGGCCTATTTCGACGCGCTGTGTGTCGAATCCGAGCCCGTCGCGCTGATCGAGCGGCTGCGCCGCTACCAGCCGCCCGCCCGCGACAAGTGGGCGCCCGACGCCGCGAAGTAATCGTCACCGGAAACCGCACGCCATGACCGCACCGTCCGATCGCAAGGCCGTCCTCATCACCGGCGCGAGCCGCGGCATCGGCCGCGCGACCGCCGTGCTCGCGGCCGAACGCGGCTGGGACGTCGGCATCAATTACGCACGCGACGCGGCAGCGGCCGAACTCACCGCGCAAGCCGTGCGCGACGCGGGCGGCCGCGCGTGCATCGTCGCGGGCGATGTCGCGAACGAGGCGGACGTCATCGCGATGTTCGACACCGTCATGGCCGCGTTCGGACGCCTCGACGCGCTCGTCAACAACGCCGGCATCGTCGCGCCGTCGATGCCGCTCGCCGACATGCCGGTCGACCGGCTGCGGCGGATGTTCGACACCAACGTGCTCGGTGCGTACCTGTGCGCCCGCGAAGCCGCGCGCCGGCTGTCCATCGACCGTGGCGGCCGCGGCGGCGCGATCGTCAACGTGTCGTCGATCGCGTCGCGGCTCGGTTCGCCGAACGAATACGTCGACTATGCGGGGTCGAAAGGCGCGGTCGACTCGTTGACGATCGGCCTCGCGAAGGAACTCGGCCCGCACGGCGTGCGCGTCAACGCGGTGCGCCCCGGCCTGATCGAGACCGATATTCACGCCAGCGGCGGCCAGCCGGGCCGGGCGGCCCGCCTCGGCGTGCAAACGCCGCTCGGCCGCGCGGGCGAAGCGCAGGAGATCGCCGAAGCGGTCGTCTGGCTGCTCGGCGACGCGGCGTCCTACACGACGGGCGCCCTGCTCGACGTCGGCGGCGGCCGGTAATCTCGCCCGCGCGGCGCGCGCGACGCGCCGCCAGCAGCGTTCTGTCGTCACGACACCACAAATCTCCACAATTTCGTGACGGTTTCAGTAAACATCCGTAATAGTTCCGTGCTCTACTAGCGGGCAATCAGACAGGCGTCATAAACGCTTGGACTTCGCCACCCTGATGTGGCCCTTATCGGTCCTGCCCAAGTCGCGGACCGCTCGACTCGACCCGAGATCTTTTCCATGCCTGGAACCGCAGCGCCCAGCCGGCGACGCACGTCTGTGCCCGCGCCGGCCCAGCTCACCCGTTCGACCGCCGACGCCGACACCGCCGCGACGCTCGACGCCGCCGGCACGCCCGTCGTGGCGTCGACCGCCGCCCCCCGCACCGTGCGCGACCGCTCGGCCCTGCTCGGCTGGCGGGCGTGGCTGTTCGTCGCCGCGCTGGTCTGCGCGTACACGCTGCCGGGCGTGCTCGGCCACGATCCGTGGAAGCAGGACGAAACCTACACGTTCGGCATCATCCAGCACATGCTCGAGACCGGCGACTTCGTCGTGCCGACCAATGCCGGCCTGCCGTTCATGGAAAAGCCGCCGCTTTACGCATGGGTCGCGACGAGCCTCGCGTGGCTGCTGCAGCGCGTGATGCCGCTGCACGACGCGGCGCGGCTCGCGAGCGCGCTGTTCGCCGCGCTCGCATTCGGCTTCATCGCGCGCGCGGCGCGCGTCGCCAGCCGTGCGGACAGCTGGTTCGACCTGCGCGTGCTCGGCCCCGTCGTGCTCAGCGCGGGCACGCTCGTCGTCATCAAGCACGTGCATGACATGATGACGGACGTCGCGCTGTTCGCCGGCACGGCGATGGGCTTCTGCGGGCTGCTCGAACTCGTGATGCAGCACGTCGCGCGCGCACAGCAGATGCGCCACGGGCTGCCGGTCCGGCCGTCGGGCCGCTGGGCCGCGCCGATGTTCGGCGCGGGCGTCGGCATCGCGCTGATGACGAAAGGGCTGTTCGTGCCGCTCGTGTTCGCGGCCACGCTCATCTGCACGCTGGTGCTCTACCCGGCCTGCCGCACCCGCTCGTTCGCGCGCGCGCTCGGCGTCGCTGCGCTCGCGTTCGCGCCGTTCGCGCTGATCTGGCCGACCGCACTGTTCCTGCGCTCCGAACCGCTGTTCATGACGTGGTTCTGGAACAACAACGTCGGCCGGTTCTTCGGCTTCTCCGTCCCCGAACTCGGCGCGGAAAACGACAAGCCGTTCTTTATCCTGCGCGCGTTCCTGCTCGTCGGCTTCCCGGTCGCGCCGCTCGCGATCGTCGCCCTCGCGCGCGGCGCATGGCGCGACTGGCGCACGCCGCGCATCGCGCTGCCGGTGCTGTTCGCCGGTATCGGGCTCGTGGTGCTGCAAGTGTCCGCGACGTCGCGCCAGCTCTACATCCTGCCGTTCTTCGCACCGCTCGCGCTGGTCGCCGCGCAGGCGATCGAACGCCTGCCGCGCCGGCTGCATCTCGCGTGGGACTACTTCAGCCGCGTGCTGTTCGGCACGACCGTCGCGCTCGCGTGGGCGATCTGGGCCGTGATGGCCGATCCGGCCGCGTCGCGCGCGGATCTCGCACTGCTCGGCCGCTGGCTGCCGCTCGACTGGACGATGCCGATCCAGCCCGCGCTCGTGATCGGCGCGCTCGCGCTGACCGTCGGCTGGCTGACGCTGCTGCCGAAGCTGCGCACGACGGGCCTTTGGCGCGGCGCGCTGTCGTGGGGCGCCGGCGCACTCGTCGCCTGGGGCCTCGTCTATACACTGCTGCTGCCGTGGCTCGACGTCGCGAAGAGCTATCGCTCGGTGTTCGACGACCTGAACGCGCATCTCGCGCTCGAATGGACCGACGGCGACTGCATGGCGAGCCTGCACGGGCTCGGCGAATCGGAAGCGCCGATGCTGTACTACTTCTCCGGCATCCAGCACACGCCGATCGACGACGCGAAGTCGACGCGCTGCACGTGGATGATCGTCCAGGGCGTGCGCGCCGTCGATCCGGCGCCCGGCAACGAATGGAAACTGTTCTGGACGGGCGCCCGCCCGGGCGACAACGAGGAACTGCTGCGCGTGTACGTGCGTACGCCCGAACAGCACCTGCAGTAACGCGCGACGGCGCGATGCGCCGTCATGCCTGCCTTCATCTTTCGCAACGGTAGCGCGCGCCCGTCCGGCCGGTGCGCGACCTTTGCGCGATACCCGCCTTCGAGGCACCCGCGCCAATCCGCGGGATCGCCCGGCCCCTGCGCTTTACGCCGCTGCCCGGATCGTCAGAACGACGAACCGGGCTCGCGCAGAAACGCGGTCTCCTCGTCGGTCGAGGCACGACCGAGAATCGCGTTCCGGTGCGGAAAGCGGCCGAAGCGCTCGACCACGGCCGCGTGCAGCAGCGCGAAACGGTGATAGCTCTCGCATCCGGCCTCGTCGCGAATGCCCGCGCACAGGCGCACGGCTTCGCCTTGGCTCTCGACCGATTCGTCGTGCTCGAACGGCAGGTACGCGAACGCGCGGTGATGGCCGCTCGGCAACTGCGCGTCCCAGCCGGCCGCGACGACCCGGCGTGCGAGCGCAAGCGCCTTCGGATCGGCGGCAAACGCGCGCGGCGTGCCGCGATGGATGTTGCGCGAAAACTGGTCCAGCACGACGATCAACGCCAGCGCACCCGACGGCGAGTCGGCCCAGTGATCGCAGGCGCCGTCGCACGCGGCGTCGAGCAACGCGCCGTAGCGCGTGCGCAGTACATCGTCGAACGCCGCACCGCCGTTGAACCACACCTTGCGTTCCTGCCCGAATTCGGCCGAGCCCGGCTCGCCGAACCAGAAATCCAGAATCTCCCGCGCTTGCGGATCCAGCACCGCCGCGCCGGCCTTGCCGGTGTCGATCGTCATGCAAACTCCAGTACGAGGCGCCGTGTCCGCGCGCTCTTCTTTTCCAGTTTCGCGACCCGCAGCCCGCCGATTTCGGACGTGTTGCGCACATGCGTGCCGCCGCACGGCTGCAGGTCGACATTTTCAATGCGCAACAGCCGCACGCGGCCGAGGCCCATCGGCGGCTTCACGCTCATCGTGCGCACGAGTTCGGGCCGCTCGGCCATCTCGTCGTCGGTGATCCATTCGGTCGTGACCGGATGCGCGCCGCCGACCAGCCCCGCGAGGCGCCGCTCGACGTCGTCGCGGTCGATCGCATCGGACGTCGCGAAATCGAGCCGCACGTAGTCGGCCGTCACGCTGCAGCCGTCGACCGCGTACGGCAGCACCGCGCACATCAGGTGCGCGGCCGTATGCAGGCGCATGTGCCGGTAGCGGCGAGACCAGTCGATCGCCGCGACCACGCGCGTGCCGGGCGCGAGCGTCGCGACGCTCGCCGCCTGCCCCGGCGCCGGCACGTGCACCGCATCGTCGGGCGTCGCGCCTTCGAACTTCGCCTTGCGCGTATCGGTGATCGCGATCGTGCTGCCGTCGGGCAGCGTCAGCGTGCCGGTGTCGCCGGCCTGCCCGCCGCCGAGCGGATAGAACACCGTGCGGTCGAGCCGGATGCCGTCGTCGCCGACGGCCTGGACGACCGCGTCGCATTGCGTGAGGTACGCGTCTTCGCGAAACAGTGCTTGTGTCGTCATCGGGCGAGCCTCGTGTCCATGGGGGGGAAACGGCCAGTGTCGCGCGACGCCGCCCGTGCGCCCAGACGCAGATCGCCCGGCGCACGGGCAGCGGCGTACCGGTCGATCAACCGGGCCGGTTGCGCATCCAGTCGGCCGTGTCGTAGAACGAATGCATCAGCCGCTCGCGCAGCGGCTCGGCCAGCCCGACATCCTCCATCGCCCACGCCATGCAGCGCAGCCACTGGTCGCGCTCGACCGACGCGATCGGGAACGGCAGGTGCCGCGCGCGCAGCCGCGGATGACCGAACCGGCTGATGTAGTGGTCGGGGCCGCCGAGCCAGCCGCACAGGAACCAGAACAGCTTGTCGCGCGAGCCGTCGAGCGACGGCGGATGCAGCGCGCGAATTTCCGCGAACTCGGGCTCGAGGTCCATCAGGTCGTAGAAGCGGTCCACCATGTCGCGCACGCGGGCTTCGCCGCCCACGAGCTCGAACGCCGTCGGCTGCGACGGCGCATCGTCATTCACATCGGTCATACGGATAGTCGGAAAACGGGATCTTCGGGGCCGCCGGCGACGCTCATGCGTCGCGCAGCGACTGCAGCGCGGGGCGCCGCAACACATTATGCAGGCTCAGCCAGCCGGCCGCACCGGCGCACGCGACGCCGGCCGCGATGCCGGCCGGCACGAGCCACGGATCGACGGCGAGCTGGAAATCGAACACGCGCGACGCGAGCACCCAGCCGACCGCGATCGCGCCCGCCGATGCCAGCGCGCCGGCCAGCGTGCCGACCACGACGAATTCCGCGCGCTGCACCGCATTGACCTGTGCGCGCGACGCGCCGAGCGCACGCAGCAGCGCGGCCTCGCGCACGCGCTCGTCGCGCGAGCCGGCGAGCGCCGTGTACAGCACCAGCACGCCGGCCGCGAGCGTGAACAGGAACAGGAACTGCACCGCGCCGACCACCTGCAGCATCATCCGCTGCAATTGCGCGAGGATCGGCGCGACGTCGATCGCGGTCAGGTTCGGATAGCGCGCGATCAGCGGATCGAGCAGCGCGGCGTTCGACGCGGGCAAATGGAAGCTCGTCAGGTAGACGGCCGGGAAATCCTTCAGCACCGGCGGCGGCATCAGCACGAAGAAGTTGACGCGGAACGAGCCCCAGTCGAGCTTGCGCACGCTCGTGACCGGCGCGTCGACCGTCAGCCCCGTCACGTCGAAGCGCAGCGTGTCGCCCGGCTTCACGTTCAGCGTCTTTGCAAGGCCGGCCTCGATCGAGATCTGCGGCGTGGCCGCGGTGCCGAACCAGTCGCCTTCGACGATCCGGTTGTCGGACGGCAGTTCGGTCGTATAGGACAGGTTGAACTCACGGTCGACGAGCCGGCGCGCCTCGTCGGACGGATACGCATCCGGATTCACCGGCTTGCCGTTGATCGCGACGAGGCGGCCGCGCACCATCGGCGCGGGCGCCGCATCGCGCACGCCGTGCGCGGCCAGATAGGCGGCAACGTCGTCGCGCTGGTCGGGCTGGATGTCGATCAGAAACTGGTTCGGCGCATCGGGCGGCGTCGACTGCCGCCAGCCCGCGACGAGATCGTTGCGCGTGATCGCGATCAGCAGCAGGCACATCAGGCCGAGCGCGAGCGCGGTGATCTGCAGCGCGCTGGCCGTGCCGCGCCGGTGCAGCGACGCGAGCGCATAGCGCCAGCCGACGCCGGCGGCCACGCGCGCGTTGCGTACCGCACGGGCGGCCGCGAACAGCACGAGCCGCGCGATCATCGCGAAGCCGACCAGCGCGCCGGCGAAGCCGCCCGCGACGATCAGGCCGAGCTTCAGGTTACCGGCCGCGACGATCAGCAGCCCCGCGAACAGCACGACGCCGATCGCGTACGCAGCCCATGCGGTGCGCGACGCATCGCCCCACTCGCGTCGCAGCACGCGCACCGGCGGCACGCGCGTGAGCGGCACGAGCGGCGGCAGCGCGAAGCCGAGCAGCAGCACGAGCGCGGCGCCCATGCCGATCAGCGCCGGCCACAGCGTGGGCGGCGGCAGCGCGACGTCGATCAGGCTGCCGAGCGCGGCCAGCAACGCCCAGTGACCGCCGTAGCCGAGCAGCGCGCCCGCGGCGCCCGAGACGATGCCGATCCCGGCGAATTCGAGTGCGAACAGCGCGCCGAGCGTGCGGCGGCTCACGCCGAGGCAGCGCATCGTCGCGCAGCCGTCGAGATGGCGCCGCATGTAGCGCTGCGCGGCCATCGCGATCGCGACCGCCGCGAGCAGCGCGGTCAGCAGTGCGACGAGCGTCAGGAAATGGCGCGCGCGATCCAGTGTCTGCCGCACCTGCGGCTGGCCTTCCTGCAACGACTCGAGCCCGACGCCGCGCAGTTTCCCGCCGTCGACGCGCGCGTGCGCATAAGCTTCGAAACGCGCGACGGCCGCTGCGTCGCCGGCGACCAGCAGCCGGTAGGTGACGCGGCTGCCGTAGCCCGTCAGCCCGGTGGCGACGAGGTCGTCCGCGCGCATCATCAGCCGCGGCGAAAAATTGACGAACGAAAAGCCGCGATCGAGCTCGCGGGCAATCGACGCGGCGACCTTGAACGTGCGCAACCCGACGCGCACCGTATCGCCCGCCTTCAGGTGCAGCGCGTCGAGCAGCGCGGGATCGGCCCACACGGTGCCGGGCGCGGGAATCGCCGCCGCCTTCTGCGCGGCGGCGGCGCCGGCCGGCACGATATCCACGGCGCCGCGCAGCGGATACCCGGGCGACACGGCCTTCACGGCCGCGAGGCGCGACGGTGCGGCCTCGGCCGCCTGCCCGCCCGGGGCAGACGCGATCATGCTCGGGAAAATGGCGGTCGTCGCGGTACGCAGGCCGAGCGCCCGGGCCTGCCGGTCGAACGACGGATCGACGGGACGATCGGCGCGCACGACGAAATCGGCGCCGAGCATCTGGCGGGCGTCGCGTTCGAGCCCCTGGCGCAGGCGGTCGGCGAGGAAACCGACGCTCGTCAGCGCCGCGACGGCCAGCACCAGCGCGAGGACGAGCAGCGTCAACTCGCCCGCGCGCCAGTCGCGCGCGGTCATCCGCGCGGCCTGGCGGATCAGGTCGTGCAGGCCGAAGCGACCGGCATGCGCGGGCCTGTCATGGCCGGGCTGCCCGGCCGGCGGCTGCGCCGCGGGTTGCCGCTCGTTCAATCGCGCTTGCCCCCGATCGAGTTGAGCCGCGACACCATGTGGTTCGCCATCCCGCGGAAGCCGCCCGACACGCCGCGCCACAGGCGCGGCAGCGCCCACGCCGACGCCGCGATGAACGCGGCGAGCAGCACGAGGAACGCGAGCGGGACGAAGAATGCCAGCACGAGCCCGCCGACGACGAGGCCGTCCTCGGTCGACGAGGCGACCCAGTTCGAAATCGGTTCGGGAGACAGGTTGATCAGCGCGCGCGTACCGGCCTTCGCGACGTGCGCGGCACCGGCCAGCGAGCCGCCGGCGAGCCCCGCGACCGCGAGCACGGTCGGATCGGCATGGCCGAGCGCACCGGCTGCCAGTACGGCGCCGGCGGGAATGCGGATGAAGGTATGCACGGCATCCCACAGCGAGTCGAACGCGGGGATCTTGTCGGCCAGGAATTCGGTGATGGTGAGCACGGCCGCCGCGCCGATGACCCACGGCGACATCAGGACGGCCAGCGTATCGGGCAGATGGAGCCAGCCGAACCGCGCCAGCACGCCGGCGATCAGCACCGTCAGGTACAAGCGCAGCCCGCTCGCCCACGCGAGCCCCGCGCCGAGCGAAATGGCTTCGATCATCGCCCTCTCCTTGCACTTTCCGTGCGATTTGCCGATTGATCGGATCGAGTCGGACAGGCCGGCCGCAGGGCGCGTGGCGACCGGCACCGCGTGCCGCGAGAAGCGCGACGGAATTCAGGCCCGAATGCGTTCCATTATAGACAGGCTATCCGGGGGACCGGCGCAATTCCGCAGCGCGATATCGTGGGCGGGCGCGCACTCGGACGCCGACGCCCGAATGCCCCGCGTCAGGCGGCCGACGACAGCTTGAGGCCGATCAGCCCCGCGACGATCAGCGCGGCGCTCGCGACGCGCGCGGCGGTCAGCGCCTCGCCCATCATCACGATGCCGAACACGAACGCCCCGACCGCGCCGATGCCCGTCCACACCGCATAGGCCGTGCCGAGCGGCAACTGGCGCATCGCAACCGCGAGCAGCCCGAAGCTGGCCAGCGCCGTCACGATCGTAAACACCGACGGACCGAGCTTCGTGAAGCCGTCCGACGATTTCAGGCCGGCCGCCCAGGCCACTTCCAGCATACCGGCGATCAACAACCATACCCACGCCATCTCGACGTACTCCGTATCGGATGGGGCCGTCCCCGTTGAAGCGAATGACCCGGGGTCGTCCCCGGGCGGCGCCGAGTATAACAAGTTGCTTACGGACGCATCGACTGCGGGGCAGGCCGACGGCCGATCGGGGGCGCGATCGGCCGGGCCCGGCCAGTTCGGTCAGTTCGACACGCGCTTCGGCGCGCCGCCGCCGACGCAGCGGTCGTCGCGGTACAGCGCCCATTCCTCGCACACGCGGCCATCCTTGAACACGCACATGCCGACCTGCCCGCTCGACAGGTTGCGGATCACATGGCGACCGCCGAGCTTCTCGCAGTTGACCGACGCAGGATTGGCCAGCGCCGCCTTCGCGGGCGGCTGCTGCCCGGGTGGCAGCGGCTGGGCGAACGCGCCGGGCGCGGCGAGCGCCAGCGCACAGATGACGACCAGACGGACGGACATTGCACGCTCCTCGTTTTCGTTCGCGGAACGGTCAGGATAACGGGGAATGAGCGCGCGGTGTGCGAGGCCGGCGCAGGTCACAAAACTGTCGCGCCGGCGCAACCGTGCCGGTGCGCAACGTCATGCGCCCGTCCGCCGCTGGCGCCCGCCCCGCCCCTTCACGCGGCGCCGACGAGCCGGTAGCCGACGCCCGTCTCGGTGACGATGTACTCGGGCTGCGCGGGATCGAGTTCGAGCTTCTGCCGCAGGTGCGCCATGTAGATGCGCAGGTAGTGATGGCTTTCGACGTGCGACGGCCCCCACACGTCGCGCAGCAACTGGCGGTGCGTGAGCACGCGCCCCGCGTGCCGCACGAGCGTCGCGAGCAGCCGGTATTCGAGAGGCGTCAGGTGCACGATCTCGCCGTCGCGCCACACCTGGCGCAGCGCGAGATCGACGATCACCGTGCCGAAGGTCACCTTCGGCGACTCGTTCGCGCCGCCCTGGTTGCGCCGGCGCAGCTGCGCGCGAATCCGCGCGCGCAGTTCGGACACGCCGAACGGCTTGGTCAGGTAGTCGTCGGCGCCCGCGTCGAGCGCGGCGACCTTCTCCTCTTCCTGGGTGCGGGCCGACAGCACGATCACCGGCACCTCGGACCAGCCGCGCAGTTCGCGGATCACGTCGAGGCCGTCGGTATCGGGCAGGCCGAGGTCGACGATCACGAGATCGGGCTTGCGCGTCGCCGCGTCGATCAGCCCCTGCTTGCCCGTCTCGGCCTCGAACACCGCGATGTCCTCCTCTTCGAGCGCGGCGCGCACGAAACGGCGGATCTGCTTTTCGTCCTCGATCAGGACGACGGTCAGGCTGGGTTCACTCATGGTCTGGCAATGACTCGGATGGGGACGATGCGCCCGGCACATCGGATTCGTCGTCGGGCACGGCAGGCGCGGCCGGCGGCGTCTCGATCGGCAGCGTGAACCAGAAGCGCGCGCCCGTCACGCGGCCGTCGGGCGCGGTGCGGTTGAGCGCGCCGATTTTACCGCCGTGCGCCTCGACGATCGCACGGCAGATCGCGAGGCCGAGCCCGATGCCCGGCGTCGCGGACTCCTTCTCGCCGCGCGTGAACTTGTCGAAGATACGCGTTTCCATCCCGGCCGGCAGGCCCGGGCCGTGATCGTCGACATGCACGCGCACGAACGGCAGCCCGTCGTCGGTCACGCGCTCCGCGCCGATCTCGATCGGCGTATCGGGCGGCGTGTACTTCGCCGCATTCTCGAACAGGTTGGTGAACAGGCGCTCCATCAGCACCGCGTCCATCTGCAGCAGCGGCAGGTCGGCCGGCAGCGCGACGCGCGCCGGATGACGCGCGAGCACGCGCTTGCACGCGGCGAGCGCGGCGCCGACGGTCTCCTCGAGCAGCGACCACTGGCGCTTGAGCTGCAGGCTGCCGGCCTGCAGCCGCGCCATGTCGAGCAGGTTCGTGACGATGCCCGTCATCCGCAGCGCCTCGTCGTGGATCGCGTCGACGAGTTCGCCCTCGCGCTGCGCGAACCGCTCGGCCGCCGCCGTGTCGCCGCCCTGCGCGGCCGCGCGCCCGTTCGCGAGCATCGACGAGAAGCCGACGATCGTCGTCAGCGGCGTGCGCAGGTCGTGCGAGATCGCCGACAGCAGCGAGTTGCGCAGCCGCTCGGATTCCATGTTGACGAGCGCGTCGCGCGCGATCTCCACGTAGTGCACGCGTTCGAGCGCGAGCGCGATCTGCGCGGCGAACGCGTCGAGCATCCGCTGCTGCTCCGGCACCTCGAGTTCGCGCGGCTCGCGCGACGCAACCGCGAGCACGCCGCGCGTGCGCATCGGCGCCTTCAGCGGCAGGTACAGCGCGGCCGTCGCGGGCAGCGTGTCGGTGCCGCGTCCGGCCGGCCTCTGCTGGTCGTACACCCACTGGCCGACGTCGCTGTCGAGATCGGCGCCCGTCAGCGTGACGGCCGCATCGGGCTCCTCGATCTTCTGGCGCACCTTGTCCGCGCTGTCGGGCAGCAGGAACGCGACGCGCGCACGGAACACCTCGCCCACGTGGCGGCTACCGATCTCGACGATCTGCTCGGTCGTCAGCGCCGCGCCGAGTTCGCGCGCCATCGCGTAGATCGCGCCGGTGCGGCGCTCGCGGCGCTGCGCGACGCTCGCCTGGCGCGTCAGCGTCGACGTGAGGTGACTGATCACGAGCGAGGTCAGCAGCATCCCGAAGAAGGTCAGCAGGTATTGCGTGTCGCTGACCGAGAACGACATGCGCGGCGGCACGAAGAAGTAGTCGAACGCGGCCACCGACAGGAACGACTGCAGCACGCCCGGGCCGCGACCGAGCCGCACGGCCGAGAACACGACGCCGAGCAGGTACAGCATCACGAGGTTCGTCAGGTCGAGCCGCTCGGACACGAGGCTCGCGACGACCGTGATCGCCGCGCAGATCGCGGCCGCATACACGTAGTGCCGCGGCGGCGAACGGTGCGTGCCGAACTGCGCGAACGCATCACGCCAGTCGCGCGCCCGCGCATCGAGCGGCGCCGCGCGCGCCTCGTCGCTCGCGGACGCACGGATCAGCATCAGGTCGACATCGCCCGCGCGTTCGGCAAGCTGCTCGCCGAACGGCCGCGCGAGGCGGCGCATGAGCCCGGCCTTCGGCGAGCCGCCCGCGACGATCTTCGACACGTTGCGCACCTTCGCATAGCCGATCAGCGCGGCCACCGCGTCGGCGCCGGCGAGCGTGGCCGTTTCCGCGCCGAGTTCGGCCGCGAGCTTCAGCGCATCGAGCGTGCGCTGCCGCCGCGCATCGGGCAGCCGCTGCAGGCGCGGCGTCTCGACATAGACGGCCAGCCAGTCGGCCTTCAGGCTCGCGGCGAGCCGTGCGGCCGCGCGCACGAGCGTCGGCGCCTCGGCGCCCGGCCCGACGCACACGAGCAGCCGCTCGCGCGCCTGCCAGATGCGCTGGATCGAGCGGTCGGCGCGGTATTCGCGCATCTGCGCGTCGACGCGGTCGGCCGTGCGCCGCAGCGCGAGTTCGCGCAGCGCGATCAGGTTGCCCTTGCGGAAGAAGTTGCGCACCGCGCGCTCGGCCTGCTGCGCGAGGTAGACCTTGCCGTCGCGCATCCGCTCGAGCAGCTCCTCGGCCGGCAGGTCGACGAGCGTGACTTCGTCGGCCGCATCGAACACGCGGTCGGGCACGGTCTCCCACACGCGGATGCCGGTGATCGCGCCGACCACGTCGTTCAGGCTTTCGAGGTGCTGGACGTTGACGGTCGTGTACACGTCGATGCCCGCGTCGAGCAGCTCGTAGACGTCCTGCCAGCGCTTCAGGTGCCGCGCGCCCTGCACGTTCGAATGCGCGAGCTCGTCGACGAGGATCAATTGCGGCGCACGCGCGAGCGCGCCGTCGAGATCGAATTCGGCGAGCGTGCGGCCGCGATAGTCGATGCGCGCGAGCGGCAGCACGTCGAGGCCGTCGAGCAGCGCGGCGGTCTCGCCGCGGCCATGGGTCTCGACGATGCCGACGACGACGTCGACGCCTTCCTGCAGCCGCTGGCGCGCGGCCTGCAGCATCGCGTAGGTCTTGCCGACACCGGCCGATGCGCCGAAGAAGATCTTGAGCTGGCCGCGCCGCTGCTTTTCTTCGTCTCGCTGCAGCTTGTCGAGGAGTTGGTCTGGATCGGGACGGTTCATGCGTCAGGAAAGCGGAGCGCCCGGATGCGCGCGAGTACGAGCATTGTTGTTCCAAATCGCCGCAAAAGGCAAAGACGGCGCAAGCGCCGTCGGGAAAAGGCGCGTCCGGCGCGGATCATGCCGCACCGGACGCCGGACACCGGTCGTCGCCGGAAGCCCGGCCGCGCGCTCAGTGCGCGGCCTGCGCCGCGTCGAGCGCGAGGTTCAGCTTCAGCACGTTCACGCGCGGCTCGCCGAGCACGCCGAACTGGCGGCCCGCCGTGTTCGCGGCGACGAGCTGCGCGACCGCGTCCGGCGCCAGGTTGCGCGCCTTCGCGACGCGCTCGACCTGGTACGCGGCGGCGGCCGGCGTGATCTCCGGATCGAGGCCGCTCGCCGATGCCGTCACGAGGTCGACCGGCACGGGCTTCGACAGGTCGGTGCCGGCGTCGCGCAGCGCGGCGATGCGCCCCTTCACCTGGTCGGCGAGCGACGGGTTCAGCGGGCCGAGGTTCGAGCCGCCGGAGCCGGTCGCGTTGTACGGCATCGGCGCAGTGGCCGACAGCCGGCCCCAGAAGTACTTCGGCGCATCGAACTGCTGGCCGATCAGCGCGGAGCCGACTGCCTTGCCGTCCTTCTCGATCAGGCTGCCGTTGGCCTGCGACGGGAACACGGCCTGGCCGAACACGGTCATCACGGCCGGGTAAGCCAGGCCCGTCACGGCGGTCAGGACGACGAAGAGCACGATGAGCGGGCGAATCAACGTTTTCATGATGTTTCCTTCAAGTACGGCCGGATCAGGCCCAGCCGAGTGCGGCGAGCGTCATGTCGATCAGCTTGATGAACGGGAACGGCAGCAGCACGCCGCCGAGGCCGTAGACCAGCAGGTTGCGGCGCAGCAGCGACGCGGCGCCGAGCGGCCGGTACGTGACGCCCTTCAGCGCGAGCGGGATCAGCGCGACGATGATCAGCGCGTTGAAGATCACCGCCGACAGGATCGCGGACGCCGGCGACGTCAGGTGCATGATGTCGAGCACGCGCAGTTGCGGGTAGGTCGTCACGAACGCGGCCGGGATGATCGCGAAGTACTTCGCGATGTCGTTCGCGATCGAGAACGTCGTCAGCGAGCCGCGCGTCATCAGCATCTGCTTGCCGATCTCGACGATCTCGATCAGCTTCGTCGGATTCGAGTCGAGGTCGACCATGTTGCCGGCTTCCTTCGCGGCCTGCGTGCCGGTGTTCATCGCGACGGCCACGTCGGCCTGCGCGAGCGCCGGCGCGTCGTTGGTGCCGTCGCCCGTCATCGCGACGAGCCGGCCGGCGGCCTGGTGTTCGCGGATCGTCGCGAGCTTGGTTTCCGGCGTCGCTTCCGCGAGGAAGTCGTCGACACCGGCTTCCGCGGCGATCGCCGCGGCCGTCAGCCGGTTGTCGCCCGTCACCATCACGGTCTTGATGCCCATCTTGCGCAGTTCCGCGAAGCGCTCCTTGATGCCGCCCTTCACGATGTCCTTCAGCTCGATCACGCCGAGCACGCGCGCCGCCCCTTCGTGCAGGTCGGCCACGACGAGCGGCGTGCTGCCGCGGCGCGCCACCTCGTCGACCGCACGGCGCACTTCCTCCGGGAAGCGGCTGCCGTGCGTCTCGACGTAGCGGCGGATCGCATCGGCCGCGCCCTTGCGGATTTCGCGGCCGGGCAGGTCGACGCCGCTCATCCGCGTCTGCGCGGAAAAACCGAGGAACGTCGCATGCAGTTGCGCCATGTCGCGCTGGCGAATGTTGAAGCGCTCCTTCGCGAGCACGACGATGCTGCGGCCTTCCGGCGTTTCGTCGGCGAGCGACGACAATTGCGCGGCATCGGCCAGCGCTTCCTCGGTCACGCCCGGCGCCGGCACGAACGTCGACGCCTGGCGGTTGCCGAGCGTGATCGTGCCGGTCTTGTCGAGCAGCAGCACGTCGACGTCGCCAGCCGCTTCCACCGCGCGGCCCGACGTCGCGATCACGTTCGCCTGCATCATCCGGCTCATGCCGGCCACGCCGATCGCGGACAGCAGGCCGCCGATCGTCGTCGGGATCAGGCACACGAGCAGCGCGACGAGCGCGGTGATCGTCACCACGTGGCCGGCCTTCATCGCCTCGACCGAGAACATCGAGAACGGCAGCAGCGTGGCAGTGGCCAGCAGCATCACGATCGTCAGCGCGACCAGCAGGATCGTCAGCGCGATCTCGTTCGGCGTCTTCTTGCGCTTCGCGCCCTCGACCATCGCGATCATCCGGTCGAGGAATGCCTCGCCGGGGTTCGCGGTGACCTTGACGACGATCCAGTCCGACAGCACGCGCGTGCCGCCCGTCACCGACGAGAAGTCGCCGCCCGACTCGCGGATCACCGGCGCGGATTCACCGGTGATCGCCGATTCGTCGACCGACGCGACGCCGTCGACGACCTCGCCGTCGGCCGGGATCACATCGCCGGTCTCGACCAGCACGACGTCGCCTTTACGCAGGTCGGACGCGGTCGTGATGCGGATCGGCGACTTCGGATGCGGCTCGTTGAGCTTCTTCGCCATCACGTCCTTCTTCGCGCTGCGCAGCGAGGCCGCCTGCGCCTTCGAACGCCCTTCGGCGAGCGCCTCGGCGAAGTTCGCGAACAGCACGGTGAACCACAGCCACAGCGCGATCGCGAGGATGAAGCCCGCGGGCGCCTCGGCCTGGCCGGCGAGCGCCGCGATCCACAGGATCGTGGTCAGGATGCTGCCGACGTACACGCAGAACATCACCGGGTTGCGGAACTGCGTGCGCGGCGTGAGTTTCTTGAACGAGTCCACGATCGCGGGGCGCAGCAGCGCCGGATCGAACATGGACCGTGTTGCGGAATGTTGAGTCATTGCGATCTCTTCAAGCTCTTCAGTCTTTTCAATGTGTCGCCATGCGGGCGCGCATCACGCGCCCAGCCACATCATCAGGTGCTCGACGCCCGGGCCGAGCGCAAGCGCCGGCACGTAGGTCAGCGCGCCCACCAGCAGCACGGTGCCGAGCAGCAGCACGACGAACAGCGGACCATGCGTCGGCAGCGTGCCGCTCGTCACCGCAATGCGCTTCTTCGCGGCGAGCGAACCGGCGATCGCCAGCACCGGCACGATCGTGCCGAAGCGGCCGAACCACATCGCGATCGCGGTCGTCCAGTTGTAGAACGGCGTGCCGACCGTCAGGCCCGCGAACGCGCTGCCGTTGTTGTTCGCGGCCGAGCTGAACGCGTAGAGGATTTCCGAGAAGCCGTGCGGGCCGGGGTTCGCGATGCCGGCCTTGCCCGCATCGGCGAGCACGGCAATCGACGTGCCGACCAGCACGAGCAGCGGCGTGAGCAGCACGACGATCGACACCATCTTCATCTCGTACGCTTCGATCTTCTTGCCGACGTATTCCGGCGTGCGGCCGATCATCAGGCCGGCGACGAACACCGCGAGCAGCGCGAACACGAGCATCCCGTAGAGACCCGAGCCGACCCCGCCGAACACCACTTCGCCGAGCTGCATCAGCAGCATCGGCACGAGGCCGCCGAGCGGCGTCAGCGAATCGTGCATCGTGTCGACCGCGCCGCACGATGCAGCCGTGGTCGCGACCGTGAAGATGCCGGTCTGCGCGATGCCGAAGCGCGTTTCCTTGCCTTCCATGTTGCCGCCCGGCTGCAGCGCGTTCGCCGACTGGTCGACGTGCAGCGCGGCGAGCGTCGGGTTGCCGCCCTGCTCCGCATTCACCTCGACGCCGATCGCGATCACGAATGCGACCGTCATCGCCGCGAGCACCGCGATACCCTGCCGGCGGTCGCCGATCATGCGGCCGAACACGAGGCACAGCGCGGCCGGGATGATCAGGATCGCGAAGATCTGGATGAAATTCGCAAACGGTGTCGGGTTCTCGTACGGATGCGCGGAGTTCGCGTTGAAGAACCCGCCACCGTTGGTGCCGAGCATCTTGATCGCTTCCTGCGACGCCACCGGGCCCATCGCGAGCGTCTGCTTCGTGAGCGGGGTCGGCACCGTGACCGCGTTACCCTTGTCGTCCTTCACCGGGTTGCCCTGCGCGTCGAGCTTCGGCGCCGCATAGGTGCTCGCCTGCAGCACCGGCACGTCCTGGTAGGCCTTCATGTTCTGGATCACGCCCTGGCTCATCAGCAGCGCGGCGATCACGACCGACATCGGCACGAGCACGTACATCGTCACGCGTGTCAGGTCGACCCAGAAGTTGCCGATCGTCTGCGCGGTGTGGCGTGCGAAGCCACGGATCAGCGCGATCACGACGACGATGCCGGTCGCCGCCGACAGGAAGTTCTGCACGGTCAGGCCGAGCATCTGCGTCAGGTAGCTGACGGTCTGCTCGGGCGTGTAGTCCTGCCAGTTCGTGTTGGTGACGAAGCTGACAGCCGTGTTGAACGCGCCGTCGACCGTCATCGCGCCGAATTGCTGCGGGTTGCCGGGCAGGACGCCCTGCAGGCGCAGCAGGCCGTAGAGGAACAGCGCCCCGAGCGCGTTGAACGCGATCGTCGCGACCGCGTACTGCTTCCAGTTCATCTCGCTGCCGGCGTCGACGCCGGCGATGCGGTACAGCGCGCGTTCGAGCGGCCCGAACACGCGCACGACGCGCGAGCTGCCGTCCATCACCGCCGACAGGTAGCGCGCGACCGGCACGGCCGCCGCGAGCAGCACGACGATGAAGAGCAGCGTTTGAAAGAGATTGTTCGCGTTCATTCGATGTCCTCCGCGCGCAGCAGCGCAAAGACGAGATACGCGAACAGCAGGGCCGTCGAGGCGCCCGCCAGCCAAAGCATCCAGGTCATGCCCGCCCCCCGCGACCGTATTGCACGAGCTTGTCGCAACCGGCAACCAAGCCGAGGATCAGCGCGGTGAAGAGCACCAGAGCGCCGATGAAAACCCCATCCATTTTGTGTTCTCCGTCGTCGAAATCAGACGACTAGAACATTATGGGAACGCACGTAAAGGACGGGTCAAAGGTGTCGGGGCGGATATAAAAAACGTGTAAACACGCGGACGGGGCAAACCGGGAGGCGGGACGGACGGCGCCGCAGCGCCGCCCGCATGGGCGCGTGCCGGCATGACGCCGGCACGGGGGGGAAGGCTCAGGGAACGAGGATCGTCGAGCCGGTGGTCTTGCGCGCTTCGAGATCGGCATGCGCCCGACCGACTTCCGCGAGCGGATAGCGCTGGTTGATGCTGGTCTTCACCTTGCCCGACAGGATCACGTCGAACAGCTCGGCGGCCCCGGCTTCGAGATCGGCGCGCTTCGCGATGTACGAGAACAGCGTCGGCCGCGTGAAGAACAGCGAGCCGCGCGACGAGAACTCCTTCGAGTCGATCGGCGGCAGCGGGCCCGACGCGCTGCCGAAGCTGACGAAGTAGCCGAGCGGCGCGAGGCAGTCGAGCGAGCCGAGGTAGGTGTCCTTGCCGATCGAATCGTAGACGACCGGCACGCCCGCGCCGTTCGTGATCTCCTTCACGCGCTGCGTGAAGTTCTCGCGCGTGTAGACGATCGGGTGATCGCAGCCGTGCGCCTTCGCGAGTTCGGCCTTTTCGTCGGAGCCGACCGTCCCGATCACGGTCGCGCCGAGCGCCTTCGCCCACTGGCACACGAGCAGGCCGACGCCGCCGGCCGCCGCGTGGATCAGGATCGTGTCGCCGGCCTTCACCGGGTAGGTGCGGCGCAGCAGGTAGTGCGCGGTCAGGCCCTGCAGCATCACCGATGCCGCATCGTCGTAGCTGATGCCGTCGGGCAGCTTCACGAGCCGCTCGGCCGGCATCACGCGCTCCTGCGCATACGCGCCGGGCGGCTGCCCGACATACGCGACGCGGTCGCCCACCTTGAGCGCGGTCACGCCGTCGCCGACGGCCGTCACCTCGCCCGCCGCCTCCATCCCGAGGCCGCCGGGCAGCGGTTGCGGATAAAGGCCGGTGCGGAAATACACGTCGATGTAGTTGAGCCCGACCGCGTGCTGCCGGATGCGGACTTCGCCCGCCTTCGGCTCGCCGACCTCGACATCGACCCACTTCATCACGTCCGGGCCGCCCGGCTGGTCGTATCGGATTGCTTTCGGCATCGTTTCGCTCCTCGTCTGTCAATCGGTCAGAAAAATCGGGGTCGCCGATGCGCGGGCCGGCCGATTCATGCAGGAACCGGGCGGCAGGTGCGCGTCGCGACGCACGATTCTCGCGCGTCGCCACCGTCCGTGCATGGCCCTGCCGCGAGCAGGGGCAATCGGCCGCGGTGCGTGACCAGCTAGCAAACGTCCTGCATGTTGCGCGCCAGGTCGTCGAGCAGCATGCGCGCGGTGGCGACGTTGGTCGCAACCGGCACGTCGTGCACGTCGCACGCGCGCACGAGCGCGGTGATGTCGGGGTCGTGCGGCTGCGCGGTCATCGGGTCGCGCAGGAACACGACGATGTCGACGCGGCCCTCGGCCAGTTCCGCGCCGATCTGCAGATCGCCGCCGAGCGGGCCCGACAGCTTGCGCTCGACCTCCAGCCCGTGCGCGGCCGCGATGCGGCCGCCCGTCGTGCCCGTGCCGACCAGCCGGCATTGCGCGAGCGTCGCGCGATACTCGCCCGCGAGCGCGACGATCTCGTCCTTCTTCGCGTCGTGCGCAATCAATGCGATGCGGGGTTTGCTCATCTCCAGTTCCTTCGTCGTTCGGTTGTCGTCGTGATCATGAATCGCAAGGCGCGGTCAGAACGTCCCCGGATACGCGCCGCCGTCGAGCAGCCAGTTCTGCCCGGTGATGTAGCCGGCATGCACGCTGCACAGGAACGCGCAGGCAGCGCCGAATTCGGCGCGCGTGCCGAGGCGGCCGGCCGGAATGTCGTGCGCGCGCCGCGCGCGCATTTCGTCGACCGTCACGCCCTGCGCCTTCGCCGACGCGGCGAGCGTCGTCGCGATCCGGTCGGTGTCGAACAGCCCCGGCAGCAGGTTGTTGATCGTCACGCCCTGCCCTGCGACCTTGCGCGACAGCCCGGCGACGAAACCGGTCAGCCCCGAGCGCGCGCCGTTCGACAGCGCGAGCACGTCGATCGGCGCCTTCACGGCCGAACTCGTGATGTTGACGATCCGGCCGAAGCGGCGCGCGATCATCCCGTCGACGGTCGCACGGATCAGCTCGATCGGCGTCAGCATGTTCGCCTCGAGCGCGCGGATCCAGTCGTCGTGCGAGAAGTCGCGGAAGTCGCCGGGCGGCGGGCCGCCGGCATTGTTCACGAGAATGTCCGGCTGCGGGCATGCGGCGAGCGCGGCCGAGCGGCCTTCCGGCGTCGTGATGTCGCAGGCGACTGCCGTGATCGACACATTCGACGCCGCGCGGATCTCCTCCGCGGTTTCCTCCAGCGTGTCGCGCGTGCGCGCGACGATCACGAGGTTCACGCCCTCGGCGGCCAGCGCTTCCGCGCAGCCGCGACCGAGACCCTTGCTGGCCGCGCATACGAGCGCGGTCTTTCCTTCGATACCGAGATCCATCGTCGACTCCCTGGTGGCGACGCGCGCCGGGACGGCCCCGCCGCGCCGGTGGACGGCGAACGGGCGGGCGCGGCGCGCGGATTGTCGTGAGACGTCGATAATATCCGGATCATGCGGCGCGCCTTGGTAAAATTGCGGCCATAAGCGGCAGCCGGCTTGCGCCCGCCGCCGCCCCGATCCCCTTTTGCCGCCAGCGCGCCCCCGTCATGAAACAGGACAGCCGTTTCCCGAATCTCTTCATCACCGATCACCCGCTGATCCAGCACAAGCTCACGCACATGCGCGACAAGGACACGTCCACGCGCACGTTCCGCGAGCTGCTGCGCGAAATCACGCTGCTGATGGGCTACGAGATCACCCGCAACCTGCCGATCACGACCAAGCGGGTCGAAACCCCGCTGGTGGCGGTCGACGCGCCCGTGATCGCGGGCAAGAAGCTCGCGATCGTGCCCGTGCTGCGCGCGGGCATCGGGATGTCGGACGGCCTGCTCGACCTGGTGCCGTCCGCGCGCGTCGGCCATATCGGCGTATATCGTGCCGAAGACCACCGCCCGGTCGAATACCTGGTGCGCCTGCCCGACCTGGAAGACCGCATCTTCATCCTGTGCGACCCGATGGTCGCGACCGGCTATTCGGCCGTGCACGCGGTCGACGTGCTCAAGCGCCGCAACGTGCCGGCCGCGAACATCACGTTCGTCGCGCTGGTCGCCGCGCCCGAGGGCGTCCAGGTGTTCCAGGACGCGCACCCCGACGTGAAGCTGTTCGTCGCGTCGCTCGATTCGCACCTGAACGAGCATGCGTACATCGTGCCCGGCCTCGGCGACGCGGGCGACCGCCTGTTCGGCACCAAGAACTGAGCGCCGGCGCGGCCGCGCGGCGCGCGGCCCGGTCCGCGGCGGCCTGCCCGGCCGTTCGGCCAGGCGCGGCGGCCCCGAACCGGCGGTCGCCGCGTGATAAAATCACGATCCACTCGATACGCGCGGCCCCGCGGCTTCATGCCCGCCGACACGGCCGCCGACTCAACGACACATTGAAACAATCGCCCGCGCAGCGCGCCCGGGCACGGAGAAAGGTATGGCTGGTCATTCGAAATGGGCCAACATCAAGCATAAGAAGGCAGCGGCCGACGCGAAGCGCGGCAAGATCTGGACCCGCCTGATCAAGGAAATCCAGGTCGCGGCGCGCCTCGGCGGCGGCGACGTCAACTCGAACCCGCGCCTGCGTCTCGCGGTCGACAAGGCAGCCGACGCGAACATGCCGAAGGACAACGTCAAGCGCGCGATCGATCGCGGCGTCGGCGGCGCGGACGGCGCGAACTACGAAGAAATCCGTTACGAAGGCTACGGCATCAGCGGCGCGGCGATCATCGTCGACACGCTGACCGACAACCGCACGCGTACGGTCGCGGAAGTTCGCCACGCATTCTCGAAATTCGGCGGCAACATGGGCACCGACGGCTCGGTCGCGTTCATGTTCGATCACGTCGGCCAGTTCCTGTTCGCGCCCGGCACGTCGGAAGACGCGCTGATGGAAGCCGCGCTCGAAGCCGGCGCGAACGACGTGAACACGAACGACGACGGCTCGATCGAAGTGCTGTGCGACTGGCAGGAATTCTCGAAGGTGAAGGACGCGCTCGAAGCCGGCGGCTTCAAGGCCGAACTCGCCGAAGTGACGATGAAGCCGCAGAACGAAGTCGAGTTCACCGGTGACGATGCGGCGAAGATGCAGAAGCTCCTGGACGCGCTCGAGAACCTCGACGACGTGCAGGACGTGTATACGAACGCCGTCATCATCGAGGAATGAGATGCCGGCCGTCGCGCGCAGCGTTGCGACGGCGGCCCGACCGAATTCGCGGCCGGCGCGCCTGAGCGTGCCGGCCGCCCTGTTTTCTAGTCTGCGGGGAATCCCATGAAACTACTCGTCGTCGGTTCCGGCGGCCGCGAACATGCGCTGGCGTGGAAGCTCGCGCAATCGCCGCGCGTCCAGATGGTCTACGTCGCGCCCGGCAATGGCGGCACGGCGCAGGACGAGCGTCTGAAGAACGTCGATATCACGTCGCTCGACGCACTCGCCGATTTCGCGGAAAGCGAAGGCGTCGCGTTCACGCTCGTCGGGCCGGAAGCACCGCTCGCGGCCGGCATCGTCAACCTGTTCCGCGCACGCGGCCTGAAGGTCTTCGGCCCGACCCGCGAAGCCGCGCAGCTCGAAAGCTCGAAGGATTTCGCGAAGGCGTTCATGAAGCGCCACAACATTCCGACGGCCGACTACGAAACCTTCGCCGATGCGACGGCCGCCCACGCGTACATCGACGCGAAGGGTGCGCCGATCGTCGTGAAGGCCGACGGCCTCGCGGCCGGCAAGGGTGTCGTCGTCGCGATGACGCTGGAAGAAGCGCATGCAGCGGTCGACATGATGCTGTCGGGCAACAAGCTCGGCGACGCCGGCGCGCGCGTCGTGATCGAGGAATTCCTCGACGGCGAGGAAGCGAGCTTCATCGTGATGGTCGACGGCAAGCACGCACTGGCACTGGCTTCGAGCCAGGACCACAAGCGCCTGCTCGACGAAGACCGCGGCCCGAACACCGGCGGCATGGGCGCGTATTCGCCCGCGCCGATCGTCACGCCGCAGATGCACGCACGCGTGATGCGCGAGATCATCATGCCGACCGTGCGCGGCATGGAGAAGGACGGCATCCGCTTCACGGGCTTCCTGTACGCGGGCCTGATGATCGACAAGGACGGCAATCCGCGCACGCTCGAGTTCAACTGCCGGATGGGCGACCCGGAAACGCAGCCGATCATGGCGCGCCTGAAGAGCGATTTCTCGAAGGTCGTCGAGCAGGCGATCGCGGGCACGCTCGACACGGTCGAGCTCGACTGGGACCGCCGCACCGCGCTCGGCGTCGTGCTGGCCGCGCACGGCTATCCGGACGCGCCGCGCAAGGGCGACCGCATCAACGGGATCCCGGCCGAGACCGAACAGGCCGTGACGTTCCATGCGGGCACGACGCTCGGCGAAGGCGACAAGCTCGTGACGTCGGGCGGCCGCGTGCTGTGCGTGGTCGGCCTGGCCGATTCGGTGCGCGAAGCGCAGCAGCATGCGTACGACACGATCAACCAGATCAATTTCGAGGGCATGCAGTACCGCCGCGACATCGGCTTCCGCGCGCTCAACCGCAAGAGCGTGTGACGTCGCCGTCGCCGCCCCGTCCTCGCGCGGCGGCGGCTCCTCTGCCGGGGTTCGATAGAATGCCCGGCAGATGCCTTTTTTACGGCCCCCGCTTCGGGCGGGGGCACCCAGTCCAGACATGACCGATTCGACCTACGACGTGGCGCGCGTGCGCACGTACCTCCAGGGCCTGCAGACACGCATCGCCGACGCGCTCGGCGCGCTCGACGGCACGCCGCTCGCCACCGACACGTGGCAGCGCGGGCCGGACGAACGCCTGCGCGGCGGCGGCTGCACGCGGATTCTCGAAGGCGGCCGCGTGTTCGAGCGCGCGGGGATCGGCTTTTCCGACGTCGCGGGCGACGCGCTGCCGCCGTCGGCGAGCGCGGCGCGCCCGCAGCTCGCGGGCCGCGGGTTCGAGGCGCTCGGCGTGTCGCTCGTGCTGCATCCGCGCAATCCGTACTGCCCGACCGTCCACATGAACGTGCGGATGCTGATCGCGACGAAGCCCGGCGAGGAGCCCGTGTTCTGGTTCGGCGGCGGCATGGATCTGACACCGGTTTACGGTTTCGAGGACGACGCGCGTCATTTCCACCAGACCTGCAAGGATGCGCTCGACCCGTTCGGTGCCGAGCTCTACCCGCGCTTCAAGCAGTGGTGCGACGAATATTTCTTCCTGAAGCACCGCAACGAGATGCGCGGCATCGGCGGGATCTTCTTCGACGATTTCTCCGAGCCCGGATTCGAACGCTCGTTTGACCTGATGCAAAGCGTCGGCGATGCGTTCCTGCAGGCTTACCTGCCGATCGTCGAGCGCCGTGCCGAGCTGCCGTACGGCGAGCGCGAGCGCGACTTCCAGGCGTATCGTCGCGGCCGCTACGTCGAATTCAACCTCGTATTCGACCGCGGCACGCTGTTCGGCCTGCAAAGCGGCGGCCGCACCGAGTCGATCCTGATGTCGATGCCGCCGGTCGCGAACTGGCGCTACAACTGGCAGCCCGAGCCGGGCACGCCCGAAGCGCGCCTGTACAGCGACTTCATCGTGCCGCGCGACTGGGTCTGAGCCCGCGCGCCCCGCTGCCCCAAGGAAAGGACGCCGTTTCTGGACACCACCGCCCGCCCCGCCCCGCTGCCGCGTCGTATCGGCTTGCTGGGCGGTACTTTCGACCCGATCCACGACGGCCATCTCGCGCTCGCGCGCCGGTTCGCCGAGTTGCTCGGCCTGACCGAACTCGTGCTGCTGCCCGCCGGGCAGCCGTACCAGAAGCGCGACGTGTCGGCCGCCGAGCACCGGCTCGCGATGACGCGTGCGGCCGCCGGGTCGCTGTCCGTGCCGGGCGTGACCGTGACCGTCGCCACCGACGAGATCGAGCACGCCGGCCCGACCTACACGGTCGAGACGCTCGCGCGCTGGCGCGAGCGGATCGGCCCGGACGCGTCGCTGTCGCTGCTGATCGGCGCCGACCAGCTCGTGCGGCTCGACACGTGGCGCGACTGGCGCAAGCTGTTCGACTACGCGCACATCTGCGTGTCGACGCGCCCGGGTTTCGACCTGGGCACGGCGCCGCCGGACGTTACGCGGGAAATCGCCGCGCGGCAGGCCGGCGCCGACGTGCTGAAGGCCACGCCGGCCGGCCACCTGCTGATCGATACGACCCTTTCGTTCGACATTGCCGCGACCGACATCCGCGCCCACCTGCGCGAATGCATCGCGCGCCATGCGCAAATGCCCGATGCGTCGGCCGAGCATGTGCCGGCCGCCGTATGGGCCTATATTCTTCAACATCGCCTCTACCATTCCTGAATCCATGGATATTCGCAAACTGCAGCGCGTGATCGTCGACGCCCTCGAAGACGTCAAGGCGCAAGACATCAAGGTGTTCAACACCAGCCACCTGACCGAACTGTTCGACCGCGTGGTCGTCGCATCGGGCACCTCCAACCGCCAGACCAAGGCTCTCGCGTCGAGCGTGCGCGACAAGGTCAAGGAAGCCGGCGGCGACATCGTCAGCTCCGAAGGGGAAGACACCGGCGAATGGGTGCTGGTCGATTGCGGCGACGCGGTCGTGCACATCCTCCAGCCGGCCCTGCGCCAGTACTACAACCTCGAGGAAATCTGGGGCGACAAGCCGGTGCGGATGAAGCTCGGCGGCGGCAAGGGCCCGAACGGCTTTGCCACGGCCAGCGAAGACGAGGAAGACGAAGAGGAAGCCGCGCCCGCCCGTCCGGCGCGCAAGACGGCCGCCCGCCGCCGTTAAGCCGTCACGCGTCTTCCGATGAAGCTTTTCATCCTCGCGGTCGGCCACAAGATGCCGGGCTGGATCGCATCCGGCTTCGACGAATACACGAAGCGGATGCCGCCCGAGCTGCGCATCGAGTTGCGCGAGATCAAGCCCGAACTGCGTTCGGGCGGCCGCAGCGCCGAAAGCGTGATGGCGGCCGAGCGGCAGAAGATCGAGGCGGCGCTGCCGAAGGGCGCGCGCCTCGTCGCGCTCGACGAGCGCGGCCGCGACTGGACCACGATGCAGCTCGCGCAGGCACTGCCCGGCTGGCAGCAGGACGGCCGCGACGTCGCGTTCGTGATCGGCGGCGCCGACGGGCTCGATCCGGAACTGAAAGCGCGTGCCGACGTGCTGCTGCGCATCTCGAGCATGACGCTGCCGCACGGGATGGTGCGCGTGCTGCTCGCCGAACAGCTTTACCGGGCGTGGAGCATCACGCAGAATCACCCCTACCACCGCGCATGACGCGTCGTCCTCGGGACGCGCGCCGCGCGCGCTCAACGAGATAACGACACCATGCCGTCCAGCACGTCCCCCGCGCTTTTCCCGATCCTTTACCTCGCTTCGCAAAGCCCGCGCCGCCAGGAGCTGCTGCAGCAGATCGGCGTCCGCTTCGAACTGCTGCTGCCGCGCCCTGACGAGGACGCCGAAGCGCTCGAAGCCGAACTGCCCGGCGAAGCCGCCGAGGCCTACGTGCGGCGCGTGACCGTCGCGAAGGCCGAAGCCGCGCGTGCGCGCCTCGTCGCGAGCGGCAAGCCGGCCGCGCCGGTGCTGGTCGCCGATACGACCGTGACGATCGACGGCGCGATCCTCGGCAAGCCGGCCGACGCGGACGACGCGCTCGCGATGCTCACGCGCCTCGCGGGCCGCGAACACGCGGTGCTGACCGCCGTCGCCGTGATCGATGCCGGCGGAGAACTGCTGCCGCCCGCGCTGTCGCGCTCGTCGGTGCGCTTCGCGCCCGCGTCGCGCGACGCCTACGCGCGCTACGTCGAAACCGGCGAGCCGTTCGGCAAGGCCGGCGCGTACGCGATCCAGGGCCGCGCGGCAGAATTCATCGAGCGAATCGACGGTTCCCATTCAGGTATCATGGGTCTGCCCCTTTTTGAGACTGCCGCGTTGCTGCGCACCGCACGCGTCGCCTTCTGAACCGCACATGAACGAAGAAATCCTGATCAACCTCACGCCGCAGGAAACGCGGGTCGCACTCGTCCAGCAAGGCGCGGTGCAGGAGCTTCACGTCGAGCGCACGCTGTCGCGCGGGCGGGTCGGCAACATCTATCTCGGCAAGGTCGTGCGCGTGCTGCCCGGCATGCAGTCGGCGTTCATCGACATCGGCCTCGAGCGTGCGGCCTTCCTGCACGTCGCCGACATCTGGCATCCGCGCCTCGCGGGCGAGCCGCAGTCGGGCACGCCGCACCAGCCGATCGAGAAGATCGTGTTCGAGGGCCAGACGCTGATGGTCCAGGTGATCAAGGATCCGATCGGCACGAAGGGCGCGCGGCTGTCGACGCAAGTCAGTATCGCGGGCCGCACGCTCGTCTACCTGCCGCAGGAACCGCATATCGGCATCTCGCAGAAGATCGAGAGCGAGGTCGAACGCGAGGCCGTGCGCGCGCGCCTGACGGCCGTGATCCCGCCGGACGAGAAAGGCGGCTACATCGTGCGCACGATCGCCGAGGACGCGACCTCTGACGAACTGGCCGGCGACGTCACGTACCTGCGCAAGACCTGGGCGACGATCGTCGCCCAGGCGCAGCGGCTGCCGGCGACGAGCCTGCTGTACCAGGATCTCGATCTCGCGCAGCGCGTGCTGCGCGATTTTGCGAACGACGACACGACGCGCATCCAGGTCGATTCGCGCGAGACGTACCAGCGCCTCTCGGAATTCGCGGGCGAGTTCACGCCGGCCGTGAGCCCGAAGCTGCACCACTACACCGGCGAGCGGCCGCTGTTCGACCTGTACAACATCGAGACGGAGATCCAGCGCGCGCTGTCGCGCCGCGTCGACCTGAAGTCGGGCGGCTACCTGATGATCGACCAGACCGAGGCGATGACGACGATCGACGTGAACACGGGCGGCTATGTCGGCGCGCGCAACTTCGACGACACGATCTTCAAGACCAACCTCGAGGCCGCGCATACGATCGCGCGCCAGCTGCGGCTGCGCAACCTCGGCGGGATCATCATCATCGACTTCATCGACATGGAGAACGCCGAGCATCGCGACGCGGTGCTGTCCGAGCTGAAGAAGGCGCTGTCGCGCGACCGCACACGCGTGACGGTCAACGGCTTCTCGCAGCTGGGGCTCGTCGAGATGACGCGCAAGCGCACGCGCGAATCGCTCGCGCACGTGCTGTGCGAACCGTGCCCGACCTGCCAGGGCAAGGGCCAGGTGAAGACGTCGCGCACCGTGTGCTACGACATCCTGCGCGAGATCCTGCGCGAGTCGCGGCAGTTCAATCCGCGCGAATTCCGCGTGATCGCCGCGCAGCAGGTGATCGACCTGTTCCTCGACGAAGAGTCGCAGCATCTCGCGATGCTGATCGACTTCATCGGCAAGCCGGTGTCGCTGCAGGTCGAGTCGAATCTGAGCCAGGAGCAGTACGATATCGTGCTGATGTAACGCTGCGCTCTGCTGCGGTTGCGCGATTCCTGCCCGGCATGGGAGGGATTTCGCGCAACCTGCATGCCATGGTGAACGGCTATTCCGCGCGGCCCCCTTCCCGTGCGAAACGCTCGATCGCTTCGGTATCCCACCGGCCGAGACGCATCGCTTCTTCCAGCATGCCGAGTGTCAGGGGCACAAGTTCCGGGTCGCGATATTTCGACGAAAACAGCCCAAGGAACGTTCTGACCATATCGAGCGTTTCCGGGCCGATGTATCGCTGATACGGGAAACGCTCTACATCGATCCCGAAGGTCTCGCCCCACTTGTCGATAAATTCGATCGCGTCGATTCCCGTGATGCGGAGGTCCTCTTCCATCCGGCTTGAACGTGACAGCTTCAGCGGACCGCCAAAGAGTGGACGCCCTAACTCCTCCCGAGCAAATGCCTCGAGCCGATCCCATGCCGTGTCAGCCATATCAGAGCACTCTGTCTTCCGGTTTTGCAATGCTGTTGTAGACCTGCACCGTATTCCACATGACGACTGCCGCATCCGTAGCGAGCATGATAGTACCGACAACGGGCACTGCTCGCCCGACGAACGCACCGAGGTTACGAGTCGTCGCGATCCGCATACCACCGGCACCGGCTTTCGTGATGGTCGGCAACCGAATTCCGACGTTGAACGGCAGCGCTTTGCGCGCCGCAAGCGACGCAACGGAGGTGCCGGCCACCGCGCCGCGCGGCTTGCCGGGAACCGGTACATCGTTCTGCCCCAATAGAACGGCAGCCGCAGCACCAAGGTCGTGAAAGCCAAACCGTTTGCAAACCTGATTCACGGCAACCAAAAAAACAGATCCCCCGGCGTGAGATCCTCACGCCCCTCGTACGAATGGCGATTGTCCGACATACGGCCCTCGTTGTTGTTCGAATGACCGCAGACCTTAGCAAAGCGGAACACGCTCGCCATCCCTGTATCATTCGGTCAGGCGTGCAATAGGCCGCTTGACCAGGCCACACGGCGAAAGGCGCATCGCGCAATTGTTTAAGAACAGTTTCGAAAACGGTCCTGCGATACACCCGCCTTCGCCGCCAGCCTCGCCCATGCCGCATGTCGACAGGGCGCCTGCGCCATCCGCCGCGCTATCCTTTCTCACCTATCACTCACCACACACCATGAGCCAAGGCCACAACCGCCGCCAGCGCAAGAAACTCCACATCGGCGAATTCCAGGAACTCGCGTTCAACGCCACCGCGCATTACCGCAACGAAATGACCGACCTCGCGCGCGGCGAACTGATCGACGCGTTCATCGACTTCGTCGAAGCGAACGGGCTGATGACCGTCGCGTCCGCGGACGAGGGCATCGGCGCGTACGTGATCTCCGGCGCGCCGCGCGGCACGACGACCGACGCCGATCGCGAACTCGTGCGCGGGTGGCTCGCCGCCCGCCCGGAACTGACGGACGTCAAGGTCAGCGAGTTCACCGACGCGTGGTATCCGGACGCCTGATTTCCCCCGCTTCACCCTGCTTCACGCAGCGCTCGCGCCTGCCCGCCATGACAGCGGGCCAGGCCGGTGCGGCACCACTCCCGCCTTCCCCCGCCTCTCCGGCACCGACTCACACGATTCGCATCGCGTCGACCGTGATTACCCCGATTTCCGCTTTGAATCGGACGCTTACTTCAATTTAACGATCATTAAAAGACGGCTCGCATCGGCGGACCTACTCTGATTGCCAGGAATCCGGTGTTTTCCGGCGCGATCGGCAAGCAATACGAAAGAATGTGAATCGCTCGCCCGACAAGCGCTCCGGATTCCGGTACGGGCGAAATGCGACACGGCGACAGGCAATCAGGGAGACAACCGACAACGTGCCAGCCGCTTCCCGTTCGCAGTGACGACACGTCGGCGCACGCGACGGCCGCCTGACCCATTCCATCAAACGAGACAAGACGAGGACGACATGACGACGCCGACCATCCATCAAGCAGGACTCCGAATGATCATGATCGCGGCAGGCGTTGCGGCGCTGATGTCGCTGTCCGCCTGCGGCGGCTCCGGCTCGCTGAGCCAGGGCACCGGCGGCAGCGGCTCGGGTTCGGGCGACACGACCGCGACGACCGGCGGCACGGGCGCCGGCAACGGAAGCGGCAGCGCGTCAGGCAGCAGCTCGACCGCGGGCGGCACGGGGAGCGGCACCGGCAGCACGTCCGGCACCGGCAAGTCGGCCAATGCGCTCGGCCAGACGATCGATGCGTCGAGCAACGTCGTGACGGCCGCGGGCGGCACCGTATCGGGCGTCGGCACGGTGATCGCGGGCCAGTCGCTGCCCGGCACGAACGCGGCGACCACGCAAGGGCTCGGCACCGTCGTGCAGGATGCCGGCGCGGCCGTCACGACGCTCGGCACCGGCATCGGATCGGGGCTCGGCCAGCTCGGCGCATCGTCGAATCCGGTCGGCACGACGGTCGCGAGCACGGGCGGCGTGGTCACGAATCTCGGCAACGCGGTCGCGGCGACCGGCGGTGTCGTGTCGAGCCTCGGCGCCAGCGGCTCGGCACTGGCCCCGCTCGCCCCCGTCACGTCGCCCGTCGGCGGCGCGATCACGACGCTCGGCAATACGATCGCGGGCGGCGGCGCAACGCTCGGCACGCAGCTGTCGACCGGCCCCGTCGCGCAGGTCACGGGCGCCGCCAGTTCGGCGATCACGCCGATCACGACGACGGTCGGGTCGGTCACGCAGACCGTCGCGGCGAGCACGCCGCTCGGCGCGCCGCTCACGAACCTCGTGACGACGGTCGGCAACGGAGTCGCGAACGCCGGCACGACGATCGCGAAGACCGGCGGCAATCCGGTCACGACCGGCATCGGCAACGTGGTGACGGCAACCGGCAACACGGTGGCCACGGCCGGCACGGCGCTGCTCGGCGGCGGCGCTGCCGCGACGAATCCGCTCGCGCCGGTCACGGGGCTCCTGTCGACCGGCGCACTCGGCGGCGCGACGGGCGGCAGCAACCCGGCCGGCGCGCTCACGACGGCGGTCGGCACCGTGACGGGCGCCGTGTCGGGCGCGGCCGGCGGCTCGCCCGTCGCGGGATTGACGGGCGGCACCGGTACCGGTGCGCTCTCGAAGACGGTGGGCGGCGTGCTCGCCCCGGTCACGACGACGCTCGGCTCGCTGGTCAAATAAGCCGCTCGAAGACGCGGCGCCCGCATCGTCACCGACGATCGGGCGCCGCGGCTGCAACCCTCCCCGGGGCGCATCCGGCCGCGCCCGCCCCCTCCGATCCCTACCTTTTCCCCACAGTCCGCCTGCAACCGGCCATCGAAATCGGTCCTGAAAGCAAGACACGTTAAACTCTCACCTCGCGTGGTGCGCCGCCCGCACCCGCCATCCATCGCCAGCCGCGTGCCCTCGGGCCGCCCCCGACCCATGGAGTGAGTGTCAATGAGCGGCGGACTCCCGTTTCCCGCATCCCGCAAGTCGTTGCCGTCCTCGACGGTCTTCCTGATTCTCGTCGCCGTCGCGTTGCTGTCCGGCTGCGGGCTGCTGCCGGTCCAGAACCCGCCCGCGCCGATCAGCGAGGCGCTCGTCGAGCCTGTCGAGGAAACCGCCGGCGAGCCGCTGACGATGCCGCCCGTGCCGGCGCCGACGCAACCGGAGGCGCCGGAAGCGCCGAAGAAGCCGCACCGCGAAGTGACGCGGCCGAAACCCGTGCAGCACCCCGAAACACCGACGCCTGCGCCGCCTCCGCCCCCGCCGATCGTCGCGACGC
Source organism: Burkholderia sp. Bp8992 (assembly GCF_003853705.1). GTDB lineage: Bacteria > Pseudomonadota > Gammaproteobacteria > Burkholderiales > Burkholderiaceae > Burkholderia. Next base: position 132,709 of record NZ_QTQI01000012.1, on the reverse strand, counting down.
GCCCGCTCGACCGCACCCAGATCCATGCGCTGCTCGACAGCGAAGTCGCGCGCCGCAACGGCAAGGTGATCGGCCGCGCGGTCGACATGGTGACCGATGCGAGCGGCAAGCCGCGCGAGATGATCGTCAACCTGCAGGGTTTCATGGGCGTCGGCGACCGCAAGGTCATCTTCCCGTGGAACGTGTTCCGCTTCACGCCGGGCGGCAAACAGGAGCCGATCGTGCTCGACGTGCCGTCGGGCGACCTGCCGCCGGCCGCGCGGCCGAAGGCCGTGCCGCTGTCGGGTTCGGCCGCGGCCTCGCCCGCGACGCGGCTGCCGATGCTCGACAGCGACGTCGAGCGCCCGAACGGCACGAAGATCGGCCGCATCGTCGACGTGCTGATCGACCGCGCCGCGCAGCCGCAGGCCGTCGTGCTCGACCTCGGCGGCCTCGTCAATACCGACCGCCGTTCGATCGCCGCGAGCTGGGGCGCACTGCGCTTCGTCACGCGCGACAAGGCGCTGCACCCGCAGCTGGACCTGAACGACGCGCAGATCAAGGCATCGCCGCCCTACGCGGCCGACAAGCCGATCGTCGCGGTCTTCCCGCCCGTTGCCCCGGCCCCGGCTTCATCTGCGAGTGCCACCCGATGACGATCAAGCATTCCGTCAGCGTTCGCAGCCTGCGGTCCCTCGACTGGCTCAACTTCTTCGTTGCAAACGTGCAGACCGGGTTCGGCCCGTTCATCGCGTCCTACCTCGCGTCGCACAAGTGGACGCAGGGTGAAATCGGCATGGTGCTGTCGATCGGCACGATCAGCGCGATGGTCAGCCAGGTGCCGGGCGGCGCGGCCGTCGACGCGCTGAAGAACAAGAAAGGCGCGGCCGCCTGGGCGATCGCGGCCATCATCCTGTCCGCGGTGCTGCTCGCGTCGAGCCCGACGATCGTGCCGGTGATCGCCGCCGAGGTGTTCCACGGCTTCGCGAGCTGCATGCTCGTGCCGGCGATGGCCGCCATCTCGTTCTCGCTGGTCGGCCGCGCCGACCTCGGCGACCGGCTCGGCCGCAATGCGCGCTGGGCCTCGATCGGCAGCGCGGTCGCGGCGGGCCTGATGGGGCTCACCGGCGAATACTTCTCCGCGCGCGCGGTGTTCTGGCTGACCGCCGTGCTGGCGCTGCCCGCACTGTTCGCGCTCGCGATGATCCAGCCGACCCACGAAGTGATCCCGCAGTCGTCGAGGCCCGACGATCACCACGACGAAGCCGGCGAACGCGAGACGCTGCTCGAGCTGCTGCGCGACCGCCGGATGCTGATCTTCGCGGCGTGCGTCGTGCTGTTCCACCTGTCGAACGCGGCGATGCTGAACCTCGCGGCCGGCGAAGTCACGGCCGGGATGGGCGAAAACGTGCAGCTCGTGATCGCCGCGTGCATCATCGTGCCGCAGGCGATCGTCGCGATGCTGTCGCCGTGGGTCGGCCGCTCCGCGCAACGCTGGGGGCGCCGGCCGATCCTGCTGCTCGGCTTCTCCGCGCTGCCGGTGCGCGCGCTGCTGTTCGCCGGCGTGAGCAGCCCGTACCTGCTCGTGCCGGTACAGATGCTCGACGGCATCAGCGCGGCCGTGTTCGGCGTGATGCTGCCGCTGATCGCGGCCGACGTCGCGGGCGGCAAGGGCCGCTACAACCTGTGCATCGGGCTGTTCGGGCTCGCGGCCGGGATCGGCGCGACGCTCAGCACGGCCGCCGCCGGCTACGTCGCCGATCACTTCGGCAACGCGGTCAGCTTCTTCGGGCTCGCGGGCGCCGGCGCGCTCGCGGTGCTGCTGGTCTGGCTCGTGATGCCCGAAACACGCGTCGAGAACGGCGACACGGCGGCCGACGAACCGGCTGCCGCATCGCCCGAACAGGCGCACTGAACGCGGCGCGCCGCCGTTACCCGCTTCTTGGCCGACTCACGATGGATACGATCAGGACACTCAACGAAGCCCGCCAGCAGATCCAGCAGTCGATCTTCGATCTGTTCAAGGGGCTGTCATTCAGCGAACGGCTCGCGCAAGGCGGGCTGATGGCGCTCCAGGCCGTCTGCAGCGCGTGCCTCGCGTATGCGATCGGCCGTGCGATGCACACCGAGCAGGCCGTGTGGGCGGCGATCACCGCGATCGCCGTCACGCAGCACAACTACTCGGACACGATGTCGCTGTCGCGCGACCAGTTCGTCGGCGCGATGGTCGGCGGCGTGCTCGGCTTCGCGGGCGCGGCGGTCGGCGGCGATCGCCTCGTCACGTATGCGATCACGGTCGCGGTCGTGATCGTCTGCTGCTGGTGCCTGAACGTCGGCAGCGCGGCACGGCTCGGCGGCGTGACCGCGACGATCGTGCTGCTGTTTCCGGGCAACGGCCCGCTGTGGGATGTGCCGCTGATGCGGCTCGGCGAGGTGACGCTCGGCACCGTGTGTGCGCTGGGCGTGTGCTGGGTGATGTCGAGGATCGAGCGGCGCTGGTTCCGCCACGCGCAAGCGAAGTGACGCGGCGGGCCGGCTGCCCGGCGCGCATCGCGGCATCGCGATACGTGCCGGGCGATCGGCAAGGTCAGTCGCCGATCCGCAACACGATGCCGGAACCGATCTGCACCAGCAGGTGATCCCCGCCGACGCCGACCCATTGATAGCCGCGCGGCGGCGGGCTCAGGCGATAGCCGCGCCAGTCGTCGATCACGTACTGACGATCGCGGAACTCGGGGGGAAGCCGGTCGCCCTTGTGCCACTCGCGGCGCGGCTGGTCGGCCCAGCGCTGCGGCACGTCGTCCTCATGACGCATCTGGCCGGGCGGCATGTGTTTCGGGCCGTGGCCACGCTGCATGCCGTGGCCGCCGTGGTCGTCGTGGTTGTCGTGGTCCTGCGCCATCGCGGCCGGCGCGGCGAAACCGGCCGCGATCACCGCGGCCAGCACCATCCCGTGCATCTTGTTCATCGTGCTTTCCCTCCGTGTTGTCACGTCGAACGAACACTCGAACTGCCCGATGGAGACTAGCACACGGCACTGCGCTGGCGCATGACCGCGCGTCAAGCCGCCTGCTGCTGGTACTGGATCCGGTGCAGGTGCGCGTAGAGGCCGCCGTGGCGCAGCAGTTCATCGTGGCTGCCCTCCTCGACGATCTTGCCGGCCTCGAGCACGAGGATGCGGTCCGCGCGCTCGATCGTCGACAGCCGGTGCGCGATCACGAGCGTCGTGCGGCCTTCCATCAGCCGTTCGAGCGCCGCCTGCACGTGGCGCTCCGATTCCGAATCGAGTGCCGACGTCGCTTCGTCGAGGATCAGGATCGGCGCGTCCTTGTAGATCGCGCGCGCGATCGCGAGCCGCTGGCGCTGGCCGCCGGACAATCGCATCCCGTTGCCGCCGACGAGCGTGTCGAGCCCGTCGGGCATCGCGGCGACTGCATCGGCGAGATTGGCGGCCTCGAGCGCGGCCTGCACGCGCGCGCGATCGGGCGTCTGCCCGTACGCGACGTTCGCCGCGATCGTGTCGTTGAACAGCACGACGTCCTGGCTGACCATCGCCATCTGGCTGCGCAGCGCATGAAGGTCGTAGTCGGAAACCGGCACGCCGTCGACCAGGATCGCACCGTCGGTCGGGTCGAAGAAGCGCGGCAGCAGGTTCACGAGCGTCGTCTTGCCGCTGCCGGACGGGCCGGCCAGCGCGATCATTTCACCCGGCGCGACCTTGAACGAGATGCGGTCGAGCGTCGGCCGCTCGGCCGCGCCATAGTCGAACGACACGTTGCGGAATTCGATCTCGCCGCGCGCGTGCGGCAGCGGCCGGCCGCCGCCTTGCGGTTCGGCCGGCTCGTCGATCAGCCCGAAGATCAGCTCGGCGGCCGTCATCCCGCGCTGCAGCGGCTGGTTGACGTCGATCAGGTGCTTGAGCGGCGAGATCACCAGCAGCATCGACGTGACGAACGCGACGAAGCCGCCGACCGTCGTCTGGTCGTTCGACGACTGGACGACCGCGATCGTGATCACGACCGCGAGCGCGATCGACGCGAGGAACTGCGTGAGCGGCTGCGCGAGGCCGCCCGAGATCGTCATGCGCATCGCGTAGCCGCGCAGGCGCTTGCTCATCGTCGTGAAGCGATCCATTTCGTACGCTTCGCCGTTGTGCACCTTGACGACCTTGTAGCCGCCGACCGTCTCCTCGACGATGTACGACAGCTCGTTGGTGAGCGTCTGGTGCTCGCGGTTCAGGCGCCGCAGGCGGCGGTTGATCTTGCTGACGAGCCAGCCGATGCCCGGCAGGATCACCGCGACGATCAGCGTGAGCCGCCAGTTCAGGTAGAACAGGTAGCCGAGCAGGAAGATCACGGTCAGCGAGTCGCGCACGAGCGTCACCATCACGCCGGTCAGCACCGACAGGATCTGGTTGACTTCGAACACGATCGCGTTGATCACCGTGCTCGCGGTTTCGCGCTGGAAGAACGACGCGCCGGTGTGGAGCATCCGCTGGAACATCTCGAGCCGCAGTTGCAGCAGGATGCGGTTCGATACGTAGTTGAGCAGGTAGTTCGACGTGTACTGCGACACGCCGCGCACGAGCGCGAGGCCGATCACCGCGATCGGCACGTACCATTTCGCGCTGTCGCTGCCGTGCGAGCCGAAGCCGTGGTCGAGCAGCGGCTTGAGCAGCGCCGGGATACCGGCTTCGGTGGCCGCGACGACGCCCATCGTCATCACGGCGAGCACCACGATGCCGATCAGCGGCCGGATGTACGGCCACAGGCGCTTGAGGACCGTGACCGGCGAGGTGCCGGTGCCGTCCATCGGTTTGCGAAGTGTGTTCTGGGTTTCCAAGGCAATCCTTCTTGAGCCGCGATGCGGCGCCCGGCGCGTGGCCGCCCGGGAGTTCGCCCCCGTCGGGCGGATGCCTAAAAGGGCCCAACATTATAGCCGCACCGCCCCCGCCGGCACGGGCATGGCCGATGCGGCCGGCGGCCGGGCCGCGGGTATACTGCCGCTCACCGTTTTCTCCGCCTTTCCGACGATTTCATGGCTGAACCCTCCCTCGGCGTCGCCCTCATCGCCCTCAACGCGTCCGCCCGGCTCGCGCAGTGCCTCGATGCGCTGTCGTTCGCCGACGATGTCGTCGTCATCGACGGCGGCAGCACCGACGATACCGTCGCGATCGCGCAGGCGCACGGCGCGCGCGTGATCGTCGAGCGCGACTGGCCGGGCTTCGGCCCGCAGAAGAACCGCGCGCTCGACGCGCTCGGCACCGACTGGATCCTGTCGCTCGATACCGACGAAGTCGTCACCGCGGAGCTCGCGCAGTCGATCCGCGACACGATCCGCACGCCGGCCGCGAAGGTCTATGCGGTCGACCGGCTGTCGAGCTTCTGCGGCCAGTGGATCCATCACAGCGGCTGGTATCCGGACTGGGTGCCGCGCCTGTTCCGGCGCGGCGCCGCGCGGTTCTCGGACGACCTCGTGCATGAGCGCCTCGTGTTCGACGGCGCCGCGCAGCGCCTGGCCGGCAAGCTGATGCACTATTCGTACGAGGACTTCGAAACCGTCGTGCGCAAGCTCGACGCGTATTCGACGGCCGGCGCGCGCCAGCGCCGCGCGGCCGGCCAGCGCGGCGGCTTCGGCAAGGCGGTCGCACGCGGCGCATGGGCGTTCGTGCGGACCTACGTGCTGCGGCGCGGGTTCCTCGACGGCCGCGCCGGCTTCATGATCGCCGTGTTCAACGCGGAAACCGTGTATTACCGCTTCCTGAAACTCGGCCACGAAGCCGCGCGCTGAGCCGCCCGCCCCGCGCACCGCCGGCGCGCGCGCGGCCCGGCGTTACAATGCCGGGCTGCCCGCGCCGCGCGAGCCCGCCCGAGAGGCGCCGCCGCGCGCCGCCCGCCACGACGACCACCGACTCCGACCGCCATGTTCTCCATCATCATTCCGACCTGGAACAACCTGCCGTACCTCAAGCTCGTCGTCGACAGCCTGCGCCGCCATTCCGCCCATGACCACCAGGTCATCGTGCACGTGAACGACGGCTCGGACGGCACGCTCGACTGGGTACGCAGCGAAGGCATCGAGCACACCGCGTCGCCGGCCAACATCGGCATCTGCCATGCAGTGAACTGGGCCGCCGCGCGTGCGACGCGCGACTACGTCGTCTACATGAACGACGACATGTACTGCTGCCCAGGCTGGGACGCGGCGCTCGTGCGCCGCATCGAACAGATGCCGACCGACCTCTTCATGCTGTCGGGCACGATGGTCGAGCCGGTCGACACGCGCAACCCGTGCGTCGTCGTCAGCAATTTCGGCCGCGACGCCGAGCAGTTCGACGCGGCGGGCCTCGTCGCGGCGACGCCGAAGCTCGCACGCGCGGACTGGCTCGGATCGACCTGGCCGCCGACGCTCGTGCACCGCGACTGGTGGAACCGCATCGGCGGCTACAGCAGCGAGCTGTCGCCCGGCATGAGCAGCGACAACGACTTCTCGATGAAATTCTGGGACGCCGGCTGCCGGATCTTCCTCGGCGTCGGCGACAGCCTCGTCTACCACTTCCAGCAGAAGAGCACGGGCAAGATCGTCAAGAACGACGGTCGCCGCCAGTTTCTCAACAAATGGGGCATGACCCAGGCGACGTTCGACCGCTACTACCTGCATCGCGGCGAGCCGGCCGGCCCGCAAATCGCACTCGCGACGCCGGCCGTGGAAGGCCGCCTGAAGCGCGCGCTGCTGCGCTCGCGGATCAAGCGCGCCTTCAGCTGATCGAGCCCCGAAAACGACACAGAAACCTGTCCTGCTTCGCGTATACTGCGCCGTTCGTCCCGGATCTCCCGCCGGGATGCGCGGCGCGCCGCACGATGCCGGCAAGCCGCATTCGTCCATTCGACAGGTTCCGATGCTATCGTTTTCCGCTCCCGCCTCGCGGCGCCTGACCGCCGCCCGTGCATTCGCCGTCGCCGCGCTCTGCATGGTGCCCGTCTCGACCGCGCTGACCAACGTGTTCTGCGGGCTGTTCGCCGCCGCGCTCGTGATCTCCCCCGAATTCTGGCGCGACCTGCGCTCGCTCGTCACCGATCAGGCGTCGCTCGCCGCGCTGCTGATCCTCGCGGCGCTCGCCGTCAGCATCACGTACACGGTCGCGCCGCACGGCAAGGCGTGGAGCTGGGTCGCCAAGTACGACAAGCTGCTGTTGCTGCCGTTTGCCGTGCTCGCGTTCCGTCATTCGAACTGGGCGCCGATCGTGCAGCGCTGCTGGTTCGGCACGCTGTGCGTGATCCTGCTGCTGTCGACGACCAACTATCTCGGGCTGACCGCGATCGGGCCCGCGCACGCGTCCGATCTGCCGTTGTCGCGCGCGTGGGTGTTCAAGAACCATATCGCCGCCGGCATGTTCGGCGCGCTGCTGTTCTACCAGGCCGCCGATCTCGCGCTGGCGGCCCGCACGGCGCTGTCGCGCGTCGCGTACGCGGGCATCGCCGCGTGGTCGCTCGTCAACGTGTTCGTGATGTTGCAAGGACGCACGGGGCAGGTCATCGCGCTGCTGCTGATCCTCGTCGTCGCCGTGCGTTTCGTGCTGCTGCTGCGCCGGCAGTCGGCGCTGCGCGCCGGGCTCGCCGCCGGCGTATTCGCACTCGCCGGCGTCGCACTCGTGGTCGCCGCGTGCACGGTTCACAACGGCCGGCTCGTGAAGGTCGTGACGGAAGTGCAGCAGTACCGGCAAAGCGATGCGGCCACGTCCACCGGCCTGCGTCTCGAGTGGTACAAGAAGGGGCTCGAACTGTATCGCCAGCGCCCCGTGATCGGCTACGGCGCGGGCGGCCTCGAAACCGAATTCGAGCGGCTCACGGCCGGCAAGACGGCAGCCGAAGGGCAGCTCACGTCGAACCCGCACAACGAATACCTGCTGATGGCCGTCCAGCTCGGCACGGTCGGCCTGCTGCTGTTCATCAACCTGATCGTGCAGATCGCGCGCGGCAGCCGTGCGCTCGATCCGCGCTCACGGCACCTGCTGCTCGGGTGGCTCGCGATCTTCGCGATCGGCAGTCTCGCGAACTCGCTGCTGCTCGATTTCGCCGAAGGGCACCTGATCGTGCTGCTGGCCGGCATCCTGCTCGGTTGCGGCGAACGCGGCGAAGCGCTGCCGCGCGAAACGTCGGCGATCCGGCGCAGCGCGTAACGCACCACGACACGGGTTCCGCTGTCGGCCGGCTCCGGCAGCGACGCCAGCCCGGCGTCGACGCGAGCGGGCAGCGTGCCGTCGGCGCTGCTCGTCGCGGCCCTGCTCCCCTTCGAATTCAGGAAAACGCGCGTCCCCCGCGCGTCAGTCGGACCGGGCGCGATGCAGCCGCGACGTGTCGACGACGGCATCCGCCGCACCGGGCGGATTCAGCCCGAGCATGTCGGCCGCCGCGGCCTTCACGCGCTGCGCGCCGAGATTGGCGAGGCAGTCGCTGCGGCTGTCGACTTTGCGCTCGCAGCCTTCGTGCCGGCACGGCACGCAATCGCCCGCCCCCTGCAGCAGCCACACGTTCCCGTGCCGCCCCGAGCCGCGCAACGGCCAGGGGTTCTCGGTCGCGGGCCAGTGCTGCGGCCACGGCCCCCAGCGCACGGGGTCGGACGGGCCGAACAGCGCGATCGTGTCGGTGCCCGTCGCGGCCGCGACGTGCGTCGCGCCGGTGTCGGGCCCGATGAAGAGCCGCGCGCGCCGCACGAGTTCCGCGCTCTCGCCGAACGTCAGCCGGCCGACCAGGTTCAGCACGTCGCCGCCCGCTTCGGCCGCGACCTGCTCCGCATACTCGCGCTCGCTGTCGGCCGGGCCGCCCGACAGCGCGACCGCGAAGCCGTGCTCGCGCAGCCAGCCGATCATCTCGACCCAGCCGTCGAGCCGCCATTGCTTGTAGCGGAACATCGGATACGGATGCAGGACGACCAGCGGCTTGCCGTCGCGGATCGCCGGCGACTCGGCGAGCCACGCGTCGAAGCGCGCGCGCCGCCCGGGATCGTCGCCGATACCGGGCGCAACGACCTCGGACACCGGCTCGATGCCGATCACCGGGGCAAGTGCGAGCGTGCTGACGACCGTATGCGCGGACTCGTGATGATTGATCGCGATCCCGTTCAGCATCATTCGCGTGAGCCACGTGACGCGATCCGGATCGACGAGACCGACCCGCTTGCGGCCGGCGAACCAGCTGTAGAAACGCGGCCGGTCGGAACTCAGCGCCGCGCACGCGAGATCGTAGCGGCGCCACATCGACAACGCGTCGCGCAGCCGTTCGCGGAATCCCGCACGTTGCGCGACGACGATTACGCGGCGCACGTCGGGATTGTGCTCGAGCACGCCCTCGGTGCCGCGAAACACCAGCATGTCGATCTGCGCCTCCGGCCAGCGGGCCTTCAGCGAACGCACGAGCGGCGTCGTCAGCAGCACGTCGCCGATCCGGCGCGGTGCGGCAACGAGAATGGTTCTGGGCGGGCGGGCAGAGGAAAACAGGGCCACGGCGATCTGTCTGGCTGGCTGAACAAGGCTGGCAATGTACAGGATTTTGCCGCAGCCGGCGCGGCGTGGCGCGCCGGCAGGCTGCGCCGACGCCCGTGCCGTGCGGGTGCGGGTGCGGGTGCTACGAGGCGATCGTCATGACCGCAGGCGCGGCGGCAGCCGGCTGCACATGCCCCGCAGCAGCAGCCGGCTCGTCGCGATGACCGGCCTGCGGCAGCAGATGGCGCACCGCCCGTTCGACCGCGTCGACGTCGATCGCGTCGACGGTCGCACCGGCGCGCAGGATCACGTGAGGCACGCCGAGCGGGTGCCAGCGGAGGTATTTCTCGGGACGGTCCTCGAACAGCGCGGCGACCGGCACGCCGAGCGCCGACGCGAGATGCACGGGCGCGCTGTCGGCCGACACGATCACGTCGAGCAGGCTCGCGGCAGCCACCAGCTCGGCAACCGACGACGGCGCCACCTGCCGCGCATCCACGTCGCGCCACGTATCGACCTCGGCACACTTGCCGATCGCCGGATCGCGAAACACGATCACGTCGGCGAACGGCGCGAGCCGCATGCCGAGGTCGCGCCAGCGGTCCGCGGGCCAGCGGCGCTCGACCGCCTTGTTCGACACGAACAGCCCGACACGCGGCTTCGTGCGCGCGCCGAGCAGCCGATGCCACGTATCCTGCAGCGCAGGGTCGGGGTGAACCGACAGTTCGAGGCGGTCGAGATCCGCACGGCCGAGTTCGGGCACGAGCCGGAAACCCGACAGCGCCTCGTGACACATCTGCCGCTGCGCGACATGCTCGGGCTTGCGATCGTCGAATTCGGTGTCGGCATCGTGCCAGCGGCAGTCCTTCGCGCGAAGCTGGCGCGCGAACTGCATGCTGCTGCGATGCATGCCGCCGTTCGGCACGACCACGAGGTCGAACCGCAGGCGGCGCAGGCGGCGCACGAGCCGCAGCCTGTCGAAGAATGCGCGCATCCGCCCGGGACGGTCGTTGCGCTCGCACTGTCGGCTGTAGACGTATGTATGGATCGCATGCACGTCCGGGTTACCGGCCAGCGCGGCCGCGTTGTAGCGGTTCGCGACCACATGGAGCTCCGCGCCGGGCCAACGTTCCTTCAGCGCGCCGAGAAACGCCGTCGTACACAGCATGTCGCCGAGAAAATCAATCCGGATCACGAGGATCCGCTGCGTCGGGTTCCCATTGGCCATGGTCATATGGAGACAGTCGGTTTTTTTATCGTCGCGACGGGCCGTTTCACGGCGTCCTGATCCGGGGCGGTCGTATCGTTCATCGCATGGATCCGCCCCCGTTTATGCACACCATGGCAGCGCCGTGCGTCGCGCGAATCCGCGGCGGGCGCCGCGCATGTGCAGCTAGCGCCGGATTGTATAGCGTCCGGATGACCAGCCCAAGGCCCGATTACCCTCAGACGTAAAAACGGCCCGCCGCACCGCTCGATGGCGATGCAACGGGCCGCCTGTCGCGACAGCCGTCGAAACGGGGCGCGATCAGTAGGTGATTTCGACGACGCTGCCGTCGAACGCCGCGCGCAGTTCCGCGAGCAGCACGTCGCTCGGCTTCACGCGCCACGCGTCGCCGAGGCGCATTTCGCCTTGCGCCCGCGCATTGCTGTAGTGGATCTGCACCGCGAGCCCGTTCGGCAGCGGCGCCTGCGGACGACGGCCGCCATCGCGCCCGCCGCCGCGTGGTGCCGGCGCTTCGACCGCGGCGGCCGCCGGATCGTCCTTCGACACGTGCGGCTCGAGCACGCGGCGCAACGCGACCGCGTCGGCATTGCCGTTCATGGTCAGCCGCACGGCCTGCGCATAGCGGCTGCGTGCACGTTCGAGATCCATCACGGTATCGGCCGTGAAGCGAATGCCGCCGGTGAATGCGTCGTTGCGTGCCTGCCCCTGCACGATCAGCAGCTCGTCTTCCTTGAACAGCGCCTTGTTGGCCTCGAACTGTTCGTTGAAGATCGTGATCTCGCACTGGCCCGACCCGTCGTCGAGCAACGCGATCAGCATCTTGCCGCGCTGGGTCATCTGCGTGCGCAGCGACGCGATGATGCCGGCGACGAGCTTGTCGCGCCCTTCCTTCAGGTCGCCGACCTTCTGTCGCACGAAGCGGCGGACTTCGTCGCGATAGGCGTCGAACAGGTGGCCGGACAGGTAGAAGCCGAGCGCGCCCTTTTCCTCCTGCAGGCGGCGCTTGTCGTCCCACGCGGGTTCGTCGACGAGCGCATGCGCGTGCGGCGACTCGGCGCCCATGTCGAACAGGCCGGCCTGCATCGCGTTCGCCTCGGCCTGGTCGGCCGCTTCCATCGCGAGCGGCACCGACGCGATCAGCTGCGCACGGTTCGCGTTCAGCGAGTCGAACGCGCCGGCGCGGATCAGCGCCTCGACCGTACGGCGGTTGACGACGCGGCGGTCGATCCGTTCGCAGAAGTCGAACAGGTCGGTGAACGCCTTTTCCTCGCGCGCACGCAGGATTTCCTCGATCGCGTTCTGGCCGCTGCCCTTCACGGCACCGAGGCCGTAGCGGATCGTGCGCGAGCGCCGGCCGTCGGCTTCGGCGACCGGCTCGAACCGGTAATGCGACTGGTTGATATCGGGCGGCAGCACGGCGAGGTTGTTCACGACGCAGTCGTCGAACAGGATCTTCACCTTGTCGGTGTCGTCCATCGCGAGCGTCATGTTGGCCGCCATGAATTCGGCCGGATGGTGTGCCTTCAGCCACGCGGTGTAATACGCGAGCAGTGCATACGCGGCCGCGTGCGACTTGTTGAAGCCGTAGCCCGCGAATTTCTCCATCAAGTCGAAGATCTCGTCGGACTTCTCGCGCGTGAGGCCGTTCTTCGCCGCACCTTCGGCAAAGATCTCGCGGTGCTTGGCCATCTCCTCGGGCTTCTTCTTGCCCATCGCACGACGCAGCAAGTCGGCGCCACCGAGCGAGTAGCCGCCGATGATCTGCGCCATCTGCATCACCTGCTCCTGATAGACCATGATGCCGTAGGTCTCTTTCAGGACGGGTTCGACGCGCGGATCCGGATAGTCGACCTTCTCGCGGCCGTGCTTCCGTGCGCAGAAGCTCGGGATCAGGTCCATCGGGCCCGGACGGTACAACGACACGAGCGCGATGATGTCCTCGAAGCGGTCGGGCTGCGCATCCTTCAGCATGCCCTGCATCCCGCGGCTTTCCAGCTGGAACACCGCGACCGTGTTGGCCTTCTTCAGGATCTGGAACGAGGCCGGATCGTCGAGCGGCACCTGCGCGAGCGACCAGTCGGCCTTCGACGGATCGAGCCGGCGGATGTAGCGCTCGGCCCAGTCGAGGATCGTCAGCGTCGTCAGACCCAGAAAGTCGAACTTCACGAGGCCGACGGCTTCGACGTCGTCCTTGTCGTACTGGCTGACCACGCCGCCTTCGTCGCCTTGCGTGTACAGCGGGCAGAAATCGGTCAGCTTGCCGGGCGCGATCAGCACGCCGCCCGCGTGCATCCCGACGTTACGCGTGAGGCCTTCGACGCGCTGCGCGAGATCGAGCAGCTGGTGGACTTCGTCCTCGTGGTCGTAGCGCTCCTGGAGCTGCGGCTCCTCCTTCATCGCGTCGGCGATCGTCACGTGCTTGCCCGGCTTGAACGGGATCAGCTTCGCGATGCCGTCGGTGAACATGTAGCCGAGGTCGAGCACGCGGCCGATGTCGCGCACGGCCGCCTTCGCGGCCATCGTGCCGAAGGTGGCGATCTGCGACACGGCGTCCGCGCCGTATTTTTCCTTCACGTACTGGATCACGCGATCGCGGCCGTGCTGGCAGAAGTCGATGTCGAAGTCGGGCATCGACACGCGTTCCGGGTTCAGGAAGCGCTCGAACAGCAGGTTGTAGCGCAGCGGATCGAGATCGGTAATGCCGAGCGCGTACGCGACCAGCGAACCGGCGCCCGAGCCGCGGCCCGGGCCGACCGGCACGCCGTTGTTCTTCGCCCAGTTGATGAAGTCCGCGACGATCAGGAAGTAGCCGGGGAAGCCCATCTTCGTGATGGTCCCGCACTCGAATTCGAGGCGCTTGTAGTACGTGTCGCGCTGCGCGTCGCGCTCGGCTTCGACCGGATACAGCTGCACGAGACGGGTCTCGAGCCCTTCCTTCGACAGCTGGACCAGGTAGTCGTCGAGCGACATGCCGTCCGGCGTCGGGAACAGCGGCAGTTTCGGCTTGCCGAGCTCGAGCTTCAGGTTGCAGCGCTTCGCGATCTCGACCGTGTTCGCGACTGCCGACGGCAGGTCGGCGAACAGCGCGACCATGTCGTCCTGCGTGCGGAAATACTGGTCGGTCGTGAAACGCTTCTGGCGCCGTGGATTCGCGAGGATGTCGCCTTCCGAGATACACACGCGCGCCTCGTGCGCGGTGAAATCGTCGTCGGTCATGAACTGCGTCGGGTGCGTCGCGACGACCGGCAGCTTCAGCGACGCGGCGAGCGTCGCGGCCTGCTGGATGTACGCCTCGGCGCCCGGCTGGCCGTAGCGCTGCAGCTCGATGTAGAAGCCGCCCGGGAACACCTTCGCCCAGCGCTCGGCGTGGCGGCGCGCGGCTTCCTCGTTGCCCGCGGCCAGCGCGAGCCCGATATCGCCCTGCTGCGCGCCCGACAGCGCGAGCAGCCCTTGCGAGAGCTCGCCGTCGAGCCAGCTCGCGTCGAGCTCCGCGCGACCGCGGTACTGGTTCGTGAGCCACGCCTTCGACAGCAGCTCGCAGAGATTCAGGTAGCCGACCTTGTCCTTGACGAGCAGCAGCAGCCGCGACGGCTTGTCGCGATCGTCGGGATTGGCGATCCAGACGTCGCAGCCGGCGATCGGCTTGATGCCCTTGCCGCGGGCTTCCTGGTAGAAACGGACGAGGCCGAATGCGTTGCCGAGATCGGTGAGCGCGAGCGCGCCCTGACCGTCCGCGGCCGCCGCCTTGACGATGTCGTCAATGCGCACGATGCCGTCGGCAATCGAGAATTCGGAGTGAACGCGAAGATGGACGAAGCGGGGATCTGACATGGGCGCTATTGTAGCCGCCCCGCCGCGCAGCCTGCCCAAAAAATGCCCGTTCCGGCCGTTCGGCCGATGCACGCGGCGACGCGTCGCGCGGCTGGCCGATCGGCCGGATACCGATGCCCGTGCCGTTTGCGGGATAATACGGTTTTTCGAATCAACGCCCCGGCTTCGCACCCTTTTTTGCGGGCCGCCGTGCGGCCGTTTTCCCGTCGGACCATCATGACCATCGTCAACCTCGCCGCCTACCACTTCGTGTCGCTCGACGCGAACGAGCAATGGCGCCCGCTCGTCACCGCCCGCTGCAACGAACTCGGCCTGCGCGGCACGATCCTGCTCGCGCCGGAAGGCATCAACCTGTTCATCGCCGGCCCGCGCGAAGCCACCGACGCGTTCATCGCCTACCTCCGCCACGATCCGCTGTTCGAAGGCAAGTTCGCGACGCTGCAGTTCAAGGAAAGCCTGTCCGACTCGCAACCGTTCCGCCGCATGCTCGTGCGCCTGAAGCGCGAGATCATCACGATGAAGAAGCCCGCGATCAAGCCGGAACTCGGCCGCGCGCCGTTCGTCGACGCCCGCACGCTGAAGACGTGGCTCGACCGCGGCCACGACGACACGGGCCGCCCGGTCGTGATGCTCGACACGCGCAATGCGTTCGAGGTCGACGTCGGCACGTTCGACGACGCGCTCGACTACCGGATCGACAAGTTCAGCGAATTCCCTGAAGTGATCGACGCGAACCGCGCCGACCTCGAAGGCAAGACGGTCGTGTCGTTCTGCACGGGCGGCATCCGCTGCGAGAAAGCCGCGATCCACATGAAGGAAATCGGCATCGAGAACGTGTACCAGCTCGAAGGCGGGATCCTGAAGTACTTCGAGGAAGTCGGCGGCGCGCACTACCACGGCGACTGCTTCGTGTTCGACTACCGCACCGCGCTGAACCCGCAACTCCAGCCCACCGAGAACGTCACGTGCTTCGCGTGCCGCGCGGTCGTCACGCCGGAAGCGCAACAATCGCCGAGCTACGTGCCCGGCAAGTCGTGCCCGGCCTGCGCGCAGGCAGCCAGCGCCGCGTAAGCGCGCGACCCGCGCCCCGATGAACGGCTATCGCGGCCGCTTCGCGCCGTCGCCTACCGGCCCGCTGCACTTCGGCTCGCTGGTCGGCGCGCTCGCGAGCTGGCTCGACGCGCGCGCGCATGGCGGCACGTGGCTCGTGCGCATCGAGGATCTCGACGGCCCGCGCACGGTACCCGGCGCGGCCGACGACATCCTCGCGACGCTCGCGCATTTCGGCATGACGCCCGACGAACCGCCCGTGTGGCAAAGCACGCGCGATGCGGCGTACACGGCCGCGCTCGAGCAGCTCGTCGCGGCGGGGTGCGTCTATCCGTGCGGCTGCACGCGCAAGGAAATCGCCGATTCGCTGCGCGCCGCGCACGAACGCCACACCACGCTCGCGTATCCGGGCACATGTCGCACCGGCCTGCACGGCAAGCCCGCGCGCGCGTGGCGCCTGCGCGTGCCCGACGGTGACGACGCGATCGTCACGTTCGACGACCGCTGGCAGCACACGCAATCGCAGAACCTCGCGACCGAAGTCGGCGATTTCGTGCTGAAGCGCGCGGACGGCCAATGGGCCTACCAGCTCGCGGTCGTCGTCGACGATGCCGATGCACGCATCACGCATGTCGTGCGCGGCGCAGACCTGCTCGATTCGACCGCCCGCCAGATCCATCTGCAACGCTGCCTCGGCGTGCCGACGCCCGAGTACCTGCACGTGCCCGTCGTCGTCGATGCGAACGGCGAAAAGCTCAGCAAGCAGACCGGTGCGACCGCGCTCGAACGCGGTGCTCCGCTGCCGGCGCTGCGAGCTGCGGCCGAGCATCTCGGCCTGACGGACGACGGCGTTCTGTCGAGCCGGACGATGGACGCGTTCTACGCGGCCGCGACCGCTGCGTGGGCGCGTCGCTTCGGGCTTCGTGCCGGTTGAATCGCTGCCAGAACGCGGCCCGTACCGGCCGCGTTCCTGCCTCCGTCGGCGTCGAACCGGATCGCATGAGTACGTGACGCAAGCCCGGGCGCCACGCCCGCCGACGACACGGCATCGACATCCCCCTGCCTCGCGCGACCGGCCATCGCCCGCCCGCGCAGCCCCTTCCCGATCGCGTCGCCCAATGAAAAACGGGCACATGCTCATCGCATGCACCCGCTTCTGCGGCAGTGTTCGCGCACCGCCTCGACCGCTTGAACCGTCCGGTTACGCCGACGGCTTGCGCGGCATCCCGAACCCGCCGAGCAGCGCCGCAACCTGACGCTTCGGCCCTTTCTTCTCGGGCTGCTGCGCGGGCTGTGCGTCGTCCGCCTGCTTCGCCGGCGCCGACGGCTCGTACGGCTTCAGGAAGAAATCGTCGACCGGCGCTTCGTGGCGACGGGGACGACCGCCACGCTCGGCACCGGCCGAGCGGTGTCCCGACGCGCCGCGATGCTCGTCGCGATCGCGACGACCGCCCCGTTCGCCACCGCGTTCGCCGTGGCGATCGCCGCCACGGTCACCACCGCGCTCGCTGCCACGGTCGTCGTGACGCGGGCGTGCCGGCTTGTTGAGCGCGAGCGTCTGCACTTCGAGCGGACGCTTGATCAGCTTCTCGATATCGGCGAGCTGCTTGCGCTCGTTCGGGCTGCACAGCGACAGCGCGTCGCCCGTCGCCCCGGCACGGCCGGTACGGCCGATCCGGTGCACGTAGTCTTCCGCGCTGAACGGCAGGTCGAAGTTGATCACGGCCGGCAGCTCGGCGATGTCGAGGCCGCGCGCGGCCACGTCGGTCGCGACCAGCGCTTCGATCTCGCCGCGCTTGAATGCGTCGAGTGCCTGCATCCGTTCGATCTGCGTCTTGTCGCCGTGAATCGCCGACGCGACCACGCCGTCGCGCTCGAGGTTGCGCGCCAGGCGGCTCGCGCCGATCTTGCTGTTGCAGAACACGATCACCTGCTTCAGGCCGCGATCGCGCAGCAGCTGGACGACGGCCGCCTGCTTGTCGCCTTCGGCGACGTCGTAGACGATCTGCGTGACGTTCGCGTTCGTCGAATTGCTGCGCGCGACCTCGATCGTCTGCGGATTGCGCAGGTAGGTCGATGCGAGCTTCTTGATTTCGCCCGAGAACGTGGCCGAGAACAGCAGCGTCTGACGCTCCTTCGGCAGCAGGTTCAGGATGCGCTGCAGATCGGGCAGGAAGCCCATGTCGAGCATCCGGTCGGCTTCGTCGAGCACGAGGATCTGCACCTGGCCGAGGTTCGCCGTCTTCTGCTGCACGTGGTCGAGCAGGCGACCCGGCGTCGCGATCAGGATCTCGACGCCGCGGCGCAGCTCTGCCGACTGCGGGTTCATGTCGACGCCGCCGAACACGACCGCGCTGCGCAGCGGCGTGTGCTTCGCGTACGCGTGCACGTTCGCGGCGACCTGGTCGGCGAGTTCGCGGGTCGGCGTGAGGATCAGCGCACGCACGGGGTGGCGCGCCGGGGACGCGCTCGTGTTGGCCTGCGGCAGCAGGCGCTGGATGATCGGCAGCGAGAAGCTCGCGGTCTTGCCGGTACCCGTTTGCGCGGCGCCCATGACGTCGCGGCCGGCGAGCACGACCGGAATGGCCTGCGCCTGGATCGGCGTCGGCGTCGTATAACCCTGCTCCGCAATGGCTTTCAGGATATCGGCGGCAAGGCCGAATTGATCGAAGGTTGCGTCGACGGGCTTGGCGACAGAATCGGACATGGTGGCGTTTCGCTCAAAAGGCGCGGCGGGGACATCGTGCGTCAGGCCAGCCGGGCCTGCGCTCATCACAATTCGGAAATAGACGGAGCCGCGGCGCGCCGCGCGGCGCCGCTCTGGCGCTTGGGACCGGTTCAATGTGAACGCTGGACGCCAGGCCGTGCGGACTCCGTTCGGCGCGAATGCCGACGGAAAGGGCCGTATTGTAGCACTGCGCGGCCATCTGTCCGTGACAACGCCGCGAACGGCCGCAACGACGGTTCGCGCGGCGGGCACGGTACGGGCCCGTGCGGGCAATGGACGGCCCGATCGGGCTATCCCGATCGGCCGGCGAGCAATATCGGGGGTCCGATCCCTTATCATCGTATCCGGACGCCCGCCGCCTGCCCGCGTACCGGGCGGTCAGGCCCGGCAGCCGGTCAATACGACGAGCGCGGACGATCCGCGACCGCACGCGGCGCTCAGCCCTTCTTCTTTTTCTTCTCGACCTGCACGCAGTCGCCCAGCAGCGGCGGCGCCTTCTCGTCGGCGATCTCGTCGCGCAGCGTCGCTTCCTTGCCCTTCGTCCACCACGTATAGCGGCCGGCCTGGTAGCGCGCGCCCGACGCCGATACGGTGTCGACGAACAGCATCTGCTTCCCGTTGACCGGCACGAGCGCGAAGCTCTGGCCGTTGCCCGCGAGCCAGTACGACACGCGCACGGGCTGCTTCTGGTTCGCGCACTGGTAGACGGTCTGCTGGCGCGAATCGGCGTCGATCTCTTCGACGGTCAGTTGCGCGGCGTGCGCGACGGAAACGGCGGTGCCGGCCAGCGCGAGCGCGGCGAGGGTTCGGCGAATCATGCAGGTCCTCTCACGAGACAGATGGAAACGCGCCCTCGCGGGGCGCGCGGTCATTTATGGTTGGCAGCGAATCGAGTCGGTCGTCGCGATCAGGGATCGATGACGTCGGCGCATGCGTCGGTCGGCGCCGCTGCAACGTGGCCGACGAGCGGCACGATCTTGAGCCCGGCCGAAGCCACCCGGCACGGTGCGGCCGCGAGACCGCAACCCGCGAGACTCGCGACAAGCGCCAGCGCAACGCCCAGCTTTCCGATACGCAACCACCTCGACGCCATCGCCCTCTCCTCGTTCCGTCAGCGAGCCGACACGGGCCGGACGGCCGCGGCGGCGCGCTTCGCGCGTTCGCGGGCTTCGTCGACGGTCGCGCCGGTCGCCAGCGCGACGCCCATGCGCCGCTTCGCAAAACTTTCCGGCTTGCCGAACAGGCGCAGGTCGGCGCCCGGCACGGCGAGCGCGTCGCGCACGCCTTCGAACGCGATGCCGCGCTCGTCGAGCCCGCCGTAGATAACAGCCGACGCGGCCGGCGTCCCGAGCGCCGGATCGACCGGCAGCCCGAGAATCGCGCGTGCGTGCAGCTCGAATTCCGACTGGCGCTGCGATGCGAGCGTGACGAGGCCCGTATCGTGCGGCCGCGGGCTCACTTCCGAGAACCATACGTCGTCGCCGCGCACGAACAGCTCGACGCCGAACAGCCCGCGCCCGCCAAGCGCCTCGGTCACCTTGTGCGCGATCTCGCGCGACTTCTCGAGCGCCGCGGCGCTCATCGGCTGCGGCTGCCACGATTCGACGTAGTCGCCCGCAACCTGCACGTGGCCGACCGGCTCGCAGAAATAGGTGCGCGTGTCGAGCGTCGCCGGGTCGATCGCGCGTACGGTCAGCTGCGTGATCTCGTAGTCGAAATCGACGAAGCCCTCGACGATCACGCGGCCATGGTTCACCCGCCCGCCGGCCATCGCGTAGTCCCACGCGGCCCTCACGTCGGCGTCGGTCTTCACGACCGACTGCCCCTTGCCCGACGACGACATTACGGGCTTCACGACGCACGGCATGCCGATCTTCGCGACCGCCGCACTGAATGCGTCGAACGAATCCGCGAACGCATACGGCGACGTCGGCAGGCCGAGTTCCTCGGCGGCGAGCCGGCGGATCCCTTCGCGGTTCATCGTGAGCTGCGTCGCACGCGCGGTCGGGATCACCTCGGCAAGACCGGCCGCCTCGATCGCCGCGAGCGCGTCGGTGGCGATCGCCTCGATTTCCGGGACGATCAGGTGCGGACGTTCGGCCTCGACGATCGCGCGCAGTGCAGCGGCGTCCGTCATGTCGATCACGTGCGCGCGATGCGCGACCTGATGGCCCGGTGCGTCCGGATAGCGGTCGACCGCGATGACTTCGACACCGAGACGCTGCAACGCGATGATGACTTCCTTGCCGAGCTCGCCGGCGCCGAGCAGCATGACGCGCGTGGCCGAGGGTGAAAGCGGCGTACCGAGCCGCTGACCGATCTGCATGTGATTTCCCGCTTCTGGTGGAGGACGAAAACGGCTCCGATGTTAACACGCGCGATGACGCCGGTTTTGGCCGTTTCGACGGGCCGGTGCCCGACCGCGCACGGCACGCGGACGGGCTGCGAACGTTTTCAACCGTGAAGTGTCGGCTCGCCTGCCGCGGGGCGGGTGCGTTACTCTTACGCCTTGATCAGAATCCGATGAGGAACGAGGCTCATGTCCTACCTGTCCGCAGCCGCACGCGCACGCACCGGCCTGCTTCGCCCGTTGCGCGCGCCGCTCTGCGCGTTGACGCTTGCCACGCTTCTCGCCGCCTGCGCGATGCCGACCCATCCCGATTCCGCCGCCCCCGCACCCGACCCGTACAACCCGGCCGCCGTCCAGCTGCTCGACGACACGAGCTGGGAACTCACCAGCTGGACGAATGCCGACGGCACGCAGCGCGCGATCCCGCACGGCGACAACGGCGAGCCGATCAAGCTCGCGCTGTCGACCGAATCGGGCATCCGGCGCGCCAGCGGGTTCTCGGGCTGCAACCGCTACATGGGCACCTACGCGATCAAGAACGGCCTGCTGAGCTTCGGGTCGCTTGCCGGCACGCGGATGGCCTGTCCGAATTCGCTCGGCGGCCAGCTCGAGCACGCGTACCTCGACGCGCTCGCGCACGTCGACAAGACCGGCGTGCAGATGCGCGAGCCGCAGCAATTGCAGCTCGTGACCAGCGCCGGCGCAACGCTCATTTTCACGCACCGGAGCCCCTGATGCATCACGCACGCGAAGGCCGGCCGACCGCCTTCGCGTCGCGTGTCGCGCGCCTGTGCCGAACGCACATGCCGCACGGCGTGAAACGAATTCACGCCGCCCGAGAATCTTGTTCGCCGGCCGGTTAAACTCGGCGGGTCGCGCCTCGCGCGCCCCGCCCCACTCCTGTTTCAAAGCATGCACACGGTTGTCTTCGGCTGGTTCGGCATCTCCGCCGTCTGGTTCCTCCTCCTCTTCTGGCGTCTCGTGCAGGCGATGCTGCCCGGCGGCGGCGGCCTCGCCGGCCGCGGCTCGATCCGCCTGTGGCTCGGCTTCGCCGCGGTATTCGTCGCAAGCTGCACGCTGACGAGCCCGCTGTCGGGCCCCGACACGAACGCGCTCGGCCATGCGTTCTCCGCAGGCTTCGCCCATCTGCTCGGCCCGATCGGCACGCCGGTCGCGATGGTCGTCCTGTTCTTCGCCGGGTTGCCCTGGCTGACCGGCATCGGCTGGCGGCAGTTCGCCGCGTGGGTCGACACGTCGTTCGGCGTCAAGCTGTCGCGCGACGGCGGCGACGACGACGCACGCGGGATCGCCGACCTGCCGCGCAGCGCGCTGCATCGCGACGACGACATCGTGCAGCCGACCACCGCGCATACCGTCAACTCGATGGCGCCGCGCCAGAACGGCCGGTATTCGCGCCCGACGCTGTGGAAACCCGACCCGCAGGCGCGGCCGAAGCCGCGCAGCAAGACGCCGCCGCGTCCGCACACGGAACCCGTCGCGCCGTCTGGCTGGCTGAAGCCGACCGCGCCGCAGCGCACGCCGGTGGCGCCCCCCGCGCCGATCCCGACCAGCGCGATGCCGCCGCCCACGACCGGCAGCACGGCGAGCCTCGCGCGCGCGGCGGCAAACTCGCAAGTGCCGCGCCCCGATCCGGCCCCGCTTCCAGTCGGTTTCGAACCGGTCCGGCCGCGGCCGACTGCCGCGCGGCCGGCCACCGCTGCGCTGAAGCAGACGCCGCCGCGTGCCGCGGTCGCGCCGCGCGCGGCCGGCACGTCGCCGCAGCGCCCGCCGGTACGCCCGGTCGCGGGAACGACCGCGGCCGGCGTGTCGCAAGACACGGCGCGCCGCCGCCCGGTGCCGCCCGCGCCGGCGCGTGCGCCGCTCTATGCGTGGACGGAAAAGCCCGCCGCGCCGATCACGCCGGCGCCGAGCGTTCACGACACGCTGCGTTCGATCGAGGCCAGCACCGCGCAATGGGCGACGCTGGGTGGCGCGCAGTCGGCCGATGCAACGCCGGCAATGACGGCCGCCGCGGCCGTGGCCGGGGTGGCCGCGACAGCAGGCAGCGTTGCCGCACCGGCAGCGGCAGCCGTGTCGAACGCATTCGTCTCCGCAACGCACGGTCTCGCAGCCCATGACGCGGGCGTTCCGGTCGAACACGATGCCGCGCCCGCGTACGACGACGGCGCGCCGATCGTGCTCGATGCGTTCATGCCGGCAGAGCCCGGCATCCCCGCGACGATCGCCGATTGGGGCGCCCCGACGTTCGACGACACCGCACCGCACGCGCTGTCGAATGCCGGCACCGGCAGCGACGATGCCGCGTTGTCGCATCACGCCGACGACGCCATCCGTCACGTCGACGATGCGCCCGCCGCACCCGCACACGGGATCGCGCCGGCGCCGTCGTTCGATGCCGCCGTCGATCTCGCGCCGTGGGAAGACCTCGGCAGCCCGTCGGCTTCCGCGTTCGACGCATCGGCCGGGCACCCGCTTGCGGAATCGCCGGCAGGCGCGACGAAATCGGAGCCGGCCCCCGCCGCCTTCGCGCAACGGGCGGACGAAGCGGCGGTCAACGAGATCCCCGCACGCAATCCGGCAGTGTTCGTCGATACCGACGCCCCGGTAATCGATCGGCCTGCATCGGCCTACGCGCCGCCGAGTGCCGATGGCGCGCACGCCGACGTAACGCCCGCCGGCGGCATCGCTCCGTCTGCGGCCCTCCCCTCTGCGTCGATCGCCGGCACACCGGCGCGCGCCGTATCCGGGACGACGCCGGTTGCGACGACGTCGGCATTGCCCGCGTCGAGCCCCGCACCTGAAGCAGCCCAACCGGCCGCGACGGAGCGTGCGGCACCGCTGTCGGCCAGCGTCGAAGCCAGCACGCCCGTCACGCACTGGACGCCGCCGGTTTCGCCGACGGTGCAACCGGCAACGGCCCCTGCGACCGCTTCCGCACAACTGCCGACATCACCGGCGATTCAACCGTTTGCCGCGGCACCGGCCGCGTCGGCCGCTGCTGCGTCGCCGTTCGTCGGCACGGCCTACGGCTCGACCGCACCGGCACCTGTCTCCGCTTCGAGTGTCGCGCCTGACGCCGACGCAACGTCACCGGCCGGCGTGACCGGCACGGCATCGACTTCGCCGTCGCAACCGGCCGCATCGCCGTCGACCATTGCATCCGCCGCGTCGGCGGCACCGGTCGGCGTGACGGGCATGACTTACGGTTCGGTCTCCCGCGCATCGACGCCCGAGACGACCACGACACCCGCCGCGACGCCGTCGACGACCGGCGCGCCGGGTTCGACCGCGCACGCACCCGCAGCACCGGCGCCAGTGAATTTCACGTCCGTCCCGCTTGCGACGCAACCTTCCGCGCCGGCACCGACGCTCCCGGCCAGCACGGCAATCTCGTCGAACGGCGCGGCATTTGGCGCATCGAGCACGTCGAGCGCATCCGGCGCAATCGCACCGCAGCCGGCGACCAGCCTGCCCGTGCCGCCCGCCGCCTCCGCCGCGATCGGATCGCCGGCCTCCGTCGGCGCAACGGCTGCGGCGCAAGCGCCGTCGAGCGTTTTCACACCAGCCGTAGCCGCCACCACGACGTTCACGACGACGCCCGCCCCTGCCGCGCCGTCGGCAAGCTGGTCCGTGTCGAACGATGTGTCCGCGGCGCCGCAACCGGCAATTCCCGGCACGAGCCTGTCGATGCCGGCAGCGATCGCTACCCCGCCGGCGCTCGCGGCAGCCCCGCTGGCCGGCACGACGACCGCAATGGCACCAGAGCCGGCCGCAGCCGACACGGCGGCCCCCGACATCCCCGTGCGCCAGCCGCGCCCGAACGCGTTCGAATTCCACGCGCCCGTGACGTTCAGCGTCGAACTGCCGACGCTCGACCTGCTCGAGCCCGCGTCCGACGACGTCGAAACCATCACCGAGGAACACCTCGCGCAAACCGCCCAGGTGATCGAACAGCGGCTGCAGGAATTCAAGGTGCCGGTGACGGTCGTCGGCGCATCGGCCGGCCCCGTGATCACGCGCTTCGAGATCGAACCCGCGCTCGGCGTGCGCGGCAGCCAGATCGTCGGGCTGATGAAGGACCTGTCGCGCGGCCTCGGCCTCACGTCGATCCGCGTCGTCGAGACGATTCCCGGCAAGACCTGCATGGGCCTCGAACTGCCGAACGCGAAGCGCCAGATGATCCGCCTGTCGGAAATCCTCGCGTCGCGCGAGTACCAGCATTCGCAGTCGCAACTGACGATCGCGATGGGCAAGGACATCACGGGCCACCCGATCGTCACCGATCTCGCGAAGGCGCCGCACATGCTCGTCGCCGGCACGACGGGCTCGGGCAAGTCGGTCGCGATCAACGCGATGATCCTGTCGCTGCTGTACAAGGCGACGCCGGAAGACGTGCGGCTCATCATGATCGACCCGAAGATGCTGGAGCTGTCGGTCTACGAAGGCATCCCGCACCTGCTCGCGCCGGTCGTCACCGACATGAAGCTCGCGGCGAACGCGCTGAACTGGTGCGTCGGCGAAATGGAGAAGCGCTACCGGCTGATGTCGGCCGTCGGCGTGCGCAACCTCGCGGGCTTCAACCAGAAGATCCGCGACGCGGAAGCGAAGGAAAAGAAGATCGGCAACCCGTTCTCGCTGACGCCCGAGGATCCCGAGCCGCTGTCGAAGCTGCCGCTGATCGTCGTGGTGATCGACGAGCTGGCCGACCTGATGATGGTCGCCGGCAAGAAGATCGAAGAGCTGATCGCACGCCTCGCGCAAAAGGCGCGCGCAGCCGGCATCCACCTGATCCTCGCGACGCAGCGTCCGTCCGTCGACGTGATCACGGGCCTGATCAAGGCGAACATCCCGACGCGCGTCGCGTTCCAGGTGTCGTCGAAGATCGACTCGCGCACGATTCTCGACCAGATGGGCGCCGAATCGCTGCTCGGGATGGGCGACATGCTGTTCCTGCCGCCGGGCACCGGCTATCCGCAGCGCGTGCACGGCGCGTTCGTCGCCGACGAGGAAGTGCACCGGATCGTCGAGTACCTGAAGCAGTTCGGCGAGCCGCAGTACGAGGAAGGCATTCTCGACGGCCCGGCCGCCGACGGCGCGACGCAGGACCTGTTCGGCGAAGCGCCGGACGCGGAAGCCGATCCGCTGTACGACGAAGCCGTCGCGTTCGTCGTGCGCACGCGGCGCGCGTCGATCTCGTCGGTGCAGCGGCAGTTGCGCATCGGCTACAACCGCGCGGCGCGCCTGGTCGAGCAGATGGAAGCGGCGGGGCTCGTGTCGGCGATGGGCATCAACGGCAGCCGCGAGGTGCTCGTGCCTGCCGCGGCCGACTGAGCATGGCGGCCGGACGGCCGCTGTCGATCGATACGGGCGCGCCGGGAAACCCGCCGCCCCGAAAAAAAGAGGGCGCTGCATCGGCAGCGCCCTCTTTCCATTTACGGCTTGCGCACTTACTGCACCGGCACCAGCTTGAAGTCGACCGGCTTGCCGACCGCGACCTTCTGCGGATTCGCGCCGAGCTGCCCCGTTTCGACGTCGCGGCTGAACACGTAGAACGTGTCGCTGTCCTGGTTGCCGACGATCAGCCACTTGCCGGTCGGATCGATCAGGAACTCGCGCGGCGTCTTGCCGAGGCTCGACTGGCGGCCGACGTGCTTCAGCCGGCCGTCGGCCTGGTTCACCGCGTAGATCACGAGATCGTTCGCGTCGCCGCGGTTGGTCGCGTACAGGAAGCGGCCGTCCGGCGACAGGTGGATCGCGCCGCCGCCGACCTTGCCCTTGAAGCCCGGCGCCGTCATCGATACCGTCTCGACCGGCGTCAGCTTGCCGTCGTGATAGCCGAACACCTCGACCGACGCGTTGAGCTCGCTCGTCACGTACGCGAACCGGCCATCGGCGCCGAACACCATGTGACGCGGGCCCGAACCGGCCTTCACCGGCGTGTAGCGCGTGTCGGTCGGGCTGATCAGCCCGCGGCTGCCGTCCACCGTGTAGCGGTAGCCGTAGATCTTGTCCGCGCCGAGATCCTGCACGAACAGGTAGCGGCCGTCCGGCGAGAACACCGTCGAGTGCACGTGCGCGCCGTCCTGGCGGCCTTTCACGGGCCCGGTGCCTTCGTGGTGCACGGCCAGCGCGGCCTGGCCGACCGCGCCGTCGTCGCGCAGCGGAAACACGGCGAAGCTGCCGCCCGGATCCTTCGCGACCGAGTAGTTGGCCGTCACGAGGTACTTGCCGTCCGGCGACAGCGCGAGATAGCAAGGATCGTTCCCTTCCGACGACACGCGGTCGATGAAGCTCAGCGCGCCCGTCTTCGCATCGAAGCGGAACGCGCTGACGCCGCCGCGCTGCGACGCCGGCCCGTCGTCGCCGGGCAGTTCGTTGACCGCGTAGACGGTGCGACCGTCGCGGCTCGGCAACAGATACGACGGGTTCACGGTCTTCGCCGACGAGACGGGCGCGACGCTGCCGTTTTTAGTATCGAAGCGGTAAACATAAATGCCGTCGCTGCCGCCACCCGTGTAGGTGCCGACCAGCAGGTTGTAGACGCCGTCGGCCGGTGCGGGCGATTGCTGTGCGAATGCATGGGTCGCGGACAAAGAGAGCACGATCGCGAAACCTTTCATCCAGTGAGCGAACCTAAGCGGGAACCCTCGTGCCGAAGCGCGTGCGTCACGCTCGCGTAAACGGTTGGGCATTGAATCCTCCTTGCATCGAGTCGCTTCAAGTGTTGAGATAGGACGAAACGCCGGCCGTTCATGCGCTCCGCCGCCCGGCCGAGTATACGGGGCGCGACGCTCGGGCGTGAAGCCCGGCCGCCGCCGTCCGCATTGTGAATACGAATATCCAAGGATCGCCTGCCCATGCCCGCCCTGATCGAAGACTACGCCCTCGTCGGCGACGGCCATACGGCCGCGCTGATCTCGAAAGACGGCTCCGTCGACTGGCTGTGCTGGCCCCGCTTCGATTCGGGCGCCTGCTTCGCGGCGCTTCTCGGCACGCCCGAGCACGGCCGCTGGCTGCTCGCGCCGGCTGCCGACGCCGCGATCACGCACACCACGCGCCGCTATCGCGGCGACACGCTGATTCTCGAAACCGATTACGAAAGCGCCGACGGCGCGGTCACCGTGATCGACTTCATGCCGCCCGGCAACGGCTGGTCCGAACTCGTGCGGATCGTCGTCGGCCGCCACGGCACGATGAAGATGCGCATGGAACTCGTGTTGCGCTTCGACTACGGCTTCTCGGTCCCGTGGGTCACGCAACTCACCCGCGAGGACGGCATGAAGGCGATCGCGGGCCCCGACACCGTCGTGCTGCGCACGCCGGTGCCGCTCACCGGCAAGAATCTCCATACGCTCGCGGAATTCACGGTCGGCGCCGACGAACGCGTGCCGTTCTCGCTCAGCTACGCGGCGTCGCACATGCGGCTGCCGCCCGCGCGCGATCCGCTGTCGATGCTCGCGCGCACCGAGAACTACTGGCTCGAATGGTCGGGCCGCTGCCAGGTGCAGGGCCGCTACGCGGCAGCCGTGCGCCGTTCGCTGATCACGCTGAAGGCGCTCGCGTACGAGCCGACCGGCGGCATCGTCGCGGCGCCGACCACGTCGCTGCCCGAGAAGATCGGCGGTAGCCGCAACTGGGACTACCGCTTCTGCTGGCTGCGCGACGCGACGATCACGCTGCTCGCGCTGATGCGCGGCGGCTACTACGACGAGGCGCGCGCGTGGCGCACGTGGCTCGGCCGCGTGATGGCCGGGTCGCCCGAGCAGATCCAGATCATGTACGGGATCGCCGGCGAGCGCCGGCTGCCGGAAATGGAGCTCGACTGGCTGCCCGGCTATCAGGATTCGAAGCCGGTTCGCGTCGGCAACGGCGCCGCGAACCAGCTCCAGCTCGACGTGTTCGGCGAGGTGATGGCCGCGCTGCACCTCGCGCGCGTGGGCGGCCTGCAGGCCGACGACACGGTCTGGTCCGTGCAGTGCGCGCTGCTCGATCATCTCGAGAAGATCTGGCGGGAACCCGACGAAGGGATCTGGGAAACGCGCGGCGGCCGTCTCCATTTCACGTTCTCGAAGGTGATGGCGTGGGTCGCGTTCGACCGTGCGATCAAGTCGGCGGAAATGTTCCGGCTGCCCGGTTCGCTCGACCGCTGGCGCGCGCTGCGCGAGCAGATCCATGCCGACGTCTGCGCCAACGCATGGCACGAAGGCAAGCAGGCGTTCGCGCAGAGCTACGGCAGCGACGAGCTCGACGCGAGCGTGCTGCTGATGCCGCTGCTCGGCTTCCTGCCGCCGGAGGACCCGCGGATCGTCGGCACGGTCGAGGCGATCGAGCGAGAATTGCTGCACGACGGGCTCGTGATGCGCTACCGCACGACCGAGTACGACGACGGCCTGCCGCCCGGCGAAGGCACGTTTCTCGCGTGCAGCTTCTGGCTGGTCGACAACTACGCGCTGCTCGGCCGGATCGACGACGCGCACCGGCTGTTCAGCCGGCTGCTCTCGCTGTCGAACGACCTCGGGCTGCTCGCGGAAGAGTACGACCCGGTCGCCGGACGGCTCGTCGGCAACTTCCCGCAGGCGTTCTCGCACGTGGCGCTCGTGCATACCGCGATGAACCTGATGCACCACGAAGACGCGATGGCGCGCGCGGCCGGCCAGCCCGCGCCGGCCGTGGCGACGGGGCGTTGACGGGCGGCCGGACGGGGGCGCGGGCGGCTTGGTCAGAGATCGTCAAATCGCAAAAGTTTGATGAAAAATCGGGGAAATGTTGCATTGCACCACCCATCGTTGTCCGATATGATCGACGCGATTGTCCGGCCGCAGTGCACCATGGCCGGCCGCTGACCCCTACGGCACGCCGCGACGCCCCACGCCGCCCTTGCGCACCGTCCCCCACGCGGGAGTAGTCTGCATGCTTTACCAATTGCACGAATTCCAGCGGGCCATGCTGAGCCCGCTCACGGCCTGGGCCCAGGCCGCGTCCAAATCGTTCGCCAACCCGTCCAGCCCGTTCTCGCTGATGCCCGGCGCAACCCGGATGGCCGCCGCCTACGAACTGATGTACCGGCTCGGCAAGGATTACGAGAAACCTGAATTCAACCTTCATCAGATCGTCAAGGACGGCCACAACATCCCGATCGTCGAGCAGACGATCATCGAGAAGCCGTTCTGCCGGCTGCTGCGTTTCAAGCGCTACTCGGATGATGCCGATGCGGTCACGCAACTGAAGGACGAGCCGGTCGTGCTGGTCTGCGCGCCGCTGTCGGGCCACCACTCGACGCTGCTGCGCGACACGGTGCGCACGCTGCTGCAGGATCACAAGGTCTACATCACCGACTGGATCGACGCACGGATGGTGCCGGTCGAGACGGGCCCGTTCCACCTGCACGACTACATCGCGTACATCCAGGAATTCATCCGTCACATCGGCGCGCGCAACCTGCACGTGATCTCGGTATGCCAGCCGACGGTGCCGGTGCTCGCGGCGATCTCGCTGATGGCGAGCCGCGGCGAGGATACGCCGCTCACGATGACGATGATGGGCGGCCCGATCGACGCGCGCCGCAGCCCGACGTCGGTGAACTCGCTCGCGACGCAGCACTCGACCGCGTGGTTCGAGAACAACGTGATCCACACGGTGCCCGCGAACTATCCGGGCGAAGGCCGCCAGGTCTATCCGGGCTTCCTGCAGCACACCGGCTTCGTCGCGATGAACCCGGAACGGCATGCGCAGTCGCACTGGGATTTCTACCAGAGCCTGCTGCGCGGCGACGAGGAAGACGCCGAAGCGCACCGCCAGTTCTACGACGAGTACAACGCGGTGCTCGACATGGCCGCCGAGTATTACCTCGAGACGATCCGCGTCGTATTCCAGGAGTTCCGGCTCGCGGAAGGCACGTGGGACGTCGAAGGCGAGCGCGTGCGGCCGCAGGACATCAAGCACACCGCACTGATGACGATCGAGGGCGAACTCGACGACATCTCGGGCAGCGGCCAGACGCACGTCGCGCACGAGCTTTGCACGGGCATCCCGCAAGACGACCGCCGCAGCCTGACCGCCGAAAAATGCGGCCACTACGGGATCTTCTCGGGCCGACGCTGGCGCACGATCATCTATCCGCAGTTGCGCGACTTCATCCGCGAGCATGCGCCGGAGCCGAAGCACGGCGCGACGAAGTTGCCCGTCGATGCCCAGGATGCGACCGCGATCGGCGTCGTGCCGGCCACCAAGCCGGAGCCGGAAACGGCCGTGCGCGCCACCGCCGCGAAACGCACGCGCGCAAAGGCGCCAGCCGTGACGGTCGCGCCCGCCAGGACGCCCGCCGCAAAGGCCGCGCCCGCCGCGAAACGCGCGGCAGGCAGCCCGCGCGCCAAGACCGTGCGAGCCCGCAAGGCCGCCTGACGCGTCGCGTTCCGACGCAAAAACGCCGCCGTTGCCTGGCGCAACGGCGGCGTTTTTTTATCCGGCTGCGGCCGCGCGCGGGCGGCTCATCGGCTCGTTCGTTCGCCGCGTCAGCGCCGCAGCAGATACGCGAGCAGCACCTCGGTGTTCATCCGGACCATCTCCGCGCGCTCGTCGGTATCGGTGAAATCGCGGCCGAGCGTCGCGGCGAGCGTGAAGCGGTTCGACACGATGTAGTAGCCGAGCCCCGACAGCGTCACGTAGAAGCGCAGCGGATCGATGTCGCTGCGGAACAGCCCGGCCTTCTGGCCGCGCATCAGCACGTTGCCGAGCTTCGCGACGATCGGCGACATCATCTCGCGGATCCGCGTCGACTTGTGCAGGTAGCGCGCCTCGTGCAGGTTCTCGTTGTTGATGAGCCTGAGCAGCTCCGGATGGTCGCGGTAGTAGTCCCAAACGAAATGCGCGAGCCGCGTGACCGCTTCGACCGGCGCGACGCCGTCGAGATCGAGCACGCGCTCGGCCTCGGTCAGCGCAGAGAACGCGTGTTCGAGCACCGCCGTAAACAGCTGCTCCTTGCTGCCGAAGTAGTAATAGAGCATGCGCTCGTTGGTTTCGGCCCGCCGCGCAATCTGGTCGACGCGTGCGCCGAACAGCCCTCCACTCGCGAACTCTTCGGCTGCCGCCATCAGGATGCGGCGGCGCGTACCTTCAGGATCTCTTTTGATTTTTGGCTGATTCATGGTGGCGCTTTGCTATGTGAGCCGCTTGATCCGGACCGACACCCCCACCGCGTTGGCGCCGGCCGCCCTGGAACGGGCGCGCCGCGTGCGGCCGCCCTCCTGCTGAGCCCCTGCAAAAAAGCGGTTCGATTATGCGCACAGACGGCGTCCAGCGCAATGCGGGAAATCGGCGATAATCGAGCTTTGGCAAACCTTTCCGGCTGCGCCCGACGCGGCCGAGAGCCATTCGGCGCCGCTGCGCCCGTTGTCACCGTGACCGACTCCAAAACACTCGCGGATCGCATCGAAGATCTGCTTCCCCAGACGCAATGCACGAAGTGCGGCTATAACGGCTGCCGTCCGTACGCCGAGGCGATCGCCGCCGGCGACGCGAACTACAACCAGTGCCCGCCCGGCGGCGCCGAAGGCATCGCGCGCCTCGCGGGCCTGCTCGGCAAACCGGTGATTCCGCTGAATCCCGTCAACGGCAGCGAGCATCCGCGCGCCGTCGCCTTCATCGACGAAAACCTGTGCATCGGCTGCACGCTGTGCATGCAGGCGTGCCCGGTCGACGCGATCGTCGGCGCGCCGAAGCAGATGCACACGATCATCGAGGCGCAGTGCACCGGCTGCGATCTGTGCGTGCCGCCCTGCCCGGTCGACTGCATCGCGATGCTGCCGGTGACCGGCGAGCGCACCGGCTGGGATGCATGGTCGCAGGCGCAGGCCGATGCCGCGCGCGAACGCCACGACCTGCGGCTCGCGCGCCAGCGCCGCGAGCGTGAAGCCGCCGAGGCGCGCGCCGCCGCACGCCGCGCGGCCAGTGCCGCGAAGCCGGCCGCGGAGCACCCTGCGACGCAGCCGGACGCCCCCGCAGCCGCACCGGCCGCCGACGACGCCGACGCGAAGAAACGCGCGATCATCGCCGCCGCGCTCGAGCGTGCGCGCAAGAAGAAGGAAGAACTGTCCGGGCAAGGCGCCGGGCCGAAGAACACCGAAGGCGTGAGCGCGGCCGTCCAGGCGCAGATCGACGCGGCCGAAGCGCGCCGCAAGCGGCTCGCCGAACAGCAGGCGCAGCGCGACGCCGACGCCGACGCCGCGGCTGCAGGCGGCAACGATCAAGAGAACGACGCAGGCAACGACGACCCAGGCAGCCCCTCCGCGCCGCCCGACAAGAACGCTCCATGAACGCCAGCAAACGACGCGCGATCTACGAAACGCTGCAGAGCCTCAATCCGCATCCGACCACCGAGCTCGAATACTCGACACCGTTCGAGTTGCTGATCGCCGTGATGCTGTCCGCGCAGGCGACCGACGTGTCGGTCAACAAGGCGATGCGGAAGATGTTCCCGGTCGCGAACACTCCGCGACAAATCGTCGCGCTTGGCGAGGAAGGCGTCACCGAGTACATCAAGACGATCGGTCTCTATCGCACCAAGGCGAAAAACGTGGTCGCGGCGTGCCGGATCCTGCTCGAGCGCTACGACGGCGAGGTGCCGGCCGATCGCGAAGCGCTGGAAGGCTTGCCGGGCGTCGGCCGCAAGACCGCGAACGTCGTGCTGAACACCGCGTTCGGCCAGCCGACGATCGCGGTCGACACGCATATCTTCCGCGTCGCGAACCGTACGGGGCTCGCACCGGGCAAGGACGTGCGGGCCGTCGAGGCCGCACTCGAGAAATTCACGCCGAAGGAATTCCTGCAGGACGCACATCACTGGCTGATCCTGCACGGGCGCTATGTGTGCAAGGCGCGCAAGCCCGAGTGCTGGCACTGCGCGATCGAGCCGCTGTGCGAATTCCGGCCGAAGACGCCGCCGCCCAACGAGTAAGCATCCGGCGCAACGGACATGCGCCGCACCGAACCGCGCCGGCACCGTCCGATTCCGTAGGTGCCGCACTGGCATACCCGGCTTCCGCCTCTGCGGCTACGCGTTGGATGTCGCCGTCGCGTCGTCGGCCGCCGCGCCGCCTGCGCGCACGAGCGCCAGCACGGCCGCCAGAATCGCGACACCGCCCGCCCATTGCAGCGGCGACAGCGCCTCCCCGAACAGCAGCGCCGCGAGCGCGACCGTCACGACCGGTTCGAGCGTCGACAGCATCGACGTGCGCGCGGCCCCGAGCCGCTCGAGCCCGGCGAAGAATGCGAGCATCGCCGCGACCGTCGATACCAGCGCGATCGCGAGCATCGACGCCCAGCCGCCGCCCGTCGCGGGCCAGCGCGGCGGCACGCCGAACGCCGCGGTCCGCACGACGGCGATCGCCACGAGCGTCGCGGTGGCCGACAGGCAGATGATCGCGGTCGTCGCGAGCGGATCGACGCCGCGCGTCGCCTTCGTGCCGCCGACGATGTACAGCGAGTAGATCACCGCGGCCGCCAGCGCGAGCGCGATCCCGAGCGGCTCGCCGTGCCCGCCGCCGACCATCAGCGCGGAGCCCGCGACGCACAGCACGAGCGCGACGGCCTTCGCGCGCGTCAGGCGTTCGCCGAGCCACCACGCGGCCAGCAGCGTGACGAACGCCGGATACAGGTACAGCAGCAGCGCGACGAGGCTCGCCTGCGCGTGCTGCAGCGCGCTGAAATAGCAGAACGACTGCCCGACGTAGCCGGCCGCGCCCATTGCCACGAGCGGCACGAGCGCGCGCCCGCGCGGCCATGCGACGCGGCGGTGCCGTGCGATCGCGGCAAGCACCGCACCGCCGATCGCGAAGCGCACGATCAGCAGCCCGAGCACGTCGACGCCGGCCGCATATGCGTAGCGGCCGAAAATCGCCATCGCGCCGAACGCGGCGGCGGACAACGCGACGTAGAGCGTGCCCTGCAGGGCGGCGGACGATGGGCGGACGGTAGCGGTCATGATGAAACGGGTGAGCGAGGCGCCGTGACGGGAGTCGTCGGAGTGTAGCGGTGCAGCGGCGGCCGGCCAGCCCCGCACGGGTCGTCCTCGCTCGCCGCCAGCACCGTCCGCCGACCCGGCGTACAATGCGCGACGCGGCATGACGCCGCCCGAATCACGACGTTTCCCCACCATGTTCAATCCAAGCCGCGACGATGTGCGTCGCTTTTTCACCGAGACTTGGCGCAAGCAGCGCGCGGGCGAGATCCTGACGCCGCTGGAAGCGATCGCAGCCGACTGGATCGTCGAGCATCCCGAATACCACGACGAGCTCGCCGATGCCGACGGTGCGGCCGCGCGCAACTACACGCCCGAGGAAGGCCGGACGAACCCGTTCCTGCACCTGTCGATGCACCTCGCGATCAGCGAGCAGTTGTCGATCGACCAGCCGCCCGGCATCCGCGCCGCGCACGACAAGCTGGCCGCGAAGCTCGACTCGACCCACGATGCGCAGCACGCGATCATGGAATGCCTCGGCGAGACGATCTGGGAAGCGCAGCGCACGAACACGCCGCCCGATACCGACGCGTACCTGCAGCGCATCCTGCGCCGCGCGTCGCGCGACTAAGCGCACGGCGCCCGTACGTCCGCCCCGGGTTCCGCCCGGTCGCCGGCAAAAAAATACCCCGCCGAGGCGGGGTATTGTTGCTGCGAGCGCCCGTGAGGCCCGTCGCGCTTACTTCTTGAACACGAGATCGGTTTCCTTCAGCGACTCGATGTAGGACGCGATGTCCTTCATGTCGCTGACCGACAGGTTCTGCACCTGTGCCTGCATGATCGCGTTGTTGCGACCGAGCAGCGGGTTCGTCAGCCCCATCTGGTATTGGCGCATCGCCCACACGAGGTAGTCGGCGTGCTGGCCGGCCAGGCGCGGGTATTCGGCGTTGATCGGCTTGTTCAGCTGCGCGCCGTGGCAGGCCGCGCAGTTGTGCGATTCGACCAGTTCCTTGCCCTTCGTGATGTCCGCTGCGTGCGCGGTACCGATCGCGAGGCCGGCCGCCAGTGCCACCGCCGCCGTCTTGAATGCGTTGTTCATGAATGCTCCTGTCCCGCCGGAGAGATCGGCGGCGCGCGCTTTACTTGTAGGGGTTGTCCTTCGTGTCGGCCTTCTGCGCGGCGTAGTACGCCGACAGATCCGCGATGTCCTGGTCCGTCAGCGAACCGGCGATCGCATTCATCGACGGGAAGTGACGATCCTTCTTGCGGTAGGCCTTCAGCGCGTTCTCGAGATATTGCTGGTTCTGGCCGCCGAGGACGGGCACCCGGTAGACCTCCGGATACGCCGCGCGGTAGTCCTGGATGCCGTGGCAACCGATGCACATGGCGGCCTTGCCCGCCCCGTCCTTCGGGTTGCCGACCACACCGGCCGCCTGCGCGCTGCCCGCGAGCGCCACGAGCGCTGCGACAACCACGTGTTTGCCGACGAATTTGTTCATAGCTCTTGTAACCTAGCTTGAGGGGAAACTGGCGCCAAAGCGGCAACGGCCCGCGCCGTTTTGCTTATCGGATCGCCACGCAGGCCAAAAAAAACGGCCAGATTGTACCGCGTCGGCGGGGAACGCGTCCATACGGCGGCCCCGTTCGCCCCGCCACAGCCCCGCAACGATACGCGGGCGCGGCCCAACCGGACAGCCCTTCTGACTTATACTGGGTTTTTTCCCCGATGAAGAAGAGCGCCGCCATGCGTTTCGAAGGGTCCTCGCAGTACGTCGCCACCGACGATCTGAAGCTCGCGGTCAACGCCGCGCTGACGCTGCAACGCCCGCTGCTGATCAAGGGCGAGCCCGGCACCGGCAAGACCATGCTCGCCGAGGAAGTCGCCGCCGCGCTCGACATGCCGCTGCTGCAGTGGCACATCAAGTCGACCACCAAG
This sequence comes from Burkholderia sp. Bp8992, assembly GCF_003853705.1. Lineage (GTDB taxonomy): Bacteria > Pseudomonadota > Gammaproteobacteria > Burkholderiales > Burkholderiaceae > Burkholderia. The sequence goes on along the minus strand of NZ_QTQI01000012.1, from coordinate 96,151 downwards.
GCGCAGCAGGGCCTGTACGAATACGACGCCGTATCGCGGCTGCGCGACTCGCAGCTCGGCGACGAGCGCGTGAAGGACATCTCGAACTACATCGTCAAGGGCGTGCTGTGGCAGGCGTTCGACGCCGAGCAGCCGAGCGTGCTGCTGATCGACGAGATCGACAAGGCCGACATCGAATTCCCGAACGACCTGCTGCGCGAGCTCGACCGGATGGAGTTCCACGTGTACGAGACGCGCGAGACGGTGCGCGCGAAGCACCGCCCGCTCGTCATCATCACGTCGAACAACGAGAAGGAGCTGCCCGACGCGTTCCTGCGCCGCTGCTTCTTCCACTACATCCAGTTTCCCGATCCGTCGACGATGCAGAAGATCGTCGCGGTGCACTTCCCCGACATCCGCGAGGAGCTGCTGCGCGCGGCGCTCGAGAGTTTCTTCGAATTGCGCGGCGTGTCGGGTCTGAAGAAGAAGCCGTCGACGTCCGAGCTGCTCGACTGGCTGAAGCTGCTGCTCGCCGAGAACATCCCGGCCGATGCGCTGCGCGGCGCGGACGCGAAGCAGATCGTGCCGCCGCTCGCGGGCGCGCTGCTGAAGAACGAGCAGGACCTGAGCCTGCTCGAACGGCTCGTCTACATGAACCGGCACAACCGGTAATCCCCCTCACCCGCGAAGGCCCGGCCATGCTGCTCAATTTCTTCTACGCGCTGCGCGCAGCCAAGCTGCCCGTCTCGGTGAAGGAATACCTGACGCTGCTCGAATCGCTGAAGGCCGGGCTGATCTCGCCGTCGATCGACGCGTTCTACTTCCTCGCGCGGATGACGCTCGTCAAGGACGAGCAGTACTTCGACAAGTTCGACCAGGCGTTCGGCGCGTATTTCCACGGCGTGTCCACGCTGCCGTCCGAAGCGTTCGACATTCCGCTCGACTGGCTCGAGAAGCGGCTGGAGCGCGAGCTGTCGCCGGAGGAAAAGGCGCAGATCGAGGCGATGGGCGGGCTCGACAAGCTGATGGAGCGCCTGAAGGCGCTGCTCGACGAGCAGAAGGAACGCCACGAAGGCGGCAACAAGTGGATCGGCACGGGCGGCACGTCGCCGTTCGGGCACGGCGGCTACAACCCGGAGGGCGTGCGCATCGGCGGCCCGTCGAACGGCAACCGCACCGCGGTGAAGGTGTGGGAAGCACGCGCCTATCGCGACTACGACGATTCGGTCGAGATCGGCACGCGCAACATCAAGGTCGCGCTGCGGCGGCTGCGCCGCTTCGCGCGCGAAGGCGCGGCCGAGGAGCTCGACCTGCCCGGCACGATCCGCAGCACGGCCGCGAACGCCGGCTGGCTCGACCTGCGGATGGTGCCCGAGCGCCACAACAACGTGAAGGTGCTGATGCTGCTCGACGTCGGCGGCTCGATGGACGACCACATCAAGCGCACCGAAGAGCTGTTCTCGGCCGCGAAGGCCGAATTCAAGCATCTCGAATTCTTCTACTTCCACAACTGCGTGTACGACCACCTGTGGAAGAACAACCGTCGCCGCCACTCGGAGCGCACCGCGACATGGGACGTGCTCCACAAGTTCACGCCCGACTACAAGCTGATCTTCGTCGGCGACGCGACGATGAGCCCGTACGAAGTGCTGCAGCCCGGCGGCTCGGTCGAATACAACAACCCGGAGGCCGGCGCCGTGTGGCTGCGCCGCCTCGCCGACCAGTTCCCCCATCATGCGTGGCTGAACCCGGAGCCCGAGCGGCTATGGGAATACCGGCAGTCGGTCGCGGTGATTCGCGACCTGCTCGGCCATCGCATGTATCCGCTTACGCTCGCCGGCCTCGAAACCGCGATGCGCGCACTCAGCAAGTAACGCAACCCCGTCGCAGATACAAAGGCCGCGTCCGAGCGGCCTCCCCCCGGAGATAGCATGAACACCTCGCCCACCGCGAGCGCCAGCCGCGCCGGCGGCCGCCGCTTTTTCGCCGATACGTCCGTGTCGGCGCTCGTCGCCGGCTTCGTCGCGATGATGACCGGCTACACGAGCTCGCTCGTGCTGATGTTCCAGGCCGGCCGCGCCGCCCATCTCACCGATGCGCAGATCTCGTCGTGGATCTGGGCACTGTCGATCGGCATGGCGGTGACGACGATCGGCCTGTCGCTGCGGTTTCGCGCGCCCGTCGTCGTCGCGTGGTCGACGCCCGGCGCCGCGCTCTTGATCGCATCGCTGCCCGGCGTGCCCTACGGCGAGGCGATCGGCGCGTTCGTCGTGTGCGCGCTGCTGCTGACGGCCGTCGGCGTGAGCGGCCTGTTCGACACGCTGATGAAGCGCATTCCGGCCGGCATCGCGGCCGCGCTGCTCGCGGGCATCCTGTTCGAGATCGGCATCGAGATCTTCCGCGCCGCGCAGTTCCAGACCGCGCTCGTGCTCGCGATGTTCTTCACCTACCTGATCGTCAAGCGCCTTGTGCCGCGCTATGCAATCGTGACGACGCTGATCGTCGGCACGGCGGTGGCCGGCGGGCTCGGCCTGCTCGACTTCAGCCGCTTCCACATCGCGCTCGCGCAGCCCGTGTTCACGATGCCCGCGTTCTCGATCGCGTCGATCGTCAGCATCGGCATTCCGCTGTTCGTCGTCGCGATGGCGTCGCAGAACGTGCCGGGCATCGCGGTGCTGCGCGCGGACGGCTACCGGACACCGTCGTCGCCGCTGATTGCGACGACCGGCCTCGCATCGCTGCTGCTCGCGCCGTTCGGCTCGCACGGCGTGAACCTTGCAGCGATCACGGCCGCGATCTGCACGGGCCCCGAAGCGCACGAGGATCATGCGAAGCGCTACACGGCCGCCGTGTGGTGCGGCACCTTCTACCTGGTCGCCGGCATCTTCGGCGCGACGATCGCCGCGCTGTTCGCCGCGCTGCCGAAGGCGCTCGTGGTATCGGTCGCCGCGCTCGCGCTGTTCGGCTCGATCATGAGCGGGCTCGCGAACGCGATGCAGGACGTCAAGCAGCGCGAAGCCGCGCTCGTCACGTTCATGGTCACCGCGTCGGGCCTCACGCTGCTGTCGATCGGCTCGGCGTTCTGGGGGCTCGTCGCGGGGATCGTCACGCAGGTGATCCTGAACGCCAGACGCCCCGCGTGACGCGGCTCGCCGCGTGTTGCGGCACGCCTCGGGCACGCCAAAACGTGCTCGACACGAATCGGGCCTAAAATGATGGATCGGAAGCGGTGCCCTGCGCCGCTTCGCTTCGCCGCCGCGCTCGCGCGGCCCGTGAGAACCCGGCGCCCCGCGCCCTTCTTCCGAATCGCCATGACTACCGCACTCGACCAGCTGAAGCAGTACACGACCGTCGTCGCCGACACGGGCGATTTCCAGCAGCTTGCGCAATACAAGCCGCAGGACGCGACCACCAACCCGTCGCTGATCCTGAAAGCCGTCCAGAAGGATGCGTACAAGCCGATCCTCGAGAAAACCGTCCGCGATCATCGCAACGAAAGCGCCGATTTCATCATCGACCGCCTGCTGATCGCATTCGGCACCGAGATCCTGAAGCTGATCCCGGGCCGCGTGTCGACCGAAGTCGACGCACGCCTGTCATTCGACACGCAGCGCTCGATCGACAAGGGCCGCGAGCTCATCAAGCTGTACGAAGCAGCCGGCGTCGGCCGCGAGCGCATCCTGATCAAGCTCGCATCGACGTGGGAAGGCATCCGTGCGGCCGAGGTGCTGCAGAAGGAAGGGATCAAGTGCAACATGACCCTGCTTTTCTCGCTCGTGCAGGCCGCCGCGTGCGCGGAAGCCGGCGCGCAACTGATCTCGCCGTTCGTCGGCCGCATCTACGACTGGTACAAGAAGCAGGCCGGCGCGGCATGGAACGAAGAGAAAGACGGCGGCGCGAACGATCCGGGCGTGCAGTCGGTGCGCCGCATCTACACGTACTACAAGACGTTCGGCTACACGACCGAAGTGATGGGCGCGAGCTTCCGCACGACCAGCCAGATCACCGAACTCGCCGGCTGCGACCTGCTGACGATCAGTCCCGATTTGCTGCAGAAGCTGCAGGAGAGCAATGAGACGGTCGCGCGCAAGCTGTCGCCGGAATCGCTGCAGGACAAGCCGTCCGAGCGCGTCGCAATCGACGAGGCATCGTTCCGCTTCCAGCTGAACGACGAAGCGATGGCGACCGAAAAGCTCGCCGAAGGCATCCGCGTATTCGCCGCCGATGCGGTGAAGCTCGAAAAGCTGATCGACGCGCTGCGCTGAGTCGCAACGGGCGTCAGCGGCTGTCAGCAACACTGACAACAGCCGTCAGCACGCACGCCGCACACGGCCGCGAACACGATGTTCGCGGCCGTTTTTATTTTTCATTCCATCGTCAAGCGCGCGCACTACAATCCACGTCACGGGTGCCCCGGCCGCCTCCCGACGCGCCCTTTCCCAGTCAATCTTGCACGACGCCGAACCCGCACCGACACGCGGGCCCGGCCCATCACAGGAGACAACGATGCAAGTCCAACCGTACCTGACGTTCTACGGTCGCGCCGACGAAGCCCTTCAGTTCTACGAAAAGGCACTCGGCGCGAAGACGATGTTCAAGATGCACTTCAAGGATGCGCCGCCGAACCCCGACTACCCGATGACGCCGGAGATGGCCGACAAGGTGATGCACGCGAGCTTCACGATCGGCGACTCGATGATCATGTGCTCCGACGGCGACTGCAGCCAGCCGGCGGGCGCCGCGCACGCCGGCTATTCGCTGTCGCTGAATCCGGCGACGGTCGAGGAAGGCCAGAAGCTGTTCAATGCGCTCGCCGACGGCGGCGAAGTGACGATGCCGTTCGGCAAGACGTTCTGGGCGCTCGGCTTCGGCATGGCGAAGGATCGTTTCGGCGTGCACTGGATGGTCAACGTCGAAGACCTGTCGCAACGCGAGGATCTCGCGAAACGCGCGCAGGGCTGACGCAAAAAGGAACGCCCGCCACCTTTGCAGGGGCGGGCGTTTTCGTTGCTGCGCGACGCGTGCGTGGCACGCGGCCGCGCACGGTCCGTATCAGCCTTCGACGACGTCGAGATAATCCTCCGGCCGCGTGCGGTCTTCCGCATGCGCCATGCCCATCACGCGCACCAGCACGCTCACCGCCACCGCCACCACGAGGTTCACGATCAGCGACCACACCGCTGCGTAGCCGGGAATCGCGAGGCCGAACAGGTGGATCGTGAAGATGGAGCTGGCCAGCTTCAGCGAGATCGCCATCCACGTGCCGCACACGATGCCGGCGGCCCAGCCGGCCAGCAGGCCGCGATGGTCGAGCACGCGCGTGTACAGGCCGAGCACGATCGCGGGCAGCGTCTGGATGATCCAGATCCCGCCGAGCAACTGCAGCTGGATCGCGTAGGTCAGCGGCAGCCCGAGGATGAACGCGACCGCGCCGACCTTCACGATCAGCGACACGAGCTTCGCGACGTGCGTCTCCTGGTCGTGCGACATGTTGCGGTTCACGAACTCGCGGTGGATGTTGCGCGTGTACAGGTTCGCGGCCGCGATCGACATGATCGCCGCCGGCACCAGCGCGCCGATGCCGATCGCCGCGAACGCGACGCCGACGAACCACGACGGGAAATACTCGAGGAACAGCGCGGGCACCGCGAAGTTCGGGCCGAACGCCTTGAAGTACGGCGCATACTGCGGCATGTCCTTCACGCCCGACGCGAGCGCCATGTAGCCGAGCAGCGCGAGCAGGCCGAGCACGAACGAGTACGCGGGCAGCATCGCCATGTTGCGGCGGATCGAGTTGCCCGACGACGACGACAGGATTGCCGTGACCGAGTGCGGGTACAGGAACAGCGCGAGCGCCGAGCCGATCGCGAGCGTCGCGTACGCGCTGTAGCCGTTCAGGCTCATTGCATCGGGCGCCTTCAGCAGCAGCTTCGCAGGCGGCACGCTCGCGAAGATGTGCCCGAAGCCGCCGAGCTTCGCCGGGATCACGATGACGGCAGCCGCGATCGTGATGTAGATCAGGACGTCCTTCACGATCGCGATCATGGCCGGCGCGCGCAGCCCCGACGTGTACGTGTACGCGGCAAGGATCGCGAACGCGATGATCAGCGGCAGGTCGCCGACGAAGCCGGTCGTATCGAAGCCGAGCGCGCCGATCACCACTTCGATGCCGACGAGCTGCAACGCGATGTACGGCATCGTCGCGACGATGCCCGTCACCGCGATCGCGAGCGCGAGCATCCGGCTGCCGTAGCGCGCGTTGACGAAGTCGGCGGCCGTCACGTAGCCGTGCCGCTTCGCGATGCTCCACAGCTTCGGGAATACGACGAACGCGAACGGATAGATCAGGATCGTATAAGGCAGTGCGAAGAAGCCCATCGCGCCGGCGCCGAACACGAGCGCGGGCACCGCGACGAACGTGTAGGCCGTGTAGAGGTCGCCGCCGAGCAGGAACCACGTGACGATCGTGCCGAAGCGGCGTCCGCCGAGGCCCCATTCGTCGAGATGGGCGAGATCGCCGCGCCGCCAGTTCGCGGCCAGGAAGCCGATGATCGTGACGCCGATGAACAGCAGGACGAAGACGAAGGTTGCGCCGAGATTCATTGCCCACCTCCCTGCGGGCCGCTCGCCTTCCACGCGTTCTTGGTCTTGAAATAGACGAACGCGGTGATCACCGCGCTGATGAAGACCCACAGCAACTGGTACCAGTAGAAAAACGGAAAATCGAACAACTGCGGTTCGATCTTGCTGTACGACGGTACCCAGACCATCGCGATCAGCGGCAGTACCAGCAGCCAGAGCCAGCGCTTGGCGGCTCGGTTGGCGTCGGCATCGTGAGCCATGACGTCTCCTCTTCTTTCCCGGTTATCGATCTTGTGTTGAGCGGGTACGGCACCGAGAGGAGCGGCGAAACGGGTAGGCTGCGGCTCCCCTGGCTTCGCGCCAGTATAGGAGCCGCGAGCATGCGGTCAAGCGGGGGCGAACCCGAGGTGATCCGCCCCTTGTCGCATGGTTGCACCGGCCTGTCGCCGGTGCATGAAGCGTCAGATCGCGAACGACGCGTCGCGGGCGCCGGTCGTTTCTTTCAAAGCTTTCACCCACTTGCGTGCGGGCAGCTTCAGCGTGTCCTCGATCAGCGTCGCGCGTGCGTCCAGCTGCGCGAACGGCACGTCGAGCGCAGGGCCCGAGAACGCGATCGCGATCCGGTTGCCGTCGTGCACTTCGGGCAGCGCGATCACGCGGTGATCGAATGCCGCGTTCAGGTGCTTCATGTTGCGTACGAAGCTCGGATGATCGCCGAACAGGTTGATCGTCGCGATGCCTGCGTCGGCGAGGCAGCCGCGCACCGCGCGGTAGAACGCGACGCTGTCGAGCACCGGGCCGCGCGCGGTCGCGTCGTACAGGTCGATCTGGATCGCCCCCGTGGTGCCGCGGTTGGCCGGGTCGTTGACGAAGTCCCACGCGTCGGCTTCATGCACGACGAGACGCGCGTCGTCGGACGGCAGCGCGAACATCGTGCGCGCGGCGACGATCACGGCCGGGTTCAGCTCGACGGCCTCGACCTTCGCGTTCGGCAGGAAACGGTGCGAGAACTTGGTCAGCGCGCCGGTGCCGAGCCCGAGCTGGACGATCCGCTCGGGCGTTTCGAGGAACAGCAGCCACGCCATCATCTGCTGCGCGTATTCGAGTTCGATGTGCAGCGGCTTCGAGATCCGCATCGCGCCCTGCACCCATTCCGTGCCGAAGTGCAGGAAGCGCACGCCGCCCTCTTCGGAGAACGTCACGGGCGCGAAACGCGGCTTGCGCGGCGCTTCGAGCACCGGCACGTCGTCGTGTTCGTCGATGTCCGGGCGGCGCTTCACGCGCGGCGGCTGGAGTTTTTCGGAGCCGTTGTACGAGGACGGCTTGCCTTGCTTGAACGCACGCGCCTCGGCGGACGCGCGCTTGATCAGTCGGGTCATGATTGAATCTCGCTGGGGTGATGCTGGTTTTAGCGGACGAGAGGATAGCATTGGTGGGGGATGAGCCGCCGGCGGCGAGAGCGGTCGGTCGAGCGGCCGTTCGGGCGACTTGCAGGCAGCATGGACGTGCGGGATAATGCATCGCAATTGCGATGCAAATGAGGCCACGATGAAAACTGCGACTTTTCCGTCTGTCCGGGTCGAACCGGAATTACGCGATGCCGCCGAGAATGTCCTTCAGGAAGGCGAAACGCTGTCGAGCTTCGTCGAGCAATCGATTCGCGAAGGCGTCGAACGTCGACGTTTCCAAAGCGAATTCATCGCGCGCGGCATAGCATCACGCGACGATGCTCGACGGACCGGCGAGTATGTCTCTTCGGTCGAAGTGCTGGAACGACTGGGGCGACGACTCGATACGCTGCGTGACAGAAAGCGACAGGCTCGATGACCTGTACGGTTCGCTTTACGTCCGCCGCATCGGACGACCTGGACCGGCTTTATGCTTTCGTCGTCGACCGTGACGATGCGGAGGTCGAAGTGGCAGAACGCGCGTTGGCGGCCATAACGTCAGGAATCGCCACGCTCGAATCGTCGCCGTTTACCTGCCGCAAAGTTCATCCGTCCATGCCGTTTCTCCGGGAACTGATCATTCCATTCGGCGTATCCGGCTACGTCGCGTTATTCGAGATCGATGACAGCCGGACGGTGACGATCCTCGCAGTCCGCCACCAACGAGAAAGCGACTACCATTGACGACGAGGAATCGCATGACCTCGAACGACAAGAAAATCTGGTTTCCCGCGAAACGCTACGGATGGGGATGGGGATTGCCTATCGCGTGGCAAGGGTGGGTCGTGCTGCTGCTGTTCGCGATCGGCATCCTCGCGAGTGCATGGCTCGCGCCGCCACAACGCTCGCCGGTGGCGTACGGCGCCTGCATCGTGGTACTGGTCGCGCTGCTCACCGCCGTCTGCTGGCTCAAGGGCGAGAAGCCCGGATGGCGATGGGGCAAGGACGATTGAGCGTCGGGCGCGACGCACGAGCCTATGCGGTCGCCGTTCGTCAGCAGCGCCCTTCCTTCCGTCATCGATACGCCGCGGCAGCGCTCTGTTGAACGGCTGAATCGTCCCGACTCCCACGCGACGCAATAATGTGAAGCAACGGCCGCGTCAAAGCTCCGGCTTCTGCTCGAACGACGGCATCGCATCCGCCAGGCACCGCCCCCTGCAATCGCCAGAACCGATTGCCATTTTGTTCAGTTTGACACCGCCGTTGATCAGACAGCATGCTGCTGCGGCGCACGCATTTTCTTTCGACGTGACCGGTGGCACCGTAACGTCATCGAAGCCTGCCAACATCCGCTCTGGCCATACCTGCTCAATCACACGGGATTTCGTAAGCATGAGTCACATCCACTTCATCGGCGGGGAAAAAGGCGGCGTCGGCAAATCGCTCGCGGCCCGCGTGCTGGCCCAGTACTTCATCGATCGGAGCATGCCCTTCGTAGGCTTCGATACCGACCGATCGCACGGCGCGCTACTGCGGTTCTACGCCGATTTTGCCGCGCCTGCCGTGCTCGACCAGCATGACAGCCTCGATCCGGTCATGGAATCGGCGCTCGAAGATCCGCAGCGGCGCATACTGGTCGATCTCGCGGCCCAGACGCGGCAGTCGCTCGCCAAGTGGCTCGACGATTCGGACGTAGTCGATTTTGCCGAAGAGCACGGCCTCACGTTGACGTGGTGGCACGTGATGGACACCGGACGCGATTCGGTCGATCTGCTGCGGCAATGGCTCGACGAATTCGGCGGACGAATCAAGCTGGTGCTGGTGCTGAATGAAGTCCGCGGCGATCGCTTCGAGATTCTGGAGGCATCCGGCGAACGCGAGAGGGCCGAGGCCCTTGGCGCCAGCGTGATTACGCTGCGCCGCCTGCCCGATACGACCATGCAGAAGATCGATCGACAAAGCGCGAGCTTCTGGGCGGCGGTCAATCATCCCGACCGCGCGGCCACGGGGCTCGGCTTGCTGGAGCGGCAGCGCGTCAAGGTCTGGCTGCATCGTACCTATGAGGAGCTGGGCACGCTCGCGTTGTAGCGCGGGCCCCCGCGACGGTGCGGAGTGTGCGGCGGGTTGCTGGAATGGCTCATACCGGGAAAACTTGGAGGTTCAATGGCCGATCACGACAGACTGCATCCACTCCGTCCGTTCCTGAAAAATTGGGTTTGGGAGCACGGCCGAATCGGGACGCGCTATCTCGACTGCGTCGATGGCGAAATCAAGTTCGACGAAGGCAAGAAATCGCATTTCGCAGCCGAGAAATACACCTACGTGCCCCTGGGCAAGAACGCTGCCGACGACGCATCCGCGGAGGGTCCCGCGATCCACGAGGCGGGACTTGCCCGCTTTTTGCGGGCGGCTCAGTTGGGCACGCCCGCGGAAGCCGGTTCCGTGGCGGAGGTTCAGCGCGCGGTGCAGGATTGCGTGGAGATCGGCCTGTTCAGCGCGTATCAATGGGAGGCCCGCAAGGCATTGGCCCGCTACGCGCAGGAACCCATGTTCGAGGACGAGATCCGCGCGGCGGTGGTCGACGACATCCGGCGGACTTACGTCGGCATGCGGGAGCAGCTGGCGCTGTACGATTTCAGCGTGCTCTACGGCTTGCCCGCGCCGCTGCTGATCAGCGACACACCCTTCATCGACTGGCGCGTGATCGCCAGTCCGGCGCTTCCGTTCGTATCGCTTCCGCTGGGACCTTACTGCCTGCTGGTAGGCGCGCCGTCGGGCAGGAGCAGCCGGGTCGGCCCGGTGGTCTGGAAGGCCGCTGCCGCGATGGGGCCGTTGAAGGACCACAACCGTCGGATCGAGGAGCATGCGCGTCTGTGGCTGGTGGCGACCACCGATGATCAACTCGTCGCCGCACAAAGTCGCATTGCCTCGGTCACGGGCGCCCGGCAAGGCGAGGTGAAGCCCTGACCGGTAGAGCGAGAGCAACCTGGATCTTCCAGCGAGCCTGACCGTCGAGTCGAATCAACTCACACGTGTTAGCCGAAACGCGTTGAAACCGCATCCCGACTTGAACACCTGATGCCGCCCACCCGAAACCGCTACATCGAATACTCGGAATCCAACGCGACTCAGGCGCGAAGTGCGCGCCACTGCACGAGCTTCTGCTCGAACGAAAGCATCGCATTTGCCGGGCTCGACGAAGGCAGCACGAGCGTCTCGTACCCGGCCTGGCCGATCACGTCGGCAAATCGCCCGGCCGTCTTGCCGTTGAAGCACACGCGCCTCAGCAACGGCGCATGCTGGCGCAGCGAATCGAAGTCGTTCGGCTTCGCGTTGCGGATCGCAGAATCGAGACTGCCCTGCCGATGGCACGCATCGAGGACATCCCAGATGCCGATGCCGTGCGTAAGGACGCACACGAGCCGCGCGTCGTACGGCAGTTCATGAAGCGTCGGCTCGCCGAGCACCGCCCCCAGCAACCGCCAGAACTGGTTGCGCGGATGCGCGTAGTACTGCGCGGCATCGAGCGACGCCTCGCCCGGAAAGCTGCCGAGGATCATCGTGTGCGTATCCGGCGAGACGACGGGCGGAAAGCCCTGCAGCATCACGCGCCTCCGCCCGGGCCAGCCGAGCGCGGCCCGTCGCCGTGCGCGGCGAGATGGCGCCACAGCGCCGGCAGCATGCACTCGGTGACCATCAACGGCTTGCCGTGACGCTGGAACACCGAGCGCCGCGCGGCGAACGCATGCGGCGCACGCTCGCCCTGCAGCGCATGGGTCGCGAGCGCATACAGCGGATGGCCCGCAATCACGCGCCGGCTGACGAGCGACGAGCGCTCGACCTGCGGATCGCTGTACAGCAATTCCGCGAGCGGCCGCGTGCGCAGCCGTCGCATTGCCTGCCACACGCCCTTGCTGGCGGCGAGCGGCGCGATGCTGTGCGCAGCGACGTACGGCGTGCCGTCGACCGACAGGATCACCTCGCGCACCCACATCGGCGCGCGCGGCGAACTGGCGAGCGCGTCCGGCTCGTCGAACCACGGGCAGTCGACGGCCTCGCGCGTCACGCGCACGTTCACGCAGCCGAGCCGCGCGAGATGCGCGGTGAGCGACCCGCCGCGCGTCAGCCAGTCGCGCTGGTCGAGCGAGCAGCCGGGCCGCGGCGTCTCCCGCCAGCCGGCCTGGCCGCCGTCGAAGCGCATGCGTGCGTTCACGCGGCGCGCGACAGCAGCAGCGCGTTGGTCCGCTTCACGAAGCTCGCCGGATCGTCGAGCGTGCCGCCTTCGGCCAGCAGCGCCTGATCGAACAGCAGATGGCACCAGTCGCCGAAATCAGCGCTGTCGGCATTCAGCTGCTTCACGAGCGCATGCTCGGGATTGATCTCGAGGATCGGCTGCATCGCCGGCGCGTTCTGGCCGGCCGCCTTCAGCATCCGCTGCAGGTAGCCGCTCATGTCGTTGTCGTCCGCGACGAGGCACGACGGCGAATCGGTCAGGCGGAACGTGACGCGCACTTCCTTCACCTTGTCGCCGAGCGCTTCCTTCATCTTCTCGACGACCGGCTTGATCGCTTCGCCCGCCTCTTCCTGCGCCTTCTTCTCCTCGTCGTTCAGCTCGCCGAGGTCGAGGTCGCCGCGCGCGACGCTCGCGAGCGGCTTGCCGTCGAATTCGTGCAGGAACGACAGCATCCATTCGTCGACGCGGTCGGTCAGCAGCAGCACCTCGACGCCCTTCTTGCGGAACACTTCGAGATGCGGGCTGTTCTTCGCGGCCTGCCAGGTATCGGCGGTCACGTAGTAGATCTTGCTCTGCTCCGGCTTCATGCGCGACACGTAGTCGGCAAGCGACACGTCCTGCGCGTCGGTATCGCCGTGGGTCGACGCGAAGCGCAGCAGCTTCGCGATGCGCTCGCGGTTCGCGTGGTCTTCGCCGAGGCCTTCCTTCAGCACCTGGCCGAACGCGCTCCAGAACGTCTTGTACTTCTCCTTGCCGGCATCCTCTTCCGCGTTCGCGAGCTCTTCGAGCATCGACAGCGCGCGCTTCGTCACGCCTTCGCGGATCGCCTTCACGTCGCGGCTTTCCTGCAGGATCTCGCGCGACACGTTCAGCGGCAGGTCGGCCGAATCGACGACGCCCTTCACGAAGCGCAGGTATTGCGGCAGCAGCTGCTCGGCGTCGTCCATGATGAACACGCGCTTCACGTACAGCTTCAGGCCGCCGCGATAGTCACGGTTCCACAGATCGAACGGCGCGTGCGCCGGCACGAACAGCAGCTGCGTGTATTCGCTGCGGCCCTCGACGCGGTTGTGCGTCCACGTGAGCGGATCCTGGTGATCGTGCGCGATGTGCTGGTAGAACTGCGTGTACTGCTCGTCGGTGACGTCGCTCTTCGAACGCGTCCACAGCGCGCTCGCCTGGTTGACGGTCTCGTCCTCGTCCTTCAGGACCATCTCGCCCTTTTCCTGATCCCACTCTTCCTTCTGCATCAGGATCGGCAGCGCGATGTGGTCGGAGTACTTCTGGATGATCGACTTCAGGCGGTGCGACGACAGCAGTTCGTCCTCGCCTTCGCGCAGGTGCAGCGTGATCGTCGTGCCGCGCTGCGCGCGCTCGATCGCGTCGATCGTGAAATCGCCCTCGCCCGCGCTTTCCCAGCGCACGGCTTCGTTCGCCGGCAGGCCCGCGCGGCGCGTCTCGACGGTGATCTTGTCCGCGACGATGAAGCCCGAGTAGAAGCCGACGCCGAACTGGCCGATCAGCGCCGCATCCTTCTGCTGGTCGCCGGACAGCTTCGTGAAGAATTCCTTGGTGCCCGAGCGCGCGATCGTGCCGAGGTTCGCGATCGCCTCGTCGCGGCTCATGCCGATGCCGTTGTCGTCGATCGTGATCGTGCGCGCGGCCTTGTCGTAGCCGATACGGATGCGCAGGTTCGGATCGTTCTCGTACAGCGCGTTGTCCGCGAGCCCTTCGAAACGCAGCTTGTCGGCCGCGTCGGACGCGTTCGACACCAGTTCGCGCAGGAAGATTTCCTTGTTGCTGTAGAGCGAATGGATCATCAGGTGGAGGAGTTGCTTGACCTCTGCCTGAAAGCTCATCGTTTCATGTGCCATGGATGTTGTTTCCTCTTACTTGAACTTGAATGGTGTGGCGCAGGCGCCCGGCGCGCGAGGCCGGCGGGCCCGTCAAGGACAACCGCCTGGCGCAAGCGGTTTGCGCGCGTATCTGGGGATGCCACGCGCAGTTTCAAGAGCCGGCCTGCCGCGCCGTGTCACGACGCGCGCCGCACGGCCGAGTCGATATAGCCCGCCAGCAGCCCCGGCAGCGCCGGATCGCCGCAGTTCGCGACATTGAAGCGCATCCACGTCGACGGCGATTGCTGCGGCGAGAACAGGCTGCCCGGCGTCAGCAGGAAGCCGGCCTCGTGCGCGACGGCCGCGAGCGCGTCCGAATCGACGCCCGTGTCGGCCCACAGGAACATCCCGGCCGCCGGCATCGTGAACAGCCCGAGCCCCGTGCGCTCGAGCATCCGCGCGGTCTTGTCGCGCACGCCGTCGAGCCGTGCGCGCAGCCGCTCGACGTGGCGCCGGTAATGCCCTTCGGTCAGGATCTTGTACAGCACGCGCTCGTTGAGCTCAGGCGTCGTCATCCCGACCAGCATCTTCTGGTCGGTGACGGCCTTCGCGATCTCCGGCGCGCAGGCCACGTAGCCGACCCGCAGGTTCGCCGCCAGCGTCTTCGAATAGCTGCCGAGGTAGATCACGCGCTTCAGCTGGTCGAGGCTCGCGAGGCGCGTGGCCGGATAGCTCGGCGGGCACAGGTCGCCGTACACGTCGTCCTCGACGACGAGGAAGTCGTACGCTTCCGCGAGCTTGAGGATCCGGAACGCCTGCGCGGCCGACAGCGACGTGCCGGTCGGGTTCTGCAGCACCGAGTTGATCACGAGCATCTTCGGCCGCCACATCTGCACCAGCGTTTCGAGTGCGTCGAGATCGGGGCCGTCGGGCGTATACGGCATCCCGACGAGCTGCGCGCCCTGCGCCGCGAAACGGCCGAACATCTGGAACCAGGCGGGATCGCCGACGATCACCGCGTCGCCAGGGCGCATGTAGATCCGCGAAATCAGGTCGATCGCCTGCGTGATCCCCGAGACGAGCACGATCTGTTCGGGCTTCGCGCCGATCTCGACTTCGGCGAGGCGCGTCTGCAGTTGCTGGCGCAGCGGCAGGAAGCCCTGCGCGGTGCCGAAGCCGAGCATCTGCGCGCCCGACTGGCGCCCGAGCGCGCGCAGCGCGCCGGTGATCAGCTCGCCGTCGAGCCAGCGGCCCGGCAGGTAGCCGAGGCCGGGGCCTTTTTCCGGGCTGACGGTGTGCAGCATGTTGCGCAGCAGCCAGACGACGTCGATCGTGTTGTGCACCGGCGCGGCCTCGGCCACGCGCGCGACGCTGTCGGCCGGCTGCGGGCCGGCGGCCGTGCGCTCGCGCACGTAGAAACCCGAGCCGCGCCGCGAATCGAGGTAACCCTGCGCGACGAGGCGCTCGTACGCCTCGACGACGGTGAAGCGCGACACGCTCTTGTCGAGCGCGAGCTTGCGGATCGACGGCATCCGCATGCCGGGACGGAACACGCGTTCGTCGATACGCCGCCGCGCCCACTGGACCAGCTGGTCGACGAGCGTGAGCGTGGCCGTATCGTGCGGCACGGGAATCTGGGCGAGTGGGACGGTGGACATGGGCGGCAGCTCCAACTGTACCGAAGGCTATCGCGCCGATTGTACCGTTACTGTGCCGGTAGCGACGATTACAGTTGACCGGAATGGCGATCGTGCGGCCGCCGTTCCGGCCCCGCCGCACCGGGGCGCCGCGCCCTCCGGCCCGCCTCGCGGCCGGTGCGCCGGCCGGGCCGGCAGCCGCCCTGCACCTCGCTCGCCTACCATGACACTTTCGCTTCCCGACCGACGTTCATGCCAGCCCGCTCCCTGACACTCGACCATCTCGTGATCGCCGCGCGCACGCTCGACGAAGGCGTTCGCCATGTTGCCGACGCACTCGGCATCGAACCGGCCGGCGGCGGCCGCCACCCGCTGATGCGGACCCACAATGCGCTGTTCGGCGCGTGGGGCGGGCTCTACCTCGAAGTGATCGCGATCGATCCCGACGCACCGGCGCCCGACGCAGGCGCCACGCCGCCGCGCGCGCGGCTGTTCGGCCTCGACGATCCGGCGATGCACGCGCGGCTCGCGCAGGGGCCGTTTCTCGCGCACTGGGTGGCGCGCGTCGACCGCCCGCGCCAGCTTGCCCTGTGGCAGAGCCAGTACCCGGCCCGCATCGCGCCCGTGGTCGCGATGCGCCGCGGCGACCTGCGCTGGGGCCTCACGGTGCCCGACGACGGCAGCTTCCCCGCGTGGCAGGGCGCGGGCGACGGGATCGCGCCGTCGCTGATCCAGTGGGACAGCGCGCGCCACCCGGCCGAATCGCTGCCGGGCGACGGCGTCGCGCTGAAGGCGCTCAAGGGCGCCCACCCGCACGCGGACACGATCCGCGAGCAGCTCGACTGGCTCGGCGCCGCCCACCTGCTCGACCTCGCATCCACCGACGGGCCGCCCGCGCTCGTCGCCGAATTCGATACGCCGCAAGGCGCACGCACGCTGCGCTGACCGCCCCGCCGCTTTCCCGATTACATCGACACTGCAATACGGAGACACCTGCAACATGAATTCGCGCGAAACCCGGGGCATGCTGCTCGGCCTGATCGGCGTGATGATCTTCAGCCTGACGCTGCCGATGACGCGAATCGTCGTGTCCGAACTCAACCCGCTGCTCAACGGGCTCGGCCGTGCGCTCGCCGCCGCCGTGCCGGCCGGCCTGCTGCTGTGGTGGCGCCGCGAAGCGCTGCCGACCCGCGCGCAGCTGAAAAGCCTCGCGATCACGTCGGCCGGCGTGATCATCGCGTATCCGGTGTTTTCCGCGTGGGCGATGAAATCGGTACCGGCGTCGCACGGCGCGGTCGTCAACGGGCTGCAGCCGCTGTTCGTCGCGCTGTACGCGGCGTGGCTGTCGCACGAGCGGCCGTCGAAGGCGTTCTGGGCCAGCGCGATAGCGGGCAGCGCGCTCGTGATCGCGTTCGCGCTGCGCGACGGCGGCGGCACCGTGCAGGCCGGCGACGCGCTGATGCTCGTCGCGGTCGGCATCGGCGCGCTCGGCTATGCGGAAGGCGCACGCCTTGCACGCCAGATCGGCGGCTGGCAGGTGATCTGCTGGGCGCTCGTCGTGTCGGCGCCGTTCCTCGTGCTGCCGGTCGGCTGGCTCGCGTGGATGCAGCATGCCGCGCATCCGGGCCCGCTCGCGCTGCGCACGTGGCTCGCGTTCGGCTACGTGACCCTCTTTTCGCAATTCATCGGCTTTTTCGCGTGGTATGCGGGGCTCGCGATGGGCGGCATCGCGCGCGTCGGCCAGGTGCAATTGCTGCAGATTTTCTTCACGATTGCGTTTTCCGCGCTGCTGTTCGGCGAAACGGTCACGGCGTCGACGTGGCTGTTCGCGGCCGCGGTGATCGCCACCGTGGTGCTCGGGCGCCGCTCGGCGGTCGCCACGGCCCCGCGCCCCGCTCGCGCCGGTTGATGAGGTGCGCCATAATGAACGTTTTGCCTGATCGGTTTGCCCACCCGGCCGCGAAGGCTCGATCGCGCTCGCGCCTGCCCACCCGGCAGCGCCGAAGCGATTCGCCCGAACGACCTTTCTTGACTGACCACGATATCCGAACGAGGAGACTATGAATCCGAGCGACCTGCATCCGCCGCACTGGCAGCTTTCCGAACGCGCCCGCAAGCTGACGAGTTCTGCGATCCGCGAGATCCTGAAGGTCACGGAACGCCCCGAGGTCATCTCGTTCGCCGGCGGCCTGCCCGCCCCCGCGACGTTCCCGGCCGAGCGCATGCGCGCCGCCGCCGACCGCGTGCTGCGCGACGCACCGGCCGCCGCACTCCAGTACAGCGCGACCGAAGGCTACCTGCCGCTGCGCGAATGGATCGCCGAGCGCTACAGCGTGCGCGTGTCGCAGGTGCTGATCACGACCGGCTCGCAGCAGGCGCTCGACCTGCTCGGCAAGGCGCTCGTCGATCCGGGCAGCCCGATCCTCGTCGAAACGCCGACCTACCTCGGCGCGCTGCAGTCGTTCTCGCTGTACGAGCCGCGCTACGTGCAGGTGCCGACCGACGAACAGGGCCTGCTGCCGGAAGGCCTGACGCCCGAACTCACGCGAGGCGCACGCCTGCTGTACGCGCAGCCGAACTTCCAGAACCCGACCGGCCGCCGCCTGCCCGTCGAGCGCCGCCGCGCGCTCGCCGCGTTCGCACAGTCGAGCCCGTTCCCGGTGCTGGAAGACGATCCGTACGGCGCGCTGAACTATCGCGGCGAACCGCTGCCGACGATGCTGTCGATGGCGCCCGACCACGTCGTGCACCTCGGCACGTTCTCGAAGGTGCTCGCGCCGGGCCTGCGGATCGGCTACATCATTGCACCCGAAGAACTCCACTTCAAGCTCGTGCAGGCCAAGCAGGCCACCGACCTGCACACGCCGACGCTCACGCAGCGCATCGCGCACGAAGTGATCAAGGACGGCTTCCTCGACGAGCACATCCCGACGATCCGCGAGCTGTACAGCGCGCAGTGCGACGCGATGCTCGGCGCGCTCGAGCGTCACATGCCGGAAGGCGTCACGTGGAACCGCCCGGAAGGCGGGATGTTCATCTGGGTGAACCTGCCCGCGCAGATCGACAGCATGAAGCTGCTCGCCGCGGCCGTCGACAACCACGTCGCCTTCGTGCCGGGCGCGCCGTTCTTCGCGGACGACGCGCAGCAGAACACGCTGCGCCTGTCGTTCGTGACGGTGCCGCCCGAGAAGATCGAGGAAGGCGTGGCGCGCCTCGGCACGCTGCTGCGCGAACGCCTCTGATCCCCTTTTTCCTGTCACGACTTTCTACGAGGAATCGAACGCATGGCTAACGTCTACGACAAACTGAAGTCGCTCGGCATCGAGCTCCCGACCGCCGGCGCACCGGCCGCCGCCTACGTGATGAGCGCGCAAAGCGGCAACACGGTGTACCTGTCGGGCCACATCGCGAAGAAGGACGGCAAGGTCTGGGCCGGCAAGCTCGGCGCGGATCTGCAGACGGAGGACGGCAAGGCGGCCGCGCGCTCGATCGCGATCGACCTGCTCGCGACGCTGCACGCGCACACCGGCGACCTGAACAAGGTCACACGCATCGTGAAGCTGATGAGCCTCGTCAACTCGACGCTCGACTTCACCGAACAGCACGTCGTGACGAACGGCGCGTCGGAACTGATCGCCGAAGTGTTCGGCGACGCAGGCAAGCACGCGCGCTCGGCCTTCGGCGTCGCGCAGATCCCGCTCGGCGCATGCGTCGAGATCGAGCTGATCGCCGAAGTTGCGTAACGGGCACGGCGCGATGCCCGGCCGTCTCGTCCGCTTCAAGCAGGTCGACGTGTTCACGTCGGTGCCGTTCAAAGGCAATCCGCTTGCCGTGGTATTCGACGCCGATTCGCTCGGCGACGACGCCATGCGCGAGATCGCCCGCTGGACGAACCTGTCGGAAACGACGTTTCTCTGCGCGCCGACGGATCCGGAAGCCGACTATCGCGTCCGGATCTTCACGACGGGCGGCGAACTGCCGTTCGCCGGCCACCCGACGCTCGGCACCGCGCACGCGTTCCTGGAAAGTGGCGCGCGGCCGCGCACGCCGGGCCGGCTGATCCAGCAGTGCGGGGTCGGCCGGGTCGCGCTGCGCGAGCAGGCGGGCGGCTGGGCCTTCGCCGCGCCGCCGGCGCGCGTCACGCCGCTCGACCGTTCGGACTACGCGGTGCTGGCCGCCGCGCTGCGCAGCGACGCGCTCGACCTCGATGCCGAGCCGTGCGCGGTCGACAACGGCGCGCCGTGGCTGGTCGTGCGGCTGAAGTCGGCCGACGCGTGCATCGGCCTGTCGCCCGATCCGGCCGCGCTGGAGGCGCTGACGCGCCGCTACGGCGTGGACGGCCTCGCCGCCTACGCGCCGCACGCCGCAGGCGGCCCCGCGACGTTCGAGATCCGCTGCCTGATGACGGGCGGCCAGTTCGGCACCCCCGGCGAGGATCCCGTCACCGGCAGCGCGAACGCCGCGCTGGCCGGGCTGCTGACGCGGCAGGCACGCCGCCCCGGCCCGTCGTATACGGCCCGCCAGGGCACGGCGATCGGCCGCGAAGGCCGCATCTCCGTCAGCTATGACGAAGACGGGTCGACCTGGATCGGCGGCGACGTCGTGACGGTCGTCGACGGTACCTTCAGGTCACCTGCCTGACATTCCGCGACGTGCGATGGCGCCGGCTCGTCCGGCGCCCCCCGCGATTCGCCCAGCTATCGCAAAAACGTTCCAGCCAGTAATATCGGGCCTAATCCGTTGTTTCGGACGTCTGCCCATGGTTGCGCATCCCGCGAACGAACAGACGCCGGGATAACCCCAACCCAAGCCAGCCATCCAGACGGATGGCGCACGCGAGCAGGACGCCACCCGCTTCGATGAGCTCCGCCCGGTCCAACCACACGCCGCCGACCCGGCCGCTGCGCGCGCCGCGCAAATCGCGCCGGCGTGCGCTATTTGCGATCCCGTTGCTCGGGATGCTGGCGCTCGCGCTGCTGTGGGCCGTGATCATCGCGCGGCTGTCCGTGGAAAAGGACAGCGCCTACAAGGAAGCGGCCGCCTCCGCTGCCATCCTCTCTTCGGCGCTCGAGCAGCATACGGTCAAGGCGATCCACCAGGTCGACCAGATCACCCGCTTCGTCAAGTTCGAGTTCGAGAAGTCGCCCGGGCGCTTCAATCTCGCGAGCGCCGTCGAGAAAGGCGTCGTGCCGAGCGACACGCTGATCCAGGTGTCGCTGGTCAACGCGAAGGGCATCCTGTTCGCGAACACGGCCGATCTGCATCCGCAGCCGATCAACCTGTCGGACCGCGAGCACTTCAAGGTCCACCTCGCGCACAACGACGACCGCCTGTTCATCAGCAAGCCCGTGCTCGGCCGCGTGTCGAGCCACTGGACGCTGCAGATGACGCGGCGCCTGAATAATCCGGACGGCAGTTTCGCCGGCATCGTCGTCGTGTCGGAAGACCCGAGCTACTTCACGAACGACTTCTACAACAACGCGGCGATCGGCAAGGAAGGCGTGATCGCGGTGGTGTCCGACACGGGCACGGTGCTCGCGCGGCGCACGGGTTCGCTGAACAACGCGCCGGGCGCGTTTTCGGCATCGGGCGTCTACCCGATCGCCGAGCGCGTGACGGGCACGATCATCGACCCGATCGACGGCGTGACGCGCATCGTGTCGTACCGCCACCTCGACGGCTACCCGCTCGCGGTGATGGTCGGGCTGTCGCAGACGGAAGAGTTCGCGGACTACACCCACACGCGCAACGTCTACCTGCTGATGACGAGCTTCATCACGCTCGCGATGCTCGCGTTCTTCGGTGTCGCGACGGGCCTGATCGGCAAGCTGCTCGGCCGCGAGCGCGAGATGACGCAGCTCGCCGAATACGACCTGCTCACCGGCCTCGCGAACCGCTATGCGACGCTGCGCGGGCTGCGCAACGACGTGTCGATGCCGGCGAGCCTGTCGCGGCTCGGCCTGCTGTTCATCGACCTCGACAACTTCAAGACCGTCAACGACACGCTCGGCCACAATGCCGGCGACATCGTGCTGCAGATGACCGCGTCGCGCCTGGCCGATGCGGTCGGCGACGAAGGCTCGCTCGCGCGCATCGGCGGCGACGAATTCGTCGTCGTGATGAAGGGCGACGACGTCGAGCGGCGCGCGGTGCGGCTCGCGGAAGCGATCATCCGGATGTTCGGCGAACCGTTCGACGTGCGCGGCAGCTCGTTCGTGCTGCATGCGAGCATCGGCATCGCGCTGCACACCGTCGCGAACGAAAGCGAGATCGACCTGCTGAAGAAGGCCGACCTCGCGATGTACAGCGCGAAGGACGCCGGCAAGAACTGCTACCAGTTCTATGCGCCGCACCTGTCGCACCGTGCCGATCACCTGATGCGCTGGGAACAGCAATTGCGCGTCGCGCTCGCCGAGGGGCAGCTGTTCCTCGCGTACCAGCCGAAGATCGACCTCACGCACCGCACCATCACCGGCTTCGAGGCGCTCGCGCGCTGGGATCACCCCGAGCACGGGATCATCTCCGCGAACGAATTCATTTCGATCGCCGAATCGACGGGCCTGATCGTGCCGATCGGCGACTTCGTGATCCGCACCGCCTGCGAGCAGATCGCACGCTGGCGCGACGAGGGCCACGACACGCTGACGCTCGCGGTCAACATCTCGCCCGTGCAGTTCTGGCGCGGCGACCTGATCGAGACGATCTCGCGCACGCTGCTGGAAACCGGCATCGACGCGAACCGGCTTGAACTCGAGATCACCGAAACCGCGATGATGGAATATCCGGAGCTCGTGTCCGAGAAGATCGTCGCGCTGAAGAAGCTCGGCATCCGCATCGCGCTCGACGATTTCGGTACCGGCTATTCGTCGCTGTCGTACCTGCACCGCTTCTCGGTCGACACGCTGAAGGTTGACCGCTCGTTCGTGCAGGCGATCCCGAACGATCGCAGCGTGTGCGTGATGGTGTCGTCGATCGTGCATCTCGCCCGCTCGCTCGGCCTGACCGTCGTCGTCGAAGGCACGGAAACCGAAGAGCAGATCACGTGGCTGTCCGCGCTCGGCGAGATCGAGGCACAGGGCTTCCTGTTCTCGCGCCCGGTGCCGGCCGATGCCATTCCCGCGCTGATCGCCCGCTTCGGCGTGCGCGGCGACCATCCGAACGTCATCACGCATCGCGCGACAGGCAGCACGGGTGCCTGAGCACGTCGCGGTTGCAGCCGCGGCGCGCGTTGCGCGCTGCCGCAATTGTTTCGACTTTCGATCCGATCGTTTAGTTAATTAACTAGCGTTTTCGCGCATGGCAGTGTCACGGTGCACGGCGGACAATCGGGAGGGCCAACGTATCGGCGGGCCGCCGGTCCGGCCACACGCGCGAGATCCGGCCCTGCGCCAATAGCACAACCATGACAACCGTCGAAATCGAAGCGACTGCCCGTGTCGAAGAGGCACAGGCATCCCTATGGACCTTGTTCAAGGTCGTCGCCGGCATTTCCGCGATCTCGTGGGGCGGGCTTTCGATGATGGCGCAGCTCGAACGCCACTACGTCGAACGGCTGCAGCGCATCGAGCCGCAGGTATTCGGCGATCTCGTCGCGCTCGCCTGGCTCGTGCCGGGCCCGGTCGGCTGCAACGTGGCGGTGCAGGTCGGGCAGACGCTGCACGGCCGTGCCGGCGCATGGGTCGCCGGCGTCGCGAGCGTGCTGCCGTTCTCGATCCTGATGACGCTGTTCGCGATCTTTTACCAGACGCCGCTCGTGCGCTCGCTGGCCGCGCCGATGCTGATCAATCACTTCGGGATGGTGCTCGCCGCGCTGATCGGCGTCACGTGGGTCAAGCAGCTGCGCTCGCTCGCGCGCACGCGGCTCGAGCAGGTGATCGCCGCGCTGTCGACGATTCTGCTCGCTTTCGCACATAGTCCCGCCGCTTTCGTCGGCATTCTCTTCGCTGCGTTCGCAGCGGGCTGGCTGACGGGGCCGACCCAGCGCGATGCGGTCGATTTCACGCTGTCGAAGCGCGACCGCAACCTGCTCGTGCTGCTCGGCGTGCTCGTCGTGCTGTTCGCGATGCCGCTGCCGGGCGATTACCAGGAGCAGCTGCTGTGGCCGCGCCTCGCGGGCGCGGGCATGACGCTGTTCGGCGGCGGTTTTTCCGCGCTGCCGGTGCTCAAGACGCTGTTCGTCTCGCCGGCGACGGGCATCTCCGATCACGACTTCACGCTGGCGTTCGCACTGTCGCCGGTGGCACCGGGGCCGCTGCTGAACGTCGTGCCGTTTCTCGGCTACCTGACCGACGGCTGGGTCGGCGCGCTGCTCGCGACGGCCGCGCTGTTCATTCCGTCGGGGTTCCTCGTCGTGTTTGCGCAGAATCACCTGTCCCGGCTCAAGCGCCATGCGCGCTTCGAGCACGGGATGCGCCTGCTGCGCGCGGCGACGACGGGCTTTCTCGTCGTCGCCGTCGTGAAGATCCTGCACCGTGAGCCGGCCGACCCCGTTTACTGGCTGACGGGCGCCTTCGCGACGCTGTGCTTCGCGCGCTTCAAGGTGCCCGTCTATGCCGTCTACGGCGCGGTCGCCGTGACGTGCGGCGTGTGGCTGTGGGCCGCCGCGCGCTGACGGGCGGCGGCCGTCACCCTGCTCCGCCGGCCTGCGCCGGCGTCGATGCGCCTCAACCGGCCTGCACCGCGACCCGGCGTGCCATCCAGCGGGCCCGCAGCGCGTCGTACGCGAGGTTGAAGCAGAACGTATAAGGCAGGAAGAACAGCACGATGCCGAGGTCGAGCAGCAGTGCCTCGACGAGGCTCACGTTCAGCCACCACGCGGCAACCGGCACCACCATCGCGACGAGACCGAGCTCGAACGTGATCGCGTGCGCGATCCGCATGCCGAGCGTGCGCGTCAGTCCCGCGCGCCGCTCGAAGCGGTCGAACAGCGTGTTGAACGTCATGTTCCACGCCATCGCGATCAGCGACACCATCACCGTCAGCACGCCGACGTGCGACACCGGCATGTCCAGCAGCCACGCGCCGATCGGCGCGCACAGCGCGATGGCGACCAGCTCGAACGTCAGCGCGTGCAGCAGCCGTTCCGTCACCGTTTTATTCGTCCGTTTCATGATGCCCTCCCATTCGTTGCGTCATTCATGCGGGCCATTTTGATCGGCGATATCGGCCTAATCCAGTTTGATATCATCGGTTTTACCGATATGACGAAGCCCGGAGCGCCGCATGCACCATGCCCCCGAAGCCCTGCTCGCGTTCGCCGAAGCCGCACTGCTCGGCTCGTTCACGGCCGCCGCGCGCAAGCTTGGCAAGCGCCAGTCGACCATCTCGGAAGCCATCGCGAACCTCGAAATCGATCTCGGCGTGCAGCTGTTCGACCGCTCGACACGCGCACCGACACTGACGGACGCCGGGCGCGCGCTGCTGCCGCAGGTGCAGCGCGCGCTCGAAGCCAGCGCGGCGATCGACCGCACGGCCGCGCGGCTCGCGCACGGCGAGGAAGCGCGGCTGACACTCGTCGTGTCCGACACGTACCAGTCGAAACGCTATGAGGAAACGCTGATGGCGCTCGAACGGCGCTTTCCGGCGCTCGAGCTCGAATGCCAGATCGCCGAGCACGAGGACGTGCTCGACCTGATCCAGCAGGGCCGCGCGCAGCTCGGGCTGATGGCTGCGCGCGCGGCCTACCCGGCCGACATCGGCGCGGCGACGGTGGCGGAAGAATCGGAGATCGGGCTGTTCGTCGGGCGCACGCACGCGCTCGCCGAATACGGCGACGCCGAGGTGCCGCACGCGGCGCTGCGCGACGTGCGCGAACTGCGCCTCAATACCTATGTGAAAACGGAAGCCAGCGGCACCGACGACCGGATCGTCGTCGGCACCCGGCACTGGCTGGCGCCAAGCTACCTGATGCTGCTGGAAATGGCCGTGCTGGGGTTCGGCTGGGCGGAACTGCCGCGCTGGATGGTCGAGCACTTCGCGCGCGATCGCCTGTGCGAGCTACGCTCGCGCGGCTGGCCGCGTCGCGTGCGAGTCGATGCGGTCTGGTCGCGCAACCGGCCGCTCGGCCCGGCCGGCGCATGGCTGCTCGATGCGATGCTGGCCGCGTAGCGGCGCGCACCGCCGGGCGTGTGGCTGACGGCCGCTGGCCGCCGGTCAGAAACCGCGCGACAGCACGGCCGCGCCGATCGTGACGACGCCGAGCACGAGATTCACGACGACGAGCAGGCGCACCGCATTCACCGCGCGCGCGCCGTCCGGCCAGTTCTGCGCCTGCACCGCGCGACGGATGCGCGGAAACAACGCGAAGCGGATATGGCCGAAGATCAGCATCATCACAACGCCGAGGCCGGCCATCGCGTGCAGCGACCACGTCGCGTGCGCACCGCCGAATGCCACGAGCAGGAAGCCGCCGGACAGCAGGATCACGATCACCGAGCCCGCCACCCAGTTGAAGAAACGGCCGAACACGCCTTCGATCAGCGGCAGCCGGAGTTGCGGCGACAGGTCCGACAGCGCCGGACGCAGGCAGAAGTGCGCGAAGACCATCCCGCCCACCCACACGGCAACGGCCAGCAGGTGAAGAAACAGCGCGACGGCAACGGCATGGGACATGGCGACAATCCTGTGATGAGTGGGTGCGGCGAACGGCCGCGTCGAGCGCGGCATCAAGCGACGTTCGACCGGCCGGTTGCCCCTCGGTTCAGACCCTCGGCGCGATTTCACAATATTTTGCAAGTTCAGCGTGACAGCGCCACGCCTGCTTACCCGAATCGCCGCCGTCAAGCAAAAGGCCGCACACCGCCGAAGCGGACGTGCGGCCTTCGATCGCGGCCGAACCAGCCCTGCGTCAGCCGAGCAGCGGACGCAGTTCGTTGACGACCTTGAGCTTCGTCTCCGGCGCGCGGCCCTTGCGGGCGCGCTTGCCGATGTGCGGCGCGAGCCCCGCGTACGACAGCGTCTCGTCCTGCGCCTTGCCGCCGCGGCCCGTGCCGATCAGCACGACGCCGGCCGGATCGATCGCGAGCGCCTGCACGAGCGTTTCCTTGTCGTCGAGCGCCATCAGGATCACGCCGCGGCCACCGCCGGACAGCGTCTTCATCTCGTCCATCCCGAACACGAGCAGACGGCCGCCGCTCGACAGGCACGCGACCTGCGTCGCGTTCGGCAGCACCGGCATCGGCGCGAGCGGCACCGCGCCCGCATCGATGGTCATGAACGCCTTGCCGGCCTTCACGCGGCTCACCATGTCGCCGACCTTCGCGAGGAAGCCGAAGCCGTTGCTCGACGCGAGCAGCAGTTGCTGGTCGGCCGGCGCCGCGTAGTAGTGCATCAGGTGCGAGCCCGATTCGAGCTCGATCAGCGATGTGACGGGCACGCCGTCACCGCGCCCGCCCGGCAGCACCGACACGTCGACCGAGTACACGCGGCCGCTGCTGCCCCACGCGATCAGCCGGTCCGGCGTGCGGCACTGGAACGCCGCGTACAGGCTGTCGCCGGCCTTGAACGTGAACGCGGCCGGGTCGAGCCCGTGGCCCTTCAGCGCACGCACCCAGCCCTTCTGCGACACGACGACCGTCACCGGCTCGTCGACCACCTTCGCCTCGAACGTCGCGCGTTTTTCCTGCTGGATCAGCGTGCGGCGATCGTCGCCGTACTGCTTCGCGTCGGCCTCGATCTCCTTGATCATCAGCCGCTTCATCGCGCTTTCGTTCGCGAGCAGTTCCTCGAGCTTCGCCTTCTCGTCGCGCAGCGCTTCGAGTTCCTTCTCGATCTTGATCTTCTCGAGCCGCGCGAGCTGGCGCAGCCGGATCTCGAGGATGTCTTCCGCCTGACGCTCGCTGAGGCCGAATGCGCTCATCAGCGCGGACTTCGGCTCGTCCGACTCGCGGATGATGCGGATCACCTCGTCGATGTTCAGGAAGACGATCATCCGCCCTTCGAGGATGTGGATGCGGTCGTCGACCTTCGCGAGACGATGGCGGCAACGGCGCGTCATCGTCAGCTGGCGGAACTTCACCCACTCGTCGAGGATCGTCAGCAGGCCCTTCTGGCCCGGCCGGCCGTCGGCGCCGATCATCACGAGGTTCAGCGTCGCGTTCGACTCGAGGCTCGTGTACGCGAGCAGCGTGTTCACGAATTCCGTCTGGTCGATCGTGCGCGACTTCGGCTCGAACACGAGCCGCACCGCCGCTTCCTTGCCCGACTCGTCGCGCACTGCGTCGAGCAGGTCGAGCATCGCCTTCTTCGTGTTGAGCTGTTCGGGCGTCAGCGTCTTCTTGCCGAGCTTGAGCTTCGGGTTGGTCAGCTCCTCGATTTCCTCGAGCACCTTCTGGCCCGACGTGCTCGGCGGCAGCTCGGTGACGACGAGCTGCCACTGGCCGCGCGCGAGATCCTCGATCTTCCATTTCGCGCGCACCTTCAGGCTGCCGCGGCCCGTTTCATAGGCCGCCGAGATTTCGGTGTCGCTCGAGATGATCTGGCCGCCGCCGGGGAAATCCGGGCCGGGAATCAGGTTCATCAGCTCCGCGTGCGTGAGCTTCGGATTGCGGATCAATGCGACCGCCGCGGCCGCGACTTCGCGCAGGTTGTGCGACGGGATTTCGGTCGCAAGGCCGACCGCGATGCCCGACGCACCGTTCAGCAGCACGAACGGCATGCGGCTCGGCAGCGTCTTCGGCTCCTCGAACGAGCCGTCGTAGTTCGGCATGAAGTCGACCGTGCCCTGGTCGATCTCGTCGAGCAGCAGCTTCGAGATCGGCGTCAGGCGCGCTTCCGTGTAACGCATCGCCGCCGCGCCGTCGCCGTCGCGCGAGCCGAAGTTGCCCTGCCCGTCGATCAGCGGGTAGCGCAGCGAGAAATCCTGCGCGAGACGCACGAGCGCGTCGTACGCCGACTGGTCGCCGTGCGGGTGATATTTACCGAGCACGTCGCCGACCACGCGCGCCGACTTCACCGGCTTCGCGTCGGGCCCGAGGCCCATTTCGTTCATCGCGAACAGGATCCGGCGCTGCACCGGCTTCTGGCCGTCGCACACGTCGGGCAGCGCGCGGCTCTTCACGACGCTGACCGCGTAGCTGAGATACGCCTGCTCCGCGTAGTTGCCGAGCGTCAGCGCGTCGCTCTCGGGCGCGTCGGGGCTGGCAAAGAGATCGGAAGTGTTGTCGTCCATCTGAATTCCGTATTCGTAAGTGGCGTGGGGCCGGGCCGGGCGTCGTGCCCGGCCGCGCGGATGCGTGGCTTAGATGTCCGCTTCGACGTCGTTGCCCTTTTCCTCGAGCCAGCCGCGCCGCGCGGCTGCCTCGCCCTTGCCCATCAGCATCGTCATGCGCGCGACGGTCGCCTCGTAGTCGAGCTCGCCGAGCTTCACGGGCATCAGGCGGCGCGTATCGGGGTTCATCGTCGTGTCCCACAGCTGCTCGGCGCTCATTTCGCCGAGGCCCTTGAAGCGGCTGATGCTCCACTGGGTCTCGCGCACGCCGTCCTTGCGCAGCTTGTCGAGGATCGCCTCGAGTTCGCCGTCGTCGAGTGCATAGAGCTTCTGCGCGGCCTTCTTGCCGCGCGCGGGTGCGTCGACGCGGAACAGCGGCGGCCGCGCGACGCACACGTGGCCGCGCTCGATCAGTTGCGGGAAATGCTTGAAGAACAGCGTGAGCAGCAGCACCTGGATGTGCGAGCCGTCGACGTCCGCGTCCGACAGGATGCAGATCTTGCCGTAGCGCAGGTTCGACAGGTCGACGGTGTCGTCCGGGCTGTGCGGATCGACGCCGATCGCCACCGAGATGTCGTGCACCTCGTTGTTCGCGAACAGGCGGTCGCGCTCGGTTTCCCACGTGTTCAGCACCTTGCCGCGCAGCGGCAGGATCGCCTGGTATTCCTTGTCGCGGCCCATCTTCGCCGAGCCGCCCGCCGAGTCGCCCTCGACGAGGAACAGTTCGTTGCGCGCGATATCCTCGGTCTCGCAGTCGGTCAGCTTGCCCGGCAGCACCGCGACGCCCGAGCTCTTGCGCTTCTCGACCTTCTGGCCGGCGCGCGTGCGCGCCTGCGCCTGCTTGATCACGAGTTCGGCGAGCTTCTTGCCGTGCTCGACGTGCTGGTTCAGCCACAGTTCGAGCGCCGGACGCGAGAACGACGACACGAGCTTCACCGCGTCGCGGCTGTTCAGGCGTTCCTTGATCTGCCCCTGGAACTGCGGATCGAGCACCTTCGCGGACAGCACGAACGACACGCGCGCGAACACGTCTTCCGCGAGCAGTTTCACGCCCTTCGGCTGCAGGTTGTGCAGTTCGACGAAGCTCTTCACGGCCTGGTACAGGCCGTCGCGCAGGCCCGATTCGTGCGTGCCGCCGGCCGGCGTCGGGATCAGGTTCACGTACGACTCGCGCACGAGCGAGCCTTCCTCGCTCCACGCGACGACCCACGACGCGCCCTCGCCTTCGGCGAACGTATCGTCGCCCGAACGCGAATCGGCGAACCGCTCGCCTTCGAACAGCGGGATCAGCAGCTCGCTGCCGTTCATTTCGTCGAGCAGGTAGCCGCGCAGGCCGTCTTCATATTTCCACGTCTGGCGCTCGCCGGTCTTCTCGTTGACGAGCACGACCTCGACGCCCGGCAGCAGCACGGCCTTCGAGCGCAGCAGGCGCTGCAGCTCGCCGAGCGGCAGGTTCGGCGAATCGAAGTACTTCGGATTCGGCCACACCTGCACGCGCGTGCCGGATTTCTTCTCGCCGCGGCCAGCGCCCTGCGTCGCGAGCGGCTTGACGACGTCGCCTTCGGCAAAGCCGAGCTCGGCGATCTTGCCGTCGCGCCACACCGTCACGTCGAGGCGCGTCGCGAGCGCGTTCGTCACCGACACGCCGACGCCGTGCAGGCCGCCCGAGAACGTATAGGCGCCGCCGGCAGCCTTGTCGAACTTGCCGCCTGCGTGCAGGCGCGTGAACACGATCTCGACGACCGGCACGCCTTCTTCGGGGTGCATGCCGAACGGGATGCCGCGGCCGTCGTCCTCGACCGAGACCGACTGGTCGGCGTGCAGCGTGACCGTGATCTGCTTGCCGTAGCCGCCGAGCGCCTCGTCGGACGCGTTGTCGATGACTTCCTGGATGATGTGCAGCGGATTCTCGGTACGGGTGTACATGCCGGGCCGCTGCTTGACCGGCTCGAGACCCTTGAGCACCTTGATCGATGCTTCGCTATAGGCCGCGCTGGGTTTCTTCGTTGACATAGGCGCTGAATTTCGTCATTCATCGGGACGTTGTCCACACCTCGTGTGGATAACGTCGTGGACAAAACGTTGAGTTCCGTAAAAAAGCGAATCGAAACAACGGTGTGCTTGGACTGCTCCGAAAGCGGGCGCGCGGCGTGCGCTGCGCGGCCCTGGACGCGCGGTATTTTACTGGTTCCGCGTGGCACGCCAATCACGAGATCGGCGTGCGCCCCACGCGTCACGCCGGCTTGCGCTTCGCCTCGAGCGTTTCCCACCGTTCGAGCGCGGTGAGCAGCTCGTCGTCGATCGCCGCGAAGCGCTCGGTCAGGCGCGTGCCTTCCGCCGGATCCTTCGCAAAAATCGAGCCGTCCTCGAGCCGCGCATTGATCGTCTTCTGCTCCTCTTCGAGCGCGGCGATCTTCTCCGGCAGCGAATCGAGCTCGCGCTGCTCGTTGAACGACAGCTTCACCGTGCGCTGCGCGTTGCGGCCCGGGGCGCTCTTCGCCGCGTCTTCCTTCAGCGGCGCCGCTTCCTTGACCGCGCGCTTCGCGGCTTCCTGCTGCGCGAGCTGCTCCGAACGCTCGCTCTGGATCTGCCAGTCGCTGAAGCCGCCGACGTATTCGCGCCACTTGCCGTCGCCCTCGGCCGCGATCACCGACGTCACGACGTTGTCGAGGAACGCACGATCGTGGCTGACGAGGAGCACCGTGCCGTCGTAGTCGGCAAGCAGCTCTTCGAGCAGCTCGAGCGTCGGGATGTCGAGGTCGTTGGTCGGTTCGTCGAGCACCAGCACGTTGGCCGGACGCGCGAACAGGCGCGCGAGCAGCAGCCGGTTACGCTCGCCGCCCGACAGCGACTTCACCGGCGAGCGCGCGCGTTCCGGCGCGAACAGGAAATCGCCGAGATAGCTCATCACGTGCTTGCGCACGCCGCCGATCTCGACCCATTCGCTGCCGGGGCTGATCGTATCCGCGAGACTCTTGTCCTGGTCGAGCTGCGCGCGCATCTGGTCGAAATACGCGACCTGCAGGTTCGTGCCGGTGCGCACCGTGCCTTCGTCGGGCTTCAGCTCGCCGAGGATCAGCTTGAGCAGCGTGGTCTTGCCCGCGCCGTTCGGACCGACGAAGCCGATCTTGTCGCCGCGCATGACCGTCGTCGAGAAACGGTCGACGACCGTGCGGCCGCCGTAGCGCTTCGTCACGTCGGTCAGCTCCGCGACGATCTTGCCGGACTTCTCGCCCTGCGCGACGTCTAGCTTCACGTTGCCCTGCGAATTGCGGCGCTCCGCGCGCTCGTTGCGCATCTGCACGAGCCGCGCGATGCGGCCGACGCTGCGCGTGCGGCGCGCCTCGACGCCCTTGCGGATCCACACTTCTTCCTGCGCGAGCAGCTTGTCGAACTTGTCGTTTTCCACGCGCTCGACTTCGAGCTGCTGCGCCTTGCGCGTCTGGTAGGCGGAGAAATTGCCCGGATACGACAGCAGCCGGCCGCGATCGAGTTCGACGATGCGCGTCGCGACGCGGTCGAGGAACGCGCGATCGTGGGTGATGAACAGCAGCCCCGCGCGCTGCGAGACGAGCAGTTCTTCCAGCCAGCGGATGCCGTCGAAGTCGAGGTGGTTGGTCGGTTCGTCGAGCAGCAGCACGTCGGGCTGCAGCACCAGCGCGCGTGCCAGCGCGACACGCTTCTGCATCCCGCCCGACAGCGCGTCGACGCTCGCGTCGCCGTCTACCAGGCCGATCTGCGCGAGCGTCATCGACACGCGCGTGCGCCAGTTCCACGCGTCGTGCGCGTCGAGCGACGATTGCAGCGCATTCATCCGCGCGAGCAGCGCGTCGTGCTCGGCGCCTTCCGGTATATCCGCGAGGCGGTGCGCGATCGAATCGAATTCTTCGAGCAGTTCGCGCGTATGCGCGAGCCCCGACGCGACCGCGTCGAAGATCGTCGCGCCCGGTTCGAACTCGGGCTCCTGCGGCACGTAGACGGTCACGAGTTCCTGCTGGCGCGTGATCAGGCCGTCGTCGGGCTTCGCGAGGCCGGCGACGATCTTCAGCAGCGACGACTTGCCCGCGCCGTTGCGGCCGATCAGGCCGACGCGCTCGCCGGCTTCCAGCGAGAAATCCGCGTGATCGAGCAACGCGACGTGACCGAACGCGAGCTGCGCGCCGGTAATGGAATAGAGCGACATGGGGAGACGGCGAAGAGAGGAATCGGAAGCGCCCATTGTACCGGTCGCGGACGCCGGCACCGGCTTGGCCGGATGGACGAGCGCCACAATCGGCGCGCGACGCGCGCAGGCGCGGTGCGATGAACGGCTGGCGGCCGGTTTCCGGCTGGGTACCGGCCGTGCAGGTTGCATGCCTGCACGAATGGACAAAGGCCGGCCCGATACGCCGCGGCCGGCCGATCGGCCATTCCGCGCGCGGCGCGCCTGGCGCCCGCGCGGATGTGCAATTACTTCACGTTGACGGTGATCGTCGAGCTCATTTCGGGACCGTAGGAACGGTGTGCGCCGTCGCCGAGCTGCAGCGTCAGCGTGTGCTGGCCGGGCGCCAGCTTCACGTCGGTTTCGGTCTGGCCCTTGCCGAAATGCAGCGAATGGTCGCTCGCCGGGATCACGTCGCCCTTCGGCACTGGCTTGCCGTCGATCAGCAGGTGATGGTGGCCGGTATCCGGCGTCATGTCGCCGGCCGGTTTGAGCGCCATGCCTTCCAGACCGAACTTCACGTGCACGGGGCTCGACACCGTCGCGCCGTCCTGCGGCTCGACGAAGAACACGCGCGCTTCGGCACGCGCGAGCGTCGACACGGCCAGCGCCGCGACACACACTGCACCCGCGATCCACTTTTTGTTGAACATCCTTTCCTCCTACAGATTGACAGGCCCACGAAGCATACACTGCATGCCCACCCCATGCGACGACGCCGGTTGTTCGCGATGCGTACGTTTAAAACGACGTTGCGGAGGTGTTCGGCGAAATTCCGGTACCATTGCGCCTTTCGTCCGCCGAAGAGGCTGCGGACGGCATCACCGAATTTTCATTTTGCCGAGCGCTACATGAGCGAAGTAACCGAATACCAGAGCTGGGTCTGCCTGATTTGCGGGTGGGTGTACAACGAAGCGGAAGGATTGCCCGACGAAGGCATCGCGGCCGGCACGCGTTTCGCCGACATCCCCGCCGACTGGCGCTGCCCGCTGTGCGACGTGGGCAAGGAAGATTTCGTCGTCGTCGATTTCTGATTTTTCGTTTCGATCGCGGCTGATTACGCGATACGCGCGTCGGTGCGCATTCCGCCCCGCCGACGCGCCGCGCCTTTGCTATACTCTGCGCGCTGTCCACACTGCCGTCCGGTTCGCGTTTCGCGCGCGATTGCCCGGACATGGCTCTCCCCGTAGTTCAATGGATAGAACAAGCGCCTCCTAAGCGCTAGATACAGGTTCGATTCCTGTCGGGGGGACCAGCGACACTCCATCCCGGCCTTATACCGCAAGCCTCATCGGTGAGTTTGGCGTAAATTTGGCGTAGCGCCGAATCACTTCGCCGCCGCGTACATTTCGTCCGCCCGGTAAACTGCAGCATCGCGCGCGCCGCCTCGAGGTTCGACGTCATCGGCCATTTCTCCAGTCGTCTGCCAGCAGGATCACGACCGGCCGTTTCTCGTCACCCGGCCGGTGCATGTATATCTGCCGTCGGCCATGTCGCCAGTCGTTTGACGCACTGCAACAGTATGGAGTACACTTCGCGCCGCGGGGTGGAGCAGTCTGGCAGCTCGTCGGGCTCATAACCCGAAGGTCATAGGTTCAAATCCTATCCCCGCAACCAACATCGAAGCCCGCTTTGCGACAGCAAGCGGGCTTTTT
Source organism: Burkholderia sp. Bp8992 (assembly GCF_003853705.1). Lineage (GTDB taxonomy): Bacteria > Pseudomonadota > Gammaproteobacteria > Burkholderiales > Burkholderiaceae > Burkholderia. Next base: position 61,433 of record NZ_QTQI01000012.1, on the reverse strand, counting down.
ATTTGTCGTCGCTTCCGTGCGGGAAACCGACTGCGTCGCGACAACGCGGACTCCCTGCGGAACATCGCGCAGAAGCTACTGCAGTCAGCGGAAGCGAGGGATCTCGGCCGATCAGAATGTCTTTACCTGCGGCATCAAACTCGCATCCGCGCCGGTCACGGCAAACGTCCCCTTCGCCGACGACCCCGACGGCAGCGCCAGCAAGCTGCCATCCCCCAGCCGGTTCGCGTCGACGACCATCTGGCTCGCCGCACACCCGTTCGCCAGCAGCGACACCGGCGCACCGGCGATCGCCGAGAACGTATTCCCCGTCACGCTGAAAGAACACACGTTCCCATACGCGCGGAAACCGGCATAACCGGAGCCGGACACACTGTTGCCCGTCACCGCGACGTTCGTCACCGTGCCCGTCCAGGTGTCCAGTTCGAGCGCCGCCTGCTGCGTCGGCTGCAGCCCGTTGTTGTTCACGTTCGAATTCTGGATGTTGGTCACGACGTTGCCGGTAATCGCGACGTTCGACGCACCATACGAGTTCCAGCTGTCCTCCTGCGCCACCAGGATGCCCGCCGCCTTCTGCACGCCGTCGACCGTATTGTTCGAGATCGTCACGGCCTGCCCGCCGACCACCGCAATGCCGCGCCCCCACGCATTGCCCGACACCGCGTTATGGTCGATCAGCACATTGCTGCTGATACGGCCGTCGCCGATATAGCTGACGACGGCGATCAGGTCGTCGCCGGTGGCCGTCACCGTATTGTCCTGCACGAGCACGTTGATCGATCCGTTGGTCGCGTGGATGCCGTCGGCCAGCGTCGCGTGGACGGTATTGCCGACGATCGCGACACTGTTGCCGCCGAACACGAAGATCCCCGCACTCGCGCCGCCGTCGATCGTCACGCGCAGCACCTGGACACCCGTTCCCGTCACCTCGACCTTGGTCGAGGCCGGCGTCGTGAGCCGCGTCGTGCCGGTGCCGGCCAGCGTCACGCCGACGAGCGTCGAACCGGTGCCGCTCATCAAGATCGTCTGGTCCGCAGGATTCGTGGCGGCCAGCGTCGCGCCGTATCCGGCAATCACCGCCTGCGGCACGCTCACCGTGAGCGAATGCCCGACGACGTAACGCCCCGGCGCGATGACCAGGCGCTGGCCGGCCTTCAGGCCGTCGAATGCCTTTTGCAGCGCATCGGCCTGATCGCTGCCGTCGGCGGCCGGATAGACGGTCACGTCCGCAACGATCGTGGAATTTGCACCCTGCGTGGGCAAGCGCGCGTTGCCCGATGTCGTGCCGGCGGGGCTGGATGCCGGCGCAGGTTCGGCGGGCGAGGCAGGTGCGCCCACAACGGTCTGCGCCGCCGGCGCCGCATTGTCGCCGCCACCGCCACACGCGGCGAGGCCAAGGCAAAACGCGGCGAGCATCGCCCGATCGACTGTACGCATAGGATTTCCGACGAGCCCGAGATGGCGCCATCCTAAGTACGCGCGGCACCTTTGTAAATGAGGCTTTCGTCCGCTCCGCGTCGCACTGTGTGTCGCACGCACAAATCGTTGGCGATCCTCTCCGATTCATCGCCGTGACATGCGACATGCGATCGCACTTCGTCCAATCGGCACGGACGGGCACCGCGCATTGCGTAGAATCCCGAACCTTTTCCCGTATCCGGACCCGACCATGATTCGAACCCTCGCGGCGCTGGCCATACTTTCTGCCCTGACCTGCCCGGCGAACGCCACCGATACCGGCACGGCGCCCGCCAAGCCGCGCTATGTCAGCCCGGGCATCGCCAACGTCACGACCGCAGCCGCACCGCATCCGGAAAGCACATCGTCCGACGCCCGCTGCCGCGAACTGGCCGCGGGCATCGACGCGGTCACGCACGCGCCCGACCGCGGCCACAAGGTCGTGCGCGGCTTCGGCCCGGACGGCAAGCCGCGCAACGAACTGCGCGCCTATGACAAACGGGCCGACCTCGAAGCCGAGCATCGGCAGCTCGGCTGCCGATAACGGACCCCGCCCCGCCCGGCTGAATCGCGCCGGGCATCGGTCCTTACGCGTTCGCACCGCCGTCGATCGTCAACCCGGTGCCATTGATCGACCTTCCTTCCGGCCCGACGACGAACGCCACGAGCGCGGCGACGTCATCGGCCTTGCCGTACTGCGGAATCGCCATCCGCGAACGCTGCGCACTGGCGTGCTCGCCGTCGGCCGGATTCATGTCGGTATCGGTCGATCCAGGATGCACGATATTGACCGTGATGCCGCGCGAGCCGAGATCGCGCGCGAGCCCCTGCGTCCAGCCGATCAGCGCGGCCTTGCTAGCCGCATAGAGGCTCATCCCCGCGTCGGGCACGCGCGTCGCGAGGCAACTGCCGGTCGACACGATGCGCCCGCCCTCCCCGAGATGCCGCGCCGCCGCCTGCGACGCGACGATCACCGCGCGCACGTTCACGTTCAGCGTCGCGTCGATATCGTCGAGCGTGAGGTCGTCCAGCGCGCCGGCGCGGAAAATCCCCGCGTTGTTGACGAGGATGTCGAGCCCGCCGAACGCCTCCGCTGCACGGTCGACAGCGTCGCGCACCGCAACCGGATCGGCACTGTCGGCCTGGATCGCGACGGCACGGCGGCCCAGCGCCTCGATGCTCGCGACGACGGCATGCGCCCGCTCGGCCGATTTTTCGTACGTAATCGCAACGTCCGCACCATCGGCCGCCAGCCGTTTCGCGATCGCCGCGCCAATGCCGCGGCTGCCGCCCGTGATGAGTGCACGCTTACCCTGAAGTCGGTTCATGTCGGCTCCTTTCCTTATTTATGTAACGACCGGCACAGAATGTGGCAAGTTGCGCACCACAGTCAATTGATTTATTTTATCGATCGATACAGAAATTGACGAAGGGACGGACGCAATGGCTGAACGGGGCCGACCGAGAAGCTTCGACAAGGAAGCGGCGCTGGATCGCGCGATGGAGGTGTTCTGGCGTCTCGGCTACGAAGGTGCGTCGATGACGGACCTGACGGCCGCGATGGGCATCGCGTCGCCGAGCCTGTATGCGGCGTTCGGCAGCAAGGAAGCGTTGTTCCGGCAGGCGCTCGAGCACTACCGCGCGACGGAGGGACGGGAAATCTGGGATGGCGTCGAACACGCCGGCAGCGCGCACGACGCAATACGGAACTACTTGATGGATACCGCGCGCGTGTTCACGCGGCGCTCGAAGCCAGCCGGCTGCCTGATCGTGCTGTCGGCGCTGCATCCGGCCGAGCGTTCCGATACGGTCCGTCAAACGCTGATCGCGATGCGCGAGCGCACGGTCGAGGCGTTGCGGGATTGTCTGCGGCAGGGCGTCGCGACCGGCGAGATCTCGGCGGACGCGGACCTCGACGCGATCGCGCGGTACTACGTGACGGTTCAGCAAGGCATGTCGATCCAGGCGCGCGACGGCGCGAGCCGCCGCGATCTGGAGGCCGTCGCGCAAGCCGCGCTGGCCGCATGGCCGGCGCTCGTCGGCGCGTGCGGCACGGGCGGCGCGTAGCGGCAGGACATCGCCGCGCGCGACCGCGTCGGCAGGTTACTGCTTCGCTGCGTGCTGCACGTCCTTCGACGCATGCCACACGCGATAGCGCACCTCGAAGCCGTCCGGCACGTAGACGACGAGCGGCAGGCGGCTGTTATAGCGCAGCAGCTGGCCGTCGCCGCGTACCTGCACGAACCGCTGCTGCGGCGCCTGGCCCGGACACGCCATCAGCGTCGAAGCCGGCCCCTTCACGTCGGTGAGCTGGTAATACGTATAGCCCCAGCCCTTCACGTCCTCGGCGGTCAGCTCGCCGCCGAACCACTGCTGGTTGCAATCGGTCTGCAGCGTCTTGCCGATCATCAGCTCGACGCGCGCATCGCCTTCGTTCTCGAGCGCGGGCAGCCCGATCACGACGCGCTGCTGGCCGGCCGCCGCCTGCGGAAACATCTTGATCGACTCGGCCGGCACGGCGGGCGCCGATGCGGGGCTCGCCATGCACGCGGCGGCAGTCGTGACGCAGAAAGCGGCCAGCGCGGCCCGGATCGCGAATTTCATCGATGTGCTCCTGAAAAACAAATGAGCCCCGGATGCTAACACTTTCGCATCAGGACCTTACGCCACTGTAATTTGCCGACACAATTGCAAACAGCTGCCGGTTCGCGCGCGCGGTACTTATATGGCAATCAACGGAGAACATCATGCTGAAGCTCATTGCTGCCGCCGGCGTCGCGACCTTGCTGGCCGGCTGCGTCGTCGCCCCGGACGCCGGATACGGCTACGGTTACGGGCAGCCCTACTATTCCGATCCCGGCTACGCGTACGCGCCGTCCCCCGTGTACGGTACGGTCAACATCTGGGGTGGCGGCGGCGGACGCGACTGGGATCGCGGCCGGCGCGACTACCATCGCTGGGACGGCGATCGCGGCAACCGCGGCAATGGCTGGGGACGCGGCGGCCGCCGCGGCGACTGGAACGACGGCGGCGGGCGCGGTGACGACGGTGGCGGTCATCGCCACTGACGCGCAATTGCAACCGTTTGTATCCGCGCACGGCCCGCCGATGGCCGGCCGCGGATCACGCAAGCGAACGGACAGCCGCACAAAAGCAAAGGCCCTCGCAGGAAGCGAGGGCCTTTTGTCGTCCGGTCCCGCGACATGAACGTCGGCGGGTGCCGGCCGGCGCCCTGCCCGTTCACGCGTCGCATACGCCCGCCTACCACCCAGCCAGCTGCGCGTAGCCGCCCTGCACCGGCGCGCCGCACACGTACGCGCGCTGATAGCGGTCGTAGCAATAGTTCGGGCCGTCGTCCTGATACTGCGCCTGCTGATAGGTGGGATACGCAGGCTGCTGGTACGCCGGCGCCTGGTAGTACGTCGGCGGCTGATAGGCCGGTGCCTGGTACACGGGCGCCTGATACGCGACGGGCGGATTCATCGCGGACGTCACGATCGCGCCCAGCACCGCGCCGCCGATCAAGGCGCCGATGACGGCGCCGCCGTCGCGGCCATGCGCGGACGCCGGGCCCGCGACGGCGAGCGAACCGGCGAGGACACACACTGCGGCAATCTTTTTCATGATGGACTCCCACGCGAAGTGGTACTGGATGCAATGCATTGTGGCGGCACGCGGCCGTAATAGATGCAGCAAGTGGTAACGCGCGATTACCGGCATCACGCCCACCGGAACGCCGTGCCGCCGTGCTACGATTTTCGGCATACAGGAGACGCCTTCATGCAGCCCGAAACCGCCCGCCGTTTCGATACCGAATTCGCGCCGCGCATCGCGCAGGCCATCGCCGCCTTCTTCGCCGAGCACGTGCTGACCGACGTCGTCCCGTACGGCGGCCACGGGCATCCGACGCGCGTGCAGATCCGCAGCGCGCCGCACGAACATGTGAGCGGCTTCGAGCATCCGCTGAATCTCGAGCTGACCTGGGACACCGACGAAATCGAGCGGCTGATGTCGCAGGACGGCCCGCAGCGCTTCGAGCACTACCTCGCCGCGCTGCCGAAGAAGCTGGGTGCATGGCAGGGCGCACGCGACATCGATCTCGCGTCGCGCACGCAGGCCGAACCGCTCGTGCGGCTCGGCGGTCTCGACTTCGAAGGCTGAGTGCGCGCGTCGGCGTCACGTCACGCGGCCCGGTGATACACTCGACCGGCCCCGATCCGGTGCAGCCGCGCCGGCCGGGCCGTTCATCGCCGCCTCCACCCTTTTCGCATGGTTGCGCACGCAACCGGCAAGCGGGCGCGCGGACAACCACGCTCTGGCTCCCGTCATGAACGCCGATACCGGCCTGCCGCTTCCGCAACGCTACTGGGCGATCGTCTGCGTCGCACTGGGCATCACGCTCGCCGTGCTCGACGGCGCGATCGCGAACGTCGCACTGCCGACGATCGCGCACGACCTGCATGCATCCGACGCCGCGTCGATCTGGATCGTCAACGCGTACCAGCTCGCAGTCACGATCACGCTGCTGCCGCTCGCGTCGCTCGGCGAGCGCATCGGCTATCGCCGCATCTACATCGCCGGGCTCGCGCTGTTCACCGCGGCCTCGCTCGGCTGCGCCCTTGCCGGCTCGCTGCCGATGCTGGCCGTGATGCGCGTGATCCAGGGGTTCGGCGCGGCCGGCATCATGAGCGTCAACGCGGCGCTCGTGCGGATGATCTATCCGTCGTCGATGCTCGGGCGCGGGCTATCGATCAATGCGATGGTCGTCGCGCTGTCGTCGGCGATCGGGCCGACGGTCGCGTCCGCGATCCTGTCGTTCGCATCGTGGCCGTGGCTGTTCGCGGTCAACGTGCCGATCGGCATCGCCGCGGTTCTCGGCAGCGTGCGCGCACTGCCGGCCAACCCGCTGCACGACGCGCCGTACGATTTCCCGAGCGCGCTGATGAACGCGTGCGTGTTCGGCCTGCTGATCACGGCCGTCGACGGGCTCGGCCACGGCGAGGGTCACGCGTACGTCGCGGCCGAGCTGGCGGTCGCGGTCGTCGTCGGCTACTTCTTCGTGAAGCGTCAATTGTCGCAGCCGGCGCCGCTCCTGCCCGTCGACCTGATGCGCATCCCGATGTTTGCGTTGTCGGTCTACACGTCGACGGCGTCGTTCACGTCGCAGATGCTCGCGTTCGTCGCGCTGCCGTTCTGGCTGCAGAATTCGCTCGGCTTCTCGCAGGTCGAGACGGGGCTCTACATGACGCCGTGGCCGCTCGTGATCGTGTTCGCCGCGCCGCTCGCGGGCGTGCTGTCGGACCGCTATTCGGCCGGCATCCTCGGCGGGATCGGGCTTGCGCTGTTTGCGGCCGGTCTGCTGTCGCTCGCGACGATCGGCCCGCATCCGGGTACCGTCGACATCGTGTGGCGGATGGCGCTGTGCGGTGCGGGCTTCGGGCTGTTCCAGTCGCCGAACAACCGCGCGATGCTGTCGTCGGCGCCGCGCGAGCGCAGCGGCGGCGCGGGCGGCATGCTGAGCACCGCGCGCCTGACCGGCCAGACGCTCGGCGCGGCACTGGTCGCCCTGATTTTCGGCCTGTCGCCCGATCGCGGGCCGACGATCGCGCTCTATGTCGCGACGGCATTCGCTGCGGTGGCGGCCGTCGTGAGCATGCTGCGCATCACGTCGCCACGGCCGGACGCGGCGACCTGACGCGGCCATGCGCCACGCACCGCACGCACGACGAGCGTCACGCGGCGTCGAGCGCGTCCATCACGAAGCGCACGCGCGCCTTTACGCCGACGCGCGGCAACTCGATCAGCCGGTAACCATATGACGTGTAGCAATCGACCATCGCGTCGTAGGTCCGCTCGGCTTCCGCGAAATCCTGCCGGCGCTCGGTGTCCTGCGCATAGATCTCGGGCCACGGCGGCGCGATGAACACGCGGCGGTGATAGCGGAAACGGCGGGCCGCCGCTTCCGCATGCGCGGGAACCGGCAGGCCAGTCAGCCGCAGGTAGCCGACCACGTCCGGCACGCCGCGATCGAAGAACACGGGCCCGCGCGCCTGCCGCGCGAGGTGATACGAACGCAACTCCCAGCTCAGCATCAATTCGGCGAACGCCGCCGGGTCGCGCCACGGCAGCGCGAGGCCGTCGATGGCCATCTGGTCGCGGATCACGCCGCGCCCGGCTTCCTGCGAGCGCGCAAAGCCGGCACGCTCCAGCGCATCGAGCAGCGTGCTCTTGCCCGAACCCGGGCCGCCCGTCACGACGAAGAAGCGGCCGACGGCAGCGTCCGTCGCCTCGTCCTCGGCACCGGCGCCCGGTGCGAACTCACGCATGCGCAACCCGCCGGCCCGCACGCTGCGTGACCGACGCAGCCGCCGCGACACTGCGCAGGTCGGCGACGAACGTGTCGCGCCAGACCGACAGGTCGTTGTCACGGAGCCGCGCGAGATTCTCCTCATGACGCGCCTGCCGCTCCGCGAGCGGCATCGACAGCGCACGTTCCAGCGCCTCGGCCATCTGCGACAGATCGTACGGATTGACGAGCAGCGCGCCGGTCAACTCGGCCGCCGCACCGGCGAACTCCGACAGCACGAGCACGCCCGGATCGGCCGGGTCCTGCGATGCGACGTACTCCTTCGCGACGAGATTCATCCCGTCGCGCAGCGGCGTCACGTAGCCGACCTGCGACATCCGGAAGAACGCCATCAGCAGGTTGCGCTCGTACTTGCGGTTCAGGTACTGGATCGGCGTCCAGTCGAGTTGCGAGAAACGGCCGTTGATGCGGCCGGCTTCGCCTTCGAGCGTCTCGCGAATGTCCTGGTAGGTCTGCACGTCGGAACGCGTCGGCGGCGCGATCTGCAACAGCGACACGCGCCCCTGCCAGCCCGGCGCGTTCGCGAGCATCCGCTCGAACGACTGGAAGCGCTCGACGAGCCCCTTCGAGTAGTCGAGACGGTCGACGCTCATCACGAGCTTGCGGCCGTCGAGCGCCTCGCGCAGCATCTTCACGGGTTTGCGCGTGCCGTACTGGACGGCCGCCTGCGCGATCGCGTCGGGATGCACGCCGATCGGATAAGCCGCGACCTTCACGACCCGGCCGTGCGCGTGCAGCATCCCGTCGTCGCTTGCCGCGCCGATCCCGCGCCGTTCGATGTAGTCGGTAAATGCCTGCTTGTCGGCCTCGGTCTGGAAGCCTGCGACGTCGTACGCGCACATGAACTTCACGAGTTCCTCGTGCGGCGGCACGAGGCGCAGCATGTCGGACGACGGAAAAGGGATGTGCAGGAAGAAACCGATCGGGTTCCTCACGCCGAGCTCGCGCAGGTAATGCGCGAACGGCAGCAAATGATAGTCGTGTACCCAGATCAGGTCGTCGGGCCGCAGCAGCGCGGCTAGCTGCTTCGCGAGCATCGCGTTCACGCGCAGATAACCGGCGTACTCCTGACGATCGAAGCGCGCGAGATCGCCGCGGTAGTGGAACACCGGCCACAGCGTCGCGTTCGAGAAACCGCGGTAGTACTGATCGTAATCGCGCCGGGTCAGCCCGACCGTCGCATACGTGACGTTGCCATCCCGCTGGATCGCGGGTTCGGCGTCGGGCGCACCGACGATCTCGCCGTTCCAGCCGAACCAGACGCCGCCGCTTTCCTTCAGCGCATCCATCACGCCGACGGCCAGGCCGCCCGCGCTCGGGCGCGTGTCCTCGCCGGCGGCGACACGGTTCGATACCACGATCAATCTGCTCATGCGGCTTCCCCTCCTCGATTCGATTGGCTGGCGCGCGACGCGCGCCCAAGCGGGCACGACTGCCCGAAGGCGGCCGTGCGGCGATTCAGTTCCGAGAAATGCAATGAAATACGGCGATGGAATGCGGCGACGACAGCATCAGGCGTCCTGCTCCTGGCCGAGATCGCGTTGGTAGTCGAGCCCTTCCGGGCGAGCGCCGCCCTGGTTGTGATCGCCGTCGGACGGCGTCTCGTCGGGCGCGCCGGCAGGCGGTGCCGACGGCGCGTCGGTCTGCGGACGCGGGCGGTCTGCCCCCGTGTCAGGTGGCCGGTGTGACAACCGTTTTGAACGACGCATGGCTGGGTGTCTCATGTGCGGCGCGGCTCGAAGCCGTCGTAGAAACATTCCATAACAAAACAGTCTAGGTCGGATCCTTGCACGCCAAGGTAACAATTACCTTCAATTTGTAACGTTTCGACCCCGGGCCAACCATCTATCCGACAATAGCGCCGCGCGTGCGCACGCGACATGCCGGCCGGCGATTTGTCAAAGCTTTGCAGTTTTCCTATGACAATTGCGAAACAATGATGCGGCATCAGGGCGTGCATGCGCCGCCGCTCACCCAGACAGGACTTGCACTCAGGGATGAACATTCGTTTCGAATCGTCGCGTCGGGCCATGCCGGCGCGCGTCGTGCTGGCCGTCATCGCCACGGCCGCACTGCTGTCGGGCTGCAACTCGCTGTACAGCGAAGGCGCGACAGCCGGCGCCGGTATCGCGGGCGCCGCGATCGCTTCCAAGGTCACGAACAACGCCGCCGTCGCGACGGGCATCGGCCTCGGCGCCGTGGCCGGCGCGCGGGCCGGCGTCCAGTACTCGCAGCGCGTCGCACACCGTTACACCCAGGAACAGATCGCGAAGGCGGCCGGGCCGCTCGACGTCGGCGGCGTCGCGCCGTGGTCGACGCACCACTCCTTCCCGATCGAGGACGACGAACAGGGCCGCGTGACGGTGAGCCGGATGATCAGCGTCGGCCCGCTCGACTGCAAGGAAATCGTGTTCGCAGTCGACACGCCCGCGAAACCCGACAAGCCCGCGCAATCCGCGTTCTACGTCGCGACCCTCTGCCGCGACGGCGCCGTATGGAAATGGGCCTCGGCCGAGCCGGCGACCGAACGCTGGGGTGCGCTGCAATGAGCGTCGCGATCCGTCTCGCGGCCATCGGCGCACTGTGCGCGGCGACGGCCGCGCTGTCGGGCTGCGGCTCGGTCGGCGCCGCGAGCGGCGCACTGGCCGGCGCGGCGACGGGCCTCGTCACCGCGAACCCGGCGGTCGGCGTCGGCGTCGGGATCGCCGTGCAGGCCGCGACCGACGAGGCCGTCAACCGCACGATGAAGCAGCTCCATCAGAACCAGCAGGATGCGATCGCGAAGGTGGCCGGCAGCCTGGCCGTCGGCGAGGTGAAGCCGTGGAAGGTGAAGAACACGCTGCCGCTGGAAAACGGCGAAGGCGAAGTGCGCGTCGCGCGCGCTTATTCGACGCCGCTCGCGCTGTGCAAGGAATTCACGTTCTCGGTGAAGGACGGCGACAAGGCCAGCTGGTATTTCGCGAATGCGTGCCAGCAAGGCACGCACTGGAAGTGGGCGTCGGCGGAACCGGCGGTCGACCGGTGGGGGAATTTGCAGTAACGGCGCGATGCGCGGCGCGCTCGCCTCGCCGGAAACCGCGGGGCCCCGCCTAGGCCCCGCCTATTTCAGGACTCGACGTCCTCGAGACTGAAGATCTCGGTCTGGTCGTTGTACGAGAAGATCTCGCCGTAACGGCCCCAGTCGATCACCGCGTCGAGCGTTTCCTCGGCCGCACCGTCGGACAGGAAATCCTCGAGCTCCTGCTCGAAGCGCACGCGCGGCGCGCGATGGCCCGGACGCTCGTTCAGCACCTTCTTGATCCGTGCAGCCAGCGGCACGTGCTTCAGCAGGTGATCCGCGAACATCAGCTTGCGCTCCTGCGTGCCGAATTCCGCGAACACGCGCCCCGGCGGCGTCAGGAATACGTCGCCTTCGCGCACGTCCGCGAAGCCGAGGTACTGCAGCACTTCGGCGATCGGGAACAGGTCGTCGACTTCCAGATGCAGCGTGCGCGCGATTTCCGGCATGTCCGCACGGCCGTGGTACGGCGCCATCGCGAGCGTTTCGATCAGGCCGGCCATCAGGTTGGTCGACACCTGCGGCAGCCAGCTGCCGAGTTCGAGCCCCTTCTTCGTCGCTTCGCCGGTCTGGCGCGCGGTCATCTTCGCGTAGATGTCGTCGACGAGCTTGCGGAACGCCGGGTCGAGCCGGTTGCGCGGATGCTTGAACGGCACCTTGATCTCGGCGATCACGCGGCCGGGGTTCGACGACAGCACGAGGATCCGGTCGCACATGAACACGGCTTCCTCGATGTTGTGCGTGACGATCAGTACCGACTTGATCGGCATGCGGCCCTGCGTCCACAGGTCGAGCAGGTCGGTACGCAGCGTCTCGGCGGTCAGCACGTCGAGCGCCGAGAACGGCTCGTCCATCAGCAGGATCGTCGGATCGACGACGAGCGCGCGCGCAAAGCCCACGCGCTGGCGCATGCCGCCCGACAGCTCGCGCGGGTACGCGTTCTCGAAACCGTCGAGGCCGATCAGGTCGATCGCGGCCAGCGCGCGCTCGCGCCGCTCGCGTGCGCCGACGCCGAGCGCCTCCAGCCCGGCTTCCACGTTCTGCAGCACGGTGAGCCACGGGAACAGCGCGAAGGTCTGGAACACCATCGCGACACCTTCGGCCGGGCCGCTCAGCGGCTTGCCGAGGTAGGTCACTTCGCCGCCGGTCGGCTCGATCAGGCCGGCGATGATGCGCAGCAGCGTCGACTTGCCCGAGCCGGACCGGCCGAGCAGCCCGACGATCTCGCCTTCACGCAGCGACAGGTTCGCGTCGTCGAGCACGAGCAGTTCGCCCTGCGTCTTGTTGAAGCCGCGGCAGACGTGATCGACCCGCAGGATTTCCTCACCGAGGCGCGGCGGCTGGGACGTCTGGACGGGGGCGTTTACAGCATTCGGATTGTGCATCGCGTTTCGCTCTCAATCGGACTCAGTCGAGCCGCAGCTTCGCTTCGGCGAAGGCATACAGCGGGCGCCACAGCAGGCGGTTGAACAGGGTGACGAACAGGGACATCACGGCGATGCCCAGGATGATCTTCGGGAAATCGCCGGCGGCCGTGGTCTGCGCGATGTACGCGCCGAGGCCATGCGCCTCGATCCTGGTGTTGCCCCACTGCACGGCTTCCGACACGATGCTCGCGTTCCACGCGCCGCCCGACGCGGTGATCGCGCCCGTCACGTAGTACGGGAAGATGCCGGGCAGGATCGCCTGCCGCCACCACTGCCAGCCACGGATGCGGAAGTTCGTCGCCGCTTCGCGATAGTCGTTCGGGTAGGAGGTTGCACCGGCGATCACGTTGAACAGGATATACCACTGCGTGCCGAGCACGATCAGCGGCGACAGCCAGATGTCGGCGTTCAGGTGGAAGCGCGCGATCACGATCACGAACACCGGGAACAGCAGGTTCGCCGGGAACGCGGCGAGGAACTGCGCGAGCGGCTGCAGCTTCTCGGCCAGCTTCGGACGCAGCCCGACCCACACGCCGATCGGCACCCAGATCAAGGAAGCAATCGTGATCAGCACGACCACGCGAAGCAGCGTGATGAGCCCGAGCACGATCACGTGGCCGACCTCGGCCATCGTCACGCCGGTCGACACGAAGCTGACGACGCGCCACACGATATAGGCCGTGCCGAGCAGCACGAGGATCGCCCACGTGATGTCGACGGTGCGCGACGCCTTCTTCTCGACTTTCGGCAGCGAGAAGCGCATCGCGCCCGACAGCGGCAGGCGCAGCGGAATCCGCGCGGCCTTCGCGAAGAACCAGCCGGCCGGCACGAGCAGTTGATGAATCAGGCGCGTGCGGCGCACGAGGTCGAGCAGCCAGGACTGCGGCGCATCGCCCGACGCGGTGTTCTCCATCCGGAACTTGTCGGCCCACGCGATGAGCGGGCGGAACAGGAACTGGTCATAGGCCAGGATCACGACCGTCATCGTGACGATCACCCAGCCGATCGCGCCGAGGTTCTTGTCCGAGATCGCCTGCGCGAGATACGCACCGATGCCCGGCAGCGTGATGGTCTGGTTGCCGACGGTGATCGCCTCCGACGCGACGACGAAGAACCAGCCGCCCGACATCGACATCATCATGTTCCAGATCAGGCCCGGCATCGAGAACGGCACCTCGAGCTTCCAGAAGCGCTGCCACGACGTCAGGTGGAAACTCCGCGCCACTTCGTCGAGGTCGCGCGGCACCGTGCGCAGCGACTGGTAGAAGCTGAACGTCATGTTCCACGCCTGGCTCGTGAAGATCGCGAAGATCGCCGCGAGCTCGGCGCCGAGCACGCGGCTCGGGAACAGCGCGAGGAAGAACGTGACGGTAAACGAGATGAAGCCGAGCACCGGCACCGACTGCAGGATGTCGAGGATCGGGATCAGGACCATGCCCGCGCGACGGCTCTTGGCCGCGAGCGTGCCGTAGACGAGCGTGAACGCGAGCGACGCGACCATCGCGGCGAGCATCCGCAGCGTGGTGCGCAACGCGTATTCGGGCAGGTTCGACGGATCGAGCGAGATCTTCTGCGTCTGCAGCGTCGCGATCGGCGCCATCGTTTCGTGGAAACCGACGACCGCCATCGCGATCAGGCAGATGATCAGCGGAAACGCGATGAAGTCCCACCGGTTCGGCAGCACGCGCCACGCGGACGCGTTGGCGGTCCGGTTCGGATTGAAGAATCCGACGTTCATCAGGCGCCCTCCCCGGTAAGGCCGAACGAAGCCGGCAGTCGATGTTGATTCATGGCAAAGCGCACGGGCGCGGTAATTCGATTGACTGACGATCTCGCGCACGCGCGATGCGCCGTGCGTGCAAGCTGCGCCCGCGATCCCGGGCGCGTCGGCCCGCGACGGCACGACACTACACCAACCTGTATTTCAGGTACAACCGTCCGGGGCCGGCGCACGGACCGTGCCCGACGTGCGGGCGGACGGCCGGTGCGCGGCATGGCGCAACCCGGCCTGAGACCTTCGGCCGGCAGCAGGCCCGAATTATGCCGTGATCCGGCCCGGTCGGGAACCCGCCAGCCGCACGCGGGCGCAAACCGTGTCGGGCGTCACGAGCCGGATGCAGCGAAGCGGGTATGATCGGGGCTAGCCCCCTTGGGGATCGATCGACGAGCGGGAGGAAAGGGAATGGCAGGAAACTTGGTGATCGTCTGCCGCGATCAGGATGCCGACGCGTTCTACGAACTGATGCAGGAGTACGGGTCGTTCCAGACGCGGCTGTCGTCGACGGCGTGGTACCTGAACATGAACGTCGTACCGGAATCGCTGCAGGAGGAAATCCTGGAGCGCCTCGGCCGGTATACGACCGTCTACATCTTCGAGGCCACGACCGTGACCTACAACACGATCGACAGCAACGCGGCCGAGACGCTCGGCACGCTGTTCGGCGAATGATGCCGCGCGGCGCCCGCCCGGCCGGGCAGGCGCCGCAGCCGCTTACGCGGCCTGTGCGTGGGGTTCGTCCTTCGGCACGGCCTCGAACGGGAACGTCATCGCGACGCGCAGGCCGCCTTCGGGGCGGTTGCCGATGTCGCATGCGCCGCCCAGCCTGAGCACCAGCCGCTCCACGATCGCAAGCCCGAGCCCGCTATGGCCGTTCCCGCCGCGCGCGGGGTCGAGCCGGACGAACGGCCGCGTGGCGGCCGCGAGGTCGCGCGGCGCAATCCCGCCGCCGCTGTCACTGACCGACAATACGTAGCCGGCCGGCGTGCGCGCCGTCTCGACGAGCACGGGCGGTGCGCCATACGCATGCGCGTTGTCCAGCAGGTTCGACAGGATCCGGTCGAGCGTCGCGGTCGGCAGCCGGAAGCCTGGATCGGCCTCCAACCGCGTCTGGACCGTGGGTGCGTTCGGCGCGACGGCGCGATAGCTGCGTGCGATCCGCTCGCATGCCTGATCGACCGGCACCGGTTCGCTGCGATCGGCCCCGCCGTGCGCAAACACCAGGAACTGATCGACGATGTGCGACATCGAGTCGACGTCGCGCACGACGCCGTCGCGCAACCGTGCGTCGTCCATCATTTCCGCCCGCAGGCGCATCCGCGCCAGCGGCGTGCGCAAGTCGTGCGCGACGCCCGCCAGCATCACCGCGCGATCGCTCTCGGCCTGCGACACCTGCTCCACCATCTGGTTGAAGCCGTGCGTGAGCTGGCGCAGCTCGCGCGGGCCGCGCTCGCGCAGCGGCGGCACCGGCTGCCCGCGGCCGAACCGCGCGACCGCGCGGGCGAGCGAACGCAGCGGCTGCTGCAGTTGCCAGGCCGCGAACAGCGCGGCGATCACGCCGGCCGAGAAAATCGTGCCGAGCCACAAAAGCATCCGGTCGAGCGAACGCGGCGGCCGCAGCGGCTGCACGGGCACGACGATCCAGTTGCGGTCGGCCGGCTCCTTCACCCACAGCACGGGCGGATGACCGGGTGTGCCGATCTCGACCTGGGTGCCGGGCGGCATGCGCTCGCTGACGTCGTCGCGAAACCGCTTGAGCGGCGGCGGCAGCCCCGCATTGCCGCCCTTCGGCACGTCGGCACTGTCCGGCGACACCAGCCGCACGCGCGACGGCAGCGGCTGGTCCGGCGTGCGCGCGACGTGCTGGCGCACGGCGTCGACGAGGAAGGCGGCCTCCTCGACCGCATAACGCGTCTGCATCTGGTTGCGCTCGAGCCGCATCGCGAAGAACCACGCGAAGTGCGACAGGAGCAGGACACCGATGACGAGCAGCGCCAGCCGCCCGAACAGTGAATCAATGGGTTTGCGCATGAGCCTCGCCGTCGGGCACGAACACGTAGCCGCGCCCGCGCACCGTCTGGATGAAGCGCGGCGTCGACGGATCCGTTTCGAGGATGCGGCGCAGGCGCCACACCTGGACATCGATGCCGCGGTCGGTACCGTCGTACTCGGGCCCGTGCAGCAGCTCGAGCAGGCGCTCGCGCGTGAGCGTGCGCAGCGCATGGTTCACGAAGATCTTCAGCAGCGCGAATTCGCTGCTCGACAGCGTGGCCGGCTTGCCGTCGACCGACAGCGTGCGCGCCTGGAAGTCGAGCAGGAAACGGCCGAACGCGAACGGCTCGCGCTGCTCGGGCGCGGCCGCCGACGGCGTCGCGCGGCGGCGGCGCAGCACGGCCTGCACGCGCGCGAGCAGCTCGCGCGGGTTGAACGGCTTGCCGAGGTAGTCGTCCGCGCCGAGCTCGAGCCCGACGATGCGGTCGACGTCGTCCGCGCGTGCCGTGAGCATGATCACGGGGATGTCGTCGCCGGCCGCGCGCAGCTGGCGCAGCGCGGTCAGGCCGTCCACGCCCGGCATCATCAGGTCCAGCACGATCAGGTCGGGCCGCTCGCGCTCGAGGCGCTTCTCGAGCGTCGCCGCGTCGTGCAGCACGGACACTTCCATCCCCTGGCGCACGAGATAGTCGCGCAGCAGGTCTCGGAGTTCTTGGTCGTCGTCGACGATGAGGATCTGGGTAGTCATGGCTCGAAGTTTACCGCGCGAGGGCGGAGTCGAAGAACGAAACAAAGGGACGAAAGGGTTACTGCGGGTTACCGCGCAAGGGAACTGTAATGCGCGGTAACCGGGCCGCCGCCCCACGTAACACCGGCCGGAGCCTGCATCGCTAACCTGCGTCTTACCGGATGCGGTACCTGGCTTTCCCGGCACCGCATCGCCGGACCCTTTGGATTCAAGGAGTTTCTGAAATGTATAAGAAGACTTCCCGCGTGGCCATTGCGGCCGCCACCGTGCTCGCTCTCGCATTCGGCACCGCGCACGCCGCGCAGCCCGACGACATGCCGCCTCCGGGCGGCCCCGGCATGCACCAGATGCACGGCGGGCACGAAGGCGGCCCGTTCGGCGCGATCATGAAACTGCACGACCAGCTGAAGCTCAACGCGTCGCAGGAACAGCAATGGCAGGCGGCCGTCAGCACGATGAAGCAGAACCATGACGCGATGCGCAAGAGCCACGAGCAGATGCGCGAGCAGTTCAAGGCGCAGCAGAACCAGCCGATCCTCGACCTGAGCGCGATGCATTCGGCGCGCCAGCAGGCGGAGGCGCAGAACGCGCAACTGCGCGAGCAGACGTCCGCCGCGTGGCTCACGTTCTACAACGGGCTGAACGACCAGCAGAAGACGATGGTCAGCACGGCGCTCAAGCAGCAGTTCGCGAAGATGGAGCAGCGCCACGAGAAGATGAAGGAGCGCTGGGAGCAGCATCGCGCCGCCAAGGGCGCATCGGCGCCGGCGCAGTAAGCCGGCAAGCCGCTTCCCGGAGCGGCACCGGAGGGGACGCGGGCACCGGCCCGCGTCCCCTGTTTCGTTTCAGGCGACGTCGAACAGCAGCACCTCGGCCGCCCGGCCGCGCGCGAACGCCACCGCGTCCACGCCGCCGATCCGCGCGCCGTCGCCGGCGGCCAGCGCACGGCCGTTGACCTCGACGTCGCCGCGCACCACGTGCACGTAGGTGCTGCGCCCGGCGCGCACGTCGAACGTCGCCGTCTCTTCGCCGTCGATCAGCCCCGCGAAGATGCGGGCGTCCGAGCGCATCGTCAGCGCACCGCCGCCGCCGTCCGGCGCCGCGACGAGCCGCAGCCGGCCGCGTTTCTCGTCGTCGGCGAAATGCCGTTCCTCGTAGCCCGGCCGCCCGCCCCGCTCGGCCGGCTGCAGCCAGATCTGCAGCAGATGCAGCGGACGGTCGCGCGACGCGTTGGTTTCGCTGTGCATGAGCCCCGTCCCGGCGCTCATCCGCTGGATACCACCGGCGCGGACGATCGCGCCGCAGCCGAGGCTGTCGCGGTGCGCGAGCGTGCCGTCCAGCACGCAGGTCACGATCTCCACGTCGCGCCGCGGCTGCATTCCGAAACCGCGCGTCGGCGCGATCAGGTCCTCGCTCAGCACGTGCAGCGCGCCGACCGGCGGATGCGCGTTCGCGGCGCGGCCGGCGGCCGAAAAGCTGTGACGCGATTCGAGCCAGCCTTGGCGCGTGTGGCAGCGGTCTTCGGCGCGGCGGATCTGGAACATGGCGCGGACACTCCGGGGGCAGATTACTTGTTCGGGTTTACCTCCACTGTAGGGGGACACCGAACGCACCACAATCCGCCGTCGGCGCACCGCATCGTTGCGCTTGCGCAACCAATCGCCAGAATATTCGTTGCGAATATCGCGATTGTCGCAACAGCCGAATCGAGGAATCGATCGAACGCGCCGGATTGCGGTTTTCCGGGTATCGCGTTCGGGTAAAATACCGCCCTTTTGGCGTTCGCCGCTGCGGCGACCGCCCATGCCCAAGCGCCGTTCGGCGAATTTTGGCCATCTAGAATACGCCGCGGCGCCCGATACGACCGGCCGCGAGCGTCCCCGGAAAGTCAGCAACAGAAGGATGGAAATGAAGAAGGCCGCCCTGTGCGCCGCCCTCGCCCTCGTGGCGGGCAGCGCCTTCGCGAAGGAGTGGAAGACCGTGCGGATCGGCGTCGACGCCAGCTACCCGCCGTTCGAGTCGACCGCGCCGAGCGGCGAGATCGTCGGTTTCGACGTCGATCTCACCAAGGAAATCTGCAAGCGGATCGACGTGAAATGCGTGTGGGTGGCGCAGGATCTCGACGGGATCATCCCGGCGCTGAAAGCGAAGAAGTACGACGTCATCGTGTCGTCGCTGACGGTCACGGACAAGCGCCGCGAGCAGATCGACTTCTCCGACAAGGTGTACGACGCGCCGGCGCGGATGATCGCGAAGACCGGCTCGCCGCTGCTGCCGACGGTCGCGTCGCTGAAGGGCAAGCGTGTCGGCGTCGAGCAGGGCTCGACGCAGGAAACCTACGCGAAGGCGTACTGGGAACCGCAGGGCGTGACGATCATTCCTTACCAGAACCAGGACCAGGTCTATACCGATCTCGGCTCGGGCCGCCTCGACGCGACGCTGCAGGACGAGTTGCAGGCCGACTACGGCTTCCTGCGCACGCCGCGCGGCAAGGGCTTCGCGTTCGCCGGGCCGGAAGTGAAGGATCCGAAGACGATCGGCGACGGCACCGCGATCGGCCTGCGCAAGGAAGATACGGACCTGAAGCTCAAGATCAACAAGGCACTGGCCGACATGCACAAGGACGGCACGTACGACCGGCTGTCGCACAAGTACTTCTCGTTCAGCGTCTATTCGGCTCCGGCCCGCTGAGCGCCGACCGGAAGAAGCAACGGATGCGGGGGCGGCCCCGTATCCGTGCAGTACAGGCAGTCAACCACGCGCCGCCCGCCCCCTTGCCCGCCGCTCGCGCGACGGGCTCGCCCGGCACCGTTGCCGGGGCGGACGGTCATGATACGCACGGGGCGTTCCGCGCAGCTTGGCGGACGCGTCTTTCGCGGCGCACGACGTGCGCCCTCAGGGACCACACCAGGGACCCCATATGTTTCTACAAGGCTACGGCCCGCTGATCCTCGCTGGCACCTGGCAAACCGTCAAACTGGCGGTGCTTTCGCTCGCGCTGTCGTTCCTGCTGGGGCTGCTCGGCGCCGGCGCGAAGCTGTCGCGCAACCGCGTGACGAACGGCGTCGGCACCGTCTACACGACGCTGATTCGCGGCGTACCCGACCTCGTGTTGATGCTGCTGCTGTTCTACAGCCTGCAGATCTGGCTGAACATCGCGACCGACGCGCTCGGCTGGGACCAGATCGACATCGACCCGTTCCTCGCCGGCGTGCTCGTGCTCGGCTTCATCTACGGCGCGTACTTCACCGAGACGTTCCGCGGCGCGTTCCTGTCGGTCCCGCGCGGCCAGCTCGAAGCCGGCAGCGCATACGGGATGACGAACTGGCAGGTGTTCACGCGGATCATGTTCCCGCAGATGATGCGCTTCGCGCTGCCGGGCATCGGCAACAACTGGCAGGTGCTCGTGAAGTCCACCGCGCTCGTGTCGATCATCGGCCTGGCCGACGTCGTGAAGGCCTCGCAGGATGCCGGCAAGGGCACGCTGCGGTTCTTCTTCTTCACGCTGATCGCCGGTGCGGTCTATCTCGCCATCACGACGATCTCGAACTTCGTGCTGATGTGGCTCGAAAAGCGCTACTCGACCGGTGTCCGCAAGGCTGACCTATGATCGAACTCATCCAAGAATACTGGCGCAACTATCTCTACACCGACGGCTATCGCATCACCGGTGTCGCGATCACGCTGTGGCTGCTCGTCGTGTCGATCGGCCTCGGCTTCTGCCTGTCGATACCGCTCGCCGTGGCGCGCGTGTCGAAGAAGAAGTGGCTGTCGAGCGCCGTGTGGCTGTACACGTACGTGTTCCGCGGCACGCCGCTCTACGTGCAGCTGCTGCTCTGCTACACGGGCCTCTACAGCCTGCAGGCCGTACGCGGCACGCCGATGCTCGATGCGTTCTTCCGCGACGGGATGCACTGCACGCTGCTCGCGTTCACGCTGAACACCTGCGCGTACACCACCGAGATCTTCGCCGGCGCGATCAAGGCGACGTCGTACGGCGAGATCGAAGCCGCGCGCGCGTACGGGATGTCCACGTTCACGATGTATCGCCGCGTGATCCTGCCGTCGGCGCTGCGCCGCGCGCTGCCGCTGTACAGCAACGAAGTGATCCTGATGCTGCATGCGACCACCGTCGCGTTCACCGCGACCGTGCCGGACATCCTGAAAATCGCGCGCGACGTCAACTCGGCGACCTACATGTCGTTCCACGCGTTCGGCATCGCCGCCCTGCTCTATCTCGTGATCTCGTTCACGCTCGTGTGGCTGTTCCGCCAGGCCGAGCGCCGCTGGCTCGCGTATCTGCGCCCGCAAGGCAAGTAAGTTTTCGCAGGAATATTGATGAATTCCCAGACCCAGAAGCTTTTCGTCGACGAACTCCACAAGCGGTACGGCGACAACGAGGTGCTCAAAGGCGTGTCGCTGAGGGCGAACTCGGGCGACGTGATCAGCGTGATCGGCTCGTCCGGCTCCGGCAAGAGCACGATGCTGCGCTGTATCAACTTCCTCGAGCAGCCGAACGCGGGCCGCATCTTCGTCGACGGCGAGGAAGTGCGCACCGCGCTCGACAAGACGGGCGCGCTGCGCGCGGCCGATACGAAACAGCTGCAGCGCGTGCGCACCAAGCTGTCGATGGTGTTCCAGCACTTCAACCTGTGGTCGCACATGAACGTGCTCGAGAACGTGATGGAAGCGCCCGTGAACGTGCTCGGCATCCCGAAGAAGGAAGCCGAGGATCGCGCGCGCGAGTATCTCGAGAAGGTCGGCCTCGCACCGCGCGTCGAGAAGCAGTATCCGTCGCATTTGTCCGGCGGCCAGCAGCAGCGCGTGGCGATCGCCCGCGCGCTCGCGATGCATCCGGACGTGATGCTGTTCGACGAGCCGACGTCGGCGCTCGACCCGGAACTCGTCGGCGAAGTGCTGAAGGTGATGCAGAAGCTCGCCGAGGAAGGCCGCACCATGATCGTCGTCACGCACGAGATGGGCTTCGCGCGCAACGTGTCGAACCACGTGATGTTCCTGCACCAGGGCCGCGTCGAGGAAGAAGGCGTGCCGTCCGAGGTGTTTGCCAACCCGAAGAGCGAACGCCTGCGCGGGTTCCTGTCCGGCAGCCTCAAGTAACCCGCACGAAACGCACGCCGTTCGAACGGGCGCCCCGCGGCGCCCGTTTTGCGTTTACGCGGCGCTCACCGGCGCGCCGTCGGCGAATGCGCGCAGTGCATCGCCCGCCAGCCGGTAACGCACCCATTCGCTCTGCGGCGCCGCGCCGACGCTCTCGTAGAAGCGGATCGCCGGTTCGTTCCAGTCGAGCACGCTCCATTCGAACCGGCCGCAGCCCGACTCGACCGCGATCCGCGCGAGCGTCTTCAACAGCCGCAGCCCGGCGCCCGCCCCGCGAAAACGCGGCGACACGTACAGATCCTCGAGATACAGGCCCTGCCGCGCGAGCCAGGTCGAATACGAGAAGAAATAGATGGCGAAGCCGGCCGGCTCGCCGTCGACCTCGCAGACCAGCGCACGCGCCGGCGAGCCTTCGCCGAACAGGCTGCGTTCGAGCGACGCGGGCGTCGCGATCACTTCATGCTCCGCCTTCTCGTAGACGGCCAGCTCGGTAATGAACCGCAGGATCAGCGGCACGTCGGCGACGGTGGCGGAACGGATATCGATTTGCACGGGTTGAGCCCTCCTCCGGCCCGGACTTGAAACGGAAAGCGACGCCATGCGCGTGCGCTGGCACCGATCGAACCGTCATGCTACGTTCATGCCATGCCTGCAGGAAGTGCAGTTTCTTCATCCTTACCTGAACATGATGCATCCTGAACTGCGCCGCCTCGACCTGAACCTGCTGCTCGTGTTCGACGCGCTGTACCGCCACCGGTCGGTCGCGGCGGCCGCGCACGAGCTCGCATTGAGCCCGTCCGCGTTGAGCCACGCGCTCGCGCGGCTGCGCGACGCGATCGGCGACGCGCTGTTCGTGCGCCTCGGCAACGAAATGCAGCCGACCGTGCGCGCCGACGACATCGCCACGTGGGCCGGCGACGCGCTCGACGCGATGTCGAAGGGGCTCGCCCGCGCGCGCCGCTTCGATCCCGCGCACAGCGACCGCACGTTCGTGTTCGCCGCGACCGACTACACCACGTTCGCGGTGCTGCCGGCATTCCTCGCGCGGATCCAGCACGTCGCACCGCACCTGCGGATCCGCGTCGTGCATTCCGACCGGAAGATATCCGTGGACGAGCTCGCGGCCGGCCGCATCGACTTCGCGCTCGGCTATCACGAGGAATCGGCGGCCGACGCGCCGGGCATCGAGGATTTCGACTGGTTCTCCGACGACTACGTCGTGATCGCGAGCGCCGCGCATCCGGCGATCCGCCGGCGGCTGACGCTCGATCAGTACCTGGCCGCCCGCCACGTCATCGTCACGCCGTGGAACGAATCGCGCGGCGTGGTCGACTACGTGCTCGACCGGCTCGGCCTCGCGCGGCACGTCGCCGTGCAGTTGCCGACGGTGCTGGCCGCGCCGTTCGTGATCGCGGAATCCGAACTGCTGATGACCGTGCCGAACCGCGCCGCGCAGGCGCTGCGGCACGCGGCGCCGATCCGCCTGTTTCCGGCGCCGTTCGAGATTCCGCGCTACACGGTGAAGGTCTACTCGCACGCGAAGCATGCACGCACCGATGCGCACCGCTGGATTCGCGCGCAGTTGCTCGCCGCGCGGCCGGGCCCGGACTGAGTGCCGCACGCCTTGCGCGGCGGGCGTTTCAGGCGCCACCCGGCGATCGCCGAAACTGCCCGAATCATTACGAAATACTTACCAATTTCGCGACTTTCGCGCTTACGCCCGCGCTTTCGCAACGTCAATAGTGGCAATCCTTGACCCCTATTCGCGGAATTCGTGTCTCCCTTGCAGGACAAGGGTTTTCCGGTAATCGCCAACCCCAGGTGCACCTGTTGCGCACCGTGTTGCATGGCAATTTGGCGACAGCGGTTAGTCAAACAACGATTTCCATCGCCACAAAATTGTATTTTTGCTAAATTAGTAACCAAAGTAGCAAAACGAAGTTCGTGAAATGTAGTTTAGCTTCACGACACAACAAGGAGACCCCGCAGGCCGACCCGGCTGCGCGGGACCGCTCAACGGTTTTCCGTCTGCTTGCCCGCGTGCCGCGCTTACCGGCCCTGCACGAGGTCTCCCTGGTTATCCCGCTTTTGCCCGGCGCTCGCGCTCCGGGCATCTCGTGCAGTCTGGGTTGACTTTTTGACAGGGTATGGAGGAGATGATGAAGAAAGCTTTGGTCGCGGCCGCGCTGATGGCTGCTGGGGTGGTGACGGCGCACGCGCAGAGCAGCGTCACGCTGTATGGTCGCCTGGATGCCGGCCTTGAGTACCTGAACGGCCTGCAAAACGGCCACCAAGTGCGCGCGGAAAGCGGCGACTGGGGCACGAGCCTGTGGGGCTTGAAGGGTAGCGAGGACATCGGCGGCGGCAACAAGGTCCTGTTCCACCTCGAAGGCGCGTTCAACACGATGACGGGCGGCTTCAGCGGCTCGATCTGGGATCGTTTCGCGACTGTCGGCATCTCCAACGACCGCTACGGTACGCTGCTGCTGGGTCGCGAACTCGCGATCGCCAACGGCGTGTGGGACTTCGACCCGTTCGGCCAGTCGGCCTGGTCGACGGCCTCGCTGGTGCGCGGCCGCAACTGGAACAAGACCAGCAACAACGTGTCGTACCAGTCGCCTTCGCTCTACGGCCTCGACTTCTACGGCCAGTTCTCGTTCTCGAACTCGACCAGCTTCAACGGCAACACGACGGCCGGCCAACCGGGCCGTGCAATGGGCGGTCAGGTCACCTATACGAACTCGCTGTTCCAGTTGCGCGGCATCTACGACGAAACGCGCGACAGCAACGGCCGCTTCTCGGACGTGTTCAACTACTCGCGTGAATACTTCGCGGGCGTGAACGTGTTCCTCGGCCAGTTCAAGGTTCAGGCGGCTTACCAGGCATCGCGCGCCGACGGCAGCGGCGGCCCGGCAGTGAACGCCGGCGTGACGGGCACCCAGCAGGTGTGGGGCGGCGTGACGTGGCAGGCCACGCCGGCAGCGGCGCTGATCGCAGCCGTGTATCACGTGAACGCGAACCACGGCGGCGGCAACGCGAACATCTACACGGTCGGCGGCTCGTACAACATCTCGAAGCGCACGCTGTTCGACCTGCAGGTCGCAACGGTGCGCAACAGCAAGAACGCCAACTTCGGCCTGAACGCGAACGGCGCCGGTACGGCCGTGTCGACGGGCAACCCGAATCCGGGCGGCAGCCAGACCGGCGTCTACGCCGGTATCCAGCACCTGTTCTGATCAGGCGCCGTCAAAGAACGATTCGACAACACTTTCCACGCTGCTGCGAGAGGCGCGTATCGGTGCGGTACCCAACCGGGTATCCGCACCGTTTTTTATTCGGCGGGACCGACTTGGTACGGCCCGGTGACGAACGCGGCGCTCAGACGGCCGCTTCGTTCTCTTCGCCGGTGCGGATGCGGATCACGCGCTCGACGTCCGACACGAAGATCTTGCCGTCGCCGATCTTGCCGGTACGCGCCGCGCCGATCACCGCGTCGATCACCTGGTCGACCTGCGCTTCCGCGACGACCACTTCGATCTTCATCTTCGGCAGGAAGTCGACGACGTATTCGGCGCCGCGATACAGCTCGGTATGGCCCTTCTGGCGGCCGAAGCCCTTCACTTCCGTCACGGTCAGGCCCGTGAGACCCACTTCGGCGAGCGCTTCGCGGACTTCGTCCAGCTTGAACGGCTTGATGATGGCGGTGATGCGTTTCATGATGGTTGTCCCTCAATGCTCGTTTGGATGAAAAATCGCGTTCCCGATTGTAAGCCGGCGAGCCGCATCCGGCCCAGCACGGCTCAATCGAGACGTTCGGTAAACCGCGACGTGATCGGGTAGCGCCAGTCGCGCCCGAATGCGCGGTGCGTGACGCGGATGCCGATCGGTGCCTGGCGGCGCTTGTATTCGTTGACCTTGATGAGCCGCGTCACGCGCTCGACGTCGGCCTGCGCGTAACCGGCCGCGACGATCTCGGCGAGCGGCCGGTCTTCTTCCATGTACATCCGCATGATCGCGTCGAGCACGTCGTACGGCGGCAGGCTGTCCTGGTCGGTCTGGTTCTCGCGCAGCTCGGCCGACGGCGCGCGCGTCAGGATCCGCTCGGGGATCACGTCGCGCAGCGGGTAGTCCGCCGTTTCGTTCCGATAGCGGCAGAGCCGGTACACGAGCGTCTTCGCGATGTCCTTGATCACCGCGAAACCGCCGGCCATGTCGCCGTACAGCGTGCAGTAGCCGACCGCCATCTCGCTCTTGTTGCCGGTCGTCAGCACGATCGAGCCGAACTTGTTCGACAGCGCCATCAGCAGCGTGCCGCGGATGCGCGCCTGGATGTTCTCCTCCGTCGCGTCTTCCGCGCGGCCCGCGAACTCGTCGGCGAGCGCCGCGCGGAACGCGTCGAACATCGGCGCGATCGCGATCTCGTCGTAGCGCACGCCGACGCGCCGCGCCATCTCCGCCGCATCGGTGGTCGAGATGTCGGCCGTGAAGCGCGACGGCATCATCACCGCGCGCACGCGTCCGGGCCCGAGCGCATCGCACGCGACGGCCAGCACCAGCGCCGAATCGACACCGCCCGACAACCCGATCAGCACGCCGGGAAAACCGTTCTTGCCGATGTAGTCGCGCACGCCGGTCACGAGCGCACGGTACACCTGCGCATCCGTCGACAGCTCGGGCGCGATCGCGCCCGGCAGCGGCCGCGCACCGTCGAATTCGACGATCGCATGGCCTTCGTCGAACTGCGGCATCTTCGCGACGAGCGCGCCCTCGCCGTCGAGCACGAACGAGCCGCCGTCGAACACGAGCTCGTCCTGGCCGCCGACGAGGTTCACGTACACCATCGGCAGCCCGGTCTCGCGGATCCGCGCGCGCAGGATGTCGACGCGCACCGCTTCCTTGTTCATGTGGTACGGCGAGCCGTTCGGGATCAGCAGCACCTGCGCGCCGGCCGCCTTCGCGATCTGCGCGGCCGAGGCATGCCATGCGTCCTCGCAGATGATCACGCCGTATTTCACGCCGTTCAGCTCGAACACGAGCGGCTCGGTGTCGGTCGCGAAGTAGCGTTTCTCGTCGAACACCTCGGCGTTCGGCAGATCCTGCTTGCGGTAGGTGCCGACGATCTCGCCGCCGACGATCAGCGACACGGCATTGAAGGTATCGGTGGGCGGCACGCCGCGCTCGATCGGGCGGTTTGCATTACCATCGACGGCTGGCGCGCGCGCATCGCCGCCCGGCCCCCTGCCCGGACCGCGCAACGGATGGCCGACCAGCACCGCGAGCCCGTCGAACGCCTTCAGCGCATCGGCCAGGGCATCGAGCGCGGCGGCCGCCGCCGCGTAGAACGCGGGCCGCAGCAGCAGGTCTTCCGGCGGATAGCCGGACAGCGCGAGTTCGGGCGCGACCATCAGCTGCGCACCATCGTTGTGCGCGGCGCGCGCGGCCGCGACGATCCGCGCGACGTTGCCGGCGAAGTCGCCGACGGTGACGTTGATCTGGGCAAGTGCGAGTCGGGTCTTCATGGCGGGATCGGCGCAGCCCGGCGGCGCGCCCTGAACGGCTGACGAAATCGGCCCGGACGCGCGCCATGGCGGCACGCATCCGGCAACATCCAACGGTACGGATTCACGCTTGAAACACGAACGCATCGATTATCGCACGGGCATCCTGTCGTCCCCCGCCGAGGTGCCGGCCGACGAATGGAACGCGCTGCTCGCACGCGACGCGCAGCCGACGCCGTTCCTGCGCCACGAATTCCTCGACGCGCTGCACGTCGCACGCTGCGCGGTCGACGATACCGGCTGGTCGCCGCACTTCGTCACGCTGACCGACGAGCGCACCGGCCGTCTCGCCGCCGCCGCGCCGGTTTACGCGAAACAGCATTCGTACGGCGAATACGTGTTCGACTGGGCGTGGGCCGACGCGTACCAGCGCAACGACCTGCCCTACTACCCGAAGCTGCTGTGCGCGGTGCCGTTCACGCCCGTGCAGGGCACGCGCCTGCTCGCGGCCGACGACGACGCGCGCCGCCGGCTCGCGGCCACGCTGCTCGCCTTCGCCGAGCAGAGCGACGTGTCGTCGCTGCACGTGCTGTTCCCGACCGGCGACGAAGCGCGGCTGCTCGAATCGATGGGGATGATGCTGCGCGAAGGCGTGCAGTTCCACTGGCTCAACGACGGCTACCGCCACTTCGACGATTTCCTCGGCACGCTCGAGCAGAAGAAGCGCAAGAACATCCGCGCGGAGCGGCGCAAGGTGCACGATGCGGGCGTAACGTTCCGGCGGCTGACCGGCGACCAGATTACCGACGCCGACTGGCGCTTCTTCTCGCGCTGCTACCGGCAGACCTACCGCGAGCACTTTTCGAGCCCGTACCTGAACCTCGATTTCTTCCGCACGATCGGCGCGACGATGCCCGAGAACCTGCTGCTCGTGATCGCGGAAGCCGACGGCCGGCCGATCGCGAGCGCGCTCGCCGTGTACCGGCGCGGCGAGCACGGCGGCGGCACGCTGTACGGCCGCTACTGGGGGGCGATCGAGCACGTGCCCTGCCTGCATTTCGAAACGGCCTACTACCAGTTGCTCGAATTCTGCATCGAGGCCGGGCTCGATACGTTCGAAGGCGGCGCGCAGGGCGAACACAAGCTCGCACGCGGTTTCCTGCCGACCGTCACGCGCTCCGCGCACTGGCTCGCGCACCCGGCGTTTTCCGACGCGGTCGCACGCTTTCTCGAACGCGAGACCGAGCATATCCACGCGTACGTCGACGAACTGCGCGAACACGATCCGTTCCGGCGCGGCAGCGCGTAGCATCGGCAAAGACGCAGCGAGGCCGCGACTGGCCTCGCCACATCACGCACGGCCGCCCCGGCTCAGTGCGCGGCGAGCGTCACCGCCTGCGACAGCGCCTGCGGATCGCGCGACGACGCGGCCGCCGACAGCGTGTAGCTGCCCGCGCCGATCCGCCACGCATGCGCATTCGCATCCCAGACCGCGAAGCGCTGCGCCGGCACAGCGACGCTGACCGTGCGGGCCTCGCCCGGCTGCAGCGCAACCTTGGTCCAGCCGACGAGCCGCTTCGGCGGCTCGCCGAGCGACGCCGGCAACGCCGCGTAGATCTGCACCGTCTGCGCGCCGGCCCGCGCGCCCGTGTTCGTCACCGTCACGCCGACCGTCACGTTGCCCGATGCGTCGGCCGTTGCCGACATCGCCGACAACCCGTACGTCGTGTACGACAGCCCGTAGCCGAACGGGAACAGCGGCTCGATCGCCTTCGCATCGAACCAGCGATAGCCGTATGCGAGGCCTTCCGCATAGACGGTCTGCGTGCGCGACGGATCGATCGTCGGCTGCGGCAGGTCGGCCTCCTGCTTCGGGAACGTCAGCGGCAACCGGCCCGACGGGTTCGCGTCGCCGAACAACAGGTCGGCGATCGCCTGGCCGCCTTGCGCACCCGGATACCACGCATCGAGCACGCCATGCACGTTCGCGAGCCACGGCATCAGCACGAGGCTGCCGTTCTCGAGCACGACGATCACGCGCTTCGCCTTCGCGGCGACGGCCGCGATCAGCGCGTTCTGGTCGTATTGCTGGTTGTACGGATCGGCCTTCGCATCGGGCAGCGACAGGCTCGCGAGGTCAAGCCCTTCCGTCTGCCACTGCGTCGCGAACACGATCGCGACATCGGCCTGCGCGGCCGCGCTCGCCGCGGCATTCGCGTCGGTGCCGTCGAGATAGCTGACCGATGCGTTCGGCGCCTTCGCGCGGATCGCCGCGAGCGGCGCGGACTTGTACCAGGTCGCGCAGCCGCCGAACAGCATGTCGGCCGGTTGCTGGCAGGTCGTCACCGCGTTGCCGTCGATCGCCGGCACCGCGCCCGAGCCGCCGCCCGACAGCACGCCCGCGTCCGCATGGCCGCCGATCACGACGACCGACTTGAGCGCGCCGGCCGCGAGCGGCAGCACGGGCTGCGCATCGCCCGGCGCGGCTGCGTTCTTCAGCAGCACGGCGGACTGCCGCGCGATCGCAAGCGCATCGGCGTTGCCGGCGGCCTCGTCGATCGCGCCGCCCGCCTTCGGCGGAGCGTCCATCACGCCGATGCGGATCAGCGTGCGCAGCTTGCGCTGCACCATGTCGTTCAGCCGCGCGGCCGACACGCTGCCGGCCTGCAGCGCCGCGCGCAGCTTCGCGTTGAAGTACGAGCCGAGCGGCGCGTTGCCGTCGTCGGCCGCGCCGGGCTGCTCCTCGTCGAGCCCGGCCTGCACGGCCGCGACGGTCGAATGCGTCGCGCCCCAGTCCGACTGCACGACGCCCTTGAAGCCCCATTCGTTCTTCAGCACGGTCGTCAGCAGAGTCGGGTTCTCGCACGCATACACGCCGTTGAGCTTGTTGTACGCGCACATCACGTTGCCCGGCTGGCCGTCCTTCACGCCGATCTCGAACGCGAGGAGTTCGGCCTCGCGCATGGTCCGCTCGTCGACGACCGAATCGATCGTCATCCGGTTGGTTTCCTGGTCGTTGAACGCGAAATGCTTGATCGTCGCGATCACCTTCTGCGCCTGCGTCGCCTGCGTGCGCGCGGCACTCAGCGTGCCCGCGAGCACCGGATCCTCGCCCATGTATTCGAACGTGCGGCCGTTGCGCGGCTCGCGCGCGAGGTTCACGCCGCCGCCGAGCCCTTCCGCGAAACCGAGCGCACGCAATTCGAGCGCGATGCGCGTGCCGTAGGTGTCCGCGAGCGCCGGGTCCCACGTCGCCGCGAGCGCGACCGGCGCCGGCAGCGCGGTCACGCGCGCGTTCTTCACGTTCACGCCGCCCGCCGAATCGGCGCTGCTGACCGCCGGAATGCCGAGCCGCGGCACGCCCGGGATGTAGCTCGCGCCGTTCAGCGCGCCGGCCGGGAACGGGCCGCCCAGGTCGAGTGCGGGCATGCCCGTGCCGTGCACGAGCTGCAGCTTCTCGTCGGTCGTCAGTTGCGCGACGAGCGCGGCCGCGCGCTGGTCGGCCGCCGCATCGGGGTCGGCCGGGGCGTGGATGTCGTCGCCGCCGCACGATGCGAGCAGCACCGTGAGCGCGCACGCGGACGCAATCGTCGAACACCGGAACAGCGAAGTTTTCATTGATCCTCCAGAATCGTTCTGTTGTACTTGTGGCTCGACTCCAGAGTCTAAAAATTGACCGGTCACCACGCTTGACCGGCAGGAGCATGCGTTGACCTCTCGCAGCGGGGACAAACCCGAACGGCATGACGACAGGGAGACAGACATGGAGTTGCAACAGAAATCGGTATCCGTCCGGATCTACCGCTGGCTGTGCGAAGACGCGCGCGCGAACGGCATCGATCCCGCACCGCTCTTCGACACGCTCGGCATCGGACCGGCCGAACTCGCCGACGACACGCGCCGCATCGCGGGCGACCGGCATGTGGCCGCCATGCAGCTGACGAGCGGCTGGCCGCTGTCGTGGCATCGGCCGCCGCCGCAGGTCGTGCCGTGGCTCGTGCCGTTCCCGGAACTCGCGGGCGTCACGTGCAATGCGGCGACGCTGCGCGACGCACTGCACGGCTACCTGCACTATCGCGAGCTGATCGGCAACGTCGACTGGGTGTTCGCGCACGAGAACGGCGACGCGATCGCGCTCGAATACGTGAACGAAGGCGACGGCCGGCACGCGGGCAGCGCATTCACGAACCTCGCGATCCTCGCGGCGCTCGCGCGCCTGTACGATCCGCACGCCCGCATCGACGACGCCGAATTCGCCGGCCGCGCGTTCGCGCCCGTTGCCGCGCTGCGCGACATGCTCGGCGCACCGGTATCGTTCGACGCCGCGCACAACCGCCTCGTGCTGCGCTCCGCGCACTTCGACACGCCGTTCGAGCGCTACAACGCGCCGCTCGCCGGCATCCAGCGTCACGCGGCCGACGCCGCTCGCGAGCGCGTGCGTGCGCGCTCGACGTTCGGCTCGTCGGTCGCGCAATGCGTGCGCGACTGGCTGCGCACGTCCGACGAGGTCGACGTGCCGACCGACACGCTGATGCAGCACGTGTGCACGCGCTTCGCGATGTCGCGCTGGACGCTGCGCCGGCGGCTGCATCGCGAGGCCGTCGGGTTTCATGCGCTCGTCGCGCAGGCGCGGCTCGGCGAAGCGCGCGACCTGCTGCTGAACACACAGCTGCCGATCGGCGAGATCGGCGTGCGCGTCGGCTTCCGGTCGACGAGCGCATTCACGCGCTTCTTCACCCGCGAACTCGGTGCGGCGCCGAGCCGCTTTCGCGACGGGCACGGCGACCGGTGGCGTTGACGGGCGCTTTTTCTGAGACACTGGCGGCTTCGCATCCCGCCGCCCTGCCATGTCCTGGTTTCTGTACCTGATCGAATGCGCCGACGACAGCGTCTACACGGGCATCACGACCGACGTTGCCGCGCGCTTCGACGAACACGCGTCCGGCAAGGGCGCGCGCTACACGCGCTCGCGCAAGCCGCGCGCGGTGCTCGCATCGTTTCCGTTGCCCGACCGGTCGAGTGCGTCGCGCGCCGAGTACTGGGTGAAGCAGCTCACGGCCGCGCAGAAGCGCGAGCTGGCGACCGGATTGCGGACGCTCGAATCGGTGTTGCCAGTCGTGGTGACGCTCGATGAAAGCGAACACGCGGCCGGGTTGAAGGCTGGCACGCGCAGACGGAAGAAGGTAAAGGCGGAAGCCGCCGACGATACGGCGCAGGCGGTTGCAACGGATCCGGTTGCCGGCAAAAACGCGACGACCGGGAAAGTCGCCAAGTCTGCGAAGCCTGCAAAAGGCACGCAAGCCCCGAAGGCCACGAAGGCCACGCCGGACACGAAACGTGAGAAAACCGGCGCCGACACAGTCGCAAAAAAGACCTCGCCGGGTAGCGCGTCGGTAAAGAAGACCAACACGTCCGGATCCGCGTCATCGAAAAGGAAAACCCCGGTCGCCGCCGGCAAACCCGTCGCGAACGGCCGCGAAGACGCCGCGCCCGCACCGGCTCGTCGCCGTTCGTCGGCCGCGAAAGCCGTGAAAGAGATCGCGCCCTCCGTTACCGCGCCCCGCGTAAAACGCACGAAGGGTTCACCGGTCGCCTCGCCCCCGCCGGCCCCCACACCCGCACGCAAGAAACCCGCGCGCACAAAACAAAACCGCGCGGCCTCCTGAGGAGACACGCGCGGTTTGCGTTCCGTACGAACCGGCCGCCGGCCGGTACGCCGCTTACTTCTTGTAGTTCGCGGCGCCGTCGGTGATTTCCTTGTGCGCGGCTTCGATGCCGGCCCAGCCTTCGACCTTCACCCACTTGCCCTTCTCGAGCGCCTTGTATTGCTCGAAGAAGTGCTTGATCTGGTCCTTCAGGTACTCGGGCACGTCGTCGATCGACTTCAGGTTCGCCGTCATCGGGCAGACCTTGTCGTGCGGCACGGCAACCAGCTTCGCGTCGACGCCCGACTCGTCGGTCATCTGCAGCATGCCGAGCACGCGCGAACGCACGATCGAGCCGGCCAGCAGCGGGAACGGCGTGATCACCAGCACGTCGACCGGATCGCCGTCACCCGACAGCGTCTGCGGAATGTAGCCGTAGTTCACCGGATAGCGCATGCCCGTGCCGATGAAGCGGTCGACGACGAGAAGGCCCAGTTCCTTGTCCGCCTCGTACTTCACCGGATCGCTTTGCGCGGGAATCTCGATGATCACGTTGAAATCTTGCGGCAGGTCCTTGCCGGCCGGAACATGATTGAAGCTCATGAGCACTCTCTGTAGGTCGATGGGAATTCGGTACAGGGCGCCGCGGCCGTTGCACCGCCGCGGGCGTCCCCCAAGGGAATGCGCCATTATAGCCAATCGACCGGTGGCGTCCGGATGACGATCGGCGCGATAATCGTTCCGGATGGTCGGCCATCGAATCACCGGCCGCGTCGCACGGGGCCTGCCTCGGCGCTGAAGCGCCGTCGCCGGTCGGCCGGCCGGCCGCAACGCATGGAAACCGAGTCAGCGCAGGACAGGAGCAGGCATGGAAGAGGCGAAGCACTTCATTGCGGGCGAATGGACGTTGCCCGCACAACTGGAAACCATCGCGGTCGTCGATCCGTCCGACGGCCAGCCGTTCGCGACGATCGCCCGCGGTACCGCACCCGACATCGAGCGCGCGGTCGCCGCGGCCCGCGACGCCTTCGCGGGCCCGTGGGGCGCCACGAGCGCAGCCGAGCGCGGCCGCGTGCTGATGCGGCTGTCGGCGCGCGTCGCCGATTCGATCGAGGAACTCGCCGCGATCGAGGCGCGCGACACCGGCAAGCCGCTGAAGCAGGCGCGCGCCGACGCGGCCGCGCTCGCGCGCTACTTCGAGTTCTACGCGGGCGCCGCCGACAAGCTGCACGGCGAAACCCTCCCCTACCAGGCCGGCTACACGGTGCTGACGGTGCGCGAGCCGCACGGCGTCACGGGCCACATCGTGCCGTGGAACTACCCGATGCAGATCTTCGGGCGCAGCGTCGGCGCGGCGCTCGCGGCCGGCAACGCCTGCGTCGTCAAGCCGGCCGAGGACGCGTGCCTGTCCGTGCTGCGCGTCGCCGAGCTCGCCGCCGAAGCCGGGCTGCCGGCCGGCGCGCTCAACATCGTCACCGGCTACGGCCATGAAGCCGGCGCCGCACTCGCGCGCCATCCTGGCATCGACCACATCTCGTTTACGGGTTCGCCGGCCACCGGCAAGCTGGTCGCGCAGATGGCGGCCGAGAACCACGTGCCCGTCACGCTCGAGCTCGGCGGCAAGTCGCCGCAGATCGTGTTCGCCGATGCCGATCTCGAAGCGGCGCTGCCCGTGCTCGTGTCGGCGATCGTGCAGAACGGCGGGCAGACCTGCTCGGCCGGCAGCCGCGTGCTGATCGAGCGCGCGGTGTACGAGCCGCTCGTCGAGCGCCTCGCCACCGCGTTCAACGGCCTGCGTGTCGGCCCGAGCCGAGCCGATCTCGACTGCGGCCCGCTGATCAACGCGAAGCAGCAACAGCGCGTGTGGGATTTCCTGTCCGACGCGCAGCACGACGGCATTCCGATGGCCGCGCACGGGCAGGTCGTCGCCGACGCACCCGAAAGCGGCTTCTACCAGGCCCCTGCGCTGTTGCGCGACGTACCGCCGTCGCACCGCCTCGCACAGGAAGAAGTGTTCGGCCCCGTGCTCGCCGCGATGCGTTTCGTCGACGAAGACGAAGCCGTCGCGCTCGCGAACGGCACGCCGTACGGCCTCGTCGCGGGCATCTGGACGCGCGACGGTGCGCGCCAGATGCGTCTTGCGCGGCGCCTGCGCGCGGGCCAGGTGTTCATCAACAACTATGGCGCGGGCGGCGGCGTCGAACTGCCGTTCGGCGGCGTCGGCCACTCGGGCCACGGCCGCGAAAAAGGCTTCGAGGCACTGTACGGCTTCACCGCGCTGAAGACGATCGCGATCCGCCACGGCTGAACGCGCGGCGCGCGATACGCGGCCGGCCGCATCGCGACACGCGACGACTCTCATAACCAGCACAGGAGACACACCATGCGGTTGAGCGGCAAGACGGCCATCGTCACGGGCGGCGGCTCGGGTTTCGGCGAAGGCATCGCGAAGACGTATGCGCGCGAAGGCGCGAACGTCGTCGTCAACGACCTGAACGGCGCGGCAGCCGAGCGCGTCGCGAGCGAGATCGCGCTCGCGGGCGGCAAGGCGATCGCGGTGGCCGGCGACGTGTCGAGGCAGGAAGACTGGCATGCGCTGCTGCAGGCCGCGCTCGACGATTTCCACGCGGTGCAGATCGTCGTGAACAACGCGGGCACCACGCACCGCAACAAGCCCGTGCTCGACGTGACGGAAGCCGAGTTCGACCGCGTATACGCGGTCAACATGAAGAGCCTGTTCTGGTGCGTGCAGACCCTCGTGCCGTACTTCCGTGCACAGGGCGGCGGCGTGTTCGTGAACGTCGCGTCGACGGCCGGCGTGCGGCCGCGCCCGGGCCTCGTCTGGTACAACAGCACGAAGGGCGCGATGATCACCGCGAGCAAGTCGCTCGCGGCCGAACTCGGTGCCGACCGCATCCGCGTGAACTGCATCAACCCCGTGCTCGGCGAGACGGCGCTGATGACCGAGTTCATGGGCTGCGAGGACACGCCGGAAAATCGCAGTCGCTTCCTCGCGACGATCCCGCTCGGCCGCTTCTCGACGCCGCAGGACATCGCGAACGCCGCGCTGTACCTTGCGTCCGACGAAGCCGAATTCATCACCGGCGTCTGCCTCGAAGTCGACGGCGGGCGCTGCATCTAGCTGTAACAGGCGGCACGATTACCCTTCTTGCTTCACACGAAACCGGATCGGACACGCCGCTGCGTCTGCTCCGGCCAACTACAAGGACAGCGGTACATGGAATCCAAGCAACCGCTAAAGCGCTAACTTGGATCGACCGCAAAGCATGGGATCCAAGTAACCGCTAAAGCGCTAACTTGGATCGACCGCGAAGCATGGGATCCAAGTAACCGCTAAAGCGCTAACTTGGATCGACAGGAGACAACATGGCAACATCGACGCAATCGCTGCCGGGCTCGTCCGGCGCATTCGAGGAAGCAACCTACCGAAAGGTATCGTGGCGGCTCGTGCCGCTCCTGCTGCTGTGCTACGTGGTCGCGTATCTCGACCGCGTGAACGTCGGGTTCGCGAAGCTGCAGATGGCGAGCGACCTGAACCTGAGCGACACCGTGTACGGGCTCGGCGCCGGAATCTTCTTCTTCGGCTATTTCCTGTTCGAAGTGCCGAGCAACATCATCCTGCACAAGGTCGGCGCGCGCGTATGGATCGCGCGCATCATGGCGACCTGGGGCGTGATCTCGATCCTGACGATGTTCGTCACGACGCCCGCGATGTTCTACGTGATGCGCTTCCTGCTCGGCGTCGCCGAAGCGGGCTTCTTCCCCGGCGTGATCCTCTACCTCACGTACTGGTATCCCGCGCACCGGCGCGGCCGGATGACGACGTTCTTCATGACGGCCGTCGCGCTGTCCGGCGTGATCGGCGGGCCGATCTCGGGCTTCATCCTGAAGGCGTTCGACGGCGTGAGCGGCTGGCACGGCTGGCAATGGCTGTTCCTGCTCGAAGGCATCCCGTCGGTGCTCGCCGGCGTGCTCGTGTTCTTCACGCTCGACGAGCGGATCGCGAAGGCAACGTGGCTCACCGACGAGGAAAAGGCGCTGCTCACCCGCAACGTCGACGCGGAAGAAGCCACCAAGGAAGACCTGCCGCTCGGCGCGGTGATGTCGAGCCCGCGCGTGTGGCTGATGGCGCTGATCTATTTCTCGTTCGTGATGGGACTCTACGGCGTCGGCTTCTGGCTGCCGACGATCATCAAGGCGACGGGCGTGACCGACACGATCATGATCGGCCTGCTGTCGGCGATTCCGTACGCGGCCGCGGTGGTCGCGATGATCCTGATCGCGCGCAGCGCGGACAAGCGCCGCGAACGCCGCTGGCACCTCGCGATTCCGGCCGCGATCGGCGCGCTCGGGCTCGTGTTGTCGGTGATCTGGGCGCACCAGACCGCACTCGCGATGCTCGGCCTCACGCTCGCGACGATCGGCATCCTGACGACGCTGCCGCTGTTCTGGAGCCTGCCGACCGCATTCCTCGGCGGCGCGGCCGCCGCGGCCGGCATCGCAATGATCAATTCGATCGGCAACCTCGCCGGTTTCCTGAGCCCGTACCTGATGGGCTGGCTCAAGCAGGCGACGGGCGCCAACGATGCGGGCATGTATATGCTCGCCGCGTTCCTCGTGCTCGGCGGATTGCTCGCGCTGTCGGTGCCGAAACGGCTGGTCGACAAGTGATGCGCGGCGCATAGCGTCTCACCGGACACGCCGGCCGACTGCCGGCCCCCGGCACGCCCCGGCAACCGGAATCCCTCCGGTCGCCGGGGCGTTTTCCATTCCGGGCAGGCGCGCCCCGGATCGGGCAGCTGCCACGCCGGCTGGATGATGGCACCTTATTCGCCAAATTACTCCCCTATACTCTTATTTATATGGAACAATAAAGAACATCAAGGGAATCAATTGCCGACCATGTTCCACACCGTCGAAGACACCGCCGCCCGCCTGCGCGTTCACCCGAAGACCGTCCTGCGGTTCATTCGCGACGGCAAGCTGCGCGCGACGCGGGTCGGCCGCGCATACCGCATCCTCGACACCGATCTCGCCGCGTTCGCGCCCACGACGCCGGCCGCGCCCGTGCCGCGTGCGGTGCGCGTCACCAGCATCGTCGACGTTCCGGACGCGTCGCAGTCGCTGCACCAGTACCTGTCGCGGTCGCTGCACGCGATGGCGTCCGGCCGCACGTCGTATGTCGACCCCGTGCGGATCGACGTCACGTTCGATCCCGCATCGAGCCTCGTCAAGGTCGTCGTCGCCGCGACGCCGGCCGACACGGCTGCGCTGATGTCGTCGCTCGACATGCTGCTGCAGAAAAGCGGCACATGAGCACGGTCTTCCGGTCGCCGCGCCACGCGCGCGCGATTCGCGCCGCTTACGCGGCCGCGCTGTCGCACTGGCCGGCCGGGCATCGGCGCATCACGGTGCAAACGCGCCACGGGCCGACGCACGTGATCGCCTGCGGGCCCGAACACGCGCCGCCGGTCGTGCTGATCCACGGTGCGCAGACGACGGCGGCAAGCTGGCAGCACGATGCGGCCGAATGGGCGACGCACTTCCGGCTCTACGCGATCGACGTGATCGGCGAAGCCGGACCGAGCGCGCCGTCACGGCCGCCGCTCGCGGGCGACGCGTACGCGCAGTGGCTCGACGACGTGCTGGACGGCCTGCAGGTGTCGCGCGTCGCGTTCGTCGGCATCTCGCTCGGCGCGCGAACGGCGCTCGATTTCGCGCTGCGGCGCCCCGCGCGCGTGACGCGGCTCGCGCTGCTCTGCCCGTCGGGGATCGGCCGGCAGAAGCCGTTTCTGTGGTGGGCGCTGCCGCTGCTGCTGCTCGGCGATGCCGGGCGCGCCTGCGTGCGGCGGCGCGTACTCGGCCGCCTGCCGCGGCCGTCCACGCCGGCGGCGCGTGACGCGCTCGCACTGATGCGCGCGATCGACCGCGGCTTCCGCCCGCGCCTCGAACCGATCCCGGTATTCGACGACGCGACGCTCCGCACGTTGTCCACGCCCGTACTGGCGATCGTCGGCGGCCGCGACGTGATGCTCGATTCACGCGACACGCGCGATCGCCTGACGCGCCTCGTGCCGCACGCGCAGGTCCTGTTTCTTCCGGAGCAGCCCCATTTCATCCGCGGGCAGCGCGACAACGTGCGCGCGTTTCTCGCATCGACGGAACCTACCCACATGCACCACCGAATCATTCAGGCAGCCGGCAGCCGTGTGCTGGTCCGCGATCCTTTCGCCGCCCTCGTGCATCGGGAAAGCGATGCGCTCGAGCTCGTCGCGCTCGCGCACGAGCACGAAGCCGACTGGATCGCGATCCCCGCCGACGCGCTGCACGATGATTTCTACCGGCTCGACAGCGGGCTGGCCGGCACCGTGCTGCAGAAACTCGTCAACTACGGCGTCCGGCTCGGTGTGGTCGGCGACATCGACCGCTGGCTCGCGCGCAGCGAAGCGCTGCGCGCGCTCGTTCGCGAATCCAATCGCGGACAGTCGGTCTGGTTCGTCGCGAACGAAGACGACCTGCTGCGCAGGCTCGGCGCATAACGGACGAAAAAAGGGACGAAAAGATGGGACGAAAAAAGGCCCCGAAGGCCGCTGGGCGTTCGGGGCTTTTACGCCGTGCAGTACAGCGCCGCTGTCAGACCACGGTGATCGCGAGCGCGCTTTCGCGGTAGTGCTTCGCGGCCTTGTCGGTTTCGCCGAGATGCTCGAACAGGCGCGCGAGCGCGCGATGCGCGCGCACCTTCAGCGCCTCGTTGTCGGCCAGTTTCAGCGCCGCTTCGAGGAACGACTGCGCCTTGCCCCACAGCTGCTGCTGCTGGCAGAGGCGGCCGAGCGCGAACAGCAGGTCGGCATCGTCCGGATGATCCTTCTTCCACCCTTCGGCCTTCTGGATCAGCGGCAGCGCATCGGCGCCGGCCGTGTCCGGGTAACGGCGCAGCAGACGGGCATCCCAGTTGTGCGCGAGCGCGTCCTCGACGATGCGACGCGCTTCGTTGCGACGCTCGAGCGGCACCAGCAGGTCGGCCGCGAGATCGGCCAGACGCGGCGACTGGCGCTCGACCGGCGACAGCGACTGCCACACTTCGAGCAGGGCATCGGGGTCGTGCCGGCGTTCGCGCAACAGGTTCTCTGCAGCCTGCTGGCGCAGCCGCACGGCCGCGGCCGGATGCAGCGCCTCGCGCTTTTCGAGCGCCTTCGCGAGCTTCAGCACCTCGGCCCAGTTCTTCAGTTGCTGCTGCGCGCGCAGCGCGACCTGCTGCGCATGAATGCGCTTGCCGCCGGCCTGCATGTCGGCCAGCGCGGCGAGCGCACCGTCGGCGTCACGCGCGTCCGCGCGCATGTCGGCCGCCGCGAGCAGCCGTGCGTCCTGCCATTCGGGCGCGTCGACCTTCGACAGCCAGTCGTCGCGGCGCGTGTACTCGTGCATCCGGTGCGCGGCGGTGGCCGCGACGAGACTCGCGGCGCCCAGGTTCGCATCGACCGTCAACGCTTCACGCGCGGCCTTCTCCGCGCGCGAGAAGCGGCCTGCGTACAGGTTCGAAATGGCGTCGCGCAGCGACGCCTGTGCCTTCTCGTTGCGCGAACGCGCACGATACGCGGCGACCCGCTGCGGCATGCGCCAGATGTTGCGCACGATGCGCAGCAGCGCGTACATGACGATGAACAGCACGACGATGGCGATCACGAACAGGTTCAGCGACACGTCGATCCGGTACGGCGGATAGACGAGCAGCACCTGCCCCGCGTCGAAACGGCCGACGGTGGCGAGCGCCGCGGCGATCGCGAACAGGACCGCGAGCCAGACGATTCCTCGAAGCGTCATCGTTACCCCCGGCTCTTGAACTGCTGAACGGCGTTCAGGCTCGTGTTCAGGTTCGGCACCGCAACCGTCAGCGATGCGCCGTCAACCTGCTTGAGCAGATCCTCGACGGTCTGCGTGTCCTTCGACGCCTGATCGAAATACTTCCCGAGCGACGCCTGCGCGGCGTGCAGGTCGGCCTTCATCGCGCTGTCGTTGCGCGCGAGCAGCGACAGCCGCGCGGTGAGCAGGCGCAGCTTCACGTTCTCGCGCACGAAGTAGCCCTGGTCGGGCGACGCGAGCATCGCGTCCGCGTTGTCGATCCGGCGCACCTGCACGAGGCTCTTCAGCTGCTGGCCGAGGCCGGCCGAGAAGTCGTGCCACCACACCTTCCAGCGCGGCTCGCCGGCCACGGCCGGCGATGCGGGCTCGGCCGGCGCAGCCTTCGGCTCCGCGTGCGGCACGATCGCCTCGCCGGACAGCGGCAGCGCGTCGATCTTCGCGATCGCGTCGTCGAGCTTGATCGCGAGGCCCGTGAGATCGGCGGCCGGCGCGGCCTTCAGCTTCTCGATGTCCAGCGCGAGCGCCTTGCGCACCGTGACGGCCTGCGCGCTCTGCGACGTCGCGAGACGCGCGTCGGCGTTCTGCAGCGCGATCAGCGCGAGCTGCGTGTTGCCGGTCAGCTGGAGCTGCTGGCTCGCGCTCGACAGCATCTGGTCGACTTCCTCGAGCATCCACGCGTCGCGGTTGCGCGACAGGTCCTGGTATTGCTGCTGCAGCGCCTGCTGCGCGCTCTGCGCGTCGGCGAGCTTGCCGTCGAGCTGCGCGAGCTGCGTGTCGACCTGGTGCGTGCTCGCGAGCGCCTGCTCGGTCTTCATGCGCGTTTCGGCCGCCTGCGCGTCGAGCGCCTTCTGGCGCGTGACGAACGTGCCGTCGAGGCGGTCGATCTTGCGGTTCAGCGCGTAGCCGCCGACACCGGCCGCGCAACCGAGCACGACGACGACGAACCACAGCACTGCGCTGCCGCCGCGGCGCGCGGGCGGCTCGGGCGCGCGATAAGGGGGACTGGACGGCGGCGCGGATGCAGCGGCCGGCTGGGAAGCGACGCTTTTGGAATCGTTGGTATCTGTCATGCGTTTAGTCACCGGTGCGGCTGTCGCCGGTTGGACGGCCTCGTCGGCCATCGTTCGAAACGCGCGGACGATGCGCTCATCGCCCGCGCCGGTCAGCGTAATCCTATCAAAACCCAATGCGCGAGCGGTCTGCTCGATCCGCGGGTGCGGCGTGACGACCGGCGCATGCTTCAGCGCGTCGATCTCGGCATCGTTCAGGTGCGCCCGCGCGAGTTCGTGCAGGTTGCGCACGCCTTCCGAGCTCGTGACGAGCCACGCATGCGGCTGGCCGTCGAGCAGCGCGTGCACGCGCTCCCACGCGCCGACGCGCGGCTCCGGCACGACGCGCCGGTAGGCGGCGACGAGCGTGACGTCCGCGCCGGCCTCGCGCAGGCGCTCGGCGAGCCATTCGCGCCCGCCGTCGCCGCGCACGATCAGCACGCGCTTGGACGCCAGCGCCTGCACGCCGCCGAACGCGGCCTCGATGCACGCGAACAGGCTCTCGGAATCGTAATGGGGGACGCCGCCGTCGGCCGGCGCCTGCGGCGCGATCACGCGATGCGCGGGTGCCGCGATGCCGTGACGCTCGAGCGCCGCGACGCTGCCGGGCCCGACCACGCCGACCGGCAGCGCGTTCGGCCAGATCGCGCCGTACTGCGCGAGCGCGCGGTCGATCGCGTTCGGCGACACGAAAATCACCAGCGCGTAGTCGGCAAGCGCCGCGAACGCGGCGTCGAGCGGTGCCGGATCGTCGACCGGCGCAATGTCGATCAGCGGAAATTCGAGCACGTCGCAACCGGCATCGGCGAGTTGCGACGCGAGCGCATCGGACTGGCCGTCCGGACGCGTCAGGACAGCGGTGAACGCGCGCGCGCCGCCCGCCATCAGGCGTCGCCCTTGCCCGCGGCCTGCGAGCCGGCGAGCAGTGCCTGGACGATGTCGAGCGCGCCTTGCGCCTCGAGCTCGTCGGATACCGCGCGGCCGAGCGCGAGCGCATCGGCGACGGTCATCACGGCGCCGCACTCCTCGGCCGTCAGCACGCGCTTGCCGTCGGTCGTCGACACGCGGCCCGTCAGGTACAGTTCGCCCGCGCGCCACACCGCGTGCGCGGCAAGCGGCACCTCGCAGCTGCCGCCGAGCGCGCGCGACACCATCCGCTCGGCCTCGACCGCGAGCGCGGTCTGCGGGTCGTGCAGCGGCGCGAGCCACGCGGCGACGTCGTCGCGGTGCGCGGCGATCTCGATGCCGAGCGCACCCTGGCCGGCCGCGGGCGGGCTGGCCTCGACGTCGAGCAGCGTGCGAATGCGCGCTTCGAGGCCGAGGCGTTTCAGGCCGGCGGCCGCGAGGATGATCGCCGCGTAGTCGCCGCGGTCGAGCTTCGCGAGACGCGTGTCGAGGTTGCCGCGCAGCGGCAGGACTTCCAGATGCGGATAGCGCGAACGCAGCATCGCTTCACGGCGCAGGCTCGAGGTGCCGACGACCGCGCCGGCCGGCAGTGCGTCGAGCGACGCGAAGTCGTTCGACACGAATGCATCGCGCGGGTCTTCGCGCTCCATGATCGCGGCGAGCGTGAAGCCGTCGGGCAGCGCCATCGGCACATCCTTCAGCGAATGCACGGCGAGATCGGCGCGGCCGTCGGCCAGCGCGCTTTCCAGTTCCTTCACGAACAGGCCCTTGCCGCCGACCTTCGACAGCGTGCGATCGAGAATCTGATCGCCGCGGGTCGTCATCCCGAGGATTTTCACGTCACAAGCTGGATATAATTTGCGCAGCGCATCACGCACATGTTCGGCTTGCCACATCGCCAGGCGGCTCTCTCGCGAAGCAATCGTCAACGTCGCGGGCGGCTGTGCCTGTTGCGGCCCGGCCGCAGGGGTCTCGGAATTCATTGCTGGAACATCGAAGGACGGGATTGAAGATCGAACAATGGTAGCACGCACGCCCCGGCCCGCCCGGGCCCGGAGCCTGCGCCCGGCCTGCCCCTGTGCGGGTCGCGGCGCCGATGCGCGGATGTGCCGCACGTAGCTGGTTGCTTGACCGCAGTTCCCGCAGTTTCCGCAGTTCCTTTTGACTCGAGCTTTCCCAAGGAAACCCATCGTGAAGTCTTCCGGATCGGCGCGTACGGCGCGCCGCAATGCTGCCCTGTCCTCCTCCGACGCCTCGACGGACATCGTCGCCACCGCCGCGAACGGCCGTGCGAAAACGGCAACGAAACCGAAAGACCCGATACGTCAGACGAAACGCGCGGCCAAAGCCGCCGGCCCCGCTGCCCGCAAGGCCGCCGCGCCGAAGGCCGGCACGCGCACGCGCGACGACAAGGACCGTCCGCTGTTCGAGGACATCCGCTTCCTCGGCCGCCTGCTTGGCGACGTCGTGCGCGAACAGGAAGGCGATACGGTATTCGACGTCGTCGAGACGATCCGCCAGACCGCGGTCAAGTTCCGCCGCGAGGACGACAGCGAAGCCGCACAGACGCTCGAGAAGAAGCTGCGCAAGCTGACGCCGGAGCAGACGGTGAGCGTCGTGCGCGCGTTCAGCTATTTCTCGCACCTGGCGAACATCGCGGAAGACCGCCACCACAACCGCCGCCGCCGCATCCACGCGCTGGCCGGCTCGGCAGCGCAACCGGGCACGGTCGCGTACGCGCTCGAACAGCTGAAGACGACCGGCAACGCGTCGAAGCGCCTGCTGCAGCGCTTCTTCGACGACGCGCTGATCGTGCCCGTGCTGACCGCGCACCCGACCGAAGTACAGCGCAAGAGCATCCTCGACGCGCAACACGACATCGCGCGCCTGCTCGCCGAGCGCGACCAGGAACTGACCGCGCGCG
Source organism: Burkholderia sp. Bp8992 (assembly GCF_003853705.1). Taxonomy (GTDB): domain Bacteria; phylum Pseudomonadota; class Gammaproteobacteria; order Burkholderiales; family Burkholderiaceae; genus Burkholderia. The sequence continues at coordinate 16,585 of NZ_QTQI01000012.1, read as the reverse complement.
AGCGCCAGTACAACGAAGCGATGCTGCGTGCGCGCGTGACCGCGCTGTGGCAGACGCGCATGCTGCGCGACTCGCGCCTGACGGTCGGCGACGAGATCGAGAACGCGCTGTCGTACTACCGCGCGACGTTCCTCGACGAACTGCCCGCGCTGTACGGCGACATCGAGGCCGCGCTCGCCGAGCACGGCCTGTCCGCCCGCGTGCCCGCGTTCTTCCAGATGGGCAGCTGGATCGGCGGCGACCGCGACGGCAACCCGAACGTGACCGCGCCGACGCTCGACGAAGCGATCAACCGCCAGGCCGCGGTGATCCTCGAGCACTACCTGGAACAGGTGCACAAGCTCGGCGCCGAGCTGTCGGTATCGAACCTGCTCGTCGGCGCGAACGACGCCGTGAAGGCGCTCGCGGCCGCCTCGCCCGACCAGTCGCCGCACCGCGTCGACGAACCGTATCGCCGTGCGCTGATCGGCATCTACACGCGGCTCGCGGCGAGCGCGCGCGTGCGCGTCGGCGAAGGCACGGTGCCCGTGCGCAGCGCGGGCCGCGGCGCCCCGCCCGTGCGCGCGATCCCGTATCCGGATTCCGAAGCGTTCGTCGCCGACCTGAAGGTGCTGACCGCGTCGCTCGACGAGCACCACGGCACGTCGCTCGCCGCGCCGCGCCTCGCGCCGCTCGTGCGCGCGGCCGAAGTGTTCGGCTTCCATCTCGCGAGCATCGACCTGCGCCAGAGCTCCGACATCCACGAAGCGGTGGTCGCCGAGCTGTTCGCGCGCGCGGGCGTCGAAGCCGACTACGCGGCGCTCGCCGAGGAAGACAAGCTGCGCGTGCTGCTGGCCGCGCTGGCCGACCCGCGTCCGCTGCGCTCGCCGTACTTCGAATACTCGGCGCTCGCGCAGAGCGAGCTCGGCGTGTTCGAGAAGGCGCGCGAAGTCCGTGCGCAATTCGGCGCGCGCGCGGTGCGCAACTACATCATTTCGCATACGGAAACCGTCAGCGACCTCGTCGAAGTCCTGCTGCTGCAGAAGGAGACGGGCCTGCTCGAAGGCACGCTCGGCGTGCCGGGCGGCGACGCGCGCAACAGCCTGATGGTGATCCCGCTGTTCGAGACGATTCCCGACCTGCGCGACGCCGCGCGCATCATGCGCGAATACTTCGCACTGCCGGGCATCGACGCGCTGATCGCGCACCAGGGCGCCGAGCAGGAAGTGATGCTCGGCTACTCGGACAGCAACAAGGACGGCGGCTTCCTCACGTCGAACTGGGAGCTGTATCGCGCGGAACTCGCGCTCGTCGACCTGTTCCGCGACCGCAAGATCACGCTGCGGCTGTTCCACGGCCGCGGCGGCACGGTCGGCCGCGGCGGCGGCCCGACCTACCAGGCGATCCTGTCGCAGCCGCCGGGCACCGTGAACGGCCAGATCCGCCTGACCGAACAGGGCGAGGTGATCGCGAGCAAGTTCGCGAACCCCGAGATCGGCCGGCGCAACCTCGAGACGGTCGTCGCCGCGACGCTCGAAGCCTCGCTGCTGCCGCAGTCGAACGCGCCGGCGCAGCTGCCCGCGTTCGAAGCCGCGATGCAGACGCTGTCCGACTCGGCGATGGCCGCGTACCGCGCGCTCGTCTATGAAACCCCGGGCTTCACCGACTACTTCTTCTCGTCGACGCCGATCACCGAGATCGCCGAGCTGAACATCGGCAGCCGCCCGGCGTCGCGCAAGCTGCAGGATCCGAAGCAGCGCAAGATCGAGGACCTGCGCGCGATTCCGTGGGGCTTCTCGTGGGGCCAGTGCCGGCTGCTGCTGACCGGCTGGTACGGCTTCGGCAGCGCGGTGAGCGCGTATCTCGACAGCGCGCAGGACGACGCCGAGCGCACGAAGCGCGTCGCGCTGCTGAAGAAGATGAACAAGACCTGGCCGTTCTTCTCGAACCTGATGTCGAACATGGACATGGTGCTCGCGAAGACCGATCTCGCGGTCGCGTCGCGCTACGCGCAGCTCGTGTCCGACCGCAAGCTGCGCAAGCACGTGTTCGAGCGGATCGTCGCGGAATGGGAGCGCACGTCGCAGGCGCTCGCGGAAATCACCGGGCACGAAGGCCGCCTTGCGACCAACCCGCTGCTCGCACGCTCGATCAAGAACCGCTTCCCGTATCTCGATCCGCTGAACCACCTGCAGGTCGAGCTGATCAAGCGTCACCGCGCGGGCGACACGAACGCGCGGCTGCGTCGCGGGATTCACCTGACGATCAACGGGATCGCGGCCGGCCTGCGCAACACGGGCTGATCCGCGTGCGGCGCGCACGCGTTGCGCGCCGGCCTGCATCGTGAAAGCCGCGAGACGCGATCATGCGTATCGCGGCTTTTTTCATGCCACGGCGCGCCGCCCGTCAATGCGCGTCGATCAGCAGCCCGTCGTGCTCGAACGAACCGTCGGGCTGCACCGCGTAGTAGGCGCGCACTTCGTCGGGGGCATGCGCCCACAGCGCGCGAATGCCCGTCACGCTGTCGGCCGGCGTGCGAATCCGCGCGACCCACGTGTCGAAATCGATCGGCAGCCGCCAGCGGCTGTGCACCTGCGCGTCGAAGCCGGCCTCGCGGAACATCGCGAGCCATTCGTCGGCACGGTAGTCGCGCACGTGCGACGCGTCGCGCAGCACTTCCGCGGCCTGCAGGTACGTGTCGAGGAGCGGATGGTCGTTGCCGGCGATGTCGATCATCAGCACGCGGCCGCCCGGCTTCAGCACGCGGCGCACCTCGGCGAGCGCCGCGCGCATGTCGTGCCAGTGATGCGCGCTCATGCGGCTCACGACCCAGTCGAACGTCGCCGTGTCGAACGGCAGCCGCTCGGCCGGCCCCTGCTGCGTGCGGATGTTCGCGAGCCCGCGCTCGCGCGCGGCCGCGTCGACGGTCGCGAGCATCGGCGCGGCGAGATCGTAGGCGACCACGGCGCGCACGTGCGGCGCGACCGCGAAGCTCGCGTGGCCGGCGCCGCAACCGAGATCGAGCACCGTCGCATCGGGCGTCGCGCTCACCGCATCGGCGAGCGCCTGCAGGTCGGCGCCCGTCGCATGAACCGTGCTCGTCAGATAGGCGGCGGCCGTCGTGCCGAATGCGTCGGCGACCTGGTCGTGGTGTTTCATCGTTCGCTCCTTTCCTTGATGCAGCGGCCGGCATGGGCGCTTCCGCGCGTGTTCCGGCCCCGTGCAACGCGTTGTGGGGGACGCCCGCTGCCCTGCCAGCGCGCGAGACGCTACAATAGGCCCGCGCCTGTACCAGTACAAGTTAAGCAGTTATTCTGGTATTCGATCCACCTGTCTGAACCTTGCCGCGTCCCCGCGGCCCTTTCGCCGTTTCCGCATGAACCAGCCGTCCTCCTCCGTCCCGCCGCTCGACGCCACGCCCGCCCGCGCGCTCGGCGAATTCATCCGCGCCCACCGCGAGCGGCTGTCGCCGCAGGCCGTCGGCCTGCCGCCCGGCCCGCGCCGCCGCACGCCGGGGTTGCGGCGCGAGGAAGTCGCGCAGCTGTGCGGCGTCAGCCCGACCTGGTACACGTGGATCGAACAGGGCCGCCCGGTGTCGGCGTCGGCCGACGCGCTCGCGCGTATTGCCGTCGCGCTGCAGCTGTCGAAGGCCGAGCGCGCGTACCTGTTCGAGCTGGCCGCGCAGCGCGACCCGGCCGAACCCGACGTCGCCGGCGGCGACCTGCCGCCGACGCTCGCCGCGACCGTCGCGGCAATCGCCACACCGGCGTACGTGCTCGACCGGCAATGGAACGCGCTCGCGTGGAACGCGCCGGCCGCCGCGCTATTTTCCGGCTGGCTCGACGGCGAGCACGACCGCAACCTGCTGCGCTTCACGTTCATGTCGCCGGCCGCGCGCACGCTGATTGTCGACTGGGAAACCCGCGCCCGGCGGCTCGCGGCCGAATTCCGCGCCGATTCGATCCGCCACCTGGCCGACGCGCCGACGCGCGCGCTGATCGACGCGCTGACCGCCGGCAGCGACGCGTTCGCGCAGTACTGGGCGTCGCAGGACGTGTTCGAACGCGAAGGCGGGCTGCGCGAATTCGACCATCCGGCCGACGGCCGCCTCGTGTACCAGCAGATCACGCTGAAACCCGCGCACCGCGAGGACCTGAAGCTCGTCGTGCTGGTGCGCGACTGAGCGGACCGACCCGTGCGGGCCACGGCCGGCAGGCCCGCGAATGCTAGAATTGCAGGATTCCCTCGGCGGCGCACGCCGCCCAACTCCCCTTCGAAGAATCGCCATGACGTCCCAACTGCACAAAAAGGGCGAGGCCTGGTCGGCCCGCTTCTCGGAACCGATGTCGGAACTGGTCAAGCGCTACACGTCGTCGGTGTTTTTCGACAAGCGCCTCGCGCTCGTCGACATCGCCGGCTCGCTCGCGCACGCGAACATGCTCGCCGCGCAGAAGATCATCAGCGCCGACGACCTGGCCGCGATCGAACGCGGGATGGCGCAGATCAAGGGCGAGATCGAGCGCGGCGAATTCGAATGGCAGCTCGACCTGGAAGACGTGCACCTGAACATCGAGGCGCGCCTGACCGCACTGATCGGCGATGCCGGCAAGCGCCTGCACACGGGCCGCTCGCGCAACGACCAGGTCGCGACCGACATCCGCCTTTGGCTGCGCGGCGAGATCGACCGCATCGGCGGCCTGCTGAACGACCTGCGCGGCGCGCTGCTCGACCTCGCGGAACAGAATGCCGACACGATCATGCCGGGCTTCACGCACCTGCAGGTCGCGCAACCCGTCACGTTCGGCCACCACCTGCTCGCGTACGTCGAGATGTTCACGCGCGACGCGGAACGCATGCGCGACTGCCGTACGCGCGTGAACCGCCTGCCGCTCGGCGCGGCCGCGCTCGCGGGCACGAGCTACCCGATCGACCGTCATGCAGTAGCGAAGACGCTCGGCTTCGACGGCATCTGCGCGAACTCGCTCGACGCCGTGTCCGATCGCGATTTCGCGATCGAATTCACGGCGGCGTCCGCTCTGGTGATGACGCACGTGTCGCGCTTCTCCGAAGAACTCGTGCTGTGGATGAGCCCGCGCGTCGGCTTCATCGACATCGCCGACCGCTTCTGCACCGGCAGCTCGATCATGCCGCAGAAGAAGAACCCGGACGTGCCCGAGCTCGCGCGCGGCAAGACGGGCCGCGTGAACGGCCACCTGATGGCGCTGCTGACGCTGATGAAGGGCCAGCCGCTCGCGTACAACAAGGACAACCAGGAAGACAAGGAGCCGCTGTTCGACACGGTCGACACCGTTGCCGACACGCTGCGGATCTTCGCCGAGATGGTCGCGGGCATCACCGTGAAGCCGGACGCGATGCGCGCGGCCGCGCTGCAGGGCTTCTCGACCGCCACCGACCTCGCCGACTACCTCGTGAAGCGCGGCTTGCCGTTCCGCGATGCGCACGAAGCCGTCGCGCACGCGGTGAAGATCTGCGACGACCGCGGCATCGATCTCGCCGACCTGACGCTCGACGAGATGAAGCAGGAACTGCCGAACGTCGCGCACCTGATCGGCGACGACGTGTTCGGCTACCTGACGCTCGAGGGTTCGGTCGCCAGCCGCAACCATCCGGGCGGCACCGCGCCCGACCAGGTGCGCGCGGCCGTCAAGGCAGCCCGCGCCGCACTGGGCGAGTAACAGCCTGCTGTCATGGACGGACGCCTTCGGCGTCCGTTTTTCATTCGGGCGGCCGTTGCGCCGTCCATCGCCTGCCCTGCTTCCCGGATGCCGCCGATGATCTTTTCCGCCGCGCTCTTCGACATGGACGGCCTGCTCGTCGATTCAGAGCGGACCATCATGAACACGTGGATCGACGTGTCGAACGCGCACGGTGTCGCGCTGACCGTCACCGACTACCTGCAGATCGTCGGCCGCTCGTTCGCCGAAGGCCAGGTCATCCTGGCGCGGCTGATCGGCCATCCCGATACGTTCGACGCGGTACGCACCCGCGTGCGCGAACAGCTCGCGGCGCCGGAGCCGCATCCGAAGTTTCCGCTGAAACCCGGCGCGCTCGCGCTGCTCGAAGCACTCGCGCAGGCCGGCATTCCGTGCGCGGTCGCGTCGTCGTCCGCGGGCGACGTGATCCGCGCGCGGCTCGATGCGGTCGGCGTGCTGCCGTTCTTCCGCGCGATCGCGGGCGGCGACGAAGTCGCGCGCGGCAAGCCCGACCCGGCCGTCTACCGGCTCGCGGCCGAACGCCTCGGCGTGCCGGCGCACCGGTGCGTGGCATTCGAGGACAGCGACTTCGGCGCGCAGTCGGCCGCCGGCGCCGGCGCATCGGTCATCACCGTGCCCGACCTGAAGGCGCCGACACCCGAGATCATCGCGCTGAGCCTGCACGTGCTCGCGTCGCTCGACGAGGCGGTCGCGCTCGTGCCGTCGTGGTTCGGCCTGCAGCACACGTCGCAGCGTATGTAGGCATCAGCACACGCCGCACAAAGCAAAACGGGCACCGCTGGTGAACTGAACCCCAAGAGTTGGACATAGATCCGACCCTTGGGGTTTTTTCATGACGAAATACGACGAGCGGTTCAAGCTTGAAGTGGTGCAGTGGTATCTGTCTGGCGACAAAGGGTACAAAGCGCTTGCGAGAGAGTTTGGGGTGGGCAGCACACAGGTGGAGCAATGGGTTGCCAGCTACAAGCGCCATGGTGCCGATGGATTACGGCGCCAAGGGCACGTGAAGTACAGCGCACAGTTCAAGCTGGAGGCGCTGGAACACTTGTATAACGGCGAAATCATCGCCTGGCACAGTGCTACCCGAGCGAGCTTCGATTTGATCAGCAGCATGCTCAAGAAGGCCTTCTCAAGGCTGACGCGCGGCGAACGTCCGTTGCTGCATTCCGATCAGGGCTGGCAGTATCAGATGCCAGCCTATCGTCGCTTGCTGGATCAGCGCGCCGTTCGCCAGAGCATGTCACGCAAAGGCAACTGCCTGGACAACGCCGCCATAGAGAGCTTCTTTGGTACCCTCAAGGCCGAGTTCTTCCACCTGAACGAGTTCGACAGCGTCGAACAATTGCAGGCCGGTATCCAGCAGTACATCCATTACTACAACCACGAACGTATCCGGCTGAAGCTAAAAGGGCTGAGTCCTGTTCAATACAGAACCCAGCCCCGGCTGGCCTAGCATTCCTGAACCGTCCAACTTCTGGGGTTCAGTTCACTGGGTGCCCGTTTCGTTTCATCGCCGCACGATCGCAGCCGTCGACGGTCGTTACTTGTTGCCGGCCGTCTCCGACAGCCGCTTCATCGTCGCGATGCGCGCGCCGATCAGGTCGACGCGCCCGTCCTCGCCGACGAGCGGCGCCGTCGCATCGCGGAACCCGACCCACGCGCGCTGCGCGCGGACGAGCGTCGCGGCCGAATGCGCCGGCATCTTGCGACGCAGCTTCTGGTAATAGCGGTTCAGGTCGAACAGCGCGTGCTCGCACGCGGCGTCCTGTTCGCACGGCCGCACGCGGCGCACGGCCGGATCGCGCGGCGCGTTCGCCGCCGGCTTGGCATTCGACGTGGCCGCCGCCTGGACCGTGCTCGTGCCGCCCTGCGCGCCGCTCACGGCCGCGACCGGGGCCGCCGCGGGCGGCGGCGCATAGCGATCCGCCGCGCCGCGCAGCGCCAGCGCGCGATCGCGCACGGGCTGCAGCTGAAGGTCGGCGCTCGACATCGCATACGACGTGCCGCGCGTCGTGTCGTACACGGCCTTCAGCAAAAGCACTTCGTCCTTGCGCCACGTGAGCCAATGGCGCTGGCTGTCCTGCCAGCCGCGCTTCGCATCGGCCGGCGCATCCTTCAACAGGCGCTGGTACGCGCCGTCCATCACTGCCTGCCACTGCTGCTGCGCTTCGCCCATGCACTGGATCTGGCCGGCCGGCGACGACCGGTCGCGCCGTGCAAGGCATTGCCGCATCGCGACGTCGATCGGGTCGGCCGCCGCGACTTCCGCGTGCGCGACGCCCGACCCTGCCAGCCCCGCCGCGCCTGCCGCCCAGACGACGAGCGCGGCCAGCGCCGCGCGCATCGCCCGGATTCGTCCATGCGTCGCCATCAGTCGCGCACGCAGTCGACGAAGTACTCGACGCGGCCGTTCACCTCTTCCGCGACGAGGCCGTGGATGTCGGTGTGGAAGCCCGGGAAACGCTCGTTGAAGTCGCGCGCGAACCGCAGGTAGTTCACGATCGTCTTGTTGAAGCGCTCGCCCGGGATCAGCAACGGAATGCCCGGCGGGTACGGCGTCAGCAGGATGCTCGTCACGCGGCCTTCGAGCTCGTCGAGCGGCACGCGGTCGATCTTGCGGTGCGCGAGCTTCGCGAACGCGTCCGACGGCTTCATCGCCGGCTCCATGTCCGACAGGTACATCTCCGTCGTCAGGCGCGCGATGTCGTTCGCGCGGTACACGTCGTGGATCTGCGTGCACAGGTCGCGCAGGCCGACGCGCTCGTAGCGCGGATGCTGCGCGACGAATTCCGGCAGCACGCGCCACAGCGGCTGGTTGTTGTCGTAGTCGTCCTTGAACTGCTGCAGCTCGGTCACCATCGAGTTCCAGCGGCCCTTCGTGATGCCGATCGTGAACATGATGAAGAACGAGTACAGGCCGGTCTTCTCGACGATGATCCCGTGCTCGGCCAGGTACTTCGTGACGATCGCGGCCGGAATGCCCGTCTCGCCGAACTCGCCGTCGACGTCGAGCCCCGGCGTGATGATCGTCGCCTTGATCGGGTCGAGCATGTTGAAGCCTTCCGCGAGCGGGCCGAAGCCGTGCCAGTGGTCGTTCGGCTTCAGCATCCAGTCTTCGCGCGAACCGATGCCTTCCTCGGACAGGCTGTCCGGGCCCCATACGCTGAAGAACCAGTCGTCGCCGTATTCGGCGTCGACCTTGCGCATCGCGCGGCGGAAGTCGATCGCCTCGGCGATCGATTCCTCGACGAGCGCGGTGCCGCCCGGCGGCTCCATCATCGCGGCCGCGACGTCGCACGACGCGATGATCGCGTACTGCGGGCTCGTCGACGTGTGCATCAGGTACGCCTCGTTGAAGCGGTGCTTGTCGAACGTGCGGTTCTCCGAATCCTGCACGACGATCTGCGACGCCTGCGAGATGCCTGCGAGCAGCTTGTGCGTCGAGTGCGTCGCGAACACGAGCGCGCCCGTGCGCGGACGGCCGTCGCCGATCGCGTGCATGTCGCGGTAGAAATCGTGGAACGTCGCGTGCGGCAGCCACGCTTCGTCGAAGTGCAGCGTGTCGAGCAGGTCGCCGAGCAGGTCCTTGATCATCTCGACGTTGTAGACGACGCCGTCGTACGTGCTCTGCGTGATCGTCAGAATCCGCGGCTTCATGTCCGGGTTCGCACGCATCGCTTCGCGCGCGAACGGGTTCGCCTCGATCTTCTTGCGGATGTTCTCCGGCTTGAATTCGTCGCGCGGGATCGGCCCGATGATGCCGAAATGGTTGCGCGTCGGCGTCAGGAACACGGGGATCGCGCCCGTCATCGTGATCGCATGCAGGATCGACTTGTGGCAGTTGCGGTCGACCAGCACGATGTCGCCCGGCGCGACGGTCGCGTGCCAGACGATCTTGTTCGACGTCGACGTGCCGTTGGTCACGAAGAACAGGTGGTCGGCGCTGAAGATGCGCGCCGCATTGCGCTCGGATGCCGCGACCGGGCCGGTGTGGTCGAGCAGCTGGCCGAGTTCGTCCACCGCGTTGCAGACGTCCGCGCGCAGCATGTTCTCGCCGAAGAACTGGTGGAACATCTGGCCGAGCGGGTTCTTCAGGAACGCGACGCCGCCCGAGTGGCCCGGGCAGTGCCACGAGTACGAGCCTTCGTCGGCGTACTTGACGAGTTCCTTGAAGAACGGCGGCGCGAGCGAGTCGAGATAGACCTTCGCTTCACGGATGATGTGGCGCGCGACGAACTCCGGCGTGTCCTCGAACATGTGGATGAAGCCGTGCAGTTCGCGCAGGATGTCGTTCGGCAGATGGCGCGACGTGCGCGTTTCGCCGTACAGGAAGATCGGGATGTCCGCGTTGCGGCGGCGCACTTCGGTGACGAACGCGCGCAGCTCGATGATCGCGGTCGCGAGCTCGGGCAGTTCGCCGTCCTGGCCGGTCTCGCCGAGCATGAGTTCGTCGTCGTCGATCGACAGGATGAAGCACGACGCGCGGCTCGACTGCTGCGCGAACGACGTCAGATCGCCGTAGCTCGTCAGGCCGAGGACTTCGACGCCCTCCTTCTCGATCGCTTCGGCCAACGCCCGGATGCCGGAGCCCGAGATGTTCTCGGAGCGGAAATCTTCGTCGATGATGACGACGGGGAAACGAAACTTCATGGGCGATTCTCCAAAAAGAACGACCGCGGCGCGTCACGCGCAGCGGTCACCCGGAAACTGGTGAGACGTTATGCAACCAGATCAGGTTTTCGGCAGCGTGACACCACGCTGCCCCTGATACTTGCCGCCGCGATCGGCGTACGACACGTCGCACACTTCGTCGCTTTCGAAGAAGAGCACCTGCGCGACGCCTTCGTTCGCGTAGATCTTCGCGGGCAGCGGCGTGGTGTTCGAGAATTCCAGCGTGACGTAGCCTTCCCACTCGGGTTCGAACGGCGTCACGTTGACGATGATCCCGCAGCGCGCATAGGTCGACTTGCCGAGGCAGACCGTCAGCACGGTGCGCGGGATGCGGAAATATTCGACGGTGCGGGCCAGCGCGAACGAATTCGGCGGGATGATGCACACGTCGCCCTTGAAATCGACAAACGAACCTTCGTCGAAGTTCTTCGGATCGACGATCGTCGAGTTGATGTTCGTGAAGATCTTGAATTCGTCCGCGCAGCGGATGTCGTAGCCGTAGCTCGACGTGCCGTAGCTGACGATCCGGCGGCCGTCCTCGGACGCGCGAACCTGATCGGGCACGAACGGCTCGATCATCTTGTGCTCTTCGGCCATGCGCCGAATCCATTTGTCGGACTTGATACTCATATCGGGGCGCCAGGAAACGCTGCGTAGCTCTCAGGGAGGGCCGCTCGCGCGAGGCGGCGGCCGGGAAAGGCGCACATTTTACGCGATCATCGGCCGGCGCACGCGGCGGCCGTCAGCGGATCACGCCGCAGGCCAGCGCGGGCCCCGCGCCATGCTGCGGAAACGCGGGATCGCTCGGGTCGCGGTGCACCAGCGCCGCCCGGTTCATCGCCGAGCGCACGCCGTCGAGGGCCAGATCGGGCGCGACGATGAAACCGGCCGCGACGCCGTTCGCGTCCGCATGGATGTTGCCGAGATCGCCGGCGACGCGCGCACCGGCGCGCAGGCGGTCGGCGGCCGGTGCGAACACCTGGCCGGCGCTCGAGCCGTCGCCCGCGTTGCAGTCGCCGCGTTCGTGCACCTGCAGCGCATGATCGCTGTTTGGCGGCAGGCCGGCCAGGTTGTAGGTGACCTGGACGCCGTCCGGGCGCTCGACGAACGTCACCGCGCCGCGCGCCTGCGCGCCGACCGTCGGCTGCAGTTGTGCGTCGGCCCGTTTTTCGTGCGACGAGGAAAAGGAGGTACAGCCGGCCAGCAGGCCCAGCGCGGCGGCGGCCAGCAGCGCGCGCTGCGCGCGGCCGGCGCGCACGCCGTGATGTCGTTGTTTCATTCGATCCTCATGCCGGCTGGCGGCCGCTTGACACGACGGCCGCGCCGGGCGGGAAAAGGGACCCGGGAAAAGTCGCCATGATACCGCGCCTCGCGGCGCCGTAAACAGCGTGAGGCCCCGCCCCGCAAGGGTTTTACGTATTTTGAACAACGATCGACGGGAACTTCGACGTCATGTCGCGCGATCGCTCGGCAATCGCCAGCGCGACGCCGCGCGCGATATCGCGGTAGCGGCGCGCCAGCGCGCCTTCGGAATCGGCCGCCACCGTCGGCGTGCCGCTGTCGGCGCGCTCGCGGATCGCGATGTCGAGCGGCAGGCTGCCGAGCACGTTCACGTCGTAATCCTTCGCCATCCGCTCCGCGCCGCCGGCGCCGAAGATGTGCTCTTCGTGGCCGCAGTTCGAGCAGATGTGGATGCTCATGTTCTCGACGATGCCGAGAATCGGGATCCCGACCTTCTCGAACATCTTCAGCCCCTTCTTCGCGTCGAGCAGCGCGATGTCCTGCGGCGTCGTGACGATCACCGCGCCCGTGACGGGCACGCGCTGCGCGAGCGTGAGCTGGATGTCGCCGGTGCCGGGCGGCATGTCGACGATCAGGTAGTCGAGGTCGCGCCAGTTGGTCTGGCGCAGCAGCTGTTCGAGCGCGGAGGTCGCCATCGGGCCGCGCCACACCATCGGGTTGTCTTCCTCGATCAGGAAGCCGATCGAGTTCGCCTGCAGCCCGTGGCCGACGAGCGGGTTCATCGACTGGTTGTCCGGCGACTCGGGGCGCTGGCCGTGGATGCCGAGCATCGTCGGCAGCGACGGGCCGTAGATGTCGGCGTCGAGGATGCCGACCGACGCGCCTTCCGCGGCGAGCGCGAGCGCGAGGTTCACGGCCGTCGTGCTCTTGCCGACGCCGCCCTTGCCCGACGCGACCGCGACGATGTTCTTCACGTTCGGCAACAGCTTCACGCCGCGCTGCACCGTGTGCGCGACGATCTCCTGCGACACGGCGACGCGTGCGTCGCGAACGCCCGGCACGCCCTGGAGCGCCGCGACGACGCGTGCACGCACGTCGTCGTGCTGGCTGCGCGCGGGGTACCCGAGCACCACGTCGAGCGTCACGACATCGCCGTCGATCGCGACATTGCGCACGCCCTTGTTCGCCGCATACGGGCGGCCGGTATTGGGGTCGACGACTGCCGCCAGTGCGGCGTCGACTTGTGCCCGGTCAATGCTCATCGAAACTCCGTGAAAACGTTTTTCTCGCGTGTAATCGTCAAAAAATATCAAATTACGCTGCGAAAAGCGGGAAAAGTGAAAGAATCTGTTGCACGCCATTGCGCGAACGCGCGACCCGGCGCAATCTTCGCGTGCGGCATGCTATGGGGCCAAATCGGCCACCTACCGCCTATATTGTAGAGGCTGACGCGTCGCACTGCCCGAACAGCCACGCTGATGGACAGGGCATGCGGCCACCTCGGCGGCTGCCGCGAGCGCAGGGCTGCCCTCCTTTTTCGGGCGGCCCGCGCAGGGAGCCGTAACTGTTGTTGTCGTCGTTGTCGACTCGTTCAACCAAGAGAGGAATCCAAGATGAACATGAAAATCGCGACCCGCTTGTCCGTCTTCGCATTGGCCGGCGCACTGCTGGCAGGCTGCGCCACGCAGCAAGGCAACAACACCGCTGTCGGTACCGGCACGGGTGCGGCGCTGGGCGCGGGCATCGGCGCGCTGGCGGGCGGCGGCAAGGGTGCGGCGATCGGCGCAGGCGTCGGCGCACTGGTCGGCGGCGTGACGGGCTACAACTGGCAGGCGATCAAGAACAAGCTCGCACCGTCGGCAGCGAAGACGGGCACGCAGGTCACCGAACAGCCGGACGGCTCGCTGAAGCTGAACGTGCCGAGCTCGGTCACGTTCGCGACGAACCAGTACGCGATCACGCCGGCCTTCACGCCGCTGCTGAACGACCTGGCCACGACGCTGAACCAGAACCCGCAAGTGACGGCTTCGGTCGTCGGCTATACGGACAGCACGGGTTCGCAGCAGCTGAACCAGACGCTGTCGCAGAACCGTGCGCAGAGCGTCGTCAACGCGCTGGTGCAGCGCGGCGTCGCCGGCGGCCGCCTGGCGGCACAGGGCATGGGCCCGTCGAACCCGATCGCGGACAATGCGACCGAAGCAGGCCGCGCACAAAACCGTCGCGTCGAAATCTACCTGCGCGCCGCGCAGCAGTAAGCATCGCCACGAGAGGAGCGGGGCTGCACGTGGCGTGCAGCCCCGCCGGACAAGGCTTCCGGCGGGTCCGGTAACAAATCGAAAAAATTTTCGAACTTCTGTCGCAGGCCGCGGTCAGTATTTACGGTACGCGGCTGGCGCTGCCGGCGCGTCACCATTCTCCTCTTGTCGTTGTTGCTCCGGGGCCGTATCCGCCCCGGTTTTTTTTGCCCGCAGAATTTATGCTGCATCGCAGCATAAGACCATCGGGCACGCCGCTTGCGCGGCCTCGCCCGCTTCGGCGCCCGGTCTGCGGCGCCCGCCCGCCGCGCTGGCGCGCGCCCCTGCTAGAATCGCACTTTCCCGTTGTTTTTCCGCTGTTCCTCTACCGACCCTATGTCCGCATCCGACCTCACTTCCGTGCAGGCTGCGGCGCCGCAAGGCAGCCGCCAGATCCTCGTCACGTCCGCACTGCCCTATGCCAACGGGCAGATCCACATCGGCCACCTGGTCGAGTACATCCAGACCGACATCTGGGTGCGGACGCTGCGAATGCATGGCCATGAGGTCTACTACATCGGTGCCGACGACACGCACGGCACGCCGATCATGCTGCGTGCGGAGAAGGAAGGCCTGACCCCGAAGCAGCTGATCGACCGCGTGTGGACCGAACACAAGCGCGACTTCGACAGCTTCGGCGTGTCGTTCGACAACTTCTACTCGACCGATTCGGACGAGAACCGCGTGCTGAGCGAGAAGATCTACCTCGCGCTGCAGGACGCCGGCCTGATCGCCGAGCGCGAGATCGAGCAGGCGTACGACCCGGTCAAGGAAATGTTCCTGCCGGACCGCTTCATCAAGGGCGAATGCCCGAAGTGCCATGCGAAGGATCAATACGGCGACAACTGCGAAGTGTGCGGCTCGACCTACCTGCCGACCGAACTGCTGAACCCGTATTCGGTCGTGTCGGGCGCGACGCCGGTGCGCAAGACGTCGAAGCACTACTTCTTCCGCCTGTCCGACCCGCGCTGCGAGTCGTTCCTGCGCGAATGGGTGAGCGGCCTCGCGCAGCCCGAAGCGACCAACAAGATGCGCGAATGGCTCGGCGACGCCGGCGAAGCCAAGCTCGCCGACTGGGACATCTCGCGCGACGCGCCGTACTTCGGCTTCGAGATCCCGGGCGCGCCCGGCAAGTACTTCTACGTGTGGCTCGACGCGCCGGTCGGCTACTACGCGAGCTTCAAGAACCTGTGCGACCGCAACGGCATCGACTTCGATGCATGGATCCGTCCGGGCACGAAGGCCGAGCAGTACCACTTCATCGGCAAGGACATCCTGTACTTCCACACGCTGTTCTGGCCCGCGATGCTCGAGTTCTCGGGCCACCGCACGCCGACCAACGTGTTCGCGCACGGCTTCCTGACGGTCGACGGCGCGAAGATGTCGAAGTCGCGCGGCACGTTCATCACCGCGCAGAGCTACATCGACACGGGCCTGAACCCCGAGTGGCTGCGCTACTACTTCGCCGCGAAGCTGAATGCGACGATGGAAGACATCGACCTGAACCTCGACGACTTCCAGGCGCGCGTGAACAGC
Source organism: Burkholderia sp. Bp8992 (assembly GCF_003853705.1). Classification (GTDB taxonomy): domain Bacteria; phylum Pseudomonadota; class Gammaproteobacteria; order Burkholderiales; family Burkholderiaceae; genus Burkholderia. Next base: position 1,128 of record NZ_QTQI01000012.1, on the reverse strand, counting down.
GACCTCGTCGGCAAGTACGTGAACATCGCGAGCCGCGCGGCCGGCTTCCTGATCAAGCGTTTCGACGGCCGCGTGCAGGACAGCGCGATGAACCACCCGCTCGTCGCGAAGCTGCGCGATGCGATTCCGCAGATCGCCGCGCACTACGAAGCACGCGAATACGGCCGCGCGCTGCGCCACACGATGGAGCTCGCGGACGAAGTGAACGCGTACGTCGACGGCGCGAAGCCGTGGGATCTCGCGAAGGATCCGGCCAACGCGGTCGCGCTGCATGAAACCTGCAGCGTGAGCCTCGAGTCGTTCCGCCTGCTGTCGCTCGCGCTGAAGCCGGTGATGCCGCGTGTCGCCGAAGCCGTCGAGGCGTTCTTCGGCATTGCGCCGCTCGCGTGGGCCGATGCCGCGAAGCCGCTGTCGTCGGAGCAGCCGATCAAGGCGTACCAGCACCTGATGACGCGCGTCGATCCGAAGCAGATCGAGGCGCTGCTCGCCGCGAACCGCGATTCGCTGCAGGCCGAGGCCACCGGAGCCGCCGCCGCGAGCGCTAACGCCGCGAAGGACGCGAAGAACAACGCGAAGGCGAACGCGAAGCCGGCCGTCGTGAACGGCGCCGACGACGCACCGATCTCGATCGACGATTTCGCGAAGATCGACCTGCGCATCGCGAAGATCGTCGCGTGCCAGGCCGTCGAAGGCTCGGACAAGCTGCTGCAGCTCACGCTCGACGTCGGCGAGGAAAAGACCCGCAACGTGTTCTCGGGCATCAAGTCCGCGTACCAGCCGGAGCAACTCGTCGGCAAGCTGACGGTGATGGTCGCGAACCTCGCGCCGCGCAAGATGAAGTTCGGCCTGTCCGAAGGGATGGTGCTCGCCGCGTCGGCCACCGACGAGAAGGCGGAACCGGGTCTCTACATCCTCGAGCCGCACAGCGGCGCGAAGCCCGGCATGCGCGTGAAGTAAGGCAAACGCGCTGCCGCTTGCGCGAAAAAAAGGTTCATCGCGGGAAACCGTGGAAGCTTTCGTTGCAGTTGGTAACCTGACGCCAATGGGAATGGGCGTTGGAGGCCAAATTGCTGGATCGCAAAGCACTACAGGCGCTGGGCTGCTGGACGGGCTACCGGATTGAGCGAG
>NZ_QTQI01000011.1 GCF_003853705.1 Burkholderia sp. Bp8992 | reverse complement strand
AGCCTGCCGCTCGACGTGCCGCGCGGCGGCGGGCTGAACGCGCGGCGCCGGCCGCCGGCGATCATGCCGGCGCTGCTTGGCGACAAACCGTATTTCGGTTATCGCGCGGACGAACAGGTTGCAAACGCAACCGACGTGGTTTGCGACGATTCGTTCTGCATGCACTCGCAGTTCTCGACGCAATGGGATGCGCTGTCGCACGTCGGCTCGCTGTTCGATCCGGCGGGCGACGGCGAGCGCGCCCGCGTGTTCTACAACGGCTACCGGATGGACGAGCACATCCAGGTGCCCGAAGCGGGGGCGCCGCGCGGCGGTGCACGCGCGCTCGGCATCGAGGTGATGGCGCAAACCGGCGTGCAGGGGCGCGGCGTGCTGGTCGACCTGCGCCGCCACTTCGGCGACGAGCGGCGCAAGATCGGCTACGCGGAATGGATGGCGGTACTGCGCGAGGACGATGTGGTCGTCGAGCGCGGCGACATCGTATGCGTGCATACCGGCTTCGCCGATCGCCTGCTCGACGCCGACGCGCGCGGCGAGCCCGGCGCACCGGACGTGTGCTGCATGCTCGACGGCAACGATCAGCGCCTGCTCGAATGGATCGACGCGTCGGGCCTCGCCGCGCTCGCGGCGGACAACCACGCGATCGAGGAGCGCCCGCGCCATGCGCCGGCGCGCGAGCGGCTCGGCGCGCTGATGCCGCTGCACGAGCTGTGCCTGTTCAAGCTCGGCATTCATCTCGGCGAGTTGTGGCACCTGACGCCGCTCGCCGACTGGCTGCGCGCGCACCGGCGCAACCGCTTTCTGCTGACCGCGCCGCCGCTGCATCTGCGCGGGCTCGTCGGATCGCCCGTCAATCCGGTCGCCACCGTTTGAACGCCGGCGCCGCGCGCTCCCGCGCCGGCGCCTGTCCGCCGCTTCGCGCAGACCGCGCGGGCGGATCATCGAGGAATCGCCATGTCCCATTCCCATGCGGCGTCGATCGCCGCGCGCATCGACCGCCTGCCCGCGACGGCCAGCATCTGGACGCTCGTGCTGTTCCTGAGCGTCGGCGGTTTTTTCGAGGTCTACGACCTGTTCCAGATGACCTACCTGCCGCCGGGGCTGATCCGCGACGGCATCTTTCACGCTGGCTCGCACGGCGTGCTCGGCATGTCCGACCAGGGCGCGCTCGGCGCGGCGACGTTCGCCGGGCTGTTTGTCGGCGAGATGTTCGTGTCGCGCCTCGCCGATCGCTTCGGACGGCGCGCACTGTTCACCGGCGCGCTGCTGCTCTACACGGCGGCGAGCCTTGCGATGTGCGTGCAGACCCATGCGCTCGGGATTCTCGTGTGTCGCTTCATCGCGGGCTGCGGCATCGGCGCGGAACTGATCACGATCGGCGCGTTCCTGACCGAGCTGGTGCCGAAAGCGGTGCGCGGCCGTGCGTTCGCGCTGTGCTTCGCGATCGGCTATCTCGCGATGCCGGTGCTCGCGCTGGTGTCGTGGCTATGGGTGCCGCGCGATCCGCTCGGGATGTCCGGGTGGCGCTGGGTCGTGCTGCTCGGCGGCAGCGGCGCAGTCGTCGTCTGGTGGCTGCAGTCGCGGCTGCCGGAGTCGCCGCGCTGGCTTGCCGGCATGGGCCGCGAGGCCGATGCCGAAGCCGTGTTGCGGCGGCTCGAGCAGGCGGTCGAGCGGGAATCCGGCCGACCGCTGCCCGCGGTCCGGATGCCGGCCGTCGCCATGCCGGCCGCGCGGCGCGCGCCGTCGATGTGGGATGCGCGGCATCGCGGCCGCACGGCGATGCTGATCGTGTTCAATGCATTCCTGAGCATCGGCTTCTTTGGCTTCAGCCAGTGGCTGCCGACGCTGCTCGCCGCACAGGGTGCGACCGTCACGAAGAGCCTCTGGTATGCGTTCGTGATCGCGTTTGCGTATCCGGTGTCGCCGTTCGTCGCCGGCCTGCTCGCCGACCGGATCGAGCGCAAGTGGCTGATCGTCGCGTCGGCGTTCGGCGTCGCGCTGTTCGGCACTGCGTTCGCGATGTCGGCGCAGGCTCCGTTCGTGATCGCGTTCGGCCTGCTCGTCACGCTGTCCAACACGGTGCTCGCGAGCAACGGCACGGCGTACCAGTCGGAAGTGTTTCCGACCGAGATCCGCGGGCGCGCGCTCGGCTTCGTGCATTCGATCGGCCGACTGACGGGCATCGCGAGCAGTTTCATCGTCGCGCTGCTGCTCGATCGCGCCGGGGTGTCCGCGGTGTTCGTGCTGATCGGCGGCAGCATGCTGATCGTGATGGTGTCGATCGGTGTGTTCGGGCCGTATACCAACAATCGGGCGCTGGACGAGATCACCGGCCCAAGCGACGAGGGTGCAGAGAACGCGGTGGCGGCGGTGAGTAACACTGATCCGAGAAATTGTCCGGTTCAGAAGTAGGGAAAATCGGCATGTCGTGTCTGGGCGGACACGAAGGCCGTTCGGTGAAGACGGGCAGGCTTGCGGAAGATCGGATCGAGTTGCACTGAAGCAAGCGTCAAAGAGCGAGGCATCAAGGGCAATGTGATGAGTCCAGGCCTCGTCGACACGCCCATTCTTTCCAAATTGGGTATCGACGCAACCGATCTCCCCGCATTCGAGACCGCTGTTGCGGGAAAGATTCCGCTTGGCCGGCCGGGCCACGCAGAAGACCTGGCTCGTGCCGCACTGTTTCTTGTCAGCGATGAAAGCAGCTTCGTTACCGGCATCAACCTGAACGTCGATGGTGGAATGTCATTGGCGCAATTGCAACCATCAATCGTTAGTCAAGGCGCGATGATATCTGGCGACGTACTTCGCCTGAGCGATGACTTTCCCGTGCATCTGATAGGCGACGAGTGCAGGACTTGCCGCCGGTGCCACGTCAATTTTTGCCACGTCCAGGGCTGACGCCGTCACGACATATCGATGCGACGCCCCCTGAGGCGGGCAGGGCCCACCGTATCTGGATTCGCCAAAGTCCGTCAACGTCTCGACAGCGCCCGCCGGCAAGAACTTCGGATCGCCGGAAGCGCCTTTTTCGATTGTCGACTCCGAAGGTGGAATATTGACGATCTCCCAGTGGGTCCAGCCGAGCCCGCCGGTCGGCGCATCGGGGTCGAAAATTGTCACGACGATGCTCTTCGTGCCGCGCGGAACGTGAGTCCACGAAATGCGCGGCGAAACGTTCTGACCGTGACAGCCAAAGCCTCCGTACACGTGTTCGTTCGTAAAGTGTCCGTGACTGAGGTCATCGACCCTGATGGCGAACGGCGCCGCGATGGCTGTCGCCGGGATCACTGCCAGAGCCGCTGAGGTGCATAGAATCGCGGGAAATAAAATCCTCGATTGCATGATGTGCTCCGTTGAAGGGTAAGAGTTCAGTACAACGGTATCGACCGTATCGTGTAGCAATTTGCCCCGGAAGGCAGATTCGCGAACCACGGTGTTGCCTTTGCTGCAACGTCGTTGGCAGGATGAGCGTGCAAGGGCATTTGAACGGGTGGCCACCGTGCGGATTAGCGATTACTTACGAAAAAGCCGCCGCGCGTCATGTGAAATCGCGGCGGTTCTCCGGCAATCGTCAAGGCAACCTATACGACTATGGTCGAGCGTCGATCAGTAGTCCCACTGCACCGGCACGAAGCGGAAACCTTCACCGCTCTTTGCAATGTGACCGATGGAGGGGAACGCGACATGCGCGGCGGCCAGCAGTGAGCCGGTTTCAGCCGCTTCGTTGAGCAGCGCCATACGCACGTCGATAGCGCCTTCAGGATCATGCTCGAAGCCATTTTGCCAATCGGGATTGTCGAAGTTGACTTCGAAAATCGCGTCGCCCACGAACGTCAGTTTCTCGCCGTTGGACGCGATGTCCACGACGCAGTGTCCCGGCGTGTGACCACCCGTCACGCGGGCCGACACGCCCGCGGCGACTTCCACGGTCTGATCGAACTGCACGATGTTTTCGCGGTAAAGTTCCACGAACTTTGCAGCAGCCTTGCGCAGCGCGGGAGGTACCGTTTCCGGCATTACCGTCTTGCTGAAGTCGGGTTTTTTCCAGAATTCAACTTCCGTGGCCGACACGTGAATGCGCACGTCGCGGCGCAGCTTGGCCTTGACGCCATTGACGTTCAGTCCGCCGACATGATCCATGTGCATATGTGTAATCACGATATCGGTGATCGCCGCCAGGTCGATGCCGGCCGCTTCCAGGCGCATCACCGACCGACCGGCGCGCGAGAAGTATTCGAATCCATCACCCACGCCCGAATCGATCAAGATCAGGCGTTCGCCGCTACGCACGAGCGCGATATTCAGCGCCCAGTCGAACATGTCGCGCTGGAGGAAACGACCGTCGAACCATTCGTTGCGGTCAGCTTCGCTCACGTTGGTTGACATGGTGGACGTCGGCAGCGGCAAAACGCCATCGCTGATCAACGCGACGTCGACGTCACCCACGCGCACGGCATAGCGGGAAGGCACGAGTTCGCCTGCTCCGTCTTTTCCAAGGTTGGCGGTGACCGGCTGCACATTGCGGATTGTTTCGCTCATCTTAAATAGTCCTATTGATTAAGTGGGGTAAGCCGAACGGCACGGCATGGTCAAAAAGTACGACCTGGGTAGCGCGCGATCGCGACGCATCGGCTCGACCAAAACCGGGGAGACGGCCCGGCATTGCCGGGCCTCGACAACGATTTCGCTAATTCACGGGCGTGAGGACCGGCGCCCCCTTGCTCTTGATCAGGAACACGACGAATCTTGCCGGTTTCGTGGTGCTGGCATTTCGGCCGACCGTGTGCAGGTCTTTCGGGCCTTCGTGGAACGTGTCACCGGCATGGAGCGTGACTTCGTTCCCGCCATTCAGGCCCATCACGATGCTGCCGTCCAGCACGTAGACGAATGCGTGCGCGTCGTGACGATGAACGGGATCTACGCTGCCGGGCGGATAATCCACGACGATCATCTCGACCTCCTTGCCCGGATACTCGGGCAACGGCTCCGTGGTCAGCGTTGTGACCGTCGCTTGCGGCGCGGCGGCGGCCAGCTGAACGGGCATCAGCAGCGACAGCGCGAGCGGTGCAAGTGCGAGCATGATGCGTTTCATGTCGTTACTCCAGGTTGGCCTTGTCGAGCCCGAACGACTTGTCGAACGATCCGGGTACGATGCGGAACGCGACATTCAGCCGGTTCCAGCAGTTGATCGCACCGACGAGGAAGGTCAGATCCGACAGCTCCTTTTCGGAATAGTGGGTACGCACGCGTTCGTAGAGATCATCCGGCAAGCCATCCGACGGAAGACGCGTCAGGGCTTCGGTCCATGCGAGCGCGGCGCGTTCGCGCGGCGAAAAGAGCGTCGACTCGCGCCAGATCGCGACGTGATGCATGCGCAGTTCGCGCTCGCCGTGGATCCGGGCCATCTTGACGTGCATGTCGACGCAGAACGCGCAGCCGTTCAGTTGTGATGCGCGAATCTCGACGAGCTCGCGGACCGGCGCCTCGATCGTCGTCTTTTGAAACAACCCGTCGAGCTCGACGAGTTTCTTGGTGAATTCCGGCGATTGCTGAAAGTAATTGATACGTTGCGCCATGATCCGTTCTCCTGATTTGTGGAAGTGGGTAATGTCGGCCCTGCGTATCGCGACTGATTGCACGACCCGCTTGGCAGCCATCGTAATCGTGGGTCTCGCAGGCCAGTAGTACTGGGCGCGTGTGCACTCTGTTGTCGCTTCGGCACCAATCGTTCGCCACGTATCCCGGCGAGATTCCGTTACGCCGACACGGCGAGGACACTGCAGATTCCCTGCCGTGCCATCTTCGTGTAGGGGCACAGGCGTTCTGTGTCGCGGACAAGACGTTCCGCGAACTGTCGGTCGATACCCGGCATGCGGACGGTGATATTGGCGATCAGCGCATATCCGCCATCCATCGGATCACGACCGAACGTGACTTCGACGGCCACGGTGGCATCGCGAATATTGATCCGCTCGCGTTGCGCGAGCAGGCTCAGCGCGCCGTGAAAGCACGCGGCGTAGCCGGCGGCAAGAAGCTGTTCGGGATTGGTCCCGCCGCCCGGACCACCGAGCTCGGTCGGCAGCCGCAGATCGAGGGCGAGACAGCCGTCGTCGGAGCGCGCAACGCCCGAAGCACGGCCGTGCCCGGATTTTCCCCCGGAGACGGTGACCGTCGTCGTGTAGAGCGGGGCGAATTCCCGCCCCCGGTATTTGTCGAGCAGCGTCAGCGGCGGAGGTTGCAACCTCTCGTTCTCCATACGTCTCCCGGTCTGTAATCGGCGAACGCGAACGTTCCGAATCTTGCGTATCCGGACGGTGCATGGTGCGTCGAAGCACATCGGCGCAAGGGGGCTGGCCTTGCCGGCAAGTTGATTCCGTCACCCATCGTTCGAACGAGGCCGACGCGCTCTCGCATGCTAGTCAAAGATGCGCCGCCGGACCAGATCGGCTCGGGATGCATGATGTTGCCCGCTCCGTACCAATGCGGCGAGAGCGACGGGTGCCGGGGCGCATGGATTTTTCCACGACTGTGGTGGCGCGACCGATGGGCGCTGGTTGTCGTCGATCATCTTCATCGTGATCGTGCCGCTGGCCTGGCTCACCGAGCCCGCCAGGGGCGGTGGCGGCATGGCGGGAGGCGCGCACTGAACGAGGCTGCCGGGAATCGTACGCAGGTGAACGGACGTGCGCCACCTCCGGCCCGATGCCAGCGAGAAACTGCCCGGGACCCTATAGCGCGATGATCGTGTGGTCGCACGGATGGTCGGCAGGATCTCCGCGCATCGTTTTCAGATCGCGCTCGATCGTGGCGCACAGCGTCGAAATGGGAACGTCGTTCGCACCGCCTTCGAACGGATTCTCGGTGCTTTCGCCGACCTGGTCGAGCGACGTATACATCCACGACACCGCGACGCTGCATGGCACGACCAGCCATATCATGTTGCCGTGCATGAAGCCGCTCACGCCGTCGTTCAGCCGGTTGAATTCGCTCAGAAGACCGAACGGAAGGGAAAGGCAGAAGAACCGGACGAACAGCGAGCTGACGGTCGCGTACTGTCGCGGATACGGGAAGTTCTTGAAACGTTCCGATCTCGACTGGAGCGCGATGAAATCCCCGATCGTCTTGTGAAGCTCCATATAGAAGCTCGTATTCAGCCGACCGGCCGCGTGAAGCGTCCTGAGCGCACTGCATTGGAGGTTCAGCACGAATGTCGCAATGGACGTGGAAGAGAGCGCCTGTTCCGTCTCGGACGGCGACAGGTATTTCAGCAACACTTCCCTGATGTCCTGTTCCCACTCCGGAACGCGATAGAACCGGCGGTACTCCGCGTTGTAGCGCTTGCTCGTGCTTTCCCAGACCCGAGGGCGACGCAGTTCGTAGCGCAGCGCGGTCAGCCATCCAAGGTGTCGATCGATCAACGTGCGGGAAATCGCTTCGTCGCCGGAAAAATCGCGCGCGAGCTGGCCCCAGCGACGACTCTTGCCCACGATTTCGGTCCAGATTTCCAGCGCGTCCGTTGCGCGGTTGTACGTCTGGACATTCTTGAAGCCGACGATGAACGACGTCGCGGTTCCGAGGAGAACCACGATCGTCAGCGGGATCGACAACCATGTGACGCACAGGAACTTGTACAGAATGACCGGCACGGTCTCGAAGACGAAAAGCGCATAGATGTTCCAGCGTGTCCAAATCAGGAACTCCGACAACTTGTACGATTTTCCGAGATGCATTTCATTTGCCTCATCGAGGACTCGGCGCGGCCCCGCATGCATGGCGCAGCGGCCACGTGCGACAGAGCAGCAACGAAGGTCTTCAGCGCACAGGTGCCGCTACCGCCCGACGGGCGTCGCGTCAATCGACGACAGTCACGATATTGACGGTGGCTTGTCTGGCCATCTTTGCGTACGGGCACAGGCGCTCCGCGGCTCGAACCAGTTCTTCCGCGATGTCTTGATCGACGCTGGGCATCCGGACGCGGACGTCGACGAGCAATGCATGGCCGCCGTCCATCGGATCGCGGCAAAACGAAACCCGCACCTCCACGACCGCATTGGCGGGTTTCATGCCGGCGCGTTGCTCGAGCAGATTCAGCGCACCGTGAAAGCACGCGGCGAAGCCTGCCGCGAATAATTGCTCGGGGTTGGTCCCGTTGCCGGGTCCGCCCAACTCGGTGGGCAGGCGCAGATCGACGGCGAGGTTTCCGTCGTCCGAGCGCACGACGCCGGATGCGCGGCCGTGTCCCGTCTCGCCACCGGACACGGTGACGCTCGTCGTATAGAGTGGCTGGAAATCCCGACCTCGATACCTGTCGAGGAGGGAGAGCGGAGGGGCCTGCAGCTTGTTGTCATTCATGATGCGTGCTCGTGTTCGGCGACGCTTCGATTCCCGGTCGTTCATTTGTCGAAGCGTGTTGCAAAGGGGGGCTGCACGGCCCGGGCAGATGGCGTCTTCACGAACAAGTGGAGCGAACGATCGTATGCGGAGCGCGGCGATCTTCGGGTGCAGCCCGAATCCAGGTTCGTCCATGGAGAAGGGCGCCCCCAATGCTAGCGGAGCGCACCGTGCGACGGTATGGCCGTCGCGGGTGATTCAATGTTTCCCGTCGGACACCAATCGGGGCCGTGACGCAGGTCTGTGACACCCCACCGGGCTGCGGCCCGCGCGTCAGCGGCCGACGCAGGCGCGCAGCGTCGTCGCGTGACGCTGCGCTTCGTCCGCGTCGACGATGTTCGCGAACCCGATGACGAGGCCGCGCGGCGTGAGCTGCGTGTGGCTGTTCGCATACCAGATCGACAGCGGCACGACCGCGAGCCCGGCGTCGCGCGCACGTGCGGCGACGGCGACGTCGTCGATCGGCCCATCGGGCCCGTCGGTGAATCGCACCGCGAACTGGATGCCGCCCACCGGCAATTCGACGATCAGCCGCTCGCGGAACGCCTGACGCAACGCATGCACGATCAGCATGCGGCGCTCGCCGTACAGCGCGCGCATGCGTTTCAGATGGCGGGCAAAGTGCCCCTGTTCGATGAAATCGGCCAGCGCCGCCTGCAGGAGCGGCGGCGATCCGGCATTCATGCTGCACGCCACGCGTTCGACGCGTTCCACGGCACGCTCCGGCACGACCGCGTAGGCGAGCCGCAAACCGGGGTACATCGCCTTGCTGAAGGTACTGCAATAGATCACGCGATCGCGCCGGTCGAGACTCTTCAACGCGGGCAGCGGGCGGCCGAGATAGCGAAACTCGCTGTCGTAGTCGTCCTCGACGATCCACCCCGACATTTTTTCGGCCCAGTCGAGCAGCGCGATGCGGCGGGACAGCGACAGCGTATGCCCGAGCGGGCTCTGATGCGACGGCGTCACGACCGCGAAGCGTGCCTGCGCGTCCAACTGCATGCCGCGTTCGACGTCGATTCCGTCGGCGTCCACCGGCACGGGGACGAGTTGTACGCCGGTCTCGGACAGGAACCCGCGTGCGAGCAGATAGCCGGGATCCTCGAACCACACGCGCTCGTCCGCCCGTGCGAGGCTGCGCAGTATGAGTTCCAGCGTGGCGCGGTAGCCGCCGGTGACGAACACCTGCTCCGGCACGCAGGTGACGCCGCGCGACAGCGTCAGATAGGTGGCGATGTGTTCGCGCAGCGGCCGGTAACCGGCCGGATTCGGGTAGCCGAGCAGGGCACGTTCGCTGCTGCGCGCGCGCTGCGACACGAGCCGGTGCCAGACCTTGCGCGGAAATGCGTCGAGCGCCGGGAGCCCCGGTTGCAGCGGGCGCGGCTCGCCGCTCAGCGCGACGGCGATCGGCTGCACCCGGCGTGGCGCCGGAGTGTCGTTCGATCCGACTGACACACGTTGCGGGTCAGCGTGTTCGGCGGGGGCGGGCGGCGGCTGCCTCAGCGAGAGCGGCAGGGACGGCGAGACGAACGTGCCTGCCGCGCCGCGCATTTGCAGATAGCCCTCGTCGACCAGGACCGTGTAGGCCTGCTCAACCGTGCCGCGCGCCGTATTCAGTTGCGTCGCCAGGCCGCGCAGCGCGGGCACGCGATCGCCGGGGCGCAGATGACCGGCGGCGATCGCGGCCTTGAACCGCTCGCAAATCTGCAGATAGACGGGCAATTGGTGTTGCCGGTCGATTTCGATGGACAGCGGGGGCGTCTGCGCAGACATCACGGTCTCTCGGGTGGCGCGAACAGGACAGGGACAGATGCGGTATGGACCAGTCCGATCGACGATTCTTGGCACTTATGGATAGGACATGATTCTTCCACAATTGCGGCACGCCATGCGACGGTCATGACCGCCTTTCAGCGGATCCGACGCCGTCGCGTACCCCTCGCAGTCCAATGCAATCCATTCGTCGGGAGATTGTGTGATGAAGATCGTTGTCATCGGTGGTTCGGGCCTGATCGGCTCGCGTGTCGTCGCGCTGCTCGGCGAAGCCGGCCATCATGCGCTGGCTGCCTCGCCGAGCACCGGCGTCAATATCTTCACGGGCGAAGGCCTGGCTGACGCATTGACGGGCGCGGACATCGTCGTGGACGTGGCGAATGCGCCGTCATGGGAGCCGCAGGCGGTGCTGGACTTCTTCCGCACGTCGGCACGCAATCTCGGCAAGGCGGAAGTGGCCGCCGGCGTGCGCCACCATGTCGCGTTGTCGATCGTCGGCTGCGACCGCATGCCGGCGAACGGCTATTTCGCGGCGAAGGTCGCGCAGGAACAGGCGATCGAAGCGGCTGGCGTTCCGTACACCATCGTTCGCGCGACGCAATTCATGGAATTCATCGGCGGCATCGCGGATGCCGGCACGGTAGACGGCACGGTCCGCATTGGCGACGGCCTGTTTCAGCCGATCGCTGCGGAAGACGTGTCGGCGCTCGTCGCGCAGACCGCGCTCGCCGCGCCGCGGAACGGCACGGTCGAGATCGCGGGCCCGGATCGCGCGCCGTTCGCGGAGATCGTCGCGCGGTACCTGAAATCGGTCGGCGATACGCGTACGGTGGTGACCGATCGCGATGCTCGTTACTACGGCGGACGCGTCGAGGAGAAATCGTTGGTGCCGCTCGGGGGTGTGCGACTCGGCCGCATCGGTCTCGACCAGTGGCTCGCAAGAAGCTGATTCGCGTTCGCCTGTGCAGCGGTTCGCCGGCGCACGCCGGCAACGGGCAATCGGAGTGAGCGACATGTCTGAGGAAGCGGAAATGAATCATTCGGAACCTTCGGAGCACGGCGTTTGTCGCGACCTGACCGGTCGCGCCGATGCGCTGTCCGCGAGCTTCGGTGCGAGCTATGCAGGCATCCTTGCCTTCGTTGCAGTGGCGAGCGAGGGAAGCTTTACCAAGGCCGCCGAACGGCTCGGCGTCGGACGGCCAGCCGTGAGCCGGAATGTCCAGAAGCTCGAAGCGCAGTTGAATACGCGGCTGTTCCAGCGGACCACGCGCATGACCGAGCTGACGAGCGAAGGCCAGCGATTCTTCGAGAATTGCCACCAGGGCGTCGCGCAGATCGTCGAGGCCATGAACGACATGCTGGAACTGCGGCAGGGGCCGCCGCGCGGCCTGATCCGTATCAGCTCGGCGGTGGGATTTGGCCGGAAAATCGTTGCGCCGTTGCTGGAAACGTTTGCGCGGGCGTACCCCGACATCGTCTTCGACCTGCTGCTCGACGACCGGCCGATCGACCTGGTGTCGGAACGGATCGACGTGGCGTTTCGCAATGGCCGCATCGAGGACTCCAGCATCATCGCGCGGCAACTGATTCCGATGCAGATGGCGCTTTGCGCAGCACCATCGTACGTGGCGACGCACGGGCTCCCGAAGAGTCTGGCGGATCTCGACCGGCACGAGTGCATCAACTTCCGATTTGCGAGCGGCCGCATCTTCGAATGGGAATTCAACGTCGACGGCCGAGTACAAAAGTATTTGCCGACGTCCCGCCTCACGTTCAATGACGCGGATCTGGTGTTGCAGGCGGTTCTACGCGGAGCGGGTATCGCGCAGATGGCGGGCTATCAGATTCGCGACCACCTTGCATCGAACGAGCTCGTAGTCGCGCTGGCGAAGTATTTGCCGGAAGATCGCGGCCACTATATCTGCTATCTCAGCCGGCAACATCTGCCGACACGCATTCGTATCTTCGTCGACTTCATGACCGAGCAGATACGCGCACTTGACCTGAACTGCATGACCCGTTTCAACCCGGATGTCGCGGATGAGTCATCTCCGGCATTAGCTGCTTGAAGAATCCAGGAAGGAAGACGTTGAGGGCGCGCGATTGATCTGTCGAGCATCAGGTACGGGTGAGAAGACGGATGTTGGGACCGCGTCGGGTAGGGGTGACCTTGATTTCAGTACAATCCACCGGTCAAATCGATTCGCACTGCCAATCGCTGGTTCCCCGGACGACTACGTTTGCGCGGCGTCTGTCCAGCCGCACCAGATTCCCGGTATCGAATCACTAGCCGTTCGATCTGCCGGACCGTCAGGCCCAGCCGTTCGGCTGCACGCCGAGGCTTCAAGCCCGTGTCCACCACAGCCTGGATCACCTCGAGTCGATCAAGCTCAGCTGAGGTTGGCCCACGATGCGCTTCGGCGCATGCCTGCCCGCGATCAGAATGCCCGACGCGATGCCATGCCATGCCATGCCAGCGTTGCGCTGCTTCGGATTGCCTGAATTGAGGCTAGCCAAATTTTCGTCCCGGTCTTGGTTCGAAAATTCCGGGTCTTCGGGGCGGGACAGATTGACCGATCGGTATACTGGCGGGCGGAGCCCGCCGGTGTTACTGCAGCGCAGAATGAGGCCGCGCCTCCCTATAGTACTAGCGCGGTTTAATTGCAAGGATGCTGAAACTGCATCGTAAAAGAAAATCCGCGTCGGAGCCACGTGTTCGTAACAGAGATTCGTTATATCAAACCGCTGACACGGACGACACACCCGGCGCCTGCCATTTACCGGCGCCAGTCGCGTCCCTGGCGACTACGCCGGGCAACCTGCGGCACCTCGCAAAAAAGCACAATAAACCCGTAACCGGTGTGCTCCTGAAAAGACATTCGCTCCCCATTTATTTTTTAATTCTTGTTTTACGAACTCACGCTACACTGGTTTAAACCTAAGTCGACATTCCAGCCGTGACGATTCATGCATCAGCGATCGGGAACGAAAAACCGCCGCTGATTGATTCAAAAAACGCTTCGGTTGGGCTTTGTCGATAAAATATCGAAAAAATCGCTCTCGAATTCGACCGAATAGGAAAGAGCATGTCAGAACCGGGGACAGAAATCCGCAGCGCGGGCAGATTGCCCGCTTTTGACGCGACGGCGTGCCCGGGCACCAGGGCCCGCCAGACCGGCGTCGTCAATCACCTGCGTGCCTGGCGATTTCCGCGTATCGCGCGATGAGTTCGATACGGAACGGGGCCGCCTCCGGCCCGGACGTGGGCGCGCGCGACCAGGACGCATCTGAAGCGCATGCGCTGATCGGCGTATCGCCTGCGCTCCGCCAATTGGTCGCCATGATCGACCGCGTCGCGCCGACCGGGCACACACTTCTCATCGTCGGGCCAACGGGTTCCGGCAAGGAACTCGTCGCGCGGCGTCTTCACGCAAACGGGCCGCGTCGCGACATGCCATTCATCGACGTAAACTGCGGCGCCATCCCCCACGACCTGATCGAAGCGGAGTTCTTCGGGCACGTGCGAGGCGCCTTCACGGGCGCCGTCGAACACCACCGCGGCCTGTTCGAGCAGGTAGGTTCGGGAACGCTCTTTCTCGACGAGATCGGCGAGCTTCCGCTTGCGCTGCAGCCCAAACTGCTCCGTGTGCTCGAAACGCGCACATTCCGGCCGATCGGGGCATCGGCAAGCCTGCGGTTTGACGGGCGCGTCGTCGCGGCGACGCATCGAAACCTGCTGGAAGACGCGCGCGCCGGACGGTTCCGCGAAGACCTTTTCTATCGGCTCGCGGTATTCATCCTCAACGTGCCGGGGCTCGCCCAGCGAAGCGAAGACATCCCGCTCCTTGCAGCCCATTTTGCGGCCCGGCAAGCGCGGGCGCTCGCGTTCACGCCGGCGGCAATCAAGCGCCTGTGTGAACAACCATGGCCAGGCAATGTTCGCCAGTTGCGCAACCTCGTGAGTCAGCTCAGCGTGTTTGCGCAGCATCCCCGGATCGATGCCGAGACCTTGGCGCCGTTTCTCGCGACGGACGCGCACGACGACGACGCGCGCGCCCATCTCGCGGATCGCCTGCTGGAGCTCGGCGGCGACGACAAGCTGGCCGCGGCCGAACAGTTGCTGATCGATCGCGCGCTGGAGAGGACGTCGAACAACAAGAGCGCCGCGGCCGCGATGCTCGGTGTAAGCCGCAAGGTCATCGAGCGCCGGCTCAAAGCACGCGAAGTGCAACATGGGGAAGCGAGGCAGTGCCTGGAGTGTGCGGAGGCGCTGATCGGCTCAGGCCAGCTTCGCGAAGCCGTTGCGCTGCTGCGTCGTTGCGTCGATCTGCTGCACAAGGCCAGCCAGACCGAAGATGGCTGCCGGCTGTTGTTCGGCGCGTATCGCCTGCTTGCCGTCAGCCTGCGCGGCGTCAATGGCTGGCAGTGTTCCGAGGCAATGGAGTGTTACAAGGCCGCGTTGTCGATCGGCGACGGCGTATGCGATGCGTTTGAACTCGCGGCGGTTCAGTTCGGCGTCTGGACGACGCAATTGGTGACATTGCAGCTCAGCAAGGCGCGCGCCACGGCCCAGGAACTCATTCAGCGCGCGCACGCGATGGGGGAACGGGCCGCGCTCGACGAGGCCCACGTCGCGCTGGCCAATACGCTTTTCTGGCTCGGCGACAGCGAGGAAGCGCTCGCGTCGCTGTCCCGCGGCGGGTTGCGCGGCATCGGCCGCGCTGACCGCAGGCTCGGGGTCCAGGGCGTCGATGTCGCAGGACTGGCATTGACGCTCGAGGGGCTCGCCGCATACCAGACCGGGTCGGTCGACGACGCGCGCCGTGCGATGGACGGGTTGATCGCGCGATCGGACGAAGAACATCCGCATTCGCCGAGTCGCGCGGTTGATCTGCAAGGTGCTGCGTGGCTCGCGATGCTGTTCTGCGACACAGATCGGCTCGGGGATCTGACGACCGCGCTCGACGCCGTATCGTTAGCGGGCCGTCCGGCTTGTTGCAGCGGGGCGGCCCGAATATTCAGGGCCTGCTATCTGAGCATGGTCGGCAAGGATGGCGAAGCCGAGGCGATGCTGCTGGATGGCTACGACAACGACATCGCGAAGCATGGCGGCGCGCTGTTCCATTCGATCAAGGCCTGGAAGCATGGCGAGCTCCTGTTGAGCACTGGGCGTGCTCGGCAATGCGAAGCGCTCGTTTCAGAGGCGATTGACGAGGTGATCCGCAGGCAGGAGCGTGCTTATCTCGGCGAGTTGCTGATCGTCAAGGCACGTGCACAATGGATGCTCGGCGACACCGGCGCGGCGGAGCAGGGGCTGCGCATCGCGATCTCGACGGCTCTGGCGCTCGGCTCGGTGCCCGCGCGCCTTGCCGCGACGACGTATCTGGCGGAACTGTTGCGACAGCCCGCACGGACAACGCCTGACGTCGAAGCGCACGAGCGACCGCTGCACGTGCCTGCGGTTGCGCTCGCGGGCCCGAACCACGCGCGTGGGATGCTGTAGCGATCGCATCAACGCGATTTCCCGAAGGTCCAGCACGGCGGTTCGGTTCCTCCGACTTCGGAGTCGTACGCCGATCAACCTTCTCCAGCTGCCGCGCTCGCGGCGGTCCCTCCATACCGCCTTCCGTCGAGTCCCGTCGAGCCCAGTCGAGCCCCGGACTTGCGTGCCGTTGCATCCCCGGAAACCGACCCATGTAGCCGCGCATGGACGAATTCGTCCATCGCGCTCGAAGCTACCGGACGAATTCGTCCTTCGATCGGCGAGCCGCAGTGGATCTCGCGGACGGATGCCTGACGTGCGGTAATTGGCACACGTGTTGCTTTGATTGTGCCTGCGGAGACTTCGCGAATCGGTGCGACCATCCTTTCAAGGAGAACGTTGTGAACAGGGAAACCGGGCATGTCATTCCGCCTTATGGCGTAGCGATCCATCAGGCCATATCGGACGGAGATGTAGCGAAGATGAAGGCCTTGCTCAGCCAGGCCGAGGAGGTTCTGAAGCAGCAGGGGGATCTTGCCGCCGCAGTCGGCAAGCTCAAGCTGGAGATTGCGAGGCGCGAGCAGGCCTGAGCGGCCGTCGCACGCTTTGCCGTTTCGTTCACCACCGAGGAGAACCACATGTCAGAGAACACACGTACCGGGCTGTTCCCGGCGGGCTACCTCATCGGCACCGGCATGCCCGGTGCGCCGTCGCTCAGGCTCGCATTGCTCGTGGATACGCCCGAAGGCAGTGTGGTGGGCACGGCAACGATCGGACAGGCCACGAATCCGCCGGTCGACTTCCATGCCGACGTCTGGGGCAACTTCACCTATCTGGCGCTGATGCCGCCGGTCAACACGCGCATCCTGGTGACGCTGCACGGCAACGACGGCGGCCCGAACTCGAATTCCATCGTCACGTTCCGGCTGCATCTCGTGCTGGAAAGCGACTGGCAAAGCGGCATCGCGACGTACAGCTTCTTCGCCAACGGCAGCTGGCGCGAAGTCGAGAACGTGCCTGCCAGGATCGATCGGGAATTCGTGCCGCTCGAGCCGGGGCCGGTGATCGTCGAACCGCACGGCGGCCCGCGGCCGTTGTACGGCGCCCCGATTCAGCAAGCGGCGGCCTCCGGCGATCTCGCGCACATGAAGACGGTCGCGGCAGCGGCAAAGCACCAGTTGCAAAGCCGTGACGAAATCGCGGCGGCGCTCGTGGCGCTGAAGACCGAAATCGCGCGTCTGGAAGCCGGGAACTGAAGCCGGTCCGGTTGCCCCGATCCTTAATTGCTACAGGAGCCATTCAATGTCCGCCGCTCTTTTTCCCGTGACTTTCCGTGTCGCAACGCCGGCGATAGGCGCACCAGTCCTCACGCTCGCGCTATTGATCAACTCGGCCGCCAAGAAGGTCAGCGGCGTGGCGCGCGTCACCCAGACGACCTGGCCGCCGCTCGAATTCCGTGCGCAAGTATGGGGACAATTCAGCCCGCTCGTGCTGACCCCCGGTGGCAAGACGCAACTCGCCCTCAGCGTGGAGGGCAATCCATCCGGGCCGACCAGCGGCCTGGCCGAAACGTTCCGGCTGCAGGGCATCGTCGAGGCGGACTGGCAGTCGGGCGTCGCCAGCTACCGGTTCTTCGACGGCGCGCGCTGGCATGAAGTGGACCACGCGCTCATGACTGTGACCGGCGCGCTGCAACCGTTCGAGCCCCGGCATCCGGTTACGCCGTTGTACGGCGTCGGGCTGCAGCAGGCGCGGCAATCGGGCGATCTCGGCCGGATGAAGGCGCTGGCCCGCCAGGCCGAGCAGCAGCTCGCCGATGCGGGCCGCATCGAGGAAGCCCTCGCCGGCCTGAACGCCGAGATTGCCCGGTTGGAAGGCGTACGCTGAGCGTTTGCAAAGTGGAGGTGTCCGCCGCGGTGCGCGGGCGGGCACCTTCCCGGCGGCCAGCGAATTTCCGTGGCGGGGCAGGCGATACTCGAGGGACATCGATATGGAAGACAATCAATTGCGCCCGGTTCGCTTCCTCAGCGAAGAGGACTACGAACGATCCATCCCGGTTCACGTCGTGTGGGAAATCACGCTGGCCTGCGACCTGAAGTGCCTGCACTGCGGATCGCGCGCGGGCCACCGGCGCACCAGCGAGCTGTCGACCGACGAGTGCCTCGAAGTGATCGACGCGCTGGCCAGGCTCGGCACGCGCGAAGTGTCGATGATCGGAGGCGAGGCTTACCTGCGCAAGGACTGGGCGCAACTCATCAAGGCCATCCGCTCACACGGGATGTACTGCGCGGTGCAGACGGGCGGCCGCAACCTGACGCCCGCCCGGCTCGCGCAGGCCGTCGACGCGGGCCTGAACGGGCTGGGCGTGTCGCTGGACGGCCTGGCGCCGCTGCACGACAAGGTGCGCAACGTGCCGGGCTCGTTCGAGCGGGCCGTGGATACGCTGAAGCGCGCCCGCGCGCACGGTCTTGCCGTCAGCGTGAACACGCAGATCGGTTCGGAAACGATGCGCGACCTCCCCGCGCTGATGGATACGATCATCGAGCTCGGGGCCACGCACTGGCAGATTCAGCTGACGGTCGCGATGGGCAACGCGGTCGATCACGACGAACTGCTGCTGCAGCCGTACCAGCTCGAGGAATTGATGCCGTTGCTGGCGGACCTCTACAAGCGCGGGCTCGATCGCGGATTACTCATGAATGTCGGCAACAACATCGGCTACTTCGGGCCGTACGAGTATCTGTGGCGCGGTTTTGGCGACGAGCGGGTGCACTGGACCGGATGCGCGGCTGGGCAGACCGTTCTTGCGCTGGAAGCGGACGGCACCGTCAAGGGCTGTCCGTCGCTTGCGACGGTCGGGTTCGCGGGCGGCAACGTTCGTGACCTGTCGCTGGAAGAGATCTGGCGCACGAGCGACGCGATCCATTTCGGCCGGCTCCGCTCGGTGGACGACCTGTGGGGATTTTGCCGCACGTGCTACTACGCCGACGTGTGTCGCGGCGGCTGTACATGGACCTCGCATTCGCTGCTCGGCAAGCCGGGCAATAACCCGTATTGCCATTACCGGGTGCTCGAACTGAAGAAGCAGGGGCTCCGCGAACGCATCGAGAAGATCGAGGAGGCGGCGCCTGCGTCCTTCGCGGTTGGCCGCTTCGACCTGGTTACCGAACGCATTGCGGACGGCACGCCGGTGTCGAGCATTTCCCGTTCGGGGCAGACCGTCGAGCTGGCGTGGAAACACAAGGGCAAGCGTGCGCCGGCGGTCGGAAGAATCCCGCCGAGGCTGGCCGTGTGCCGTGCGTGCAACAGCTACGTGCATCAGCACGACGCCCGATGCCCGCACTGCGGCGCGGACATTGCGGCGGCCGAGCGGGCTTATGAACAGGACGCGCAGCGTCGTCATGCGCTCATCGAGGAAGTCGAGCGGCTGTTGAGTTGATCGGTACCGGCCACACGTCCTTGCTCGGGACAACGACCATGCGGGCCGCGATGCCGCGCCTGTTCGCCCGGCGATGTCGTGCATCGGGGTGCTGCCGACGAAGCGGAATCTGCAGGATGCGGGCGTCCTGACAGGACGCGAATCAATTTCCACAGGAGATAAGCCATGGATACGTGCATTTGTCAGCCATCCGATCTATCGCCGTATTCGCCCTGTTGCGCATGGGTGCAATGAACATGGCCACTTACCCGATCAACGTCACCAGCACTTACGGTGCGGCGGTGAATGTTTACACGACGATGTCGCCGACCCCGACCAATCCGCCGTCGACCGATCCCTCGGCCTACGTGCCGACCTATACGCTGCTCGGCAGCGTCCCGGCGGACGGCACCGGTCATTTCACGACCGACGAGCCGATCGCGCGCGTCGTGATTACGCGTCAGACGGACGAATTTCCGCTCAAGGTGGCCGTCGTGGAAGCACTCACGCCCGGGTCGCAGACGATTCCGCTCGCGCAGTCCGACGCGGATGTCGCAACGGCGGGCTGGAACTTCTACCGGAATATCGTGAGCCAGCCGTTCACGCCGACGGCACTGAACTTCAACGCGCTGGTTGAGAACACGCCGGTGACCAGCCTGCCGGATGCGGCGGCGACCTATTTCTCGCAGAACGGCGCAGCGGGGCTTACGTTTGGCCTCTATTCCGCGCTGGGCTACTGGGCGACGAATCAGCTCTATGCATTTCCCGGCACCTACTATTGCTACGAACCGCCGGCAGCGAGTTCGATGGGCTTCATCGTGCCAACAACCTGCGTCGGCACACTGACGATCACTGACGGCAAGGCGGTGTACACGCCGACCGGAGGCACGCCGATTCCACTCGATTTCGCGACCTCACGGCTATCCAGTGCAGGGGCAACCGCTAAAAACGGCATGCTGCTCACGGCTGTCATACGCGACCTCGCGTGGGAAGGGCACCCGGACACGATCACGTGGGCTTTCGTCGGCACGTACAACGGCCAGCAGTTCATCGCGCAGTCGTACCAGGACCCGACGCTGCCCTGGTACGCGGTGCTCTACGATCTCGTCTACGGTGCGTTCTTCACCGTCCAGCTCGCGATGGCCGTGGATGCGGCGATCAACCTGCTGGGCGCGATTCCCGGCGGGCTGCAATGGCTCGCGACCAACGTCGGCGAGATCGCCGGCAAGATTCGCGGCGCGCTCAACGCGAACGGCGACAGCGCGGCCCCGGACAGCGCAGTGGGGGACGATGCCGATCCCATCAACGTGGACGTCGACATCGACATCGATGTCGATATCGACGTGGATGTGGACATCGATATCGACGTGGATGTGGACGTGGATGTCGACATCGACGTGGACGTCGATTTCATTGCCGTGGTCGACGTGGATGTCGATGTCGATATCGACGTCGACATCGATGTTGTGACCGACAGCGACATCGACGTGGACGTGGACGTGGATATCGACACCGACGTCGATGTGCAGCCAGGGACGCTATCGCGCGTGCTCGGCGCGGTCGGCAACTGGATCATGACCAAGGCGCTGCCGACGCTCGTCGAGGGCGTCGCGATCTACGTCGCGTTCCAGACAGCCGGCAAGCTGCTCGACGCATGGCGGCAGGCAGACGAGCGCGACATGCAGAATCTCCAGCCGCGCCAGACGTCCGGGCTGGGCCTGCTCGTCAACTACATGCTGAACGATCCGATCCCGGTCGACACACGCTGGACCACCTTCAGCCAATACGTGCAGGAAGTGCAGGGCGATTCAACCACGCTACAGGTGACGCTGTCGACCATCCTGCAGACGAAGAACAGCCTGGCGGATACCGAAGCGCAGAACTGGCGATGGCCGCAGGACGCCCAGAACGCACTGGTGGCACAGATGAAGCAGAACACCGGCACCAACGCGTACCTGGCGTTCCAGACGCTCGCGAAAGCGACGTACCAGAACCGGCCGCTGCCCGTGAAGACGGGGGCGTCTGTTGCGATGGTCTACCTGAAGGGCTAATTGCCCGTCCGTTACGAGGATCGATCATGAGCACTGCCTGGCCGCAGCCGGACCCCGAGCGCTATCCCGATGCGGAAACGCATCGCCGCCGCTGGCGGCATCTCGCGCGCGAGATTGCGGCGCGTGCGGCGTCCATTACCGACGATCCGGCTGCGATTGCGCCGCCGGACCGGCCCGGTTCGCTCGAGATCCTCGGCTCCGGGATCGAGGCGAGCGGTTTCACGCGTGCAGACGAGGCGCGCATTCGTGCGGCAGATCATGTGTTCTTCTGCGTCGCGGACCCGGCGACGAAGGTCTGGCTGCTGCGCGAGCGGCCCGACGCCTATGACCTCTACACGCTGTACGACGACAGCAAGCGACGCTACGTCACGTACATGCAGATGGCCGAGGCGATGCTGCATCCGGTGCGACAGGGGCAGCGGGTCGTCGCGATCTTTTACGGTCATCCGGGCATCTTCGTGCTGGCGACGCACCGTGCCGTCCGAATTGCAAGGCGTGAAGGGCATCGCGCGGAGATGCGTGCGGCGGTCAGCGCGCTCGACACGCTTTGCGCGGATCTCGGCGTCGATCCCAGCCAGCCCGGCATGCAGATGTATGAGGCGACGGACATGCTGATCCGCAGCCGCCGGCCGGATACGGGATTGCACCTCGTGCTGTGGCAGGTCGGGCTGATCGGCGAGCTCGGCTATCGCCGTCAAGGGTATCTGAACAGCAACTTCTCGGTGTTGCTCGACTATCTCGAGGCGATGTACGGCGCCGACCATCCGGTCGTGAACTATGTCGGCTCGCGCTATCCCGGCGTCGAGCCGCTGATCGACCGTCAGACGATCGCCTCGCTGAGGGATCCGTCGGTACAGAACTGGGTGACCGGCATCTCGACCTTCTACCTGCCGCCCAAGGACGCGGCCCTCGCGGATGCGGCGATGCTCGACCGACTCGGGCTGCTGCACCCGGGCCAGCCGCTGCGCACGAGCGCCGAAGCGTTGCGCGTGATCGATCGCTATGGTCCGCGCGAACGCCGGGCGTTCACCGATTTCGCGACCTTCGATGTGCCGCAGAGCTATCAGTGGCAGCCCGACAGCGCGGCCGCGCGGTTCGTGCTCGCGCTGTGCGACGATCCGCACCTGCGCGAGCGCTATCGCGACGATGCCGCCACGGCCGTCGCCGGCTGGCCGGGCCTGTCGCCACGCGAGCGCGAGCTGCTGAGCCGGCGCGATGCCGGAGCGATCCAGCTCGCCGCAAAGGGACTGCGTGCCGGCGGCGAGCCCGAAAACCGCCGGCTGCTGAGCCTGCTGCTCGACCGCAAGTCGGCGAGCGCGACGCTGCTCGCGGCGGTCAAGCGCGCGCCGGCCGGCCACGTCCAGGCGGCGGCCGCCTCGTGGAGCGACGCACGGGGCATCGCGGCCGACTGGCCTGCGCTCACCGCCGATTTCCAGCAACTGCTGCGTCGCGACTTGGCGGTATGGAGCGGTTTCTATCTGGCCGCTGGGCACGCATTGTCGCTGTCGGTGTTCGGCCGGCCGGACGGCGGTGTCACGCGCGTCGACCTGAATGGGGTGCGTGTGCAGGCCGCGCGTTTCGACAAGGGCGTGCTCACGTGGTCCGCCGATGCCGGAAATCCTTGCTCCGGCTACTTGCAGCCCGATCTGCGCCCCGGCGGCCAGCGGCGCTGGGTCGGACTGATCTGGCCGGCGGGTGCCCACCCCGATACATCGCACAAGCTCGTCGTGGACGAGTGCCTGGCGCGCCCGCGGCTCCCGGCCAGCGCGATCGCCGGAGTCTATCGATGGCTCGCGCCCGACGCCGGCGAGCACCTGATCGCGATCCTGCCGACGGCCGCCGGGATGAGCGTGACGCTCAACGGCACGCCTGTCGACGAACCGCTGTCGATCGGCCGCGACCATTTCACGCTCGGCGTGCGCCGCGTGCCGTTCGCGGCCCGCATCTGCGACGACCTGCCCGCCGCGTACCTGCATGGCGAATACCGACTGCTGCTACGGCACGGGGCGCTGGCTGAAGTGACCTCTGCATGCGTCGATGCCGGCGGCTTCTCGATCGGCGGGCGGCGCGTGGCCGCGACGTTCGACGGCGAAGCGATGCAATGGCGTGACGGGCCGTCCGCGATGGCGAGCGGATCGCTGACATTCACGCTCGACCCGGTCACATTGCGTCCGCTCGTGCACGGCACCGCGCAAGGCGCTAGCGGCGCGAGCAGCGCGCTGCGCGGGATGACGGTCATGAGCGACGCCGACGCCGCCGTGCTCGCTGCGACACCGCGGCTCGGGCTGCCCGACTGGGCGTGGGCGCATCTTGTCGCGATCATGGCCGCAGCGAGCCGCAAGGGCGGGCTGTTCCTGTGGCACGGCTATGAGCGCGCATCGACCAATCTCGCGCGTGTCCGCCAGCTGCTTGCGCGACTGCACCGGGATGGAGCGGACCACCCATGAGCACCGTCATGGGCACGGATGCGTCGATTGCCGACGTCGATCGCGCGGAACTCGTACGCGAAGCCGGACAGCGCCCGCGGCGCACATGGGTGCTGTTCGACTACGACACGGCGCGCTTTCCATTCGCGGCCGTGCTGAGCCGCGACGTGTACAAGGTGCAGCGCCTCGACCGGCTGCATGAGTACCTGCTCGACCATCGGCGGCGTAACGGGCGCAGTGCTCGGATCGGCCCGCGCGACAATTTGATGGTGAGCGCGATGATGGAGCGTCAGTCAGCCGATGCCGATTTCTGGAAGCTCTACCACGGCTTCATGCTCGCGAAGCTCGCGCCCCTGGTAGGGCGCGGGATCTCGTACACGAGCCATCCGAAGCTGCGCATCCACCTGTCCGGCACAGCCAGCATCAGCTCGTTTCATCACGACATCTGCGTGACGCGCCGGATCGACCAGATCAACTTCTGGATGCCGTTCACCGACGTGTTCGACGGCGCGACGTTGTGGCTCGAGCGCGACTACGGCAGCGGCGAGTTTGAATCGGTCCCGGTGCGATACGGGCAAGTGCTGATCTTCGACGGCGGGTATCTGGGCCACGGCACGGTCGCCAATCATTCCGGCGTGACGCGTGTGAGCCTGGACATGCGGTTTTCCTACAAGCGGGCGACGACGCGCGCCGAAGGCGTCGCGCTGATGGACCGGATCGTCAACGTGCTCGAGCGGCCGTGCGGCAGCGGCGGCAACGCCGGGCCCGTCGGGCAATCCCTGATCACGCAGGAGGCACCATGATTCAGGAACTCGGGCAGCAGGCGCTGGCCGTCGCGGTGGACGTGACAGGCCTGGCGCGCAACCGGCCGCGATCGGTCGGCGCGGTGCATTACGGGCCCGACGGCGCGAGCGTCGCGACCATGGGCCACGCCAGCTACGCCGACGTGTCGGATGCGGGCGGCACGATCCGCTATGCGGCATCGCTCGCGGGCGGCGCGCCCCATTCGACGTCCGACATCGTCGTCGATGCGCAAGGCCGAGCGGTGTCGTCGGCGACGCGACTGCTCACCGCCGACGGTACGCTGCGGCGCACGGTGCAAGGCATCTATCGCGCGCTGGCGCTCGACCCCGCCGGCTGGCCGACCGAAGGCGTCGCGCAATTCTCGCTCGCCGGGCCCGACGGGTCGCCAAGCCATGTCGCCGAGATGACCTACGCGAACGAACGGCCTGCGCGTTACTCGCTCGTCAACGATGCATCCGACGGGAAGGGCGCGATCGCGAGCCGCCTCGAGATCGATTTCGCGAACGCCGTGCTGGTCGGCACGCGGCTCAGGGGCGGCGAACTGGCGATTTTCCGCCATGCCGGCCCTGCGCTGACGCTCGCGAGCACCGCGCGCTCGATCCTGACCGCACACGGAACGCCAGGCCGTCTGCTCGCCACCAACTACGCGGAAGACGGCTCAACGGTGCGCCAACGTGTCGAATCCAACTACAGCGGGGTCGCGTTCGATGCGCGCGGCAAGATTCTCGACGGGCATCTGCTCGTCACGCTGCAGCCGGGGGGCAGCAACACGCAGGTGCTGACGCTGTTTCGCTTCACGAACGGCAAGCTGACCTCGACACGCGTGCTGAAACCGGGGGACCCCGTGCCGCCGCCGCGCGAAGCCGCGCCGGCGAAACCTGTGCCGGAGCCCTGGCAGCCCACGCGTGCGCCGGATCGGACGCGGCGGGCATTCCGCGCCGATGGCAGCCTCGCGCAGGTGCGCGACGAATGGTTATCGAGTGGGGGCGCGGCGCCATGGCGCTCGCTCGTCACGGGTTTCGCTACCGACGGCCGGACCGTCGTGCGCGTGACCGACGTCGACTATCGCGCGGCGCAGTTCGCGACCGACGGGCAACCGATCGGCGGCACGATCATCTCCACCCGGTTCGAAGGCGGCGTTCGGTCGAGCACGACCCGCGTCGAGTACTAGATGCAGACGCGGCGTGCATGCCGCGAGCGACGTCATCACCGTCAACCTGTGTTGTTCCTACTCACCTACGGAGAAAAACGATGGCTATCAACAAGAACTGCTCGATCACCAACAAGTCGGGCAAGAGCGTCGTCGTGCTCAACGCGTTCAACTCGTCGACCAACGTCGCGCAGAACTCGTCGAAGCAGGGCTATCTGCAGGAGCTGACGTTGCTGGCGCTATCGTCGGGCGGCAAGGTGCTGGCCAACGGCGCGGCCGGCACGGTCACGCTCGACGGCACCTACACCGATTCGAAGGGGCAGACCAAGCCATGCTTCATTTACCAATTGCTGATTTCGCAGCCGGATTCACTGTTCCCGGTCATGTCGGTCGGCGAAGCACTCGATTTCAGCACGCAGGGCTACCCGCCGATCTCCGTGACCGAAGCTGCCGCCGCGAACATGGCCAAGGCGCTCAGCTTCTGCAAGAACATCATGACGTCGCCGACGTCGAAAATGGCGACCGGCTTCCAGAGCGCGATGACCGACGCATTCAAGCTGCCGTCCGTGTCCGACAGCGAGAAGGCAATTGCCGCCTTCTTCAACCAGTACGACCTGTTCAAGGGGCTCGACTTCCCGAGCTACGTCGCGGTCAGCACCTGGATGCGCGGCTATGCGTATCTATGGGGCATGGACGACAAGGGCCAGCCGGGCCGGACCTACTATGTCTATTCGGCGCCGGGAGACGGCAAGACCGGCGCGACGTCCGAAGGCACGATCGTGTTCGCCAGGAAGTCGGGGGCACCGTCGCCGGCTGATCCGGCCGACCGCCTGAGCGGCATGACGATCACGCTCACCGGGTCAAGTAGCTCGACGAGCACGCTGTCGTTCGACAATGGGCAGATCGTCGATACCGCCGGTGCGGTTGCGCTCAATGCGGCATTCGGCTTCAAGGGGACCTTCACGGGCAAGGAGAGCGACACCACCGCGTGGCCGATCCTGACCGGCACGCTGCTCAACAAGAAGGTAATCGCGATCCCGCTCGCGCCGGAGTCGGGCTGGCACAAGTTCTGGTCGAACCTCACGTTCGAGAAGGTGCTCGGCTACTTCCTGCAGGCGATGGGCGTGTGGATGGCGCTCGATTTCCTGAAGCAAAAGCTGACCGGCAAGGACAACAAGCTCCAGGACGACCAGGCCAACGAGAATCGCGGCGATGCGCCCAACCAGCAACAGCAGCAGGATGCGCAGGATGCCGGCGACGCGATCGGCAACGACGCGCGGCAGCAGGACCAGCAACTAGCCGACCGGGCCGCAGGCGAAGGCAACGTGCAGGTGCCGGCGGACGATGCCGCATTCGCGAACGACGTGAGTGCGGCGCGTGCGTCGGGCTCCGAAGCATACAGCGAGGTGGCCGGGGACAACATCGGCGGCGGGATTGACAGCGCGAGCACACAGCTCAAGGATCTCGCGCAGATCGAGGTCAACGAGCAGATCGAGGAGGCCGAGGGCAACCTGGTCGACGCGAGCTCGAAGCTCGAAGCCGGTCAACTGAGCGAAGCGAACCAAAGCCTGGGCGAGGTCACGCAATCGCTTCCCGACATCGTCGAGAATCTGGGCGACCAGGTGAGCCAGCAATTGAAGGACCAGGTCGAGGAAGC
The DNA here is from genome assembly GCF_003853705.1 of Burkholderia sp. Bp8992. Taxonomy (GTDB): domain Bacteria; phylum Pseudomonadota; class Gammaproteobacteria; order Burkholderiales; family Burkholderiaceae; genus Burkholderia. The sequence continues at coordinate 197,182 of NZ_QTQI01000011.1, read as the reverse complement.
CGTCGAGGTGCAGCAAGAGGCGTCCGACGTCGCCGAAGAGACGAGCGATAACGCCGACGAGGCAGGTTCCGGCGACGAGGAGCCGTTCGAGGATGGTGTCGTTCCCGAGTGACCGGGAGCGCGGAATTCGTCGATCCGCCGGGTCGCCCGTATGGGTGACCCGACATGGCCGTCTCTTTGGCTAGCCGAATCCCGTGGCACTCCCAGGGCTTCTCGCAGGCCAGCGTCGGCCCGAATCCGTTCCGTTGCAGCCATTGAAGCCTCCGGAGCTGGATTGCCAGCGGCCGATCAGCTTACGTTGGGTCGAAAAGCGGGCATTTCTATGTAGCCAAAAGCGGACATTTCAATCTAGCCACTACAAGTCAAAAAAGTGATCATCAGCATTATGTCAAATATGATACTAGACGCAAGTTCATGGAAGCCGGGATCCAGCAGCATCTGATGCCGTAGCGCGCCACTGAGCGAATCGAGTCGACAGTGGATCGCATGACTGGTACTACCGACCGTCAGGCGATGATCCGCGCGACCGGAAGATATTGCATCGATTCACATTCTAAATTTCGTAACACGCAACACAACTGTCTTCCGTCAGGCATTCACTGCGGATCTGTTGGCATTGACATCAAAAAGAGAAAATATCGACGGCATTATCAATGCCGCTCGAGAGTGCCAAAAATAGCAACCATCACCACAAATATTTAATAAAAAAGCTTCATCCATCTCCTCGATTCTGCTTCCACTCATCCATCGGCCCACCCGCCCTGCATCACACCCTGCCTTGCCCGGAGCGGCGCAACGCTCACCCCCGTGCTTTCGACGCAATGCCCCCCTACCTCCAAGGCGGCCGACAGAATCATTTCAAATTTCTCACCAAATCACGACTCGATTAACGAGGCCGATATGAAAATTTAATATCAATAGAAACATCTTGTAATTATAAAAGCCACCCTCTAGCATGCCTCTGCTGTTCGCGACATGTCTTACATCGAAGTCTTCACTTGATTCATTCCTCGAACAAACCCACTCATAATCTGGGGAATTACATGAAGAAACTGTCTCGACTGCTGCCCATCACCGCGATTACCGTCGCGAGTCTCAGTGCTTTTGCCCAGGCCGGCGACCAGTCGGCCGCGGTCGACAAAGCGCTGCAACTGATCCAGCAGAACCCGTCCGCCTTCAGCCTCGCCATCGGCGGCACTGCACGTACGTTGAAGTTCGCGGGGCCGCAAGCGAACGCACCGACGGATGGCGATCAGTTCCAGGTACGCGACGTGATCGTCGATCCCGACGGCACCGAGCACGTGCGCTTCGATCGCTTCTACGCGGGCCTGCCCGTAATCGGCGGCGACGTTGTCGTCCATTCGAGCAAGGGGCAGTTGAAGCAAGCCAGCCTGACCCAGCTCGCACCGATCAATCTCGCCGCCACGATCGGCAAGGTCGGGAACCGCTCGGTGGTACGCAACGCACCCGACGTCGGCGCGGTCAAGGCCAGACGCATCGCGGCCACGCGTTTCGACTCGGACGTCCGTCGCGTCGATGACGCGGGGCTCGTCGTATTCGCGCGCGATGCCGCACCGGTCCTGGCCTACGCGGTGCGCGTATATGGCAAGGCGACCGATGCGCACGGCGATGCGGTGCTGTATTACGTCGACGCGCGCACGGGCACCGTGCTCGACGCGCAAGACCTGATCAAGACCGCCGCCGCGACCGGTACCGGCCGCTCGCTGTACTACGGCAACCTGACGCTCACCACGGACCAGACCGGCACGAACGCGTACCGCATGCTCGATCCGAGCCGCGGCAGCGGCTCGGTCTATGATGGTCGCGGCTTGAGCTCGGACGATGTCGAGCAAGCGACCGACCTGCCGATCTTCACGAGCAGCACGAACGTGTGGGGCAACAATACGACGACCGACCGGCAGACCGTCGCGGCAGACATCGACTATGGCCTCGCATTGACTTGGGACTACTACAAGACCACGCACAACCGCAACGGCATCTTCAACGACGGCCGCGGCGTGAAGAGCTACGCTCACGTGGTATTCAACACCGGCAGCGGCACGACCGGCGCCAATGCGGCATGGCTGTCGTCGCACGTGATGGTGTATGGCGACGGCGATCCGGGCACCCGCCTGCCGAAACCGGTCGTTTCGGTCGATGTCGCCGGGCATGAGATGAGCCACGGCGTGACCGAGGCCACCGCCAACCTGAACTATTCGGGTGACGCGGGCGGCCTGAACGAATCGACGTCCGACATTTTCGGCACGCTCGTGAAGTACTACGCGAACAACCCGAACGATCCCGGCAACTACGTGATCGGCGCACGTGTGGTGAGCGGCGGCCTGCGCAAGATGTACAAGCAGGATCTCGACGGCCGGTCGTTCAGTTGTTATCCGTCGGGCGGCTTCTCATGGTCGAATCCGCGCCACGATCCGCACTTCACGTCGGGCGTCGGCAACCGCTTCTTCTACCTGTTGTCGGAAGGCCCGGCGGTACCGTCGACCGACACCGGCCTGTCGCGGACGCAACTGGTCTGCAACGGCGACACGACCTTCAGCGGCCTGGGTCGCGAAAAGGCCGGCAAGATCTGGTACCGGACGCTGACCGTGTACCTGAACGCCAACTCGAGCTACCCGAACGCGCGACGTGCGTCGATCCAGGCGGCGAACGACCTGTATGGCGCGAACTCGGCGGAAAGCGCAACGGTCGCACGCGCCTGGAGTGCGGTCGGGGTGAACTGACGGCGCGTGTGTGAGCCCGTCGAACGCCTGGTGATCGCGAAGCAGTACTTCGCTCCGGAGGGCGGTAATCCGAACGAGGTCACGCGACGCTCGGGCGAACGACGGGCCGGTGTCGATCAACCGTCTGCGATTTTCAGGCGGTTGATCGGCAGACATTGCTCCTTGGGTGGATTGACACCCACAAGGTCGCGCTCGGTCGCTGGCTGCAATGCCGCCCTTCCCTCATTTGCTGCCATGCCTCACCGCGTCGCCGCCTTCGAAATCGCCGGCCGCTATCGCCAAGGTCACGACACGTTGCGCAACATCACCGCGCGGGCCAGCCTCGTGCGTAACGCGTCCGGCGTCAACTGGGCCGCCGAGGCGTCACCTCCGTCCAGCACGACCGAATGCATCGGCTACTTCGAGGATGCGCTGGAGTCCGGGATCAGGGCGGCCGATGAGGTGATCAAGGCATTGCGCTGACCCGTCGGCCCGCATCCCGGCATCTTCGGGTTCACGCCGTGCTGGCAGCGTACCGACAACGCGTTATATTCTCGTCCGAGGCAGGACGCGCGCTCGCATCCGCGGAAGGCGTCCCGCCGTCGCCGCATTCTCCGACGCGTTTGCTCACCCAGCGAGAACAAATAGATGGACCACGCGCAATACTTCAACCAGAGCTCGATCCAGGCCGCGAATCTTCGTCTGCACTATCTGTCGCAGTTGCTACGTGAACAAACGGGTTCGATCGTCCAGTACGGCATCCTTCGCGGCTATCCCATCGGCTTCAGTCAGTGGGCGGAGGTCGCGGTCGGCGGCTACCTGCTCGGCACCTATGAAATCGCGGTGTGCGCGATTCTGGAAGCGCTCGGCTCGCGCGAAAAGGTGCTGGTCGACCTCGGGGCTGCCGACGGGATCTTCGGCATCGGCCTGGTGAGGAACAACGTCTTTGCCCGCAGCCTGTGCTTCGAGATGGACGACCAGCGCCGCCAGGCCATCCAGCACCGTGCCGCAGAGATGGGGCTGGCGGATCGCGTCGCCGTCTACGGCAAGGCCGATCGCAACCTGCCGGCGATACTCTCGGAGCACGGTGGCGCCCCGGCTGACCGGGTCATCCTGTGCGATATCGAGGGCGCGGAGTTCGACCTGTTCGACGATACGCTGCTGGAACAGCTCTCCGGCAGCCACGTGATCATCGAAATTCACGACTTTCTGCTGTCCGACCCGGAGCAAGCCGCACGCGCATTCGACGAACTGAGCCAGCGCGCGAGCCGGCACTTCCACGTGTACGAGATCCGCGACGGGTTGCGGGACATTCGCAATATCCCGTTGCTGCGCCACTGGTCGGACTGGGATGCCTGGCTGATGTGCGTCGAGGCGCGTTACCGGATGATGCGGTGGCTCTGGCTCGAGCCGAAAAGCCAGCCGCGGCGCGCCGACCAGGACATCGATCGGCTGATCCTCGACTACCAACGCCGGATCTTTGCGGCCTGACGAACGCGCGTAGCGCGGATCGGCGCGGCGCATCGGGCGAACGCGACGAGTCCGTCGCGCGCTGCGATAACAGGTAGCCCGGTTTTTCCATCAGTCCGGCTACATCATTTGCGCGCGCAATCAATTATCGGGAAGCAATCGAGCCCGATTCGTCGCCATGCGATAGCGCGGCGAATCAAATTTTCGGCCTTGGCACGCATTCGCTCGTGACGAATGCGACGCTCGAACGCAATTGAATGCATTGCCCGTCAATCGGCTCCACGCAAGGCACCGCGCTGCGATTCCAGCGCGTCGCGCACGGCTTCGGTGACGCTTCGCCAGTTGCCGGGTGTCGCCTGACGAAAGACACGAATGTCCGGGTACCAGGGCCCCGCGTCGCCGCGCGCGCCCCAGCGCCACTCCGGCGCGCCGAGCATGACCCACGCCGGCAGCCCGAGCGCGCCGGCCAAATGCACGGGCGCCGAGCAGATCGAGATGGTCAGGTCTAGCGATGCCGCAAATACAGCCGTATCGTAAAGATCGTTCCATTCATCAGATCGATTCAGGATCGACAGTCGGCTGCGAGCCGCGAAGTCCGGCTCGAGCGGATGCTTCTGGAGCACGAACCAGTCGACGTTCTCGATCTCGGCCAACGGCTGGAGATCTTCCGGCGCAAGACTGCGAGCACGCCCCGCAAAGTAATTCGGCGACGTGTCCCAGCACAAGCCGATCCGCAGCCGGTCGGATGCGCTTCGACGGTCGGCCCTTGCCTTGGCGACATCCGGGTCCCTCAGTTTGATATAGCCGTCCCGATAGGTCGGCACCTCGCCTTCGATTGCGCCCAGCCGCGCAGGCAGCAAGTTCTCGAATATCCAGTAGTCGTAGGTGCCCCAGGTCTCGACGGGCCACGCGCTCAACAGCTCGTCGACACCGTCGAGGCCGTGCAGAAGCTGCATCAGTTCCGGTTTGACGCAGAGCGTGACATGGGCGCCCGCTGCCTTCAGGGTTCGAGCGTAGCGTGCGTACATCAGGCAATCGCCGAGGCCGAGATGGCTGATCACCAGCAGGCGCTTGCCCTCGAGAGGCTGCCCGCGCCACAAACGATCGTGATGAGCAGTCAATACACCGGGGCCACTGCCGAGCGGCGCGAGATCCGCGAGCATTTCGTAGCGACGCCAGCCTGCTCTCGTGTCGCCCAGCAACAGGAGCAGATTCGCCAACGGAAAAAGGACATCGCCTCGATACGGATCCTGTTCGGCGGCCCGATACAGATAGCCCAGGCTTTCCTCCAGGCGGCCCAGCAGGTAGAGCGAGATTCCGCACTGCACCAGCGTGCCGAGATCCGCCGGATACTGTTCCAGGATGGCGCGGGCGATCTGGACGGCCCCGTCATGATCGTCGAGGAATCGATGGCGCGCCCTCAATACGATCCCCGGATCGCCGGATTCGGCGGCCTTCGCGCCATGCCGGCGTGCGGCATCGAAGTCGAGCACCTGAAAACTCGCGTCGGCCAGCATCAGATGCAACTCGGCATTCGATGGAAACGCGTCCACGCCCGCCTTCAAACTGGCGATGGCAGCGGCGCGATCGTGCAGGTGATTGAAACAGATCAGCGCCTTTTCCCGCCATGGAATGGTCGATACAGGCGTCGCAGCGATGGCGCGATCGCAGGCTTCGAGTGCCGCTCCGGTGCGACCCGAGCGCAGCAGTGCATCCACGTAGGGGCGAAATACCGTATCGCTATTCGGATACTTTTCAAACAGGGCCCGGAACAGATCCGCCGACCGGTCGAACTGCCCGACATCCTCTGCTTCGCGCGCCTGTGCGGCAATGCTATTGAATTCCTCTTCAAACGACATTCGTGCTCCGATCGAAAATCACGTAACCAGGCAGTCCCGACATGTCGATGATTTGTCCTGGACTACGAATGGTTGGCAATGTCGACGAACCGGCGCATGGCGTCTACACGCTCGATACGGCCGAAAGCGACCGCGCCTACCAGATCGCATCGTTGCCAGACAACGCATCTGCCATCTCCGATATCGGTTTGCTCCAATCGCCCAATGTGGCTTGTCGATACAACTGCATGGACCTGTACCACGGCGTATCACGATGGCTGTTGTACCAGCGCTCATCGCAGGCAGCCGACAGCAACACCCATACCGGCCGGCCGAGTGCGCCAGCGAGGTGGGCCGGTCCGGTATCCACCGTAATCAATAGATCCAGCGCATTGAAGACGACGGCGGTGTCGCCGAGATCGCTCAACTCGTCACTAATGACGCTAATGCCGTGCTTATTGAGCACTGCATGTTCATTGTCGGTAAGCTGGCCGAACTGCAGCGCGTGAAAGCGGCTCCCCGGCGCGCTGAACAATGGCGAAAGTTGCTCCAGCGAAATGGACCGGTACGGTTCGTGACGCACCGCGGTGTTGCTGCGCCAGATCAGGCCGATCTCGCGAACCCCCTGGCGTCGATTCCTGAAAGTGTCGGCAATACGGGGCGGCAATGCTCGTCCGGCCGGCGCCTGCACGTACGAACCGCTGTAGCCCGGGAAGTATGGCGTCGTCTGATATCGGGCAAAGAGGTCGAAGGTACAGATGATGCAATCACTCTGGTCAATGGCACTGCGGGCGTCCGCAACGATCGTGATCCAGTCCACGGCGGAAAAAACCGGCGCCAGCGTGTCCGGTGCCTGCAAGACGACAGCCAGCGCGCCTTCATCCCGCAAGAGGTGCAAGTACCGGGAAAACATGATCACGTCACCCAGCCCCCCTTCCTGAATGATGAGGACACGCTTGCCCGCGACCGATTCGTCGAATCGCAGCAACTTGCCGACGACCTTCTCGTACTCGATGGTATTGCCTGGATAGATATTCGAAACGATCGCGGCCCGCCCCCATGCATCGCGTAGCCGTCGACTCAGGGCATGGGCTTCACGAAAGCGACCTTGAGCGTATTGCGAGATCGCAAGCTCAACCCTCAGGACCCTGAGGTCCGGTTCGTGGTGAAGCTCGGTGAGTGCCCGAGTCAGCAGCGTTTCGGCTTGCGCAAAGAGGCCGAGATAGTTCATGTCGATGCCGATCTGCGCGCGCAAGAATGGTTCTTCGACTCGTTCCGCGAGCTCTTTCACCACGCGGATTGCTTCCTCCGCGTGACCCGAGAGTCTGAGCGCGCGGCTCAGCGCGAGTCCGGCGCTTGCGGATTTTTCCCGGAGGTAGGCGTTGTATGCACTGTCGAGCCCGATTTGGTCGCCGATCAATTTATCCCCGCGTGATTTTCTGTTTGCCCGCGATGTTCGATTATTACCACGGCGCGGGGTCCCGATGTGGCATAAAAGCACGCCACTCGGCCGAACATTTGTTAAATAGCTTGAATGACCGACAACCGGCCGGCAATTTGCCTTAACATCCGGCCGTCATCCTCGCTGATGCCGAGCACGGTCGACCGGCCGCAGGCAACGGCCACGGTATTTTCTTTCGGGCGCCCGAGCCGGGCGCCGATTTCATTCGCACGCCAGGACCGATCATGTTCCAGTCCCCGGGAGATTCATTCGTCAGCGGCTCGTTGCTCGGCCTGTGCGTCGAGGTGCCGCTCGCCGCGCTGGTTTCGCTGGCGATGCACGGTGTCGACTGGAACGGGCAACGCATCGCGATGCTCGTCGCCACGCCCGTGCTGATCGCATGCATCGCGCTGCTCACTCGCCCGGTGGCATTCAGCACGATCTGGAAGCACAAGCGCTCGCCTTTCGTGCTCGACGACAATGTTCGTGCATCGATTTACGGCCGGCTCAGCGGAATCGCGCTCGGGCTGGTATTCGGCATCATGGTCGCGACGACGTTCTCCTGATCCCGCCAAACCGGATCGCTCGGCACTGTCCGCGTCGAGCCTGAAGCATCGCCCCGTTCACGGGGGCATCGTCCTGCGGCACCGACTTACCCTGCCGCAACCACCGAATTGAACGACGTATCCCACAACGGCGCGACGTTGGCCGGCCCGTCAAGCACGCCGATCCGGGTGAACACATCTGCGACCTGTTGATGCTGCGCGACCACGTCGGGTGTCACCGGCAGTAGCGCAAAGTCCTCGCTGCGCTGGTCGAACATCGTGACGAGATCGGCCACCGGCACGCGCGTCTCGCGGTTCTGCGCGAGCGCGTAGTCGCGGAAATGCCCGTTTGCCCATGCATACGCGTGCCGGAACCGCAGCAGCAGATCGGCGGTGGCCGCCCGGCGGCGCGCGTCGTCGAGCGTGCGGGGATTCGCGTACACGGGGAAATTGCCCGACAGATAGCCCTTCCCTGTCTTCAGCACGCGCGCGCCGTAGCGATTGCGCGCGAGCTGGCCGTTGTAGCCGTAGATCGCCCACGCGTCGATGTCGCCGCGATCGTATGCGGACAGCCCATCGGTCGGCGACAGATTGATCGGCTGGATGTCGTCGAAACCGAGGCCGGCCTCCGTCAGCTGGCGATACAGGAAATAGTGCGACGTCGTCGCGCGCACGTAACCGACGCGCTTGCCCTTCAGGTCCGCGATGGTGCGGATCGGCGTGTCCTTGCGCGCGAGCGTGACCTGGTTGTTCAGGTCTTCGCGCACTCGCGAAATGAACCGCACATTGGCTTTCTGGCGCGCGGCGAATACCGCGGGTATTTCGCTACCCGAACCGATATCGAGCGCGTCTGCATTCAGCGCCTCGATATGCAGCACGCCATTGTTCAGTTCGCGCCAGTCGATCCGGTACGGCGTATCGCCGAGCCCGGCCGCCTGCAGCAGCGCACGCCAGCCACCTTTGTAGGTCGCGACGCGCAACGTCGTGCCGGCGAGATCGGTGTTGACGGCCGGTGCCGCGAATGCGGACCTCCCGGCCAGGGGCGCCGCCACGGCCGCAGCGCCGGCAAGCAGCAGGCGGCGGCGTGCCACCGAGATTGACGACATCGAATGCTCCTGTCGATCGAATGAGTCGTTGGAATCGTCGCGTCAGTGCAGCGCCGGAAATCCGTGGCGTTCGGCCAGCAGCTCGAGAATGCGGCGCGCGTCGGTGACGAAGCGCACGTCGCCGAGCGTCTGCGCATCGTCCGGCGCCGGCTGGTCGCGACCGAGTACGAGGACCGGCAGGCCCTGGTGCGCCTCGTCGAGCGCGGCGATTACCGCGGGCCGCGGCCGCTCGAAGCCGACGCGTTTCACATCGATGCGGCCGGCACGATCGGGCGCACTCGCCAGCAGCCCTTCGATCGACAGTCCGTGCGGACAGACGAAGCGTTGGCCCGGATGCTTCGGATCGGCAAAACCCGGTTCCAGCAGAAACAGCACATCGCGACTCATGTCAAACGGCTCCTGTATTCGTTGATCCATCCAACCGGGATGAACGCGCACACGCGTGCGCTGCGGTTCCCGGCGCATGCCGGCCCGCGACCGGATGCCAGACTCTACCGTTACGCGCCGGACGGCCCTACCAACGTTTTGCGGAATCGATATGCGGGCACGCGTAGCGCATCGGTGGTCCGCCGCACAGTGCGGCGTTGCGTAAAAACATCGCGAGCGCGGCCGCATGTGATGCGGACATCGAACGATTTCATCGATCGATATGACGGCGTGCACGAGTTCGAGGCGCCCGGCGTACGCCGTCCGATCGATGCATTCGCCGCAGCGTGCGCGCCGGACGCGATTGCAACGGACATGCCGGGGCGGCGGCAACGCACATTACAAATCGGACGCGCAGCGATTTGCAAACCACGGATCGACCGTTCGTCGGCGCGCCTGTCGTCAATAGCATCGTGATCCTCGCAGATGTACCCATAAAAAACAGAGGATAGTCATGATCAAAAAATCGGTAGTCCTGGGTTTGGTTTCGATCGGTTCGGTCAGTGCGTACGCGCAGAGTTCGGTCACGTTGTACGGTGTCGTCGACGCCGGCATCGCGTATACGAACAACCAGGGCGGCGCAAGCAACATCCAGCAGACGAGCGGCAAGCTGAGCGGCAGCCGCTGGGGCCTGAAAGGTGCGGAAGACCTCGGCGGCGACCTGCAGGCGGTCTTCACGCTCGAAGGCGGGTTCCGCCCGAGCGACGGCGGGCTCGGCCAGGGCGGCCGCCTGTTCGGCCGCTCCGCATACGTGGGCCTCGGCAAGAAGGGTCTCGGCACGCTGACGTTCGGCCGCCAGTACGAGCCGATCACCGACCTCGTCGCGCAGTACTCGGGCGCCGGCTTCTGGTCGCCGGCCACGCACGTGGGCGACAACGACAACCTGAACCAGAGCTTCCGGCTGAACAACGCGGTGAAATTCCGCAGCGACACGATCGCCGGCTTCACGGCCGACCTGCTTTATGCATTCAGCAATCAGGCAAACGGCGGCGCGGGTACCGGCTTCTCGAACAACAACGCGTGGGGCGCGTCGGCGAACTATGTGAACGGCCCGCTGTCGGTCGGCGGCGGCTACGTGCGATTCAACCACCCGAACGCGACGTCGAACACGAGCGGCGCGGTGGGCGGCGCGACCTCGACCACCGGCAACGACTACAGCGGCGCATTCTTCTACGGGCTGAACGGCGGCGTGCTCAAGCAGCAGATCGGTGCACTCGGCGCGAACTACGCGCTCGGCCGCGCGACGCTCGGCTTCGCCTGGAGCCACACGCAGCTCAACTATGTCGACGGCTCGTCGCGCAAGTTCAACAACTACGACGTGAACGCGCGCTACCAGATCACGCCGGCCGCCACGCTGATCGGCGTCTATACGTTCACCGACGGGCGCGCGAGCGGCCTGCCGGGCACCGGCGGCCAGACGCTGAAGCCGCGCTGGCACCAGTTCACGCTCGGGTTCGACTACGCGCTGTCGAAGCGCACCGATATCTACGTATCGGGCATTTACCAGCTCGCGGCCGGCGATGCGAGCACGGCCACGTCGGGCGGCTACCGCAAGATCGCGGCGATCTCGAACATCGGCAGTGCGTCGTCGACGAACCGCCAGCTCGCGTTCGTCAGCGGGCTGCGCGTGAAGTTCTGACGGCACGCGCAGCGGGCGCAGCGCAATAGGCACGATAAGCAAAGCGGGAATCGTTGTTTGCCGCGCCGCGCCCGGTTGCCGAGAATGTTCGTTTCCCTGCGCGCGGCTCCCGCGCGCAACCTGCGTTCGACCATGACCGATTCCCGCTTTCCTCCCCGTGCACCGCGAAGCGGCCGGCGCGCCGCACTGCGCCAGTTGGCCGGCGGCTGGGCGGCGGCGATGCTGCCTGCCGGCGGTGCGCTCGCGAGCCAGCCGCTCGATGTGCCGCCGTGGACGCGCGCGCCCGGTGCGCCGTTGCTGTCGCCACCGTACGGCATGCCGGGGCAGCACGAGCGCGACGTGATCCGCCGCAGCGCGCGCTCGCCCGTGCTACCCGGTTCCGGCTCGTCGATGACGCCGCTCGCCGACCTGTTCGGCGACATCACGCCGAACGGGCTCGTCTACGAACGTCATCACGCGGGCGTACCGGACATCGATGCGCAGCGTCATCGCATCGTCGTGCACGGCCTCGTGCGCGAGCCGCGCGTCTTCACGTTGGACGACCTGCTGCGTTTTCCGTCCGAATCGCGGATCCACTTCCTCGAATGCTCGGGCAATACCGGCAGCGAATGGAACGGCCCGAGCGGGCTGCCGGTTCAGTTCACGCACGGGCTGCTGTCGTGCTGCGAATGGACCGGCGTCCGGCTGTCGACGCTGCTCGATGAAACGGGCGTCGATGCCGACGCACGCTGGCTGCTCGCCGAAGGCGCGGACGGCGCGGCGATGACGCGCAGCCTGCCGCTCGACCGGATCCTCGAGCGCGCGCTGGTCGTCTATGCGCAGAACGGCGAACGACTGCGGCCGGAGAACGGCTACCCGGTGCGGCTGATCGTGCCGGGTTTCGAAGGCAACACGAACATCAAGTGGCTGCGGCGGCTGAAGCTGGTGCGTGCGCCGGAGATGACACGCGAGGAAACGTCGAAATACACGAATCTGCTGCCCGACGGCTGCGCGCGCCAGTTCGTGTTCGAGATGGACGCGAAGTCGGTCATCACGCGGCCGTCGGCCGGCCATCGGCTCGCCGCGCATGGCTATTACCCGATCAGCGGCTACGCGTGGTCGGGCCGCGGCCGGATTCGCGCGGTCGACGTATCGACCGACGGTGGTCGCACGTGGCGGCCCGCACGGCTCGCCGGCGACGTACGCGACCGTGCGTTGACGCGCTTCGAGGCCGACTGGGTGTGGCGCGGCGAGCCGGCCGACCTGCAAAGCCGCGCGACCGACGAGACGGGCTACGTGCAGCCGACCCGCGACGCGCTCGTCGCCGCGCGCGGCCTGAACTCGCAGTACCACTACAACGGCATCCAGAACTGGCGCGTCGGCGCGGACGGCGAGGTGCGCAATGCGTAAGCCGCTCGCTTGCCTGCTGGCGGCCTGCGCGATGACGTCGAGCGCGTTCGGCGCCGGCTTCGGCCTCGGGCAGCCAGTCGACCGCGCGGCGCTCGCCGCGTGGGACATCGACGTCGCGCCGGACGGCAGCGGCTTGCCGTCAGGCGCGGGCACGGTCGCGCGCGGCGGCCGCGTGTTCGCCGACAAATGCGCGATGTGTCACGGCGCCGGCGGAGAAGGCGGCGTCGGCGATCCGCTCGTCGGCGGCATCGGCTCGCTCGCGAACGTCAAGCCGAAAAAGACGGTCGGCAGCTACTGGCCCTACGCGACGACGCTGTTCGACTACATTCGCCGTGCGATGCCGTACAACGCACCGCAATCGCTGAGCGCGGACGACGTCTATGCGGTCACCGCGTATGTTCTCCACCTGAACGGCATCGTGCCCGGCGACGCCCGGCTCGACGCACGTACGCTGCCGCATGTGCAGATGCCGAACCGCGACGGCTTCGTGCCCGACCCGAGGCCGGGCAAGCTATGACGCGCGCCGCTCCGCTTGCCACCGTATCGGGCACCGCAGTCGCATGAATCGTGCCGCACCTTTCAGCAAGGAACCCGTAATGAGTGATCCATCCCTCGCCGCCCCGCTCGCGCCGTCGCCGTTCGTCGACGTCCGTTCGCCGGCGGATTTCCCCGACAGCCCCGTGTCGCGTGCGCTCGCGCAGCCGCTGATGCTCGGGCTGTTCCTGCCGATCCAGGCCGGCGGATGGAGTGCGTCGACGTTGCCGCGCACGACCGACTGGACGTTCGACTACAACGCCGACCTGGTCGCACGTGCCGAGGCGCTCGGCTTCGATCTCGTGTTCGCGCTGTCGCAATGGCTGCCGAAAGGCGGCTACGGCGGCGTGTTCGATGGCCAGGCGCTCGACTCGTTCATGACGCTGGCCGCGCTGACCGCACGCACCGAGCGGATCATCCTCGTCGCGACGAGCCACGTGCTCTACGGGCCGTGGCACCCGCTGCATTTCGCGAAATTCACCGCAACGCTCGATCACATCTCGCGCGGGCGCTGGGGCGTCAACGTCGTGACGGGCCACCGCGCGATCGAACACGAGATGTTCGGCTGGAACCGGATCGAGCACGACCGCCGCTACGAGCTGGCTGCCGAATTCCTCGACGCGGTCCAGCAGTTGTGGGCGCAACCGGACAACTTCAGCTATACGCCGGCGCTGTCGAGCTGGCGCCTGGGCGGCGCATTCGTGACGCCGAAGCCGCGCTACGGCCGCCCGTTGCTGATCAACGCCACGGGCTCCGACGCCGGCATCGAGTTCGCGGCGCGCTATTCGGACATCGTGTTCGTCACGAGCCCGGCCGGCCCCGACGCCGAACGCGCGATCGACGTGCTGCCCGCGCATACCGCTCGCGTGAAGGCGGCCGCCGCCGCACACGGCCGGACGATCCGCACGCTGCTCAATCCGCTCGTGATCTGCCGCGAGACGGCGGCGGAGGCGCGCGCGTACCGCGACGCGATCGTCGCGCATGCGGACGAAGGCAGCTTCCACCGCTTCGACAGCGATGCGCATGCGTGGCGCGGCGGCTTCGACCAGCGTTCGCAGGCCGCGGCGCGCGCGATCGGCGGCAACATCTCGATCACGGGCTCGCCCGACGAAGTCGCCGACACCATCGTGCGGCTGCACCGCGCCGGCATCGACGGCATCCAGCTGAGCTTCTACGACTTCAGGCCCGATCTCGACTTCTTCGGCGAGCGCGTGCTGCCGCTGCTGCGCGAAGCCGGCTTGCGGCGCTGACGTCCCGCCGCGAATGCCTGCCGCGGCACGCTCAGAACACGCGCCCTTCGGTCAGGTGCGTCGTCACGCCGTTCAGCGTGTAGTCACCGATCACGCGCGCCTTGTGCAGCAGCGGGTTGTGACTGAAGATCGTGCGCAGGTTGCGCCAGTGCCGGTCGAAGTTGTGTGAGCGCGCCGTCGCCGACGCGCCGCCGACTTCGAACAGCCGCTCGGCCGCATGCAGCGCGAGCTTGCTGACGATCAGCTGCGTGCGCGCGGTCGCGAGCGCGCTGTCGAGCACGAGCGCATCCGCGTCGGCAGCGCCTGCTTCGATCGCATCGGCGGAGCGATCGAGCGCCCGCGCGTTTTCGCGCACGAGCGCGTCGATCGCGTGACTGTGCGCGGACAGATCGCCGACAACCTGCTGGACGAAATGATCGTCACGCGCAGTCGGCGCCGGGCTGTGCAGTGCCGGGCGTCCGTGCTCGAGCACGTAGCGACGTGCATCGGCCACCACGTTGCGCACGATGCCCGCCCCCGTCGCGACGAGATGCAGCTGCCGCAGCGCGCCGCAATGACGGCCGACGAGCGTCGAGCCGTCGCGCGGCGCCACTTCGTCCGCGAACACCTGCACGTCGTTCAGCACCAGGCTGCCGCTCGCCGTCATGCGCTGCCCCATCCCGTCCCAGTCGTCGAGCACCTGCAGGCCGTCGCGCGCGACGGGAATGATCACGGCCAGCGCGTCGCCCTGCTCGTCTTCCACGTTGATGCGGGCGAAATCGGCAAACGCGGTGCCCGTCGAATAGTATTTGCGGCCCGTCACACGATGGTGCTCGCCGTTGCGGCGCAGCACGGTCGTGTTCTCGCCCGGCCGCGACGTGCCGAGTTCCGTCGACGCGCCGCCGAAGATCGCGCCGGCCAGCACGCGTTCGAGTTGCACGTCGTTGAACGGCGTGCGCGGCGAGAGCCGCAGCGTCTCGGTCTGGTCGTAGTGAATGCGCAGCGCGTGCGCGAGATTCGAATCGGCGGCGGCCAGCGTCGCGATCGTGTCGAACAGATCGACCAGCGTGCCGCCGAGGCCGCCGCGTTCCACCGGAATCCGCAACGCGCCCAGCGCCGAGCGCCGGAAGATCGCGAAGCCCTCGAACGGCAGTTCGCGGCGCGCTTCACGTTGCGCGGCATCCTGGCCGATCGCATTCGCGACGTCGGGCAGCGTGGCGAGCGCGTCGCGTAACGCATCGCGCGGATCGACGGCATCACGGGCAGTCATCGGGCAAATCCTTGTGCGAGAAGATCGGAAGCGTCGCGACGTGGCGCGATCGCGGCACCGCAAAGTATAGGGACGCATGCAGCGCGCGCGAAAAACCGATTTCAGCTTTTGTTATGCGTGCGCCGGGATTGGTCGTGCATCGCCGCCGCGTCAGTGCTGGATGCCCCAGCGGCGCACGGTCACGCGCTCGAGCGTGTCGAACACGAGGTTCTCGACGAGCAGGCCGATCACGATGACGGCCGCGAGACCCGCGAACACGCGGTCGGTGTACAGCTCGTTGCGGTTCTGGAAGATGTACCAGCCGAGCCCGCCCTGCCCGGCGCTCGCGCCGAACACGAGCTCGGCCGCGATCAGCGTGCGCCACGCGAATGCCCAGCCGACGCGCAGGCCCGACAGGATCGACGGCAGCGCGGCCGGCACGAGGATCAGCGCGATCTGGCGCAGGCCCGTGAGGCCGTAGTTGCGCCCGGCCATCTTCAGCGTGGCCGGCACGCCGGCGAAGCCCGTGTACATGCTGAGCGCGAGCGGCCACAGCACTGCATGCACGAGCACGAACAGCAGGCTGCCGGTGCCGAGCCCGAACCACAACAGCGCGATCGGCAGCAACGCGATCGACGGCAGCGGATTGAACATCGACGTGAGCATCGTCAACAGGTCGCGACCGATGCGCGTCGACACCGCGAGCGACGTCAGCACGAACGCGAAAAACACGCCGAGCGCATATCCGCGCAGCAGTACCGACATCGAGATGCCGGTCTTGACGAGCAGTTCGCCGGACTCGATGCCCTGCACGAATGCAGCCAGCGTCGCGCCGAAGGTCGGCACGAGCAGGTCGTTCGCGACGATGCGCGCGACGATTTCCCATGCGGCGACCAGGACGAGCGCAATGACGCTGCGACGAAACCACCCGGCGTCGACGATGCGACGCGCCAGCGGGGCCGGGGCCGCGCGTTCGGCATCGGGCAGCGTGTCGAGCGTGCGCTCGTACTCGGCGCGAACGGGCGGCAGCGGTGTCAGGGACGGATCGATCGTGCTCATGATGAGGCTGCCTCCGTCGCCGGCGCGCCCGTCGCATCGGTATCGAACAGCAGGCGATGAATCCGTGCGACGTTGTCGCGGAAGTCGCCGGTATCGACGTTGTCGAGCGAATGTTCGTGACTGTTGAGTTCCGCGCGTACGCGGCCCGGATGCGGCGACAGCAGCAGGATCCGGTTGCCGACGACGAGCGCCTCCTCGATCGAATGCGTGACGAACAGCAGCGTGAAGCGGAACTCGTCCCACAACCGCAGCAGTTCCTCCTGCATCTTGCGGCGCGTGAGCGCATCGAGGGCGGCGAACGGTTCGTCCATCAACAGCACGCGCGGCTGCATGGCGAGTGCACGCGCGATCGCGACACGCTGCTTCATGCCGCCCGACAGCGTGTGCGGATAGGCGTCGGCGAATGCACTCAGTCCGACCTTGTCGAGATAGTGCAGCGCACGTTCGCGTGCCTCGGCACGCGACAATTTCGCGGCGACGCGCAACGGAAACGCGACGTTCTCGACGACCGTCTTCCACGGCGGCAACTGGTCGAACTCCTGGAACACCACGACGCGATCGGGTCCCGGCCCGCGCACGGGTTTGCCGTCGAGTGCGATCGAACCGGATACGGGCTCGATGAAACCGGCAATCGCCTTCAGCAGCGTCGACTTCCCGCACCCCGACGGGCCGAGCAGCACGAAGCGATCGCTGCCGTACACGTCGAAGCTCACCTGGTGCGTTGCGCGGACGATCCGCGCGCCGCTCCGGTATTCGAGGCTGACGCGGTCGATGGCCAGCAGGCGCTCGCTGTGCGAACCAGCCGGCGCGGCGTCCACACCGGACTGCCCGGCAACAGGCGTGGCGGGCGCGGCCTGAGCGGCGGACGACGCACCGCGACGCGACGCATACGGCGGCAGCCAGGTTCGGAGTGAATTGGCGTTCACGATCGGGACTCTTGCGGGGAAAGCATCAACATACGGCCGCGCGTGGCGCGGACCAACCATCGATTGCGCATATCGAAACCGCGCCGACGCATAAGCGTCGATCGCGGCGTCGAAGCGCCGGTGCGGTTCAACTGCCGCCGGCAGTCGCCGGATCGTCGAAGAAGTAGTCGCGCCACGATTTCGGTTCGTTGCGGATCGCGCCGGTGCGATGCATGAACTGCGCGAGCGGCAGCGTGTTCTGCGGCGCGGTCTTGAACTGCACCTGCGGATTGCGCAGGATCTTCAGCAGCAATGCGCGATCGATCTTCGACCCGTTCACGCGAATATACGTATCGGCCGCGCGCTCGGGATCGGCCGCGATCTGCCGCGCGGCGTCGGCCAGCGCGGCGACGAACGCGTGGTAGGTCTTCGGGTTGTCGTCGCGGAATTTTTCCGTCGCGTACAGCACCGTCGCGGAGCTCGGGCCGCCGAGCACGTCATACGAATTCAACACGATGTGCGCGTTCGGGTTGCCGGCGAGTTCCTGCTCCTGGAACGGCGGATTGCCGAAGTGCCCGGTGATCACGTTGCTGTTCGCGAGAATCGCGGCGGTCGCGTCGGGGTGCGGAATCGCCTGCGTGAGCGCGTCGAGCTTGTCGAACTGCTTGTCGCCCCACTGCTTCGCGGCCGCATACTGCAGCACGCGCGACTGCACCGACACGCCGACTGCCGGCACCGCGATGCGGTCCTTCGCGCTCAGGTCGGCGATCGTCTTCACGCTCGGGTTGCTGCTGACGAGGTAGTACGGGAAATTGCCGAGCGACGCGACGCCCTTCACGTTCTGCCGGCCGCGCGTGCGGTCCCACACGGTGAGCAACGGCCCGACGCCCGCACCGGCGACGTCGACCGCGCCCGACAGCAGCGCGTCGTTCACGGCCGCGCCGCCCGACAGGCGCACCCAGTCGACCTTGATGTCGAGGCCGGCCTTGCGCCCTTCCTTTTCGATCAGTCGCTGGTCGCGCGCGACGTTCAGCATCAGGTAGACGACGCCGAACTGCTCGGCGATGCGGATGCGGCCCTCCGCATGCGTGGCTTGCGGGAAGGCAGTGCCCGCGAATGCGAGCGCGGCGGTGAGCGTGGCCGCCAGCGCGCGGCGCGCCGGCAAAAACGAAAACGACATCGGGACTCCGGTCGGGATGGGGCGGGAATGAATGACGCGGCGCGCGGCTCAGAAAGGCGCGTCGCCTTCGATCGTCGTGCGGTACAGCTTGCGGCGCAGGTGGTCCGGCGTGCCGGCGGCGAGATGCATCAGCGAACGGTTGTCCCAGAACACGAGGTCGTGCTCGCGCCACCGGTGCCGGTATTGATGCTCGGCGCGGACGCTGTGCGCGAACAGTTCGTCGAGCAGCGCGCGGCTTTCATCGTCCGGCAAGCCGACGATGCGCGTCGTGAAATGCTCGCTGACGAACAGCGCCTTGCGGCCGGTTTCCGGATGCGTGCGCACGACCGGGTGGACTACCGCCGCAACCTGCGCGACCTGCTCGTGCGACAGCTTCGGCCGCCATGGGCTGCGCGCCCGCAGCTCCTCGTAGCGCGCGAGATACGTATGCTCGGCGCGCAGCCCTTCCACCGCGCGGCGCAGGTGGGCCGGCAGTGTGTCCCACGCGAGATGCATGTTCGCGAACAGCGTATCGCCGCCTTCCGCCGGCAATTCCTGCGCGTGCAGCAGCGAGCCGAGGCTCGGCTTTTCCTTGTAAGACAGGTCGGAATGCCAGAAATGGCCGGCGTCGCCGAGCCCGACCGGTTTGCCGTTCTCGACGATGTTCGACACGATCAGCACTTCCGGGTGGTCGGCCAGCGCGAACTGGTGCAGCACGTGGATCTGCAGCGGGCCGAAGCGGCGGCTGAACGCGATGTGCTCGTCCGGCGTGATGCGCTGGTCGCGAAACACCAGCACATGGTGATCGAGATGCGCGCGATGGATCCGCGCGAAATCGTCGGCGCCGACCGGTTGCGACAGGTCGAGGCCGATTACCTCGGCGCCGAGCGGCGCGTCGAACGGCACGATGTCGAAATGCTGCGCCGCGCCGTCCGGCCGCAAGGCGGGATGCCCGGCGGAAAGCGTTGCGGCGTCGCGGATGGCGGTAGTCGTCACGGCACGGCCCCTGATTCGGTCAAAACGCGAATCTACGAGGGCGTGCCGGCGCGCGTCAACGAAGCGATTCGGATACGTTTATCTGCTGCGGTGATAAAGATCGCTGCTTGCGCATACGGCAGCGATTGGGGGCCGAATCGTCCAACCGGCGCCGACGTCCACTGGGCGTCCTTGCCGGCGTGCCGGTCGGAACCGCAAGCAAAGTCGCCCCCTGTCTCTTTTTCCGTATCCGCTCGGATGCGGACAAGTTGCCACAACCTTGTGTGTGGACAGATAGAGATCGCTGCGTGTCCTTCTTTTTGCTCCGGTCCTAGCGGTCAGCCATCGCCAGTCACTTTATAGCGGAAATACTGCTTGTCGACCCACTCGACGCCGCGTCGCCCGTCGCCGAGCATCTCGCTCATCTCGTTCGGCACCCGCACCGAGCCGAAAGGCTCGAACCCGAGCCGCCGGTAGAGTCGGTGCGCCGCAAGCGCATTGCCGTTGCTGCGCACGATGATGTCGCGATAGCCGGGCGCCGCCTCGCCGACGCAGTGCCGCACCAGCGCCTCGCCGAGCCCGCGCGAACGCCAGTCCGGGGCAACCGCCAGCTCGGCGATCGACATTACGGGCCCGTCGCCGAGCGTCGCGCGCAGCGACACCGGCAATTTGCGGTCGTAGCCCGCATCGGCGGACAGCAGGAAACCGGCCAGCGTGTCGCCGGCCGCCCACAGATGGCAACGCGCGGCATGCTTGGTGAACAGTCCGTAGATCCAGCCGCGCTCCGCCGCCTCGTCCAGGTAGTGCCCGGCATATGGCCCCGTCGTAAACGCGTCCATGTACAGCGCGAGCACCTGCCGCTCCCACGCATGGAACAGGCCGATTCCGCCGGAACGAATCTCGCTCGTCGTCATCCCGCCCTCCTACCAGTCGAGCTGATAGGCCGTGCTCACCAGCAGCGACGAGCACAGCGTGGCCAGCTTCACGAGCGGCAGTCCGGCCGAATCGAACCCGTAGTTCGGATAGAAATACTGTCCGAGCCCCTGCACCTGCCGCTCGATCACGATCACGCGGCGATCGCGCGGCGCCGTCTCAATAATCCGTTCGACGATCTCCACCTTGTTCTCGATGTGAATCGACAGGATAACAATGTCGCATGCGCCGTAGTCGTACACCGCGCCATCCGCGTGAACCATCTCAATCGCCGCTCGGCGATAACGCGCCGGGTGCGATGCGCACAGGTGATCGACGAACCGCTCGCCGGTTCTGAGCGATTCCTCGCTGATATCCAGCCCAACGATGCGGGCGCCGCTGAACGACTGCATGAACAGGAGCGACAGCGGCATCCCGCCGGAGCCGACCATCGCCACCGTCGAGCCGGCAGACATGTCCGACAGGAAGATCTCGGTTCTCGCGAGCAGCCGGTAGATCTCCGCGTAGTATTCCTTGATGATCAGCAGCAACCCTTCGCTCGACGGCCCGGCGCGCAGCACGTCGCTCATCTGCCGCTCGAAGCGGACCTCGTTGTCGAGCGACAGCGCCTGAAAGCGCTTCATGTACTCGCGCACCGTCGCGTCGCGCAGGAAGCGCTCGGTCTCGTTCGCGTCGAGCACCGGAGACAGCAGGTAGTTGCGGATCAGCAGCGTCTTCGCGAAACACGCGCGCAGATCGTGCCGGTCGGGCGAGACGAACATCTCGTCGATCCAGCGATGGATCTGCGTCTTCACGAAGTCGATGCGGTGCTGGGTATCGTTGGCCGCGCAATGCGGTGCAAGCGGCAGGTTGGTCAGCATGTCGGTGTCGATCCAATCTCGGGTTGAGGGGCGCCGGCGAGCCGGCGTCAGATCCAGGCCTTCGGCAGCGCGGCAAGGCGTTCGCGCGCGACCGGCCGGGTCTGGCCGAACGGCGGATGCGCCCGCTTCTGCAACGCGTGCGCGAGCATCGTCGGCATCCGCGCAAACAGGAACACCGGCGTGGCCAGCACGGCGGGCACGCCCAGTTCGAGCAGGATCGCCGCGGCGGCCGAGTCGATGTTCGGCGGCAGTCCGCGCAGGTCCTGCATCGCGCCGCATACGGCCCGGTACGCATCGAACGCCGCGCCGTCGACTCCCAGCCGCACCGCGTGGCGCTCGAGCGCGGCCGGCCGCGGATCGCACTCGAGCAGCGGATGACCGAAGCCGGGAATCCGGTCGCCCACCTGCACGCGCTGCGCGACGCGATCGCGAATCTCCGCGGAAGGCCGGCCGACGAGGCTCGCGAAAAACCGCGTCGCGTCGCTGCACGCGCCCACGTGCGCGGAACCGCTGCCCGTCATGCCCGCGATCAGGTTCAGGTCGATGCTCGCGTAGGTGCTCGCCGAGAAGCGCGGCAGTGCGATGGTCGGCGCGACGAGACCGAAGCCGCCATGCAGCGCCACCAGCAGCACGTCGAACAGTCGGGCCTGTGCGTCGCGCGATTCTCCGCCGCACAGGCAGTCCAGCACCGATGCGCTGAAACCGCGCGCGGCGTCCGTCGGCCGAGGCCGAACCGGCGCCTCGTCGTCCACCGCGCGCCACGCCGCCAGCAGGCGCGGCAATACGGCGACGATGCCCAGGCCCGTCGCCACGTCGTCGTCCTGCCCGATGCCCGACAACGCGTCGGGCCACGCAACCGGCCGCGCCTGCGGCCCGGCGGCCAGCCCGGCCGCGATCGCCGAGACCAGGAACACCTCGGGCCGGCGCTGACGGCGGGCCAATTGCGCGGCGAGCAGGCCGTCGTCGGTCGGCCCGTCGTCGGCCAGCCGCGCCGCCAGTGCGCGGTCGAGGGCGCGCACGTCGCCCGCGTCCGGCATCCGGCCCGTGAGCACGTGCAGGATCGCGGCAGTGAAATCGACGGATTCGATCAGCTGCAGCAGATCGACGCCGCGTACCGACAGCCGGTCGGGCGAGATCGACACCGCATCGATCTCGCCTTCGTCGCGTGCGGCGCGCGGACGGGCGGCGTCCGGCGCCGGCAGGTCGTGATCGGTTCGCATCGGCAATGCTCCGCTTACTGCTTTGCCGGTTTCGCGATCAGCACCTCGAAGCCGATCGCGAGCATCCCCGCCCCCTTCGATACGCTGGCGTGCTCGCCGATACCGGCTTCATGCAGGTGCCCGACCGATTCCGCGACCGTGAACTTGCCGTCGAGATGAACCGGATGAACGCCCGCGGCCGCGCGCCGCTCGTTGAAGAACGCGAGCGCCTCCGGCGCCGGATCGCTGCAGGGTTCGTGAATCAGCGCGAAACCGCCGGGCGCCAGCGTGCGGAAGATCTCACGGTACGCGCCGACCGGGTCGGCCCAGTGATGCACGACCGAACGACCGATCACCGCGACGAACGTGCCGTCGTCGAACGGCAGCGCGTGGACATCGCCGGCGCGGATCGCGATCCGTCCTTCCAGCCCTTCCGCGCGCACGTTCTGTTCGGCGCGCTGCACCATGTCGTCGTAGTAGTCGACGCCGACGAAGCCCAGCGGCGCGAGCGACGGGACGCGGGCCAGCTCTATCAGCGTACGCGCGGTACCGGTGCCGACATCGAGCAAGCTGCCCGACGCGATGCGCCGCTGCGCGAGCTCGTGCTCGACGCGCTGCACCAGATTGCGGTTCCATTCGAGCGTGAACGTGTCGACATAGTGATCGTAGGTGTCGGCGTTGACTTCGGCGGGGGTGTTGGTACGCATGCAGGTCTCCAGTCGTGAGGTCTAGGGGTACAACGGTCGTGGAATCATCCGGCTGCGGGGCGCGCGCCGGCCGGAGCTGCGGCCGGCGCGGCGCCGAGCCTGCGCATGAGCCGCAGGAAAATCGTCAGGTACACGGCCTGGCGCACGACACTCACACCCGCGAGCAGCGCGAACAGCTGGGTGAGCGCGAGATGGTGCGTGACGCCGAAGTAGATCGCACCCGGGGTGACGATCCATGAAAAGAACAGCCCGAGCGCCATCGCGCGCGCCGGGCGTTCGAGAATCTGGAAGCAGCCCGTCACGAGGTTCGTCAGCAGATAGCTGAAAATGAACAGCGGCACGTAGTCGAGCAGCGCGGTCGCAACCGCGATCACGCCGACGTCGGACGCGAGAAAACGCAGCGCGAGCGAGCGCAGCAGGAAGAACGCGATGCTGATCGCCGCGGTGAACAGCACGCCCAGCAGCATCACCGACTGCAGGGCCGCACGGGACGGCGCGCGGCTGCGCACGAGATGGCCGATCCGGATCATGAACACCATGCTCAGGCCCTTGATGAGGATGAATCCGATCGTCATCAGCTCGAAGCCGATGCCGTAACCACCGATCGCGCGCACGCCGTAGCGGGCGATCAGCGAATAGACGGCGGTATTCGCGAGAAAGGTCAGCGCCTCGAGTGCGGCCGAGGGCAGGAAGATGTGCAGCAGCCGGCGCTGCGTCGGCCATTCCACGCCGGGGCGCGGCAGCACGACCTGCTCGCGGCGCAGCCGCGGGCGGATGCAGCGGACACACCAGCCAAGATACAGGCTCTTGGTGATCCACGAGGTCAGCGCGAGGCCGAACAGCTGCAGCGACGGATGCTGGCCGAACAGCCCGAACACGAGCAGCGGATCGAGGATGTTGTTGACCACGCCGCATGCGATGCTGATGCGGGCGGGCGACTTGGTGTCGCCGTACGTGCGCATCGCCGCGGAAAGCGCGGTGCTGAGCAGCGTGAGCGGAAAGCTGCCGATCACGAGCGCGTAGTAGCTGAACATGCGTTCGCCGTGAAAATGGCCGCCGGAAATGAACGTCATCAGCGGCACCCGCGTGCCGATCAGCGCCAGCACGACCAGCGCGCCGATCGCGCCCGCGAACACCAGGCTCTGCACGAACAGCCGGCCCTGGTCCTCGCGCGGCGCCTTGGCGAACACCGCGACGAACGACTCCTCGAAACTCTTGCCGAGCAGGAACAGGAACGTCGCCACGCTGCCGTTGACGAGCGCGAGCAGCGCCATGTCCTCCGCCGGCAGGTCGCGAATCCAGCGATAGTCGAACAGCGTCATGCAGTAGCCGAAGATCGACGACAGCACCATCGGATAGAGCATCAGCCAGGTCGCACGCACTTCGGCCGCGAACTGCCGCATGCGGTCGGCCCGCGACGCGCGCGTCGAAGCCAACGCGGCGGACGTCGAGGTCGCGGCAGACGCGGCAGACGCGGCAGACGCGACGGTAGCGCGATCGTCAGACATGGGCATGCCTCTCGTCGATCAGGCGCGGCAGCTTCTGGCGCGCGGAGAAGCGCAAGGCGTCGCGACCGAGCACGTCGAGGCGGCCCTCGCCCTTGTCGATGCATTCGCGCACGTCCTCGATCTCGAGCAGCGCGCCCGCGAGCCGCGACGCGAGCGGCGCGAGCTCGTCGCCGCCCAGATCCAGCGCGACCGTCAGGCAGTCGCGCCCGTGCGTGTCGACGGCCAAGCGAAACTGGCAATCGAGCGGACGGCCGGCGCACGCCGCCAGCCGTTGCGCCAGCAGCTCGGTGCTGACCAGGTTGCCCGCGAACTTGAAGCGCTGATCGGTCCGGCCCTGCAGCACGACGACCGAGCCGCCCTCGCCGCACGTGCAGCGCACCGACGGCCCGACGCGCACGCGATCGCCGATCCGATAGCGCAGCATCGCGAGGCCCGGGTTCGCGCGGCTCGTCACGAGGAGTTGCCCGTCCTCCTCTTCGAGAAAGAACCAGTCGTCAAGCACGTGGTAATGCCCTTCCGCGCAGCGCGGCGTGTGATAGCCGAGAAAGCCCGTTTCGGTCGCGCCGTACAGCCCGAAGAATGCGGCATCGCGCCAGCGCCGCTGCACGATCGCGCGCTTGCGCTCCGTGAACGCCTCGCCGGTGTAGAGGATCTTCGTCACGTCGAGATCGACGCCGTACGCGTCGAGCAGCCGCAGGCATTGCAGCACGCTCGTCGGCGTGCCGACCAGGACGTTGGGGCGGGCGCGGCCGATCAGGTTCAGCATCGCGGGCAAATCGGCACCGTATGCGTCCAGCCGCCCGATCGGGAGTACGTTCGCGCCGATCGCTTCCAGCAGCCGGTTCACGCCGTCGTACAGCGTGGAAAAGCCGCCAGCGGTAAACAGGTTCGCCACCCGGTCGGTCGGCGCGATCGCCGTGCCCGCCAGCGCGTTCGCGAGCGCCCGGCCGTAGGACGTGTCGGGCCGCTTGCGCGCCGGTGCGTTGAGCAGCAGCTTGACCTCGCCGCTCGTGCCCGACGTGGTGTAGAACGTCGCGCCGGCGAGACCGTCGTGATCGAGGCGGTCCAGCACGCGCCGCTTCAGGTCGTCGGCCGTCTCGATCGTGACCTGCGAGCGGAAAGCCGCGTAGCTGGCCACGCCCGCCGGCAGCAAACGCGCATAGCGGGCATCGTACGAAAGCGCTTCGCTCACGGCGGAGGAATCGAAGCGGGTCGTGCGCTCGGACATCGTGGGCTCCTGGTTCAGGCCGCGGTCACGCGCTTTCGCGCAGGAGCCGCAATGAGATCTTGCCGGTGCTCGTGATCGGAAGGTCATCGACGAACAGCACGTCGGCGATGCGCGGATACAGCGGGAACGCGGCCCGGTAGCGGCTCAGGATGCGTGCCTTGAAATCCACGTCCGCGCCGGCCGGCGTCAGGCCGGGCACGACGAACACCGTCAGCGCGCCGGTCTGCGGATCGGCGAGAAAATAGCTCTTCGCGATGTCGTCGTACGCATCGAAATGCTGGTGCAGCAGGCTGACGTTGATGAGCCGGCCGTTGCACTTGACCGTCTCGTCCCGGCGGCCGACCCAGAACACCACGCCGTCGTCGCGGCGGAACACCAGGTCGCCGGATTCCAGCGTCGTGAACCGCCGCAGGCTGCCGTCGGGCAGCAGATAGCCGTGCATCGCATACGGCGTGCGGTAAAGCAGATGGCCGGGCTCGCCGGGCGCGCACGGCCGGCCCTGCGCGTCGACGATCGACAGCTCGATGCGCGGATCGATCGGGCGGCCCGGCGCGAGGACGCCTTCGAAGCAGTACGAATCGACGTGCGGCAGGTCGTCCGGCGTGAGCGGCAGCGCGAAGATTCGCGGCCCCGATTCGGTCTGGCCGAAGTTGTTCCACACGCAGGCGCCGAGCGCGAGCAGGCGGCGCACCTGCGCCGCGTAGATGCGGTCGGATGCATTGAGCACGACGATTCCGTCGAACCGCATGCCCGGCGTCGCCTCGGCCAGGTCGCACACGCGCTCGGCAATGCTGCGGATCAGCGGCACGAAGCGGATCCGGCCGCTGCCCAGGTAGCCGAGTACCTCGTGCGCGGTCAGCGACGCCCGTTCGAGCCAGACGGTCGCGCCGGCCAGCAGGCCGTTCATCATCGTCGAGAAGCCGTACATGTAGTGCGTGGGGAACATGCACAGCACGCCGTCGCCGGGCTGCACGCCCAGATAGCGGCCGACCGCCAGCGCATTCTCGACGAGCTGCGCTTCGTCGTAGACGACGAGCTTCGGCGCGCTCGTCGTGCCCGACGTCATGAAGACGATCTGCGCGCGCGGCGCGCCGGGGTCGGCCCACGCGAACGTATCGGGCCCGGACGCTTCGGCATCGGCCATGGCCGGGTCGAGCACGACGACCGGCGGCCCGTCGCACGCGATCGACCGCGTCGCGACGACCGCGAGCGCATCGAGCCGGTACTGGCGCAGCGCGGCGGACAGCATCTTCGGGTCGCACAGGACGATCCGGCAGCCGAGCGTCGACGCGAGCAGCGTGAACAGGAAATAGTCGAACCCCGAGAAGCCGACCGCGATCAGGCAACCGCGCCCGCG
Source organism: Burkholderia sp. Bp8992 (assembly GCF_003853705.1). Lineage (GTDB taxonomy): Bacteria > Pseudomonadota > Gammaproteobacteria > Burkholderiales > Burkholderiaceae > Burkholderia. The sequence continues at coordinate 169,706 of NZ_QTQI01000011.1, read as the reverse complement.
CAGGTGCGGCTCCAGCGTACCGAGCGCGCGCCGGGCAGCCCTGAGCCGCGCGCGCAGGTCTTCCGCCGTCAGGCGCGCCCCGTGCAGCACGATCTGCCAGTTCGCGTCCCGTGCAAGCAGCGACGCGAACTTCATGCGGCCGCTCCTTCCAGCACGAGGGAGGCCGCGAGGCCGCCCATGCCGAACGAATTCTTGAGCACGCGCCGTGCATCGCTCGGTGTCGGGGCGCGCACCACGTTGACGGGGCACTCCTGCGCCTGCTCGTCGAGGTTGATGGTCGCCGGAATGAAGCGCTCCCGCAGCCCGATCGCCGTGTTCAGCACTTCCATCGCGCCCGCCGTCGCGATCAGGTGGCCGTGCTGCGACTTGTTGGCGGTGACGGGCATCCCGGGCCGCGTCGGGAAGATCGCGCGGATCGCCTCCGATTCGTGCTTGTCGTTGAGCACCGTCGATGTCCCGTGCGCGTTGACGTAGTCGATATCGGCCGGCACGCAGCCCGCATCGTCGAGTGCACGCTGCATCGCGAGCCGCATCTCGAGCGACTGCAGATGCGGGATGACGATGTGCTCGGCGGCCAGGCTTGCCCCGTAGCCGGCCACGCGCGCGAGCGGCGTATCGCCCCGGGCGCGCACCGCCGATTCGCGCTCGATCAGGAACAGCACCGCGCCTTCCGCGAGCACGAAGCCCGAGCGACGCACGTCGAACGGCCGCGACCGGTGCCGGGGATCGAGATTCAGGTCGGTCGAGATCACGTCGAGCGATTCGAGCCGCGCGAGATTGAGCGGATTGACCTTGCCCGACACGCCGCCGACGATGGCGGCGTCCACCCGCCCTTGGCGCAGCGCGAGCATGCCCATGCCGATCGCCTGCAGCGACGCGGAGCACAGGCCCACGTGCGCGAGCGCGCAGCCGCTGAACGGAATGTGGCGATGAATCGCGCCGAACACGGAGGTTGCGTCGCCGCTCACGAACTCGCTCATGCGCATGTGCGACACGAGCACGCGGATCAGCGCGTCGCGCGATTTGTCGCCGTTGACCTTCTCGACGAGCTCGAGCGCGCTCTGCACGTCGGTGGCCGGCACGTCGACGCCAACCAGGCAGCCGACGCGCTCCGGCGCGTAGTCGCGCGCGACGAACGGCGCCTGCGCGAGCAGCCGCGCGGCGGCGAGATCGCCGTACAGCTGTTCGGTCGCGATCCGTCGCGACGAAGGCCAGCGCACGCGCTCGTTGCCTTCGTCGGGAACGCCCGCGTGCTGGGTCGTATAGGTCGAGCAATCGAATTTCTCGATCTTCCGGATGCCGGAGCGGCCTTCACGCAGCGCGGCATGCAGTTCGTCGTAGCTGCCGCCGAGCGGCGTGACGGCGCCGAATGCACTGATGACGATGGCGTCCGATCGCGATTTCATCGCCCCACCCCGCTCAGCTTGCGTACCAGGATCGCCCCGAGGCCCGACGACACGCCAATGCCGTTGACCAGCACGGGCGCGCCGACCGGGATGGCCGGATCCGCGATCGCGAGGACCAGGTCGATCAGGTTGTTCGCCCGGCCGGTATAGCCGACATGCGGCTTGTACGCGTGCACGACGGCATTCGGCCACGCATGCTGCACGGCATTGCGCTCCGCCTTACCGAGCGACGGCTCGCCGTTCTGGTACAGCACGACGTGCGGCACGCCGAGCGCGGCCTCGCCGGGAAAGCGGGCGAACAGCCTCGACCAGTCAGCGCTCGACACGGACGTGTCGGGCTTGTACAGCGAATGCACGTCGAGCACCTGCGCGCAAGGCGCGCACCCGTCGCGCGGCGTGCGTTCGACGACGGCGCCAACGGCCCCGAACGCGGGCACGATGCCGACCGGGTGCGACGTCGTGCGCAGCAGACCCATCTTCTCGAACGCCGCGACGTTGTCGGCCGACGTCATGTCGCCAACGGCCGCGATGACTGCCCGGTCGATCGCGCCGCCCTCGATCTGCCGATGCGCTTCCTCGAGCGCGCACAGGCTGGTCAGCGACATCCGCTGCAGCGGATAGCCTTCGCCGCGCAGCGCGAACAGCTTCGATATCTGGTACAGCGCGTTGGTGGTCAGCAGGCGCAGCATGTCGAGCGGATTCAGGTCCGCCTTGACCTCGCCGAAGTAGCCGCAGCCGTCGAGGCCGTGACGCGCGTGCAGCGGCGCGAGCACGGCCATCGTCGCGTCCTCGCCCTCGACCCCCGTGAATACCGCGAACCGCTCGCGCTCTTCGTCCGTGTAGGGCCGGCCGACCGATGCCGCGTCGAACGCCTCGGCGGCCACCTGCAGCGCGAGACGCGAACCCGGGTTCAGCAGCGAACGATCCTCGCGCGCCATGCGCTGCACGAGCGGAAACGGCAGGTTGGCGCGCACGTAGTCGCCGGGCTTCTCGGCCGGCGCGAGCGGCGCGCGCGCGGCGAAGTCGACGTCCAGCAGCGACGCGATGTCGGGAAAAGCGGCCGTCGCGATGCCGAGGCCGGTGATGTACGACATGGCAAGTCCCCATTCACATGAGTCGAAATTCGGGCGGGCGCGCGATGCCGCGCCGCGCGGTGCGGCGTTCCTGCGACGCGGGCGGAACGCCCGGGTCAGCTGAACTGCGCGATACGGCGCTCGATGTAGTTCACCGAGAAGTGCTCGTAGAGATCCTGCAGGCTGCATTTCTCGTGGCCGTTCCAGCTCATCACGTCGCACACCTGCCGCCAGCCGGCCTCGGTCCACTCGGTGCCAGTGTGGTATTGCGGATCGAGCAGCATCCGGTTGAACGGCCACAGGTTTTCGAGGCTGATGCGGTTGTCCACCTTGTCCTTGAGCTCGTAGCACAGGTCGACGTAGTCGATCGAGCTCATGTTCAGCTCGCGGAACAGCGACGCGGAGTCGGCCACCTGTTCGGGACCGCTCAGATACAGGATTTGCGCGACGATGTTCTTGATGTCTTCCTTCATGGTCCACTCTCCTTGATTCACTGGGTCAGCCACTGATGTTTTCGCCATTGCCGAGATCGACGACGCTTCCCGTCGTTTCGAGCGAGCCGTTCGCGAGCAGCAGGACCGTGCGCGCGACCTGGCCGGGCTCGAGGATCTTGCGCATCGGAATCTGGCGGTAGAACGCCGCGGCGTCCTGCGACGCGAGAAAACGCTCGAACAGGTCGGAGCGCACGAACCCCGGTGCGACCGCGTTGACGCGCACGCCGAAGCGCGCCATCTCGAGCGCGAGCGTTTTGGTGAAGCGCTCGATCGCCGCCTTCGACGCGCCGTATGCGCCGTTGCCGGTCTTCGGCTTGCGCGCGGCGATCGACGACACGTTGACGATCGCGCCGCGCCGGCGCGACTGCATCCCGTCGCCGAACGCATGGCAAAACGCCATCGTCGCGCCGAGGTTGATCCGCAGCGTTTCCCAGTAGCGGGCGAACGGGCTGCCGATCAGCAGCGCATCGTCGTTGACGCCCGCGTTGTTCACGAGCACGTCGACGGCCGCCTCCGCGTTCACGTGGTCGGCGAACGCCTGCACGGCGTCCCAGTCGCCGCCGTCGACCCGAAAGCCGCGCGCCGCGCCGTCGTACGCGCGCTCCAGTGCGTCGGCCAGTTCCGGATTCGATCGGTAGGTGAAGTAGACGGTGTGGCCGTCGGCGATCAGCGCGTCGACGATCGCGCGCCCGATCCCGCGGGTGCCGCCCGTGACGATGGCGAGCTTCGTCATGCCGCGTGCTCCCAGCTGAGGATGCCGTCCATCACGCCCTGCCCTTTGGCATTGCGCAGTTCGACGTGCGCGGTGGTGCGCGCCCCGTCCTGCTGCAGGCGTCGCAGGCGCGCGGTCAGGCGCTCGCCCGGCCGTACCGGGCAGATGAAGCTGATCTTGCGAACCGTGAGCGCCGGAATCGGCCGGTTCGCCGCGAGGCCGAGCGCGTCGAACAGCATCGAGATCACCAGGCTGAGGCTGAACGAACCGGGCAGCACGGGAAACTGCTCGAAGTGCTCGTCGAAGAGCGGTGCGGCGCTCGCCACGTCGATCACACCGAACTGATCGCCGGTGATCGTGGCCGAGGGCGTTGCGACGGCGGGCATCATGGCCGGTCTCCCGGCGCGGCCGACGCGGGCGGGCGGGCCGGCATCAGCGCGACGAACACGGTACCCGATGCGACGGCCGGAAACATGCCGGCATCGGCGTCGCGCGCCGACACCTCGACGCGGTATCCGTCGCCATGTTTCGCGACGGTGCCGGCCAGCGCCAGCCGCGGATAGCCGTCGACGCGGTGCAGCGTCAGCTCGCGCAGCTGTGCCGGCACCATCAGCGCCGGCTCGCCGTGCATCGTGCGCGCCGCCTTGACCGCGAACTGATGCAGCGCCTCGATGACGAGCAGCGCGGGCCGTGCGCTCGACCAGTCGTCATACCGCCGCGGATCCGCGGCGCCCGCGAAACGCGCGGGATCGGACGGATCGCGGATCACGCGACAAAGGGCAAGAAAGCCAGGCCGCGCCGTCTCGCTCCCCCTCTCAAACCTGGTATGGCTCATTTTTATGCCTTGTTATGTCTGTGTTTTGGCTTCTCGCACCCCGGTGACCGCTCTCACGTCGGCCGATGTCGTGCGGATCAAGTGCTGATCGGCTGCGAGTGTATCGATTCGTCGCCGAAAGAAACGATCATGCGACCAATTGCAGAAACGGGCGACGAACCGCGCGTGGGGCCGATGGAATGCAACGCGGTCGTGCGGCCGCCGACGGGCCGCGACCGGCTCGCCGCACCGCTGCGCGGCAGCGCTCGCTGACGGCCGCCATTCATCGCGAAGGAATGCCGTTCGTCCGCGCGTTCCGCCGTTCGTCGCACTGCGCAATACGGGGCCGCGGTTCCCGCTAAGGTGGCGACATCGATCGAATACCCTGGGAGGTGCCCGTGTTGGCGGCCAGCTTGAGTCATGTCACGAAAACCTATGGAACCGGCCCGCTCGCGGTCGCGGCGGCCGACGATGCGTCGCTCGATATTCTCGCGAACCGCTTCACGGTGCTGTCGGGCCCGTCCGGCAGCGGCAAGACGACGTTGCTCAACCTGCTCGGCGGCATCGATCGCCCGACGCGCGGCGCCATCACGGTCGCGGGCCAGCGAATCGACGCGATGCGCGAGAATGCGCTGGCCGATTTCCGCGCGCGTCACGTCGGGTTCGTGTTCCAGTCGTTCAACCTGCTGCCGGTATTCAGCGCGTTCGAGAACGTCGAATATCCGCTGACCCTGCTGGGCGTCGCCCGCGCGCGGCGACGCGAACGGGTGCTCGCGCTGCTCGACGCCGTCGGCATGGGCGACAAGGCGAATCGCCGGCCCGGCCAGTTGTCGGGCGGCCAGCAGCAGCGCGTCGCGATCGCGCGCGCACTCGTCACCGAGCCGGCACTCGTGCTGGCCGACGAGCCCACCGCCAACCTGGACAGCGCGACGGGCGCGACCATCATCGCGCTGATGCGCACGATGCAGCGCGAGCGAGCGACGTCGTTCGTGTTTTCGTCGCACGACCCGCAGGTGATCGCCGCCGCGGACGACGTCGCGATGATTCGCGACGGATGCGTCGTCGAAACCCGCTCCGCCGCCGTGCACGAGGAGGCCTGCCAATGAGCACCTGGGTTCTCGCCTTCCGCAATCTGCTGCGCAACCGCCGCCGCTCGTCCACCACGCTGCTCGCGATGGTGGTCGGCCTGTCCGCCATCCTGCTGTTCGGCGGCTATGCACGCGACATCAATTACGGACTCCAGACCAGCTACGTGCGTCAGGGCGGCCATCTGCAGATCCAGCACCGCGACTATTTCCTGTATGGCAGCGGCGACCCCGTCTCGTACGGGATCGCCGACTACCGGAAGATCATCGACACCTTGCTCGGTGATCCCGAGCTGGCTCGCGAGGTGACGGTCGTGACGCCGGTGCTGACGATCAACGGCATCGCCGGCAACTTCGCGGCGGGCGTATCGCGCACCGTCTCGGGCAGCGGGATCGTCGTGGCCGACCAGAACCGGATGCGACAGTGGAACGACTACGGCTTCGCCGACCGGGCGACGCCCGTCGCGCTGACCGGCAGCGCCGCGAATGCCGCCGTGATAGGCACGGGCGTCGCGCGCGTGCTGCGCCTCTGCGATGCACTGCGCGTACCCGATTGCCGCGATCCGGTGACGGCGGCGGCCCCGGCTGGCGCGTCGGACCTGCCCGACGACATTGCGTCGCTCACGCGGGCCGAGGCCGCGGCGAAGCCGGTGCGGCACGGCGGGCTCGCTCGTCTCGAACTGCTGACGTCGAATGCGTACGGCGCACCGAACGTCGCCGAACTGTCGGTGATCTCGGCTCAGAAGCAAGGCGTCAAGCAGATCGACGACATGTTCGTGCAGGTGCATCTGCCGCAGGCGCAGCAGCTCGTCTACGGGACCGGCCCGAATGCGAAGGTGACCTCCATCGCCGTGCAGCTGAAACACACGGCCGCTCTGCCGGCCGCGCGCGCCCGCATCCAGACGCTGCTGCGCACCCGGCTCGCGGGCGAGCCGATCGAGGTGCTCGGCTTCGCGACGCTGAATCCGCAGTACGGCCAGGTCACCGGCATGTTCGGCGCGATCTTCGGCTTCATCGCGGCGCTGATCGCCACAATCGTGCTGTTCACGGTCGGCAACACCATGAACATGGCCGTGATGGAGCGCACGCACGAGATCGGCACGCTGCGCGCGCTCGGCCTGCGTGGCGCGGGCATTCGCCGCCTGTTCGTCTGCGAAGGCTGCCTGCTCGGTATGTGTGGCGCGATTTCAGGCACCGTCCTCGCGCTCGCGGCGGGTGTCGCGATCAACCGCGCCGGCCTGCACTGGACGCCGCCCGGACAGACCGATCCGGTCGCGCTGTCGGTACGCGTGTGGGGCGAGTTCGGGATGATCGCGCGCTACGCGCTCGGCGTGACGGTGGTCGCGACGTTCTCGGCCTGGCTGCCCGCGCACCGCGCTGCCCGCCTGCCGATCGTCGATGCGCTGCGTTTCGCCTGATCAGGAGCCGCTACCATGATCGTTTCCATCCGGATCCTGCGCGCCGCCGCGATGCTGCTCGCGTTCGCCGCCATCGCGGCCGCGGCGGCGGAGCCGTCGGCGCAACAGCTGCTCGCGCAAAGCGACGCGGTGCGCAATCCCGACAAACCGTTCGGCCTGACGACGACCCTGCTCGAATTTCGCAATGGACAGCAGACGGACAGCGAGGTGCTGAAGATCTACTCGAAGGCAGACCCGGCAACCAGCCAGTTCCGCACGCTGGTGCAGTTCGTCGCCCCGGCCCGCGACGCGAACAAGCTGATGCTGAAGAACGGCAACGATCTGTGGTTCTACGATCCGTCGAGCCAGGCCAGCGTGCGAATCTCGCCACAGCAGCGCCTGCTCGGCCAGGCCGCGAACGGCGACGTCGTGACCGTCAACTGGGCGAACGACTACGACGCGTCGCTGGCGGGCGAGGAGAACGTGGCGGACGGCGAGCACCAGACCCGGCACTGCTACCGGCTGCACCTGACGGCGCGCGCGGCGGACGTCACGTACCACGCGATCGACCTGTGGATCGCGAACGATACGAAGCGGCCGGTCAAGGCGCGCTTCTTCGCGGCGAGCGGCAGCGTGCTGAAGATTGCGTACTACCGGCACTACCAGGACCGGTTGGGCGCGGCGCGGCCGACGGAAACCGTCATCATCGACGGGCTGGATCCCGGCTGGGTCACGGTGATGCGCTACTCCGACTACGCGTGGCGCGACATTCCGGACGCGTGGCTGCAGCGCGCGTACCTGGCCCGCTTCAAGGCCGACTAGACGATGGCGCGATCCCGGGTCGCGATACTGATCTGTGCGGCGGGCGTCGCGACCGCGCAGCCGGCCCTCGCTGCCGACGACGCGGACGGCGACGCGCTGCGGCTCGCCGATACGGCGGCAGCGGCTCCCGTGACGCCGAGCAACTGGCGCGGCACCTTCGAGGCGGCCGTCGCGAACTACACGGCGGCGAACCAGGCCGCGTCCGTGACGCTCAACGACAACGCGCGCGTATCGAACACGCTGTCGTACGACGGCACGTCCGGCAACTGGCGGGCGATCGTTTCGAATCGCTTCGATGCGGGATGGCGTGCGGGCACGTCGCGGTACAACGCGGTCGACACGCTGAAACAGGCGTATGTGAGCTGGCAGGCGAGCCCGAACGCGCTCGTCGACCTCGGCCGCGTGAACCTGCGCGAAGGCGTCGCGTCGGGCTTCAATCCCACGGACTTCTTCAAGGTCGGCGCACTGCGCTCCGTCGTCTCGATCGACCCCGAGAGCCTGCGCGAAAACCGGCTCGGCAGCGTGATGATGCGCGGGCAACTGCTCTGGAGCGGCGGCTCGATGACCGCGCTGGTGTCGCCGCGGCTCGACACGCATCCGAACGAGGCGACCTTCAATCCCGATCTCGGTGCGACGAATGCACGCACCCGCTACATGCTGAGCGGGTCGCAGCGCCTGTTCGGCAATTTCTCGCCTCAGTGGCTGCTGTACGGCGGCGAAGGTATCGCACCGCAGTTGGGCGTGAACGCCACCACGCTGATCGACGATGCGACGGTCGGGTTCGTCGAATACGCGATCGGCCGCGGCAGCGCGGTCGGCGATTTCGCGCAGACCGCATCGTCCTGGGTCTCGAAGCTCGCGACGGGCGTCACCCATACCTTCGCAAACAAGCTGTCGCTGACGCTCGAGTACGACTACGACGGCGCCAGCGCGAGCGGCGCCGCATGGCGGGCACTGCAAGGCGACCCGTCGCGATACTGGCGCTATCGCGACATGGCCGGCACCGCGCAGGAACTGATGACACGGCGCTCGCTGTTCGTCTACGCATCGATGCCCGACGTCTTCGTCCAGCACCTGGGGTTGACCGCGATGGCGCGCTACAACCTCGACGACCACAGCTACTTCACATGGCTCGAAGCGCGCTATCACTGGCCACGCACCGACTGCGCCGTGCAATGGCAGAGCAACCACGGCTCGGCGCGCAGCGTCTATGGCGCGCAGGCGCAGGGCGAGATCGTGCAGGCGATCGCGACGTTCTTCTTTTGAGCGCGGAAACAGGGGAAAGCGCGGCCGCCGACGCGCATCATGCAAGACGCGCCCGACGCGATGCGTTGGGCGCGGAAGGCGGCGTAGCGGCGCACGGACCGCGAACCCGCGGGAGCGGGCGGCGCAACCGCCCGGGTCGCCGGGATCGCGGCGGACCCAGACGTCCGCCCTCGCCGGCGACGCGGCCTCGTTCAGCGCGATTCGAGCGCGGATCCGCCGCCGCCCTCCAGCACGCCGTTCGAATGACGGACGCAGCGCGTCACAACGTTGATTGCACGTCCGAACGGCATGCCGACGAGCCCGCCCCAGACCGCGAACGACAGGACTGCGAAGGCGTCGGTGGCCGCCCACGGCTGCGCGGTCTCGATCGAGTAATGAATGAAGGTTTCGGCGACGAAGGTCAGGAGCAGCGTGACCAGCAGGCTCGCGTCGCCCGGCAGGCGGACGAACATGCCATCCGGCCCGGTCCTGAACTGCAGGCGCCATCCGCGCGCGTGGAACCAGCCGCCTGTCGAGCCGACCACCAGCATCGCAAGGGCCGCCGCGTACGCATCGACGCCCGCCTTTGGAAACAGGTGACCGAGGCTCGACAGGCCGAGGCCGACGAATACGACCGGAAACAGGAGGGGACGCACGGGACGCACTTCGCGCACGAAGCAGCGCTTCACGCCGATATAGACGAGCGCGCAGAACAATACATAGACGTAGGTCGGCAGGTGGGCCAAGGGGTACCTCGTTCGGAAGCGCCGCAACCGGCGGGATGTCAGCAACTTTAGCGGCCGGCCGCATCGAGCGCCGCATGTTGCGATGAACGGTCGAAATCGCCGGATGAACGGCCCTCGGGTCCGGCGAACGTCCTTGCGGATCGTCACCTGCGCGTCGGAGCCGATCGCCGATGGCAATGCCGTCGCAAATTACGCTACCATCTCCGCAAACCTCCCCGCTCGCTGCCATGCCAAGCAAGCCGCTCGCCTTTCTGTCGTCCGAACCGCACGTCGGCCCCGCACATCGAGGCCGCTCGCTGCTGGGTCTTTTCTGTTTCAACTCGGCGGTCGGACTGATCTTCTGGGCGACGCGCCGCAACGAAGCGCTGCTGCCGTACTTGGTCGTCGCGAACGGCATCGGGTTCAGCGCGACACTGCTCGGCGTCGCCATCGACCGGCTCGTGCGCGGCAAACTCGCGCTGGTTCCAAAGATCCTGATCGTCGCGCCGGCCAGCGTGTTCATCGGTTTTGAGGTCGCGGCCTCCACCGTCGGCCACGTTCCGCACCTGATCGGGCATGCAGGCATCAAGGTCTGGCTGGCCTACGGCTCGTCGTTCATTGTCGCCGGCGCCGCCTGCGCGTTCGTGTCGGTGTTCGTGCAGGCCGCCCGCATGCGCACGTCGCTCGAGACGCAGCGGCGCGAGGCCGCCGAGGCGCGCCAGGCCGAAACGGCCGCGCGGCTCGCGCTGCTGCAGGCCCAGATCGAGCCGCATTTCCTGTTCAACACGCTGGCGAACGTGCAGAGCCTGATCGAGCGCGATCCGGCTCGCGCCACGACGATGCTCGACAGCCTGAACCGCTATCTGCGCGCGAGCCTGGGGCGCACTCGCAAGGCCACCTCCACGGTGGGCGAGGAACTGGAACTGGTCGAGGCGCTGCTGAAGATTGCGACGATCCGGCTCGGTGAGGAACGCCTGCGCTATTCAATCGACGTCCCGGAGGCGCTGCGGGCCTTGCCGCTGTCGCCGCTCCTGCTGCAGCCCCTCGTCGAGAATGCGTTGCTGCACGGCATCGAGCCGTCGGTCGCCGGCGGTGAAGTGCGTGTTCGCGGCACGCGCGACGGCAATTTGCTCGTCCTGAGCGTGAGCGATACCGGCGTGGGCCTCGGCAACGGCGGCACGAAGCTCCACGGCGGCGTGGGACTCGCAAACATTCGTGCCCGAATTATCAGTCTCTATGGCGAGCGCGGCCGCGTGTCGGTCGGCACGAATGCCGAAGCCATGCGGGGCGTAACCGCAACCTTGCAGATTCCGATTGCCTGACATGCCGACAGCCCTGATCGCCGACGACGAACCCAACCTATCCGCCGAACTTGCCGCGCGCTTCGGTACGCTGTGGCCCGAACTGGAGATCGTCGGGATGCCGCGCAACGGCGTCGACGCGCTCGCGGAGCTCAATGCAAAGCGCCCGGATTTCGCTTTCCTCGACATCCGGATGCCCGGTATCGACGGGCTGAAGATCGCGAGCCTCGTGCCGCACGTGCATGTCGTATTCGTAACGTCCTACGACGAGTACGCGGTTCAGGCATTCGACCAGTCGGCGATCGACTATTTGCTGAAACCCGTGACCGATGATCGCCTCCTCCGCTGCATCGTCAAGCTGCAGCGCGGCGGCCCTGCACCGGCCGACACCGCGCTGTTGGCCGGCGCGCAGGAGCAGCGAGATGCCGCACTCATACGGTGGCTGACCGTAGGGATCCGGGATACAACCCGACTCGTTTCAGTGGACGAGGTGCTGTATTTTCAAGCAGCGGACAAATACACGGAGGTCGTTACCGCGAGCGAGCGGCACGTGATCCGAACACCCCTCAAGGAGATGCTGCTGCGCCTCGATCCGGGGCGTTTCGCGCAGGTGCACCGCGGTGTAATCGTTGCCTACGCAGCGATTGATCACATCGAGCGAGATCTGCTTGGTCGACTGCGCATCCATTTGCGCGGAAGCTGCGACGTTCTTCCCGTGAGCCGCGCCAGCGCCGGCCTCTTCAAGCAGATGTAAAGGGTTGGCCGATGCGGTTCGCGAAATATCGAGTGCGACGATATCGGCGCTGATATCGCCCGCGCTCACGTCCCCCGATTGCAGGACTGGATCCATACCCCGCTGCCGAATCGAGCCCCTTGAGATTGGCGGCCAACCCTCCTATTCGCTTGAGGCTGCCATTGACGGCGGATTGCGGGAGGACTTTGCAGGGCAAGGATAGCCCCTTCTACGTTACTGGCAACGACTCGATCCCATCTCGGACATTTTCGAGAAGCTCGACAGCCGAGGCGCGCTTGGACCAACGGTGAGCGAGAGCTGTGGTTCGCCTCGTTGATGCTGCGTTTTGACACCCTATATGGGTATTCGTCGTCGCTCCCGGGCCATCGACAGGCGCCGGACGCCATATCACCGCACGAGCTGGAGCGATGGCAGGGTGTCGAATGGCCCGAACCGAACCGGTAGTTGGCAATCTCCGCGGCCAGCAGCTCGGAAAAATGCTCCTCGAGACATTCATTTTTGTAGAAAAATCAATAACGTAGGTCGAGATGCGGCGGATTTTTCACGAATCCCGGCCAACCCTCTGTATCACACGCCGACGCACCGGCACGACCATCACGGCGATCACTGGCCACACTGCGAGCTGACGATGCCGCTCGGGAATGCGACGCGGTTCGCCGATGTCGACATGGATGCGCTGGTTGCGTTCGGTCAGGCACTCGGGCTCAGGGACAAGGCGGCCGCGAGCGAACTGCAGCGCTTTCTCGAACCACTCGATCGTCACGTCGAGCAGACGCTCGATGATGTGCGGCACATCGCGCACCCGGACGCCGGGGAAATGCGGTTGCTGAATTCGATCGCCGCGATACCGATCGCGGAAATGGGGCGCGCGCTGCGGCAGACGCGCGGATAGGCTGCCGCGCGCGGGTGTCGCGCCGTTGCCGATACCCGCGAGCGCCCTCTCCCCGCCGAACCTCAGGCCTGCTCTGAGCCGCTTCGCTTGGCGGGAGCATGCTTGCCCTGGTCATAGCGTGCCCGGTTGTTCTCGATCTCTTCGAGATGCTCTCCCGCCCACGCACCCAGTGCGCGAACCGGCACCGCCAGGGCTTGTCCGAGCGGCGTCAGCGCATATTCGACTTGCGGCGGCACCGTCGGGTAGACCGTGCGGCTGACCATGCCGTCACGCTCGAGCGCCTTGAGGGTACGCGTGAGCATCTGCTGCGAGATGCCGCCGACCGTCCGCTTGATCTCGTTGAAGCGGTGTGGCCGCTCGACCAGCACCCTGACGATCATCACCGTCCATTTGTCGCCGACGATTGCGAGCACCTTGCCGACTTCATGGCAGCGGGTGCTGACGCCCGGTTGGGCAGGCATATCCATCTGACCTAGTCCTAAAAATGTGCGTTCTTGGCGTATCGCCTCCAGTTACATAGCATAGTGCCGATCGCAAATCCACACCGGAGGTATCCAGTGAACCTGCTTCATCTCGATTCCAGCATCATGGGCGCGAACTCCGCCAGTCGCTTGTTGTCTGCCGCCATCGTCGAGCGGATCGTCGAATCAAATGACGCGGTGAATGTCACCTATCGCGATCTTGCCAGCGAAACGCCCCCGCATCTGTCCTTCGACGCGTTCATGGCGCTCGACGCCGGCAAGGACGTGCAGCAGTTTCTCGACACCGACGTCGTGGTGATCGGGGCGGGCTTCTACAATTTTTCGGTTCCCACCCAGCTCAAGGCCTGGATCGATCATATTGTCGTGCGCGGCAAGACTTTCGCGCGCGGCGAGAACGGGCCGATCGGTCTCGCCCAGGGCAAGCGCGTGTTCGTCGCGCTGGCGCGCGGCAATGTTTACAGCGAGGGATCCCCGTATCAGGCGTTCGAGCACGCCGAGACCCTGCTTCGCTCGGTGTTCACGTTCATGGGCGTCTCGGATATCGAGTTCATCGTCGCTGAAGGGCTCGGGCGCAGCGAGGAGGTACGCCACGCGTCGATCGAGAGTGCGCTTGAGAAAGTGCGCAAGCTCTCTCCGAAAGCTGCGGCTTCGGCTACACCCGGCGCTTGAGAGCACGGGCGCGAATACACGGCATATCCGGATTTCGCGCCCCCTGGTTTAGATGCGTTTCGGCATCAAGCTGCCGAATCCTGCATGGCACTTCGCTGTATCGACAAGGCTGCGACAACCGATCAGCCGGAACAGTCCATCGCCACCATCAATCTTCCTTCATGCCGAATCGCGTTAGGGAGCAGGCGTCAGGATAAGTATTCTTATCACAATACATCCATTTAAAAACGAAACCCGCCAATGCATGATTCGTCGCACCGCGCGCGACGCATTGCCGAAACACGGGAACCATGCACCGCGCCGGCTCGTTACCCGCCGGTATGCCGCAATTCGCCGTCGATATGCTGCGGCAGCTTCAGCAGGTTGAAGATCGGGCAGACGGCTTCGACCGCTTGATGCAACGCACGGATGACCTCCGGCGGCTCGGGTGACGCGATGTCCAGCGTATAGCGGATGTTGTGCGGGAAGACCGGGACATGCTCGAACCCCGGCTGCTGGGCGAGCGGATGCTGGTCGCCGGTCACCTCGACTGCGATCGAGTCGATCTTCAGGCCGCGCTCCGCAGCCTGGATCAGCGTGATATGCGTGAGGCAGCTGCCGAGCACGCCGAGTTGCAGTTCGGGCGACGCGGGCCCGAGGTTATAGCCCGCGAAGTCGGGCGGACTGTCGCTGATCACCTGGAAATCGCGAATCCGGATCTCGCGCACGCCGCTGCGGCCGAGCGCGCGTACGGTCGCCTTCAGCGGCGTCGCCTTGAAATCGGGATCGTTGCGTGCCGCCTGCTGCTTCGCGTGCCACGCGGTGCGTTTCTGGGCGAGATAGTCGTTCAGGGTCGTCATGGTCGGGTCATCGGTAGGCGACGCGCGGAAGGAGGATCGCGTCGCAGCGTTCAAAGGCGATCAGTCGATCGCCGGAATCCATGCGGCCGTCGCGGCATCGCTCGCGCGGAACGCCGGAAACTTCGCGCCGAGCTCGGCGACGGTGCGAATGTCGTTTTTCACGAGATCGTCGCGCGTGATCAGCGTCGGCTTGACCGCGATGCGCGCGCCCGGGTTCTGGCCGGCGACGAGCAGCGCCGCGGCGCGCACGGACACGGCGCCGACGACCGCGGGATTGGTCGCGGCCGTCGCGACCCATGCGCTGTTCGGCGCGCGGATGGCCTCGATGTCGGCCGTCGAGATGTCCGCGCTGTAGATGCGGACTTTCGACGACAGCC
This sequence comes from Burkholderia sp. Bp8992, assembly GCF_003853705.1. Lineage (GTDB taxonomy): Bacteria > Pseudomonadota > Gammaproteobacteria > Burkholderiales > Burkholderiaceae > Burkholderia. The sequence goes on along the minus strand of NZ_QTQI01000011.1, from coordinate 154,619 downwards.
TGGCCTCGTCCGCCGCAAGCTTCGCGCCGCGCGCAAACTCGTCGTAAGGCGCGAACACGACGCGGATGTCCGGGTTCGCGCGATAGGCCGCCGCCGCCTGATTCGCGACCGATTGTGCGATCGGATTGTCGACGGTGCCCCAGCGCGCCTTTTCCTGAACCTTCGGGTGTGCGCGCTTGAAATCCCGCCACGCCGCATCGCGCCGGTCGAGCGGCGCGAATCCGGCCACGTAGACGTAACCTGCCGCGAACGCGTCGCCGTTGTCCTTGACGGCCTGATCCAGCAGCAGGTTCGCCAGGTCGCGATCGTTCTGCTCGATCTGCGGCACCTTCGGATTGGCGAGGTCGACGTCGAACGCGACGACCTTGATGCCCTTGTCGAGTGCGCGCTGAACGACGTCCTTCAGCGACTCGGGCAAGCCGTGATTGACGATGATCGCGGACACGCCGATGCTGATCGCCTGCTGAATCTGCTCGCGCTGCTCGGCCGCATCCTGCCGGCCTTCGTAGATGCGCAGATCCACGCCGAGCGCACGCGCCTGCTTCTGCGCGCCGGCTTCGTAAGCCTGGAAGAAGTCGCCGGTCGACAGGTAGTTGACGAGCGCGATCTTCACGCCGCCCTTGTCGAACGGCGCCGGCGCGCCCTTGAGCGGGCCGGCCTGCACCGCGGGCGTCCCCAGCACGAGCGCGGCACCCAGGACGAATGCGCCGACCTTCAGGTCGATACGCGAGTTTCGGCGAAGCAACGATTGCATGGCGTGTCTCTCTCCCCATCGAACGATATCGGCCCAATCTATCAGTGCGACGCACCAACGCAAACCGACCGATTCGGCAATGGTTATTACTCTGGATAACAAACCGTCCGGAACCGGCTAGCCGGCGAACCGATGAACGCTGCCGCACCCGCGCCGCGTGTCGCGCCGCCCGCCATCACGCGCGGGCATCCGCTCGGCGACCGATGCCGAACGTGAACGCAAGCGCCAGCACCAGCAACACGCCCTTGATGAAATCCTGCATGTAGTAAGGCGCGTTCAACATCGTCAGCCCGTTGAGCAGCACGCCGACGAACACTGCCCCGACGACCGTGCCGAAGACGTTGGGCCGCTTCGCGCCCCACACGGCATACCCGATCAGCGCGGCGGCCACCGCGTCGAGCAGCAGCGAGTGCCCCGCGCTCACGTCGCCGCGGCCGACCCGCGCGGCGATCAGCATGCCGCCCAGCGACGCGATCGCGCCCGACGCGACATACGCGGCGACACGGTAGCGCGCAGCCGGCGCGCCGGCCAGCCGTGCCGCCGTTTCGTTGCCGCCGATCGCGTAGATCACGCGGCCCCAGCGGGTCGCCTCCATCGTGACGCAGGCCAGCACCGTCACGGCCGCGAGCATCAGCACCGGCAACGGTACGACGTCGAACACGCGCAGCCGGCCAAGCGCGAGAAAGGCGGCGGGAAACACGCCCGTCGCATCCGTGCCGTCGGGCAGCACCGAGCCGGTCGCGAGCGAACGGCCACCGGTCGGGATCAACTGCAATCCGGCCAGCAGGAACAGCGTGCCGAGCGTCGCGAGCTGATCGGGCACGCGCAACCGCGTAATCAGCAAGCCGTTGAACAACCCGGCGGCCACGCCGAGCACGATGCACGCGATCACGGCCGCCAGCGCGCTGCCGTGCCAGACGACCAGCACGTAGCTCGCGGCCATCTGCGCGGTCGCGGCCACGCTGCCGACTGACAGGTCGAAGCCGCCGGCCGCGAGCGTGACGGTCACGCCGATGCCGAGCAACGCGACGATCGACACGGCCTGCAGGATGCTGAACAGATTGTCGAGGTTCAGGAAGGCGGGCTCCCTGAGCCCGAACACCGTCACGAGCGCGGCCAGCACGAGCAGGATGCCCGTGCGTTCGAGTGCATCGCGGATGCGTGCCGGCGCGGGGCGCCGCCGTTCGCCGGGCGACGCGGGCTGCAAGACGGAAGGAGGAACGGATTTCATGAGGTAGCTGGCTCGACGGAAGAAGTCGGATGCAGGCGATCGAGCGTGGCGCGATCGAACCGCACGATGCGATCGGCGATCTCGGCGGCTTCCTCGAGATCGCTGACGAATACGATCGTCGCGCGCTCGGGCGCGTGACGCCTCAGCGTATCGACGATATCGGCACGCGCCCCCGCATCGATACCCTGAAACGGCTCGTCGAGCAGCAACAGCCGCGCGGGCTCGGCGTGCCAGCGCGCGAGCACGACCTTCTGCTGATTGCCGCCGGACAGGCGGGCCACGCGATCGTCCGGGCCCGTGCAGCGAATGCCGAACCGGGCGATCGCCGCCGCCGCGGCCGCGCGTTCGCGCGAGCGACGCACCGCGCCGCTCGTGAACCAGCGCGACAGGAACGGAAAGCCGATCGTGCCCGCGATCGATGCAAACGGCACGCCGTCGGGAAACAACGAGGTACGCCAGCGATCTTCGCCGGCCAGGAATACGCCGGCGCGAATCGCGTCGGCCGGCGAACGCGGCCGCCATGGCCGGCCGTCGAGCGTCATCTCGCCGGCCGCCGCGCGCACCGCGCCGAAGATCGTATTGGCGAAGCGCGACTTGCCGCCGCCAACCGGGCCCGCGATCGCGACGATCTCGCCGCGCCGGACATCGAGGTCGAACGGGGCACTGGTGGGCGTCAGCCGGATCTGCCGCGCACTGAAGCCCGGGCCGGACCCGGATTGCCCGTCGCGAACCGGCACCGATGCACGTGCGCGCGGCAACGCGCGTCCGATCATCGTTTCCACCGCGGCATCGAAATCCACCGGCGCGGCCAGATCGGCGACGATCCTGCCATCGCGAACGATCGCCACGCGATCGGCGATGCGACGCAAATCGCCGAGTCGATGCGACACCAGCAGGATCGCGACGCCGTCGCGGCGCAGCGCGTCCACCAGCACGAACAGCCGCTCGGCCTCCGGCGCGGACAGGCTGGCGGTCGGCTCGTCGAGAATCAGCAACGACGGCTGCCCGGCGAGCGCGCGCGCCAGGGTCACACGCTGCTGGTCCGCCAGCGACAGCGAGGCCAGCGGCGCCGCGAGGTCGACGTCGAGCCCGACTCGCTCGGCGAGCGGCCGCGCCGCGGCGCGCCGCGCGGCCGGCGGCACGCGCCAGGCCGACGCCGGATCGCACAGCCGGTCCAGCAACAGGTTGTCGGCAATCGACAGCGTCGGCACGACGGCATCGGCAACCGACTGGTGCACGGTCGCGACGCCGAGCCGCTTGGCGGCATGCGGCGACGCCGGTCGATACGGTTCGCCGCGCAGCGCCAGCGTGCCGCCATCCGGGCGCAGCGCGCCGCTCAGGATCTTGACGAAGGTCGACTTGCCCGCACCGTTCGCGCCCATCAACGCGACGACCTCGCCTGCGTCGATCGACAGGTGCAGCGCCGACAGCGCGACGGTCGCGTCGAAGCGCTTCGCGATGCCCGCGGCGCTCAGGACGGGTGTCGGCATGAAGCAATCCGGCCGGTCGTCACGAATGGCGGCCGCATCCCGTCCGCAGCTTCCGGTTTCGCCGGTATCGGTACGTCGTGGTTCATGTCACGCGACTCCCTGTCGTTCGTTTCGCCGTGGCCGACGCACGGTCCGTCGCCCGGCACATCGCTCACCCGGCGCCCGTTCATGCCGTCGCCGTCTCGCGCCGCAGCGCCGGCAGTTCCAGGTTCGCGCGGAAATCGCCGCCCACATAGTCGGTGTCGAGCAGATCGCGGCGCCGCAACTCGGGCAGCAAGCCATTGAGCAGCAAGTCTTCCTGGTCGGGCTGGCCGAGCCCGTGCAGCGACAGCACGTCGACGAGCCCCGCGCGATAGCGCAATTCGATCGCATCGGCGAGTTGCTCCGGCGTGCCGGCCGCGAACCAGTGGCCGGTCTCCTGCGCGCGGACGATCAGCTCGCGCAGCGTCAGCCGCTGGCGTGCGTAGCCGACGAAGATCGCGACCCGCCCGCGCCGGCGATGCACGCTGTCGATCGCCGGCAACAGCGAGTCCGGCAACGGCCGGTCGAGCGGCAGGCCGCGCAGGTCGACATTGCCGCCGAGCATGTCGGCGAGCTTCAGCCTGCCTTGTTCGTAGTCGATTCGTTCATGCTTGTCGCGCAACCGCCGTGCGACATCGGCATCGGATTCGCCGATCACCGAATGAAACGAATTCATCACGAGCGGCAGCCGGTTGCCGCGACCGAATGCGACCGCCTGCCGGTGCAGCTCGGAGACGAATATGCGGGCATCGTCGAGCGTCGGCTGCGACGTATAGACGACTTCGGCGTATCGCGCACCGAGCGTCACGCCGCTCGCCGACTGCCCTGCCTGGAACAGCACTGGCCGCCGTTGCGGCGAGGGCGGCACGTTCAGCGGCCCCTGGACCTGAAAGTGCGCGCCACGGTAGTCGATCGGGCCGAGCCTGAGCGGATCGACCGAAATGCCGCCGCCCTGCCCGCGCCGCACCGCATCCGGATCGTTCGCGTCGAACAGCGCGTTGACGACTTCGACGAATTCGGCCGCGCGTGCGTAGCGTCGCTCCGGGTCGGGCAATGCCGCGTCACCGAAGTTTTCCTCGCCGACCGACGACGTGACCGCATTCCATGCGGCGCGGCCGCCGCTCACGTGATCGAGCGTGCCGATCAGGCGCGCGAGATTGTAGGGATGGTGATACGTCGTCGACACGGTCGCGACGAGCCCGATGGCCGACGTCGCCTGGCTCAGCGCCGCCAGCGCGACGATGGGCTCCTGGCTGCCCGTGCTGCCGGCGAGACCCGCCGTATCGGCCTGCAGGAGGTCGGCGGTAAAGAGGCCCGTGATCTTCTCGGCTTCCGCCTTGCGTGCGAGCGACGCCGCACGCCGCACGCCCTGTGCAACCTCCGCGTCGCCGGGCGCGTACAGCACGCTTGCCGCGCCGACGAGCGTCTTCAGCCGTCTGCGGGCGCGGCTCATGACGCGGCCCCGGTGGGCGCGCCCGTGCGTGCGGTGCGCACCATGCGTCGTTCGCCATGGTCGTTCATCTGCAATCCTCGTGATTCCGTCGGTTCGGGCAACGCATGTCGGCATCACGATGGCGAGCGCACTCGCGTCGAATCGTCCGGCAGGCTCCAGGCACGCGCCGCGAGGCGCGCAGCCAACGACCATAACGCAAGCCCCCCGGTCGGCCGGAACGAATATTTTCGGCTTTCGATATTCTTCTTGATTGTTTGACCGCGCGAACGTCGGCGAAAAATAATTCTGCATGCCTAACCCGTTGATCAGGCCGCTTCGACCCGCGCCGATCGCCTCATCATGACGTTCGACGCCATCCCTTCCGATTCCGCGCTGTCCGCGTTGCCGTTCCGCCTGAGCGTGCTCGACAAGAGCCCCGTTGCGCCCGGAGAAAGCGCCGCCGACGCGCTGGCGCGCAGCGTATCGCTCGCGCGCTTCGCCGATGCCGCCGGCTATCACCGCTACTGGCTCGCCGAGCATCACAACACGGCCGCGCTCGCGTGCCCGTCGCCGGAGATCCTGATCGCACACGTGCTCGCACACACGCAGCGCATCCGTGTCGGGTCGGGCGGCGTGATGCTGCAGCACTACAGTCCGTACAAGATCGCGGAAAACTTCAACCTGCTCGCGTCGCTCGCGCCGGGCCGCGTCGATCTCGGCATCGGCAAGGCGCCGGGCGGGCTGCCGCTGTCGACGCGCGCGCTGCAGGACGGCTACGATCCGGCGCGGCGCGCGTCCTTCGCCGATCTGGCCGACACGCTGAACCGTCATCTTCAGGGAGCCGCCGCGACCGCCGATGCGGCCGGGCAGGATGCCGGCGCACTGCACGCGACGCCGCACCCGCCGGTCCCCGCCCAAGCGTTCCTGCTCGGCGCCAGCGCGGAAAGTGCCGCGCTCGCGGCACGGCTCGGCTGGGCGTTCGTTTATGCATCGCATCTCAACGCATCCGTCGCGGATCTGGAACATGCGTTCGACGCATACCGTCGCGCGTCGGGCAACCGCACGCCGCTGCTTGCGGTCTCCGTGATCGTCGCGGCAACCCGCGACGCGGCGGCTCGACTGGCGAGCGGGCATCAGGGCTTTCGCGTGCAGGTGGGCGACACGCCCGCCGTCAACGTCGGCAGCCTCGAACAGGCGCATGCCTACATCCGCCAGGCCGGTGGCGGCCCGCACCGGATCGACCCGCGCGAAACGCGAATCGTGCACGGCACGCGCGACGACGTGCTGCGCGAACTCGACGCATTGCACCGCCGTCACGGAATTGCCGAATTCGTCGTCGACACGCCGGTCGCCGATGCCGCACCGCGGATTGCGTCGCTGCAATTGCTGGCCGGCGCGCGCGCCGACGACCACGACGCGGCGGCGTCACGCGGGCGGCCGGATGCGCGAAACGAGAACCCGCGCCCCGTCACCCGCCAACCGGACTTCGAGAGCTCGGCGCGATGACCGATACGATCCGCATCGCCGGCGCCGACGACGTGCCGGCTGTCTATGCGTTGCTGCAGGACGCATACGCGCCGCTGGTCGCGCAAGGCGTGCACTTCAACATCACCCGCTCGCCGATCGGTCTCGTCGCGCAGACGATCGTTCGCGAAACGACGTTCGTGCTCGAACGGGCAACCGACGACGGCCGCACCGCGCTCGCCGCGACACTGACCGTGCGGTTCCCGTGGGTATCCGGCGAACCCGGCCGCACGCCGTATCCGTTCCTGCACTGGTTCGCGGTCGCACCCGCGTTCAAGCGTCAAGGCCTCGGTCAGGCCCTGATCGAGCACGTCGAATCGCGGTTCCTGGCCGCGCAGGTGAAGGCCCCCGCGACCTATCTCGCGACCGCGACCAACCATCCGTGGCTGCAGCCGTATTACGAGCGCCACGGCTACGTCGCATTCGACCGCTCGACGAATACGCTCGGCACGCCGCTCGTGTGGTTGCGGAAGATCCTGATCCCGGATCTCTATCGCGATCCGCCGGCGGTCGAGGCCGCCGGGAACGGTGCACGCGTCCGCGCAAGCGCGTGACGCACGGCCCGTCGCGCCGAACCCTCCTGCCATCCCTATCGTGAAAGGCTTCCCAGCATGACATTCGCATTTCCGGATTCCGCCCGCTTCGTGTCGCGCCGCACCGCGCCGGCGGCGCTCGTGCTCGCACTCGCGTTGCCGCACGCCGCGTTCGCGCAGGGCACGCCCGTCTCGGGCGGCACGCTGACCTGGGGCGTCGAAACGGAGCCCCGCACGCTGAACCCGCAACTGAACGGCCAGGACAAGGTCGAGTTGCTGCTGCGCAATGCGTACGAGAGCCTGCTCGTGCAGAAACCCGACGGCAGCTACGTCCCGTGGCTCGCGACCGGCTACAAGGTGTCCGCCGACGGCAAGACCTATACGTTCACGCTGCGCGACGGCGTGAAGTTTACCGACGGCGCGCCGTTCGACGCGAAGGCCGTGGCGCGCAACTTCCTGAACGCACGCGAGCTGTCGTATGCGGCCGGCAGCCAGCTCGCGCGGCTGAGCTCGCATGTCGCCGACGTCAAGACGCCGGACGAGCGCACGGTCGTCATCACGCTCGACGCACCGTATGCGCCGTTCCTGACGTTCGCCGGCCGGCTGCCGCTGCTGTCGCCCAACGCGTTCGACCGGCCCGGCCTGAAATCGGGCGGCACCGACATCGCGGGCACTGGCCCGTTCATCCTGCGCCGCTACGTGAAGGGGCAGGAAATCGAATTCGCGAAGAACCCCGACTATCGCTGGGCGCCGCCGACGGCCGGCCACCAGGGGCCCGCCTACCTGGACCGGATCGTCTACCGGTTTCTGCCCGAATCGTCGGTGCGCACCGGCGCGCTGCTGTCCGGTCAGGTCGACGTGATCGAGGGCGTGTCGGGCAACGACGCCGCGCTGATCCGCAAGAACGCCGATTTCACCTACCGCCGCGCACTCAACACCGGTACGCCCTACTCGCTGTTCCTGAACGTCGCCTATGGCCCCACGCAGGACGTGAAGGTACGCCGCGCGCTGCTCGAGGGCCTCGACACGACCGGCATCGTGCAATCGATCTACCGCGGCGAACGCACGCGCGCGTGGGGGATCACGTCGCCGATCGACCCGTTCTACGACGCCACGATCGAACGGTCCTACGGCAACAATCCGAAACTCGCGAATCAGTTGCTGGACGAAGCCGGCTGGGGCACGCGCGACAGCGGCGGCTACCGCACGAAGAACGGCGAGCGGCTGACGATCGCGGTGATCCAGGCACAGGCGACGGTGCGCGACCAGCGCGACGTGCTGCTGCAGGCGCTGCAAGCGCAGGCGCGGCAACGACTCGGCATCGACCTGAAGATCCAGTACGTCGACGACGGGACGTACGTCGAGGCACGCAAGAGCGGCAAGTTCGGGTCGATCGCGAACTCGAACACGCCGCCGGACGGGATCGACATCGAAGGACATTACCTGCCGGTCGACCGCGGCGGTGCGCTGAACTACAGCCGCGCGTCGGCCCCCGAGCTGACGCGCTGGCTGCAGGCGGCCGCACGCACGCAGAACGTGGCGGAGCGCAAGAAGCTGTACGGCGAACTGCAGCGCTTCGCGATCAACGAGCAGGCGTACGCGGTGCCGCTGTATGAGCCCGAAGACCAGATCGCCGCCGCGAAGACGGTCCAGGGGTTGCGCTTCCGCTCGTTCGCGCAGATGCCCGAGAACCCGTACGACGTGTGGGTGAAGAAGTAGGCCGGCGCGCGCCGATCCGACTGGAGAATTCGACCATGAACCGTTCGTCGTCCACGCCCCTCGCCGTTTCGGACACGCCGCCGGCGGCATGGCGCCGCTGGTTGCGTTCGCCGATCGCGACGCGGCTCGCCACTGGCGCACTCGTGCTGTGGGCCGCGGTCACGCTGTCGTTCGCGGCCGTCCATCTCGCGCCGGGCGACATCGTCGGCATCCTGATCGGCGAGCAGCTGAGCACGCCGGAGATCGAAGCGGCCATCCGCCGGGAATGGGGACTCGACGAACCGCTTGCGCTGCAGTACCTGCATTACCTGTGGCGCGTGCTGCACGGCGAGTTCGGCCGCTCGTACATCCTGAACACCGACGTCGCGCCGCTCGTGCTCGGCCAGCTGTGGCCGACCCTGAAACTGACGGGCGCGGCGCTCGTCGTGACGATCGGGTTCGCCGTCGGCCTCGCGGTGCTGACGGCCGGCCGCCGCTGGGCCGGGCGCGTCGCGTCCGGCGTCGAGCTGCTGCTCGCGTCGACGCCGTCGTTCTGGCTCGGCATCATGCTGCTGTTCGTGTTCAGTTTCACGCTGAAGCTGTTCCCGGTGGCCGGCGATCGCGGCTTCGCGTCGCTCGTGCTGCCCGCGCTGTCGCTCGGGCTGGCACAGGGCGCGGTGATCGGCCGCGTATTGCGGCAAGGCATCGAGCGGGCGCTCGACGAGCCGTACGCGCTGACGGTGCGTTCGTGGGGCGTCGGCGGGCTTGCGCTGCGCGTGCGTCATGCGCTGCGCCACGCGGCGCTGCCGGCCGTCACGCTCGCCGGCTGGCTCGTCGGCGGCTTGCTGAGCGGCGCGGTGATTACCGAGCAGGTGTTCGGCCGTCCGGGGCTCGGCAAGGTGACGGTCGACGCGGTGCTGTCGCGGGACATGCCGGTGATCCTGGCGATCGCGATCCTGTCGGCCGCCATCTATGTCGCGCTCAGTACCGCCGTCGACCTGCTGTACCTGCTGATCGATCCCCGCCTGCGCGACCGCCGCGCAGCGCATTGAACCGGAGGCACCGATGTCCGTTCCCGTCGATCTCGCGCTGCACGCACCGGCGACGTCCCGCGCGGCCGGCTGGCTGCGCCGCCACCCCGGCCTCGCGCTCGCGGCCGTCTACCTGCTGCTGAACGCGGTCGCCGTCGTCGCACCCGGCTGGCTCGCACGCTACGATCCGCTGGCGGCCGACCCGCTGTCCGCGCAGCTCGGCAGCAGCGCCGAGCACTGGCTCGGCACCGACCAGCTCGGCCGCGACATTTTTTCGCGCGTCGTGCATGGCGCCCGCTACTCGCTGTCGATCAGCGCGGCGGCGATCGGCGTCGCGACGCTGTTCGGCACCGCGCTCGGGCTGTTCGCCGGCCTCGCGCGCGGCTGGCTCGACGAGCTGATCACGCGCCTGCTCGATGTCGTGTCCGCGTTCCCCGACCTGCTGCTCGCGCTGATGCTGATCTCGTTCACCGGCCCTGGCGCGACCAACCTCGTGTTCGCGCTCGGCGTCGCATCGGTGCCGCGCTTCGCACGCGTGGTGCGTGCGCAGACCTTCGTCGTCGCGGCGTCGGGCCATGTCGAGCATGCGTGCACGCTCGGCCTCGCGCCGGCGGTGCTGGTATGGCGGCACGTGTTGCCGCATGCGATTGCACAGGTGCCGGTACTCGCGACGATCGGGCTGGGCACCGCGATCATCGGCACGTCGGGACTGAGCTTCCTCGGCATGGGGCCGCAGCCGCCCGCCGCGGAATGGGGGTTGATGCTCGCCGAAGGCCGCAACTACCTGTACAACGCGTGGTGGATCGCGGTATGGCCGGGCCTCGCGATCACCGCGGCCGTCATCGCCGTGAATGCGCTCGGCGGCTACTGGCAGACGCGCTTCGAGCGCCGGGAGGCCGCATGAGCACCCGTGAAAACGTTTCGCGCGCGACGAGCGCCGCCGTGCCACTGGTCCGCATCGAGCGCCTGACGATCGGGTTTCGCGGCCCGCAGGGGACGCGCGCCGTCGTCGGCCCGCTCGACCTTGCCGTGCATGCCGGCGAATGCGTCGCGCTCGTCGGCGAGTCGGGCTCCGGCAAGTCCGTCACCGCACGCAGCCTCGTCGGGTTGAACGGCCCGCGTGCCGTGATCGAGGCCGCGTGCTTCGAGATCGGCGGCGCGGACACGCGCGGCCACCGGGAACGCGACTGGCGCGCCATACGCGGCCGCCGGATCGGCTACGTGCTGCAGGACGCGCTGGTGTCGCTCGACCCGCTGTGGCGCGTGCGCGACCTCGTGGCGGAGGCGTTGCACGACACGCGCCGGCGCGACGTCGCGGCGCGCAGCGCCGAGCTGCTGCGCGCGGTCGGCATCGACGACCCCGAGCGGCGGCTGCCGCAGTATCCGCATCAGCTGTCGGGCGGCTTGCGGCAGCGCGTGCTGATCGGCACCGCGATCGCGGGCGGCGCGTCGCTGCTGATTGCCGACGAGCCGACCACCGCGCTCGACATGACCGTGCAACGCCAGATCCTGACGCTGCTGCGTGCGCGGCGCGACGCCGGCGACGCGATACTGCTGATCAGCCACGACCTCGCGGTCGTCGCGGACCTGGCCGACCGCGTGCTCGTGATGCGCGCCGGCCAGGTCGTCGAGCAAGGGCCGGCACGCGACGTGCTGAGCACGCCGGCGCATCCGTACACGCGCGAGCTGCTCGCCGCGATTCCCACCGCCGCATCGCGCGGGTTTCGGCTCGCGACCACCGCACGCGTTCCGCTGCCGCCGAAGCATATCGATGCGCACGCACCGGTACTGGCCGTCGACGCGCTGACGAAGCGCTATGGCGGACGCGACGCGCCGGCCGCGGTCGACGACGTATCGTTCTCCCTTTCGCGAGGCGAGACGCTCGGCATCGTCGGCGAATCCGGTTCCGGAAAATCCACGGTCGCGCGAATCGTGCTCGGGCTCGTCGAGCCCGACAGCGGCACCGTCGTGCTCGACGGCCAGCCGTGGAACGGCGTACCGGAAGCCGCACGACGCGCCCGTCGTGCGCGGCTGCAGTTGATTGCACAAGACCCTTACAGCTCGTTCGACCCGCGCTACTCGGTCGGCCAGATCATCGGCGAAAGCCTCGATGTGCTCGGTATCCACGGTGACGCACGCCGGCGCCGCGTGCTGCAGCTGCTCGACGAAGTGCAGCTCGGTGCCGCCTGCCTCGACCGCTACCCGCGCGAATTGTCCGGGGGCCAGCGGCAGCGCGTCGCGATCGCGCGCGCATTCGCATCGAACCCGGCGCTGCTCGTCGCGGACGAGCCGGTCAGCGCGCTCGACGTGTCGATCCAGGCCCAGGTGCTCGATCTGCTCGCCGATCTGCAGGCCGAACACGGCACCGCGATGCTGTTCATCTCGCACGACCTCGGCGTGGTCCATCACGTGGCCGACCGGATTCTCGTGATGCGGCGCGGCCGCGTGGTCGAGAGCGGCCCCGTCGGGCAGGTCTTCGATGCGCCGTCGCACCCGTACACCGTCTCGCTCCTCGATGCGCTGCCGACGCTGCCCGCTGCGTACGCGGCACCGACGCTCGCCGCGCTCGCATGAGCGTTCCCGGGCGCCGACGCGCGCGTCAGCGACCGATCGGCAACCCGGTCGGTTCGATCCAGCCGAGCTTGTACGCGATCAGCAGCGACAGAAACAGCGTGACCGACAGCCCGACGCGGGCGGCGAGCGACCACGCCATCCGCTTGGACTTGCCGCGATCGTGATTCATGAAATACAGCGCGAAGATGAGGCTCGCGATGATCATCGCGAATGCCACGGAGACCAGCAGGGTTTTCATTGCTGTTGCCTTTGAAGATCCGAATCGGCCTGAATGAGTTCGGCCAGTTTATTCCGTTCGTCGGCGACGCCGCCGACGCCTGATGCGGGCCAGTCCAGCGCGACACCGTTGCCCAGCGAATCGCGCACGAGCGTCTGGTAGCGCCGGTCGTTGATCCGGCCATGGTCCATGGCGTCCGAGATCTCGTGCCGGAACGGCAGCGGGAAACTCGCGTACGCGCGCGACAGCGCCGCATATTGTCTCGCATCGATCTCTTTCGACGATGGTATGACGGTCCAGAGCACCACGGCCACGATGGCCGTGAACGGAATCGCCGTGTAGCGGAGAATGAACTTGATCGGGGTCATGACGCGGTAAGTCGAAGGGAGCGCGGCCGCGAAGCCGCAGGCAGGCCGTACCGTTCGCATTGTACTGGCAGCCCCATGAGGCTAACAGAGTATGATAATGACATTATCATGTTCATCACATGAATCGACAGACCCGGCCTTCGGCGCAGGCGGCGTGCCCGCCCTGCCGCCGGGCGCCGGTCTTCATGTCCGTGCCCGCGATCCGCGGCGATTGAGCGAAGCCCCTATGCCAGCGCAGTACTTTCGAAACCTGACGGGAAAACACCGCAGCGCGACCGCAAATCGCCAGCTCGGGTTTTCGCTGGCGTTCGTCGCCGGCGCGGCCAATGCCGGCGGCTTTCTCGCGGTCAAGCAATACACGTCGCACATGAGCGGCATCGTGTCCGCGATCGCCGACCAGACGGCACTCGGCGACGTTCGGCTGGCACTGGCCGGCATCAGCTCGCTGGGCTCGTTCCTAATCGGCGCCAGCTGCTCGGCGATCCTCGTCAACTGGGGGCGCCGCCGCGGCCTGCAGAGCCAGTTCATGCTGCCGCTGCTGGTGGAGGCCGCACTGCTGCTCCTGTTCGGGCTGCTCGGCAGCCATCTCGCGCTGTGGGAAACCTTCTTCGTGCCGGTGACCGTGACGCTGCTGTGTTTCATCATGGGGCTGCAGAACGCGACGATCACGAAGCTGTCGGGCGCGGAGATCCGCACGACGCACATGACGGGCATCGTGACCGACCTCGGCATCGAACTCGGGAAGCTGTTCTACTGGAACCGGTCGGCCGTCGACGTCGACGCGCATGCGGTGATCGCCAACCGCTCGAAGCTCAGGATTCACGCGACGATGCTCGCGTCGTTCTTCGTCGGCGGGCTGGCCGGCGCGATCGGCTTCAAGCATGTCGGCTACGTGTCGACGGTGCCGCTCGCGGCGGTGCTCGTGCTGCTCGCGATCGTACCCGTGATCGACGACCTGCTCGCGTTGCGCCGCAGCAGCCGCTGATCGGCGCGGAGAACCGTCATTCCGGCGGCGGCACCGAAGTCGGATCGATTATAATTTGATTAACATACCGACCACGCTCGCCTCGTCATGGAAACGAAAACCGCCCGCCTGACCGTCCTGATCGACCCCGCGAAGAAAGAAGCCTTCGAAATGCTCTGCGCGGAGCAGGATCTCACGCCGTCGCAAGTCGTGCGGCAGTTGATCCGCGAATATCTCGACCGGCACGGTGTCACGTACAAGACCAAGAGCACGCTCGGCAAGCGCGTGAAGTAAGCGCGGCCGCGCTCACGCACCGCTCACACACCCGTTACGCGCCGATTTCCCAGCGCCCTTGCGATTGCGCGCGCCGCACCAGCCGCTGCGGATCGACGCTCTCCCCTGCCTTCATGCGCCTCGCCGTAGCCGCCAGCTTGAGCGTGCCGGCCTGCGCGCACGCGAGCGCGCGTTCGAGCAGGACCCGCAATGACGGCAGCCGGTTGTCGTTCTTCCATGCGAACGCGACGAAGTTGTTGTCGTCACCGCACGGTACCAGCGCATACGACGCACCGAATACCGCCCGCAACTGCTCGACGTGTTGCGGCAGCGCCGGATCGTCGTCCATCAGGTTGATCGCCAGCACGCCGGTTTCGCCCAGGCGCGCGCGGCACGCGTCGAGGAATGCCGCGCCCGTGCACCGGCCCGGCGTGCCGTCGGCGATGAACGCGTCGTGCAGGATCACGTCCGTCCGGACGTCCGCCCGGTTCACATGATCCGCGGCGTCGGCGCATAGCACCGCGAACCGCGCGTCATCGGCAGGAATCCTGAAGACATCGCGCAATGCGATCACGTCCGGATTGATCTCGACCGCGTCGATCGCCGCACCGGGCAGGTGCCGGTAGCAGTACTTGGCGAGCGAGCCGCCGCCGAGCCCGAGCATGCAGATGTGCGCCGGCTCGGGCTGCAGCAGCAGGAAGCCCATCATCACGCGCGTGTAGCCAAGCTCGAGCCGGACCGGATCGCGCAGCGACATGAAGCTCTGCGTGCCGAAATGATCGAAGTGCAGCGACAGCGCGTGCCGCGTCTCCAGCACGAACGGCCGGCCGTCGTTCAGCGGCGTCGCCAGGAATTTGACGAACGCGTCGTAGGAAGCTCGATCGTCGATCATGGCCGGGCAATCGGACGGAAATGGACGGGCACGCGGATGCTCAGACCTTCTTCAGGTAGCAGGCCTTCAGCATGAAGCCGCCCATGTCGGTCTTGCAATCGACTTCGTGATCGCCGCCGACGAGCCGGATGCTCTTCACCTTGGTGCCCATCTTCAGCGTGATCGATGAACCCTTCACGCGCAAGTCCTTGATCAGCACGACCGAATCGCCGTCCGACAACACGTTGCCGTTCGCATCCTTGACGACGTCGCCCGCGGGTTCGTCGCCCGCTTCGGCGCCGGCACCGGCCGACCATTCATGGCCGCAGTCGGCGCAAACGGTCAGCGTGCCGTCCGGGTAAGTGTTTTCCATCGCGCATTGCGGGCAGGCGGGGGCGGCGTTCATTGCAGCTTCCATTCGGGAGGAGTCGGGTCGATCGAAAAAATGCCGGGCGGGCAGGTTGCGCGCCCGGGCGGCCATGCGGCCGGGACACGCCGGCCGGCGGAGCGGCAGGCCGGCATCGGCGCACACGGCATTATAATGCAATACACATGTTCTGACCGATGCATTATAATCCTCGACTTCGCGACATTCCGCGAACTTGAAGGCAGCTTTACCGAGGTTGCCGGCATGTTCGCACCGGATCGTGCGCCGCGGCCCTGCGGGAAACCGCGACAGCGCGGCCCGACGGCGCACGCGGTACACGTCCCGGCACTGCATTTCACGCGGCCCGCTGCGTGGCCGGCCCGGCGCCGCGCACCGATTCCGCCCCCGTCCGGAGGATTTCCAGCATCGTGGCAACCGTTGTATACGTTCAGGTCGGCCCCGCGTGGAACCGCAATCGCGGCGCCGCCGCCCGCGACGCAATCGTCGACGCAGCGCGCCGCTTCGAAAGCGACATCCAGCTGATCGCGAACGGGATCAGCGGAAACGCGAAGGACGGCGCGGCCATCGCGTCGTTGCAGGTACACGGCGGCACGTCGGCCCAGGTGCTGGCCACCGGGCCCGACGAAGAAGCGGCGCTGCACGCGCTGCTGCCGTTGCTCCAGGCGTGCTGATGCTTGTGCCGCCAGTCTCGCGGCGTTGCGCCGCCCACCCCGAATCTCCACTCCCCGAGGAAGCGATGAGCGATACCGACATGTCCACCACCCCCAACCTGTCCGCCTCCGCCATCTGGGCGCTCGAACGCCTCGCCGACGTCCGCTACGGACGCGATGCGCCGGCGCTCGGCTGGTCGATCGCGCGGGAGCTCGTCAGCGCCGGATTCGTCAGCCATCCCGTGCACGGACGCTCCGGCGCATCGATCACGGCCGAAGGGCGGACGTTCCTGAAAAGCCGGAAGTAGATCGCCCGCGGCGCTTGCGAGCGGCCGGGCGGCAAAGGCGATCGAATGCCGGTGACGGCCGCACGCGACTCAACGGCGGCAATGCGCGCGGGTATGCATGCCGTCCGCTTCGCCGCGAAACGGCGACAGTGCAATGCCGGCATCGTCGCCCAGGGGTTTTGATATGATTTCGGCGCCTTGACGGCGCGGTTGTTCTGTTCAACCCTGTTCCGGAAAATTCGATGCCGCCCATCTCTTCCCCACCCGTTCTCGACACGCCCCGCCTCGTCCTCGAAGGCCATCCGCTCGGCGACTTCGACGCGCTCGCCGCGATGTGGGCCGAACCGGAGGTCGTCGCACACATCTTCAATGGCGAACCGTCCGCGCCGCGCGATTCGTGGATGCGCATGCTCGCGTATCGCGGCCTGTGGCCGCTGCTCGGCTACGGCTACTGGGCGATTCGCGAGAAGGCATCGGGGCGCTATGTCGGCGATCTCGGCTTCGCGGATTTCCACCGGAACATCGAGCCGTCGGTGCGCGGCGTGCCGGAAGCCGGCTGGGCGCTCGCGACCTGGGCGCGCGGCAAGGGCTACGCGACCGAGGCACTCGCGGCCGCACTGGCGTGGCTCGATGGGCAGCAGCGCTTCGAGCGCAGCGTGTGCCTGATCGCGCCGACGAATGTCGCGTCGATCCGCGTGGCGGAGAAAGCCGGCTACGGCGAACCGGAACGCATCCGTTTCAACGACGCCGATTCGTTGCTGTTCTCGCGCAAAAGCCGATAGGCGCAGGCGCCGCGTCGATCCGGTGGCCCGGTCACTCCGCTACCGGTTCGTAGAAATGCTTGAAGAGGCTGTTGTCCATCGGCCAGCAGTTTCCGCATTCATCGAGCAGGATCCAGTCGCCCGGCTTCACCGAGCGCCAGCCTTCGGGCGTCGCGACGGCCCAGATGCCGTGACGGCTCTCCACCCGGTCATGATCGCCCTCGGCGAACCACCGTGTCGCATCGACATAACTGGTGCGTTTTCTGAATCTCATGCCATTCCAAAGGGAAGCGAATATCAGCTTCGTGTTGCAGGGCGGGAATCGGATCGGGCGCCCGTGCGGAAAGCACGGCGCGGTGCTGCAGCGCCCACCCCGAGCAGCTGCTGCCTGGCCTTCAACGCGTTCGTCGCCGCGCGGGTTTCGTGCAACGCAATCCGGCTCTCGGCTATGTGCACCTGCAACTTGTCGCGTGCGACCGTGGAAATCCGGACATCGATCTCCTGCATGCGCCTGAGCGCCGCCCGCACCTCGTCCGGTGATTCGGTTGCGAGCGCAACCACAAACCTCAAACGCGCATCGGCGGCCTGAACGGCCTCGTCCCAGTCGGCCCGCACCACCGCGACTTCGATCGCGTTCGTGAGCACAGCGAGATGCTGGACGACTTGCAACGGCGTCATTTCACCCCCGTCGATGGCACGCGGTTCGTTTGCCTGCCCGGCCGACGCCGGCGCGCATCACGACCGCGAACCCGACGAATCGCCATGGATCATGCAGTACGTGGCAGGTGCTGCAATTGTAGGGACGGATATCCGGCGATATTGGTAATATTTTGTAATGATATGTCGAGTAACCTTGCCTGGCCTTGGTTCCGCCGATGCGGACGGCGTTCCGGACGACGGATTTTCGCAAACGTTTTCGTCTGAAGGATGCCCGATCGCGCATCCTCGCCGGCCCGCGCCGGCTATCGCGCCGAGCCGTTTCGGCCGAACGCACGCCCCCGCCCCGCCAGCCATTCATCGCTCCGCCAGGCAGCGGCACTTTCCACATCGATACGCTCACCGAACGAATCAGCTTTCGTCACATTCCGGCGGAATGTTGCGCAGTACCATGCACGTCGCGTCGGCTGCCACGCATTCGGACTGGACCTGACCGCTCGCCACTTTCCCGTTTTACCCCCTCGTTCAGCGATGCCCATCCGAATCCTGCTCGTCGAAGACGACGCCCCACTGTCCGCGCTGATCGCCGACTATCTGCGCAAGCATCATTGCCAGGTGGACACGCTGTTCGACGGCACCGGCGCCGCCGCCACGATCGTCGCGAGCCGCCCCGACGTGGTGCTGCTCGACATCAACCTGCCGGGCAGGGACGGCTTCGAGATCTGCCGCACGGCACGCACGCAATACGACGGCGTCGTCATCATGCTGACGGCCCGCGACGAGCCGTTCGACGAATTGCTCGGCCTGGAACTCGGCGCCGACGACTTTCTCCGCAAGCCGGTCGAGCCGCGCATCCTGCTCGCACGGATCAAGGCGCAGTTGCGGCGGGTGCGGACGCAGCCGGCCGACTGCGTGCCGGAATCGCCGCAGCGGTTCACCTTCGGCAAGTTCTCGATCGACCGCACGGATCGCCGCGTCCATCTTCCCGACGGCAGCGTACCGCGCCTGACGTCGACCGAATTCGACCTGCTGTGGGCGCTGGCGTGCCGCGCGGGCGAAGTGGTCAGCCGCGCGGAGCTGACGTTGCTGCTGCGCGGCATCGCATTCGACGGCCTCGATCGCTCGATCGACGGCCGCATCTCGAAGCTGCGCCGCAAGCTGTGCGACGACGCGGCCGAGCCCAAACGGATCAAGACGATCCGCTCCAAGGGCTATCAGTTCAGCAAGCACGCGTGGGAATGACGCGGCGCGTGTGACGAATCAGCGTCCGGCCTGCCATCCCCCGCCCAGCGCCTTGTAGAGCGCGACGAGATCGGTCGTCGTCTGCAGCGCCCCCTGCTCGGCCTGTTGCCGCCCTTGTGACCACTGTCGTTCGGCATCCAGTACGTCGAGGAAAGGCGACAACCCCTTCCGGTAGCGATCGCGCGCGAGGTCCAGCGCGCCCTGCTCGGCCTTCACTGCATCGTCGAGCGCCGTCGCGCGCGCCTGGTCGGTGCGATACACGGCCAGCGCATTGTCGACGTCGCGCAGCGCGACGAGCACGGCCTGCCGGTACGCCAAAGCCGCTTCCGCCTGACGCGCCTGCGACAGCCGCAGGTTCGACACGAGCGCGCCGCCGGAAAAGATCGGCAGCGACACGGCCGGCCCGAACGCATAGAACAGGTGCGACCAGTGCGCAAGCTCCCGCACGTGCGACGCGCGCAGGCCGACCTGCCCCGTCAGCGAGACGTCCGGATAGAACTGCGCGACCGCGACGCCGACGTCGGCCGTGGCCGCATGCAGGTCGGCCTCGGCCCGGCGGATGTCGGGGCGCCGGCGCGCGAGCGTCGACGGCAGGCCGACGGGCACGGTCGGCGGCACGCCCGGTAACGCGGCCGGCGCGGCGAGCCAGTCGTCGAGCGCGCCCGGCGCGCCGCCGACCAGATACGCCAGACCGTTGCGCAGCAGTACGATCTGCTGGTCGAACTGCGGCAGTTGCGCGCGGATCTGCGCGAGCCGTGCCTCGGCCGCCCGTACGTCGAGGTCGCTCGCGAGCCCGTGCGCGGCCTGTTCGCGCGTCAGGTCGAGCAGTTCGCGCTGCGCGCGCTGCAGGTCGTCGGCCAGTGCGCGTTGCGCCTGCGCGCCACGCAGTTGCAGATAGGTCTGCGCGACCTCGGCTTCGAGCGACAGCAGCGCGTCGTCGCGGCTCGCGACCGCCGCACTCGCCTGCGCGCCGGCCGATTCGACCGAGCGGCGCACGCGCCCGAACAGGTCGAGTTCCCACGATGCGTCGAACCCGGCCTGCCACAGGTTGACCGGCGCTTCGAGGGCATCGAGCGCGCCGCGCGCGCCTTGCCGCACGCTCGCGCCGGTGCCCGGCCCGAACCGGTCGAGCGGCGAGCCCGGTGCGCCGAGCCGGTCGACACGCTGGTCGATACCCTGTTCCTCGACGATGCCCTTCACGCCGAGCTGCTCGCGCTGGTAGCTCGCGCTCGCGCGCACGTCGGGCAAGCCCTGCGCGGCGGCCGCGCGAACCTGCGCGCGTGCCTGAGCGATACGCAGCACGGCGGCCTGCACATCGAGGTTGTCGCGCGCGGCACGCTCGACGAGCCGATCGAGCAGCGGATCGCCGAACGCGTGCCACCAGCGCGGATCGGGATCGGCACTCGTCACCGGCGACGACGGCGCACGCGCACCGGGAGCCGACGCCGCTGATGCCGCCGATGCGCCCGATGCCGGCGATGCCGCGTCCGCGGCCTGCAAGTCACGCCAGTTGGCCGGCGCCTCAGCCTGCGGCGGCTTGAAATCCGGCCCGACGGTACAGCCTGCGAGCACCGCGCAGGCGGCGAGCATCGCGGCGATCCCGCGTGCTCGTAGCGAATGTCGGCGACGGCCGCGTCGATGCATCGTCATCGTCAATGCCCTCCCGCGCCGCGCGCGGCCTTTGCCGGCGAGAAGAGGAACGTCAGTGGAATACTGAACGCGCAGAACACCGCGAGGATCGCAAACACGTCGATATACGCGAGGATCGTCGCCTGCTCGATGAACGTCTGGTACAGCCGCCCGCTCGCCGTCTGCAGCGCAGCCGACGGCGGCGCGCCCGTCAATTCGCCGATCGCACGCGCGTTCTGCTGCAGCGCGTCCTGGAAGTTCTGCGACAGCGTCGACATGTGCGTGGACAGATGGGCCATCCGCGCCTGCGTGCGTTCGCGGATCAATGCGGTCGACACCGAGATGCCGATCGAGCCCGCGACGTTGCGGAACATCGTGAACAGCGCCGAGGCGTCGTCGTTGAGCCGCTGCGGCACGGTCAGGTACGCGAGCGTCGTGATCGGCACGAACATGAAGCCGATCGCGAGCGATTGCGCGCAGCGGATCATCATCAGGTGCGTGTAGTCGATGTCCGGCACCAGCGTGCGCGAATAGATCAGCGAAACGCACAGCAGCACGAAGCCGAACCCGACCAGATAGCGCGTCTGCACGTGCGGCATTAGCCGGCTCACGAGCGGAATTTCCATCGTGATCAGCAGCGCGCCGGGCGACAGCACGAGCCCCGCGAGCGTCGCCGTGTAGCCGAGATGCTGCTGGGCGAGCTGCGGCACGATCACCGCGCTGCCGTACAGCACGGCCGCGAACGTCGCGATCGTCACGCAGCCGAGCGCGAAGTTGCGGTCGCGCAG
Source organism: Burkholderia sp. Bp8992 (assembly GCF_003853705.1). GTDB lineage: Bacteria > Pseudomonadota > Gammaproteobacteria > Burkholderiales > Burkholderiaceae > Burkholderia. The sequence goes on along the minus strand of NZ_QTQI01000011.1, from coordinate 133,236 downwards.
GCACGACAGGTCGACCACCGGCTTTTTCGTGCGCAGCAGCCACAGCGTCGCGCCGACGAGGCCGAGCGCCGACAGCACCGCGAACACCCGGATGAAGGTGGAGCCGAACCAGTCCTCGTCCTCGCCGCGATCGAGCATCACCTGCAGGCAGCCGAGCCCGATCGCGATCAGCCCGATGCCGACGTAGTCGATCGAAATCCCGCGTTCGGCACCGCGCCGCCACGGCGGATCCTCGACGAGCTGCATCACCGCGAGTACGGTCAGCGCGCCGATCGGCACGTTGAGCAGGAACACCCAGCGCCACGAGAAATGGTCGGTGATCCAGCCGCCTAGCGTCGGTCCGAGCACGGGAGCAACGACGATCGCGATCGCCGAGATCGAGAATGCGCGATTGCGCTGCTCGGGCGGGAACGTGTCGAGGATGATCGACTGCTGGTTCGGCTGCAGCCCGCCGCCGAACAGCCCCTGCAGCACGCGGAACACGATCAGTTCGCCGAGGTTGGTCGCGACGCCGCACAGGAACGAGCACACGGTGAACGCGGCGATGCACAGCAGGAAGTAGCGCTTGCGGCCGAGCAGGCGCCCGAGGAACCCCGAGATCGGCAGCACGATGCCGTTCGCGACAAGGTACGACGTGAGCGTCCAGGTCGCCTCGTCGTAGCTCGCCGACATCGTGCCGGCGATGTGCGGCAGCGCGACGTTCACGATCGTCGTGTCGAGTATTTCCATGAACGCGGCGAGCGTGACGACGATCGCGACGAGCCACGGGTTCGCGGCCGGGCGCCACGCGCCATCGGACGCACCGCTGCGGTCGGGCGGCCGGTTCATCGGCGGGCCTCGTCAGGCGGGAAAGGCATGCGGGTATCGGGCATCGGATCGCTCCGGTCGAAACCGGCCGCGGCACGGCGGCCGGTCATTTCAGATGGACGGTCGGCACGACCGACAGGCCGAGACCGAGCGGCGGACGGGTCGGCAGCGGGCCGTCGAGCACGATCTTCACCGGCACGCGCTGCACGATCTTCACGAAATTGCCGGTCGCGTTCTCGGTCGGAAACGCGGAGAAGCGCGAGCCGCTGCCGAGCTGGAGACTGTCGACGTGGCCGTGCAGATCGAGATCGGGATACGCGTCGACCGACACATCGACGCGATCGCCGATGCGCATCCGTTCGAGCTGCGACTCCTTGAAATTCGCGGTGATCCACACGCGCGGCGTGACGATCGAGAAGATCGACGTGCCGGGTTGCAGGAACGAGCCCAGTTGCACGTTGCGCCGCGTGACCCAGCCGTCGGACGGCGCGCGCATCTCGCAGTACGACAGGTTCAGCTCGGCCGTATCGAGCTGTGCACGCGCCTGCAGCACCTGCTGGCGGCGTTCCTCGACCGTCGTCTCGGCCTGCCGGATCTGCTGCGGCACGAGGCTCGCGGTGCGCGCCTGCGCCTGGGCCATCGCGACGTTCGCGTCGGCGCTCGCGCGCTGTGCGTCGGCCGCGTCGATCGCCTGTTGCGACGTCGCCCGCGCATCGACCGCGCGCTGCCGCTCTTGCGCGGCGAGCGCCTGCCGATACGCAGCTTCCGCCGATTCGATCTGGGCACGCGCTTGCCGATACTGGGCCGGATACTGCACGTGCGCGATGTCGAGCTGCACGCGCGATGCGTCGAGCTGTGCCTGCGCGAGACCGAGTTGCGCACGCGCCGCATCGACCTGCGCGCGATAGTCGCGCGGATCGATCTCGACGAGCACGTCGCCACGCCGCACGTATGTGTTGTCGTCGACGGCCAGCCGCGTCACGTAGCCGGACACATGTGGCGCGACCGCGACCGCATTGCCGTCGGTGTAGGCATCGTCGGTACTTTCCTGGTTGCGCGTCGCGAGCCACCAGACGAGCCCGCCGATGAGCAGCACGAACACCACCGCGCCCAGGATGATCAGCGGCTTCTTGCTGCGCCGCTTGGGTTCGCCGTCGCCGTCGCTGCCGTTCCCGTCGCCGCCGGTGCGGCCGCCGCGATCGTCGTGCGGATGGTCGTCGCCGCCGCCGCCGCCCGGCGCATCGGTCGGGTGCTCGCCGTTGCGGCCCGGCGCGGCGCCCGAGCCGCCGCCGCCGGACTGGCCGTCGCCTGCACGGGCGACGGCGGCCGGCCAGCGCTCGAACGTCGGCCACGGCACGCGCAGCGGCGTCGACAGCAAGACACCGGCCATCGCCGGCACGAACGCGTCCGGCGCACCGGCGCCGCATCGTCCGGGCGTCAACGCGCGCCGCAGCACGAGGCCGAATCGCTCACGAACGGGTAACGGGCACAAGATCGCATCGGGCATGAAACGGGGCTCCAGGCGGCGGGCGCAGGCGTCATTGCCCGCGCCGACCTCAAGCGCGCGATCAAGCAAACAGCGGGCCCGGCAACGGCTTCGTCCCACCGCGGCACGCCCGATGCGCGACGGGTGCGCGCCGACCGCCCCGACAGGACTCGCGAACCATGACACGCTCGACCTCACTCGACACCGACACACGCGGCGAAGATCGCGGCGACAGCACGCCCGGCCCCGAAGGCAAGCGCCGCGGCACGGCCACGCCGCCACCGCGCAGCGCGCACGACCCCGCCGAAGGCAAGCCGGCCGGGACGGAAAACGGGGCGCCGCCGCCTCGCGCGCCAGGCGGCGAACACGGCGACGCGTGATCGCCGCGCCCCGCACCGAGCCGCCCGCCCGAAGCGGGCGCGACGGCCGGCGGCAGAAATGACAAGCCGTTGAAAAATCGCGGACGACGGTCACCAAGCTCGCGGGACACGTTCACAGGGCAGCCCGCGCGGCGACGACGCAGGAACGCACGTTGCGTCACAGGCGCATGGATCTTTCAATTGCCCGCCGCCTGCACTGCATGACGCTACCCGACCCGCCCGATTTCCCCGTTCGCGCAGTGCCGCTCGCGCCGCTCGCGAAGGAACGCGCGACGATCGACTGCCATCGCAACCAGCGCGTGCTGCTGGTCGCGCGCGGACGGTCGTCGCGCTGGACGCTGCCGGGCGGCGTGATCCGGCGCGGCGAATCGGCGCTCGACGCCGCGCATCGCGAACTTCGCGAGGAAACAGGGCTCGCCGATCTCGAACTCGCGTATTTCTTCTACGTGGACGGCAGCGTGAAACGCCATCATGTCTTCGTCGCGAGCCTGCCGTGCGGCGCGCACGCGTGCCCGGGCCGCGAAATCGCGCTGTGCCGCTGGGTCGGCATCGACGCGGTGCCGCACTGGCCGGCAAGCGCGCCGACGCAGCGCATCATCCGTCAGTTTGCCGGCCTGTGGGCGGCGTACGATCTGCAACCGGACGCGCTCACGCGTCTTTCGTCGTCTCGTTGAGCCCGGCGACCGGCGACTGCGGATCGCGCGCGAGGCCCTGGGCGAAAACCTTCAACCCTTCGAGCAGCGGCGTCAACGCATCCCACAGCGCCTCGTCGTGCAGCAGCCGATAGACGCCGCGCACGCCGGGCGCGACATGCGCGTGCTGCCCCGGCTGCCAGGCGCCCACGTGATGCAGCGCGTCGGCCGCCGCGAACGCGGCGCGACCGAACTGTTCCGGCGGAATGCGCGACAGCGCCGTCACGAGCATCGCGAGATTCTGCATGCCGCTCTGCATGCCGGGCTTGTCGAGCGCGTCGACGAACGTGTCGGCCAGCCGTGCGTTCGCGCTGACGACCTCGTTCGCGAAGCGCAGGAAGCCGTGTCGATGCAGGCTGCCCAGCAGGTGTTCGAGCGCGTCGTGCGCGCCGGACTCCGGTTGCGGCGGCGTCGTGTCGGGGGGCTGGCGTTCGGTCATGGGCTTGCTCCGGTTGAGGCGCCAGGCTGCCGTCGCGCCGGCAGCCGTGCGTGCGCCGAATGCGTGTCGTACTCGTTCGCCGGCCCCCGCCAGTGCGGGCAGCCGCGGCCGCGTCAGTGCGAATGACCGCCGGGCGGCGCCTTGTATTCGCTGCGCGCGCCCAGCGCGTCCTCGACGCGATGCACGCCATGCAGCGCGGCGACGCCGTCGATCAGCGCCTGCCGTTCGCCCTCCTCGACCTGTCCGGTCAGGCACACGTTGCCGCGCTCGACGCTCACGTCGATGTCGCGCGGGCGAGCGACGAGCCTGCCGAGCGCCGCACGCACGCGCTCGGCGACCTGCACGTCGCTCACATCGCCCGCGAGCCAGTCCGCCCGCAGGCCGGCGATCGCGCCGCGCGCATGGTCGGCCGCCCGCTTCACCTGCGTATTCGCATAATCGGCCACGTCGTGCCGGCCCGCAACCGCCTTGTCGCGCAGATAAGCGCGCCGGCGCCGGCCGGACGACGGATCGAGGAAGTACATCGCGGCCGCCCCGCAGGCGACGGCTACCGCAAGATTCAGCAACGGATTCGAAGGGGTTCTCGAGTTCATGGAAGCACCGTTGGCAATACCCGGAACAGCCGGGTTTCGTTTCTGTGTACAGCACGTGCCGTTCCCCGCTGCGAGCGTCGCATGCACGCGGTCGCGCCGCGAGGCGGCGCCAGAAACGACAAGCGTTTGAAAAATCATCGGGCCGTGCATCGTTCGAACGCTCGATCGAAAGATCACGATTCGGGTGGCGCGTCAGCCGTTTCCGCGCGCTTTCCCCCCGGCTCGTCGTCGCCGCGCTCGGCCGCGCGCTGCGCCATCTCGACATAGGTCTGCGCCAACGCGCGCAGTTCGTCCTCCGACGCATCCTCGATCCCGATCAGCCGGTCGCTCGCCGCGCGCGTGACCGCGAGCAGCTCGTCGAGCTTCAGGTGCAACGCCACGCTGTCGCGGTTCTGGTTGCGCTGCAGCAGGAACACCATCAGGAACGTAATGATCGTGGTGCCGGTATTGATGACGAGCTGCCACGCGTCGGAGTAATGAAACAGCGGCCCGCTCACGAGCCACAGCACGGTGATGGCGACCGCGCTGCCGAACGCCACCGGCGAGCCGGCCCAGGTCGTGACGCTCGACGCAAAACGTTCGAATGCGCGCGTGACGGCGTGCCCGGCCGACTGGGCACTGGCGCCGGGCTCGCACGCCGTGTCGCGACGGTCGCTCGGTGGGTCGTTGGGTTCGCGCATGAGAGCCTCCGGATTCGATCGTTCGTTTGAATGCGCGCATGCACCGCCATCCCGCCCGACGCGAACCGGTCGCTAGCCGGGACTTGGGGTTCGGTCCCGTATGCGCGCCATGAAACAAGCATCTCGCGTGCCCGGCCCGTACGGCCTGCGCGGGCTTTACCGCGGCGCGTGCGTGTCCACGTCGTCCGGGAAATAGCGCGTGTCGATCAACTGCGCGATGCCGTCGAGATCCGGAAAGATCGTCGCGATGCTCACGCCGACGCCGGCCAGCTCCCGCCGGATCGTCGCGAACCGGGCGCCCGGCACGACGATCCGCATCAGGCGGCCGGCGAGATCCGCATGCTCGTCGAGCGGCACGAAGCGCTCGGCACCGGCGTCGTAACAGTGAATCGTGAACCAGCCGTCCTGCGCGGTAATCCTCGGCATCACGTGGCGCGGCCGGAACACCTTGGTGCACGTGACCTGCAGCGGCGCGCGCCGCTCGGCGGCGGTCGCGATGTCGTCGGCGTCGTGCGACAGGCACCACACCACGCCGTCGCCACCCGATTCGCTCGCGCGCCGGACCGCGAACCACAGCGCGGCCAGCGCGTTGCCGGACCAGTCGAGCAGGCGCGTGCGCATCCCGTGCTGCTGCGCGAGTGCGAGCCAGTCGCACGCATCGAGGGCCTGCCCGGGTTCGAGATGCGGCAGCGCATGCCGCGTGAATTCGTCGAGCATCCGCGCTTCGACGTCGGGCGACGCACGCTGCCGCGCGATGCCCGGCACGAGCGGCCAGCCTGCGTTGCACTGGCCGCGAAAGAGCCGCAGCGCCATCGTCTGCCGCTGCGCGCCGATCACGGCCATGTAGCCTGCCACACTGTCGATCGAGCGATCTTCCGCCATGTGCTCACCGTCCATGCATCGCGCCTCCTGCCGCGGCTGCCCGTGCTTGCGGCCATTGCGTCGGCGCGTGTTCGTTATTGCCGCTTGCCGGAGGCGGAACCGCCGGTGGGGCCGGCTGCGTATCTCCGTCCTGCATCGCGGTTCACGGCGTCTTGCCGTGCTCCTTCTGCCAGCGCTCCATCAACGCGATCTCGTCGCGCTGCGCGGCGACGATCCGGCTCGCGAGCTGCCGCAGTGTCGGGTCCTTGCCGTATTTGAGCTCGACCTGCGCCATGTCGATGGCGCCCTGATGATGCGGCGCCATGTGCGCGACGAAATCGCGGTCGGCGTCGCCCGTGTACGGCGCGCTGTCCATCGCTTCCATCATCTTGCGATCGGCGCGCTTGAACGCCTGCGTAGACGTGTCGGGCACGCTGGCGGGACTCGGAGGGCGCAATTGTCCGGCCGCGGGCAGCGCCGTCACGCACACCGTCAGCAGTACGCAGGCGGCACAGCGGTGTATGGATGAACGGTTGAATGCAGGCATGAGACGATTTCTCCATAAGAATGTGAACGGTTCACGTGCGGCATCCTCGCTCGTACGCAACGTCGTATCGGCCGCTGCCGGAGCCGTGCGGCACGATTCACCGCCATCGCGCACGCGCATGCGCGTCGCCACGCGCGACCAGCGCGCGGATGCGGTCGGCGGTGCGGCACGCGATCGCCTGGATCGTCAGCGACGGATTGACGCCCCCCACCGTCGGAAACACCGAGCCGTCGCACACCCACAGGTTCGGGATGTCCCAGCTGCGGCAGTCGGCATCGACGACGCTCGTCGCCGGGTCGTCGCCCATCCGCACGGTGCCCGCGAGATGGCACGTGTCGTCTTCCTCGTGCCAGATGTCGCGCGCGCCGGCCGCCTCCAGCGAACGCGCCATCTGCGCGAGCGCGTGGCGGATCATCCGGCGATCGTTGTCGTCGTACGAATAGGTGACGCGCGCGACCGGCAGTCCGAACCCATCGCGTTCGTCGGCAAGCGTCACGCGGTTGTCCGCGCGGGGCAGCGTCTCGCCGACGATCTTCAGGCCGGCCTGGAAGTTGTAGCGCGCCATCTCGCGCTTCAGCGCGTCGCCCCACAGCCCGCGCGCGGCGACCTTGCGCGCCCATTCGATCGGCAGCGGCCCCTGGCTCATCCAGCAGTAGCCGCCGAAGAAATCCTTGCCTTCGTCCGCGTAGTTCCAGTGCTCGGTGATCGACAGCGACGGCGGCCCCTTGTACCAGCGCACTTCGTCGTCCATCGTCCCCCACGACGCCTGGTTGAGCTGCGCCATCAGGTAGCGGCCGACGAGGCCCGAGCTGTTCGCGAGCCCCTGCGGATGCCGCCCGTTCGCGGACAGCAGCAACAGGCGCGGCGTCTCGATCGCATAACCGGCGACGACGACGTTGCGCGCGCGCTGGAACCGGGTGCGGCCGTCGCGCTGGTAGTGCACGCCGGTCACGCGGTCGCCTTCGGCCTCGATGCGCAGCGCCATCGCGAGATCGCGCACTTCGGCGCCGGCCGCGACCGCGCGCGGTATCCACGTGATCAGCGCGCTCTGTTTCGCATTCGTCGCACAGCCGGCGATGCAGAAGCCGCGATACACGCACGGATGGGCGCGGCCGCGCGGCGCGGATAGTGTCGCGAGCGGCGTCGGCGTCCAGTCGATGCCCATTGCCTCCGCGCCGCGTGCGAGCACGAGCGCGGCCGCGTTCAGTTCGTGTGCGCGATACGGATAGCGCGGGCGCGGCGGGCCCCACGGGTAGTTCACCGGCCCGCTGATCTTCAACGCCTGTTCGACCTCGCGGTAGTAGCGCCACATCTCGCGCCAGTCGAGCGGCCAGTCGACGCCATAGCCGAGCGCGCTACGCGAGTGAAACCACGCGGGCCGGAACCGCAGCGACACCATCGCGAAATGCACGGTGCTGCCGCCGATCGCGCGGCCGCTGTTGTTGGTGCCGAGCGTCAGCGGATCGGCGCCGTCGCAGATCCGCTCGTCGGTCCAGAACAGCTTGTGCTGATGCGTCTCGTCCGATGCGAATTCCTCGAGCGGCCGCCACCAGGCGCCCGCATCGAGCGCGACGACCGAGAAACCGTATTCGGCGAGCTTGCATGCGAGCGTGCCGCCGCCTGCCCCGGTGCCGACGATCACGAAGTCGACCGCGTCGTCGTCGCGGAACATCCGCATCGGCGACCAGCCGCCCACGCGTAACGGATCGGGTGCACGGCCGTCGCGGCCGCGCGGCGTCGGCGCGGACAGCGGTTCATTGGCGGCCATCGCGATCGCCCTCCTCCACGCGCATTTCCGCTTCCCACGGGTCGCGGCGGTTGAAGTCCATTCGCACGTAGCCGCGCGGGCTCGCGGGGCCACCGAAGCCGATTTCGTTCCATGCGAACGGATGCCCGTAATACGCACCGCAAATATCCATCAGCACGCGCTTCATGAAGAACGTCTGCGGGTCCATGCCGGCCCAGGCCTGCGCTACCTGCGGATCGATATCGCCTTTCTGTACCGCGTGCAGCAACGCATCGGCGTCGCGTGCGCCGAGCGCCGCGAACGGGCAGCCATGCGCGTGGCGTGCCATCGCGTCGAGTGCGGCGAGGCCCGTCTGCCAGGCGGCGCGCAGCGGCGGCAGGCGCACATCGCGATAGCCGTCGCCGTCGTCGGCCGCGAGCCGCGCGTCGATCAGCGCGGTGGTCGGGATCGCGCCCGCGCCGCCCGGTTGCTGCGGCACGATGCGCGCACACAGCGCACCGAGCGTCGCAAATCGTTCGGAATCCAGATAACGCGGCGCATTGGCCGCGACGCGCAAGCGTGCATCGATCGCACGCCGCGTCGCATCGTTCCACGACGGCGTATCGCGCTTGGCGAGCACGTCGTAGCCCGGATAGCGCGGCAGCGCGACCGGCTTGCGGCTTGCGTCGTTCATCGCGCCTCCTGTTCGGCGAGCGCGGTCGCGGCGAGCCCCGCGATCGCGAGCGCGGTGAAGCTCGGCGGCGCCGGCAGCGGCGGGCCCGACAGCAGGTTCTGCGACCAGTTGCGCCAGCCGCCCATCTGCCGCGCGACGCCGCGCGCATGGAACGCGACGCCGATGAAGCCGAGCACGGCCGTCGCGCGCAGCCACGCGCGGCAGAAGCGCCGGTCGGCGCGCGGGCGCGACAGCGCGAGCTGTGCGGTCGCCAAGGCGGCCGCCGGCGGCACGACGACCGGCGCGAACATCGCGCGATGCTGGAACGCGCCGCGAAAATGCAGCAGACCGACTTCGCCGAGCGTGCCGACGAGCCCCGCCGTGACGAGCCCGGCCAGCGCGCGCCCGGCCGGCAGTCCGGCGAGCCGCGGCGCGTCGGCCGGGCTCTCGCGCAACCGCTCGCCCGCCGCGCCCAGCGCGCCCGACAGCAGCAGCGCGAACGGCGCGCCGAGCGGTGCGCCGTAGAACAGGTTGTGCCAACTGAACCCGCCCGGCCGCTTTGTCACGTTGTACAGGTGGAACGCCGAACCGGCGACGCCGACCGCCGCCGACGCGACGTGCACCGCGTCGCGCAGCCGATGGCGCGCGGGCGTGTCGTCCGCATGGCCGTGCACGCTCGCGATCACCGACAGCGTGGACATCGCGAGCGGCGCGAGCATCGCGCGATTGTGAAAGGTGCCGCGGTAATGCTCGACGCCGCTGTCGGCGAGTACCGAGCCGGCCAGCAGCAGCGCGCTGCGGTTGAGCAGCCGCGCGGCGTCGGCCAGTAACCTGTCACGCTCGGCGGCGCGGTATCGGCGGTGTCGCATCGTTCCTCCTCGTCGGCATTCAGCGCGCAAAATCCAGCAGGTCGGCGGCGCGCAATTCGAGGCCGAGCCCCGCGCGCGTCGCGTCGATTTCCAGTGCGCCGTCGACGAGCATCGGCGCGCCGTCGAACAGCATTCGCTCGATGCGGACGTGATCGTGAAACCATTCGACGTGACGCAGGCGCCGCGCCGCGCATCCGACGTGCCGGTGCAGCGCGGGCGCGCAATGCGCGGACAGGTCGACGTGGTATGCATCGGCAACTGCGGCGGCCGCCAGAAAGCCGCTGACGCCGCCGCAGCGCGTTGCGTCGGCCTGCAGCACGTCGACTGCTCGGCCCTCCAGCAGGCGACGGAAATCGTCAGGCGTATACGCGTATTCGCCGGCCGCGACGTCGATTCGCGCGCCGACGTGCTCGCGCACGAACCGCAACCCGGCGACGTCGTCGCTGCTGACCGGCTCCTCGAACCAGCGAATGTCGCAATCGGCGGCGGCCTGCGCGAACGCGAGCGCAGTGCGTGGCGCATACGCGCCGTTCGCATCGACGAACAGGTCGACGCCGGGCCCGAGCGCGTCGCGCGCCGCGCGCACGCGCAACGGATCGTGCGCGTCCGCCATGCCGATCTTGATCTTGCATGCGCGTACGTGTTCGGCCCGCCAGGCGTCGAGCTGCGCGGCAAGCGTCGGCGCATCGTAAGTCGTGAAGCCGCCGCTGCCGTACACCGGCACGCGGTCGCGCACGCGGCCCATCAGCAGCGCGAGCGGCACGTCGGCGAGTTTCGCCTTCGCATCCCACAGCGCGACATCGAGCGCCGAAATCGCGGTCGCCGCGATCCCGCTGCGGCCGACGTTGCGCACCGCGCGCCACAGCGCATCGACCGCGGCCGGGATATCCACCACCGGCCGGTTGCGCAATACGCCGGCCAGCAGCGACGCCACGAGCGTCACGGCGCTCGCGTCCGTGTACGTATAGCCGAGCCCCGTCACGGGCCCCGCGTCGATCTCGACGACGACGACCGTCGTCGCGGTCCATGCGTAGGTGCCGTCGGCTTCGGGCCCGTCGGTCGGCACGCGGTACGCGCGAGCGCGCACGTCGTCGATCGTCGGTGCGGCGGAAAGTGGCATCGTTGGGCTCCGGTCAGCTTGCTGTTGCGTGCGGATGCCGCGTGCAACCGCTGTGCCCACCGCATGCGGCGCGGCATGTGCCTTGCGCGGCAGCCTCGCATCGACTCATCCCGAACCAAGGAGAAACGGCATGGCGACAGTGGCGGATTTCATCGTCGAGCGGCTGTACGACTGGGGCGTGCGCCGCATCTACGGCTACCCGGGCGACGGCATCAACGGCTTTTTCGGCGCGCTGAACCGCGCGGACGGCAAGATCGAATTCATCCAGGCGCGCCACGAGGAGATGGCGGCCTTCATGGCGTCCGCGCATGCAAAATTTACAGGCGAGCTCGGCGTATGCGTCGCAACATCGGGCCCCGGCGCCGCGCACCTCGTGACCGGCTTGTACGACGCGCGGCTCGACCACATGCCGGTGCTCGCGATCGTCGGCCAGCAGGCGCGCGCGGCGCTCGGCGGCCACTATCAGCAGGAAGTCGATCTTCCGGCGCTTTTCAAGGACGTTGCAGGCGCATTCGTCCAGCTTGCGACGGTGCCCGGCCAGGTGCGCCACCTGGTCGACCGTGCGGTACGCACCGCGCTCGGCGCGCGAACGGTCACGGCGCTCGTGCTGCCGAACGACCTGCAGGAGCTCGACTACGCGCCGCCGAAGCGCGCGCACGGCACCGTGCATTCGGGGGTCGGCTATACCGCGCCGAAAGTCGTGCCGTATGCGGACGACCTGCGGCGCGCGGCCGACGTGCTCAACGCGGGGTCGAAAGTTGCGCTGCTGGTCGGCGCCGGCGCGCTGAAGGCGACCGACGAAGTCATCGCGGTGGCCGACCGGCTCGGCGCGGGCGCCGCGAAGGCGCTGCTCGGCAAGGCCGCGCTGCCGGACGACCTGCCGTGGGTCACCGGCTCGATCGGGCTGCTCGGCACCAAGCCGAGCTACGAGTTGATGACCGAATGCGACACGCTGCTGGTCGTCGGCTCCGGCTTTCCGTACTCGGAATTCCTGCCGAAGGAAGGTCAGGCGCGCGGCGTGCAGATCGACCTGAAGGCCGACATGCTGAGCCTGCGCTACCCGATGGAAGTCAACCTCGTCGGCGACAGCGCCGAGACGCTGCGCGCGCTGCTACCACTGCTGAACGAGCGTCGCGACACCGCATGGCGCGACCGGATCGCGAAATGGAACCGCGACTGGCACGACACGCTCGCGGCCCGCGCCGCCGCGAGGGCCAGCGCCGGGCGGGGCGTGAATCCACAGCGGGCGTTCACCGAACTGTCGCCACGCCTGCCCGACGACGTGATCCTGACGAGCGATTCGGGCTCCTGCGCAAACTGGTATGCGCGCGACCTGATGATGCGGCGCGGAATGATGGGGTCGCTGTCCGGCGGGCTTGCGTCGATGGGCGCGGCGGTGCCCTACGCGATCGCCGCGAAGTTCGCGCACCCGGTGCGCCCGGTGATCGCGATGGTCGGCGACGGCGCGATGCAAATGAACAACATGGCCGAGTTGATCACCGTCGCGAAATATTGGCGCCAGTGGCCCGACCCGCGCTGGATCTGCATGGTGTTGAACAACGAGGACCTGAACCAGGTCACGTGGGAACAACGCGTGATGGAAGGCGACCCGAAGTTCGACGCATCGCAGCAGATCCCGAACGTGCCGTACTACCGCTTCGCGACGCTGCTCGGCCTCAAGGGCATCTACGTCGACGATCCGGAACAGCTCGGCGCCGCGTGGGACGAAGCGCTCGCGTCCGACCGGCCGGTCGTGCTCGAAGTGAAGAGCGACCCCGAGGTGCCGCCGCTGCCGCCGCACGTGACGCTGCAGCAGGCGAAGCATTTCGCCGAAACGCTGGTGAAAGGCGACGCGCGGGAGGGCAACGTGATCGTCGAGACCGCGCGGCAGGTGCTGTCGGCCGTGCTGCCGGGCAACGGCGAACACGGCGACAAGAGCAGCAAGGGAAGCAAAGGCGAATCGTAAGTAAGCCAGGCGCGGGACGGCTGCGCGACACCCTAGCCGATGTCGACGTCGTCCCGCCCGTTCCCCTGCAGCGCGAGCGCCGCGTTCACGAGCCCGACCTGCGCGAGCGTGAACGGAAAATTCCCGCACAGGCGCCGCGCGTTCACGTCGTATTCCTCGGACAGCAACCCCACGTCGTTGCGCAAGCCGAGCAGCCGCTCGAACAGCGCATGCGCGTCGTCGTCGCGGCCCTGCATTCGGTACACCTGCACGAGCCAGAAGCCGGCCGCGACAAACGCGCCCTCGTCGCCTTCGCAGCCGTCCGCGAAACGCGGCGGCCGATAGCGGAACGGCAAGCCGTCGTCCATCAGTTCGCGCTCGATCGCCGCGACCGTCGCGACCACGCGCGAGTCGGACGCATCGAGCATCCCCGTCAGCGGAATCAGCAGCAGGCTGACGTCGATGCCGTCGCCGTCGAAGCGGTCGACGAAGCGGCCGAGCTGCGCGTGATAACCGTGTTCGAGCACCTCCGCGCGCACCGCGTCGGCCCAGCGCCGCCACACGTCGAGCGGCGCTTGATGGCCGAATGCGCGCGCGGAGCGGTACGCGCTTTCGACCGCGGCCCACACCATCACCTTCGACGACGTGAACGGATGCCGGCCGCTGCGCACTTCCCAGATGCCTTCGTCCGGCTCGCTCCAGATCGTCGCCAGATGTTCGAGCAGGCGCCGCTCGAGCGTCCACGCGTCGTCGTCGGGCGGCAGCCCGTGCCGGCGCGCCTGGTACAGCGCGCCAAGCACCTCACCGTATACGTCGAGCTGCAACTGGTCGGCCGCCGCGTTGCCGAAGCGCACCGGCTGCGCGCCTTCGTAGCCGGCCAGATGCACGGCCTGCCACTCGGCCGCGCGCCGGCCGCCGTCGGCCGCATACAGCACCTGCAGTTGCGACGGATGATCGGCGATCGCACGCACGAGCCAGTCGCGCCAGCGCGCGGCCTCATCGCGATAGCCGCAGCGCACCAGCGCGCGCAGCGTGAAGCTCGCATCGCGCAACCAGCAGAAGCGGTAGTCCCAGTTGCGCTTGCCGCCGAAGCGCTCGGGCAGCGAACTGGTCGGCGCCGCGACGATGCCCCCGGTACGCACGCTCGACAGCAGTTTCACCGTGATCAGCGCGCGTTCGATCGCGTCGCGATGCGGGCCCTTCGCGACGTTGCAATCCGACCAGACGCGCCAGAACGCCTGCGTGTCGTGCAGCGACGCGTACGCATCGGGCACGGCCGGCGCCGGGTCGAACGAGCGCGCGTAACTGATGCAGGAATCCACCCGCTCGCCCGCCGCGATCCGTCGCGTGCCGACCAGCCGGTCGTTCTGCACGTCGAGTCGCGCATCGGTGTCGAGCCACATCGCATCGCCGCCCGTCGTCATCCGCCAGCGCCGGCCCAAACGCCGGCACCACGGCAACGCGCTGCCGTAGTCGAAGCGCACGCCGAGATCGACGTCGACGTCGACCGTCCCGCGCTCGCCGCGCACGCTGCGGATCAGACACGGATCGCGCGCGTTCCAGCTCATCCAGTCGGTGATCGAGATGCAGCCCGACGCCGTTTCGAACGTCGTTTCGAGGATCGCCGTGCCAGGCAGATAGCGGCGTGTGGCGCGGGCATCGCACTCGCGCGGCGCGATCCGGAACCGGCCGTTGTCCGGCGTACCGACGAGCGCGGCGAAGCACGGCGGCGAATCGAAGTCCGGCCAGCACAGCCAGTCGATGCTGCCGTCGCGCGCGACGAGCGCCGCGCTGCGACCGTCACCGACGAGCGCGTAATCCTCGATCCGCATCGCGCTCACCGGCGCCATTTGCGTGCGGCGGCACACGCGGCCGCGAGCACCGCGACGGCCGCGCCGAATGCGAGCGCGCGCGACGCGCCGAGCCCGGCCTCGGCGCCCGTGCGGTGCGCTTCGTCGCTGAACGCGCCACGTGTCGCATGCCGGCCCGGCACGGGCGTCCACAGGTTCGACACGCGCGGGCCAGCCGGCGCCGCGCGCTGCTGGCCGCGCACGGCAGTCCGCGCGAGATAGCGGTCAAAGCAGCCGGGCGCGATGCCGTTCGCGACGATCGCCGCGAGCGACGACCAGCCGACCCAGCGCTCGCGGCACGGATGCCGCGCGGCGTGCACGATCGCATCGGCCGCCACCTCCGGCGCATAGACCGGCGCGACCGGACGCGGTGCGTGCGGCAGCACGGATTCGGCCCAGTCGAACTGCGGCGTGTCGATCGCCGGCAGTTGCACCATCGTCACGCGCACGCGGCTGCGTGCATGCAGCAGTTCGCAGCGCAGCGCGTCGGTGAAGCCGCGGATCGCATGTTTCGCGCCGCAGTACGGCGCCTGCAACGGAATCGACCGGTACGCGAGCGCCGAACCGACCTGCACGATCGTGCCGCGGTTGCGCGGGGCCATCCGTGCGAGCGCGGCACGCGTGCCATAGACGCAGCCGAGGTAGGTCACGGCCGTCACGCGCGCATAGTCTTCCGGCGAGATGGCGTCGAACGGTGCGAACACGGTGACCATCGCGTTGTTGACCCATACGTCGAGCGGCCCGAATTCGTGTTCGATCCGCTCGGCCGCCGCGTCGAGCGCGGCCGCGTCGCTGACGTCGACGGCGATCGGGAGCGCCTGGACGCCATACGCACGCACCTCGCCCGCGGTGTCGTGCAGCGCGCGCGGGTCGCGAGCGAGCAGCGCGACGTTCGCGCCCAGCCGTGCAAATGCGTGGGCGGTCGCACGGCCGACGCCGGCGCTCGCGCCGGTGATCGCGACGGTCTTCACGGTCGGTCCTCCCGTTTTGCGATGAGGGCCGGCACGCCGCCGACGCTTTCGCGCCGCAGCGTGCCGGAACGGGATCCGCCCAGCAAACGGTATGCCGCCGCGCACGCGAGCCGTATCACCCCGGCGCATGCCGGGAACGCTCGCCCAATTTACAAGCCAGCTGTAACGCACAGGCCGTGGCGCGCGCAATTCCGCATCCCCAAGGCTGGCTATGAGCGAGCCCGTCGCGCACGAAACTTGCTCTGCCGCGAACGGCTGTCGTCACGCCGCCGAATGCGGCAAGGAGTCGTGTTGCTCGTTGCGCCGTCCAGGAAAACGCGTCATATCGCGTGCATCGCACCGTTTGCGTGGGCGGTCGCGCCGCTCGCCGCGCGCGCGGCCGCCCAGCGCGCCGCGCCCGGCAATCCCGCCGCGCCGCTGCCGCTCGCGTACGTCGTACATGCAGCCGGCCCCGCCGCGCAGCCGGTCTTCGTGCTCGGCTGGGCGCTGCTCGCGCTGTGCGTGGCCGTCTGCGTCGCGATCGCCGTGCTGCTGCTGATCGCGATGTTCCGCCGGCGCGCGCAGGCAGGCGGCAGCCACGGCAGCGGGATGACGATCGTGACCGTCGGCAGTGCGATCTCGATCGTGCTGCTGTTCGGCGCGCTCGTGTCCATGCTGCGCGTGCTCGGTGCGGTCGCGACGCCGCCGCATCCGCCCGCGCTGACGGTCGTCGTCACCGCGCACGACTGGTGGTGGGCCGCGCGCTATCCGGACGACGCGGGCGGCAGCGCATTCGTCACCGCGAACGAGCTGCACATCCCGGTGGGCGAGCCCGTCGCGATCGAACTGAAAAGCGCCGACGTGATCCACGCGTTCTGGGTGCCGCAGCTCGCCGGCAAGACGCAGACGATTCCCGGCCAGACGAATCGCCAATGGCTGCAGGCCGACCGGCCGGGCATCTATCGCGGGCAGTGCTCGCAATACTGCGGCGCGCAGCACGCGCACATGGCGCTCGAGGTCGTGGCCGAGCCGCCCGCCGCGTTTCGTGCGTGGCTCGCCGCGCAGCGCCAGCCGGCACCCGTGCCCGGCACCGACGCGCAACGGCATGGCCGGCGCGTGTTCGCCGCGCGCTGCGCGGGCTGCCACACCGTGCGCGGCACCGACGCGACAGGCGACGCCGGCCCCGACCTCACGCACGTCGGCTCGCGCCGGCTGCTCGCGGCCGGCACGCTCGACAACACCCCCGACGACCTGCGCCGCTGGATCGCGCATGCGCGGCAGGTCAAGCCGCAGTCGCTGATGCCGTCGATCGCGCTCGCGCCGCGCGACGCCGACGATCTCGCCGCGTATCTCGCGACGCTGCACTGAACGGAGGATGCCGATGGACGTTGCCCGCGACACGCCCGCCCCGCTCAGCCGCGTACCCGACCTCGGCGAAGCGCCGCCCGGTTCCGCGCACGAGCGCGCGCTGGCGGAACTGTGGGAATCGGAACCCGGCTGGCGCGGCTGGCTCGGCACCGTCGACCACAAGCGCATCGGGCTCCGCTACATCGTCACGGCATTCGCGTTCCTGCTGCTCGGCGGCGTCGAGGCGCTCGTGATGCGCATCCAGCTCGCGCGGCCGAACGCGACGCTGCTCACGCCCGCGCAATACGATGCGCTGTTCACGATGCACGGCGTCACGATGATCTTCCTGTACGCGCTACCGGTGCTGTCCGGCTTCGCGAACTACCTGTGGCCGCTGATGCTCGGCTCGCGCGACATGGCGTTCCCGCGGCTCAACGCGTTCTCATACTGGTCGTTCCTGTTCGCCGGGCTGTTCCTGTACGCGAGCTTTCCGCTCGGCGCGGTGCCCGACGGCGGCTGGTTCAACTACGTGCCGCTCACGTCGCTCGACTACAGCGCCGGCGCGAACATCGACATCTATGCGCTCGGGATGATCCTGCTCGGCATCTCGACGACGGGCGGCGCCGCGAACTTCGTCGTCACGCTGCTGCGAATGCGCGCGCACGGGATGTCGATCGACCGGCTGCCGATCATCGTCTGGGGCACGCTGACCGCGTCGGTCGCGAACCTCGTCGCCGTGCCGTCGGTGAGCCTCGCGTTCCTGCTGTTGTGGCTCGACCGCAACGCGGGCACGCACTTCTTCGACGTCGCGCAAGGCGGCCGGCCGCTCCTGTGGCAACACCTGTTCTGGATGTTCGCGCATCCGTGGGTGTACGTCGTCGTGCTGCCCGCGATGGGGATCGTGTCGGACGCACTGCCGACCTTCTGCCGGCGGCCGCTCGTCGCGTACGAGGCCGTCGCGGTATCGACGGTCGCGACGATGCTGATCGGCTTCGAAGTGTGGGTCCACCACATGTTCGCGACCGGTATCGCGCCGCTCGCGCTCGCGTTCTTCGGCGCCGCGAGCATGCTGATCTCGATCCCGAGCGCGGTCGCGGTGTTCGCGTGGATCGCGACGATCTGGACGGGCCGCCCGGTGTTCCGCACGCCGTTCCTGTATTTCGCGGGCTTCGTGCTGATGTTCGTGATCGGCGGCGTGTCGGGCGTGATGACGGCCGCGGTGCCGCTCGACTGGCAGCTCACCGACACGTACTTCGTCGTCGCACACCTGCATTACGTGCTGCTCGGCATCAACGTGTTCCCGGTGCTCGGCGGCGTCGCGTACTGGTTCCCGAAATTCACCGGGCGGATGATGAACGAGCGGTTCGGCCGCTGGACCTTCTGGGTCGTCCTGGTCGGCTTCAACCTCGGCTTCTTCCCGATGCACCTCTCGGGGCTGCTCGGGATGCCGCGCCGCATCTATACCTATCCGTCCGGGATGGGCTGGGACACGTCGAACCTGCTGACGACGATCGGCTCGTTCGTGTTCGGGATCGGCATCGTGATGTTCGTCGTCAACGCGCTGGTGAGCGCACGGCGCGGCGCACGCGCCGGCGACAACCCGTGGGGCGCGCCCGGCCTCGAATGGTCGGTCGCGTCGCCGACGCCCGTGTACAACTTCGCGGTGCTGCCGCTCGTCGCGTCGCGGCACCCGCTGTGGGAAACGCGCGACGATCCGACGCGCACCACCATGCGCGTCGGCTACCGGCTCGCGGATGGGCGCGAGGCGCTCGCGGTCACGCCGCTTGCCGCGACGCCGGACGCGATCCTGAAGATGCCCGACGACAGCTGCGTGCCGTTCGTGCTCGCGCTGCTCGCGACCGGCGTGTTCGCGGCGATGCTCGTGCGCTCGCCCGCACTCGTCTGTGCGGCGGTTGCGGGTTGCACGATCGCGACCGGCGCGTGGCTGTGGCCGCGCCGCACGCTCGGACAACGCACGCGCCCGCCGGCCCGCGCCGACACGCAGGCGCCCGCCGGCGCGGCCGGGCTTCATCCGGACGAACCGCCGTCGGCGACGGTGCCGGCCGGCGCGCCGGCTGCCTGCATCGACCCGCTGCCCGTCGGCAGTTGCGGCGAGCGCGCGGGCGGCTGGTGGGGCGTACTGACGCTGATCGTGACCGAGGCCGGGCTGTTCGGCTACCTGCTGTTCTGCTACTTCTACCTGCAGTCGCAATCTTCCGCGCCGTGGCCGCCCGAAGGGATGCCGAAGCTCGCGCTCGCGGCCGGCAACACGGTCGTGCTGCTGTCGAGCAGCGTATTCGTGTGGCTCGCGGAGCGTGCGGTGCGGGCCGGGCGGCAGGCGCGCGCGGTCGCGATGCTCGCCGTCGCGCTGGTGCTCGGCGCCGCGTTCGCGCTCGTCCAGCTGCACGAATGGCGCGAGCATCCGTACGGCCCGACCGCGCACCTGTACGGCAGCCTCTATTTCACGATCACCGGGTTCCACCTTGCGCACGTGGTGGCGGGCCTCGTCATCCTCGCACTGCTCGCCGGCTGGACGACCGCCGGCTTCTTCGATCGCGAGCGGCGCGTCGCACTGACGGTCGGCGGGCTCTACTGGCACTTCGTCGACATCGTGTGGCTGTTCATCTTCACCGCGCTGTACGTGTCGCCGTTCTGGCTGAGGAGCGCGGGATGAACGACGCCCGACGCGCATGGACCCCGCTGCTCGCGATCGCCGCCGGCCTCGTCGGTGCGCCCGCGCTGTGGTTCGCGCAGATGCTGGTGTCGGAGACGCTTGCGTCCACCGCGTGTTATCCGCTCGGTGTCGCGCAAGCCGTGCCGCGCTGGGCGCATGTCGGCGTGTGGCTCGCGCTGATCGCCGCGGGCGCGTTCGCGCTGGCCGCGGCCTGCGCGACGTGGCTCGCACGCGCGTGGCGGCACCGGCACGATGCCGAGGCGTCCGTCGCGACGCGCGACGACAGTACGCGCTTTCTCGCGCGCTGCGGAATGCTTGCCGCGCTCGGTTTCGTGATCGGTCTCGTGTTTACGGGGATCGTCACCGCTTTCGTGGGGCCTTGCAGCCCATGGCGCTGATCTCGTTCGCTTCGTTCACGTTCCGAGTTCCGGGCCGCCGCGCGGGTGTCTTGCTCGCGATATGCGTCGCGCTCTGCGGATGCGACAGGCAGCGCGACGACAATGCGGCCTCGGCCGGCGAGACAGCCGGCGCCGCATCGGCGGCGGAAGCGCCCGAACCCGCGTCGGGCTGGCGGTTCGTACGGATTGGCGCGTCGGCGGCCGATGCCGGCGCGTCGATGTCCGCTCGCGCGAGAGACGATCCGCGGCTTTCCCGGTCGAGGGACGCGGCGCAGGGTTCGGCCGCGTCCGCCCCGCCGCCCGACGCCGCTTCCGCTTCGACCGCCCGCCGCCCGGTGATCGCCGCGGCTGCCGCGAGCGCCGACGCCGCGACGATCGCGCGCGGCCGCTACCTCGCGCTCGCCGGCGATTGCGCCGCGTGCCACGACGCGGCCGACCATACGCCGTACGCGGGCGGCCAGCCGGTGAATTCGCCGTTCGGGCCGATCTATGCGCCGAACATCACGCCGGACCCGGCGCACGGCATAGGCAACTACACGCTACGGCAGTTCGACGATGCCATGCGGCGCGGCGTGCGCGCGGACGGCAGCCGGCTGTATCCGGCCATGCCGTACCCGTCGTTCGCGCACCTG
Organism: Burkholderia sp. Bp8992; assembly: GCF_003853705.1. GTDB lineage: Bacteria > Pseudomonadota > Gammaproteobacteria > Burkholderiales > Burkholderiaceae > Burkholderia. Next base: position 112,567 of record NZ_QTQI01000011.1, on the reverse strand, counting down.
AGCGACGACGACGTGCGCGCGCTGTATGCGTATTTCATGCGCGGCGTCGCGCCATCCGCGAACGCGGCGAAGCTCACGCAGTTGTCGTTTCCGTTCAACCAGCGCTGGGCGCTCGGCCTCTGGAGCCTCGTGTTCTCGAACCGAGGCCGATTCACGCCGCAGCCGTCGCAATCGGCGCAATGGAATCGCGGCGCGTATCTCGTGCAGGGGCTCGGCCATTGCGGCGCATGCCATACGCCGCGCGGGCCGGCCTACAACGAACGCGGCTACGACGAGCGCAGCCCCGCGTTCCTGACCGGCGGCATCAACGACCACTGGTTCGCGCCGAACCTGACCGGCGCGGATACCGACGGCCTCGGCCGCTGGTCGGCCGACGACATCGCCGCGTTCCTGCGCAGCGGTCACGCGCAACGCGGCGCGGTATTCGGTGCGATGGCACCGGTCGTCAGCGAAAGCACCGCGTTGCTGACGGATGCCGACCGCCAGGCGATCGCCGTGTACCTGAAGTCGTTGCCCGCGCAACCGACTGCCGCGACGAATCCGCTGGGCGTCGGCGTGCCGCGGCTGACGGCCGCCGGGCCGCGTCCGGAAGGCGGTCAGCAGGCGCCGGGGGGCGGTGTGTACGTGGGGTTCTGTGCGCGTTGCCATGGTGCGGACGGCATGGGGGTGCGCGATCGGGGGCCGGCGCTTGCCGGGAATCCGGCCGTGCTCGCGGCGGATCCGACGAGTGCGATCCGCATCGTCGTCGAAGGCGCGCGGCCGGCGCCGGGCCAAACCGGGCCCGTGCGCCGGATGCCGGCAATGCGCGGCGCGCTGACGAGCAGCGAGATCGCGGCGGTGGTCAGCTATGTGCGCGGCGCGTGGGGGAATCGGGCGGCGCCGGTGTCGGAACGGGAGGTGAGGCGGTTGCGGGAGGCGATACATCGGTAGCGGCGTGCCGCACCGTTCGATGCCGACCGGATCAATACGGGTGGGCCGGCGCGAAGTTTGCAGCCCCTTGAGGACATCATCCGTGGGCCGCCGCACGTGCGTGCGAGCGCGCGCGCGAAGTCGGTTCAGGCGCGGGTGCGGCTTCGGCGGTCTGCGTGGTCGGCGCAACGGTCAGATGCAATCCCAACGCGGCGACAACCTTCATGATCGTTGCAAACTCCGCGTTCCCACCCTCCGACAACGCACGGTAGAGCGCTTCACGCTTCACACCGGACTCCCGCGCCAGCGCCGTCATGCCACGCGCCTTCGCGACGTTCCCGAGCGCGGCCTGGATCAGTCGAGGATCCCCGTCTTCGAACGCCTGCGCCAGATAGTGACGAATCGCTTCCTCATCCTTCAGGTACTTCGAGCCATCGAATTCGGCCAGTTCGCTGATTTTCATATTCAATCCTCCAGTTCGGCGGCGATTTGCTTCGCCGTCTTGATGTCCTTCTTCTGCGTCGACTTGTCCCCGCCACACAACACCACGACGATGATCTTTCCGCGCCGCACGAAGTAGGCCCGATACCCCGGCCCTACGTCGATCTTCATTTCATTGACGCCATCGCCGATGGTACGCCACTGGCCAAGGTTGCCGAGCTTTGCCCGCTCGAGGCGCAGGCTGATCGCGGCGCTGCCGACCGGGTCGCGAAGGCCGTCAAGCCATTTGTCGAATTGGGGGGTGGTCAGGACTTTGAACATGAATCGATTGTAACTCATGGGGGACAATTCGACTACTGCTCCGCGTTGCTCATCAGATCCGCAGGCACCGTGGACGCGCACTGGGCACGGCGCCGGGCATCGCAATCATTCGACGCTTGTCCGGTCCGACCGATCAGGTTCCGAAGTTATCGCTACCGGCTCGCAACAGCCTGCGCTTCCGGCGCCTGCCACCCACCGCCGAGCGCCTTGAACGCCGCGACCGCCGCGCGCGCCGATTCGGTTCGTGCCTGCACGCGCTCGTCCGATGCGCGCAGCAGGCTTTCATCGGCCTGCAACACTTCGATCAGGCTCACGACGCCTTTCTGGTACGCCGCAAATGACGCCGCCCTCGCGCGGCCAAGCGAATTGACGCCGTCGGCCAGAACGGCCGCCTGCTCGTCACGCTTGACGAGCGCCGAGAACGCGTTCTCGACGTCCTCGGTCGCATGCAATGCCGCGAGCCGATACGCGGCCAGCATTTCGGCATCCTGCCCTTTCGCCTGCGCGATTTGCGCATTGATCCGGCCGAAGTCGAACAGACGCCAGCGCAGGCCGAGCACGCCCGCCGCCTGGTTCGCGCCGCCGGCAAACAGATTGCCCGCGCCCATCGTGGTCGCGCTGCCGATCAGTCCGCTCAGCGAGAACTTCGGGTAATACTCGGCGATGGCCACGCCGATGCGGGCGTTCGATGCCGCCACACGCCGCTCGGCGACGATCAGGTCGGGTCGGCGCCGGAGCAGTTCACCGGGCGTGCCCGTCGCCGCGATCCGCGGCGCGACCGGAACTTCGCCGCCGGCGAGCAATGCCGCGCGATGCGTGCCGGGCTGTGCGCCGAGCATCACGTCGAGCGCATTCATCGCCGCGTCCAGCGCCGCTTCGAGCACCGGCACCGTGGCGCGAACCTGCGCGAGCGCGCCCTCGGCCTGCCTGACCTGAAGTTCCGCCGCGAGGCCCTTTCCATAGAGCAGATTGATGGTCGACAGCAGGTCCTGCTCGGTCTGCACCTGGTGCCGTGCGACTTCGAGGCGGCCCTGCAACCCGCGAATCGTGATGTAGGTGTCGGCGGTTTGCGCGGCGACCGCGAGCCGCGTCGCGACCGCCGCCGCTTCGGAGGCCTGATAATCGGCGAGCGCCGCTTCGCGGCCGCGGCGCAATCCGCCGAATACGTCCAGCTCCCAGCTCGCGTTGAAATCGGCCTCATAGTCGTTACCGTGACGGTCGAAACCGGGCGTCGCATTCAACACGCGCCCCAACGGTGTCTCGACCGACTGGTAGACGCGCGCCGCCTGGCCGCTCACGTTACCCGACGGCAGCAGCGCGGCATTCGCCGCACCGAGCCCCGCGCGCGCTTGCTCGACGCGCGCCGCGGCCTGGGCCAGATCGAGGTTCTGCGCGAGCGCGAGCGAGACGAATCGCGTCAGTTGAGGATCGCCGAAACCCGCCCACCACGTCGCGAGGTCGACGTCGGCAGCCGCGTGGCGCTGCTCCACGGCGCCCTGCCCCTGGAACCGCTCCGGCATCGCCACTTCCGGCCGCACATAGTCGGGACCGACGGCGCACCCCGCCGACAAGATGGCGGCCAGCGCCGCGGCAACGATGGGTTTGGGTAGCATGTGGGCATTAGCAAGAATCCGGTTGTGACTATAATACCAAATAGTCACTCGTTGTCCATTCCTGTCTGTTGCAGCCCATGAAAAAAATCGACCCTTCCCCGGCGCCCGCGCGCGGCCCGGCCGACCACGACGTCCGCGACCAGATCGTGGCCGCCGCCACCGAGCACTTCAGCCGGTACGGCTATGAAAAGACGACCGTGTCGGACCTCGCGAAGGCGATCGGCTTCTCGAAGGCCTATATCTACAAGTTCTTCGAGTCGAAACAGGCGATCGGGGAAATGATCTGCGCGAACTGCCTGCACGAGATCGAAACGGACGTGCGCGCGGCCGTCGCCGAGGCCGAGCTGCCCACCGAAAAGCTGCGCCGGATGTTCAAGGTCTTTACCGAAGCGAGCCTTCGGCTGTTCTTCCGCGACCGCAAGCTGTACGACATCGCCGCGTCGGCCGCCACCGGAAACTGGCCGTCGGTGCAGGCCTACGAGGCGCGCGTGCAGAAGCTGCTGCAGGACGTGCTGCAGGAAGGCCGGCAAAACGGCGAGTTCGAACGCAAGACGCCGCTGGACGAAACCGCGATGGCGATCTATCTGGTGATGCGCCCGTACCTGAATCCGCTGCTGCTGCAGTACAACCTCGACACCACCGACGCCGCGCCCGCTCAACTGTCCAGCCTCGTTCTCCGCAGCCTCGCGCCCTGATGCGTCACCACATGTGACCATTGACTATATTGGTCACTAGATACACAATGAAAGCCCCGATCACTTCGTCACTGGGTCTTTCATGGTTCGGCGTCGCCTCGCTCTCTTCGCAGTCGCTTCCGCACTGCCCCTCGCGCTAGCCGCCTGTAGCGGAAAAGCGCCTTCCGATCCGCGCACGGAGGCGCCGCTCGTGCGTACCGCCATCGTGCAGGCGGCCGTTCCCGCGTCCCGCGCGTTTACCGGAATCGTCGCCGCACGCGTGCAGAGCGACCTCGGCTTCCGGGTGCCCGGCAAGGTGCTGGAGCGGCTCGTCGATACCGGGCAAACCGTCCGGCGCGGCCAGCCGCTGATGCGGATCGATCCCGTCGACCTGAAGCTGGCGGCGCGCGCACGCGACGAAGCGGTGGCCGCCGCACGGGCACGCGCGCGGCAGACCGCCGAGGACGAAGCGCGCTACCGCGACCTGCGCGGCACCGGCGCGATATCGGCATCGGCCTATGACCAGGTCAAGGCGGCAGCCGATGCGGCGAAGGCGCAGCTGAGCGCCGCCGAGGCCGACGCCGACGTCGCGCGCAATGCGACCGGCTATGCGGACCTCGTCGCGGACGGCGACGGCGTCGTGATGGAAACGCTCGCGGAACCCGGCCAGGTCGTCAGCGCCGGCCAGCCGGTGGTGCGACTCGCGCACGCGGGCAGCCGCGAGGCCGTGATCCAGCTGCCCGAAACCCTGCGCCCGGCGGTCGGGTCGGTCGCGCAGGCCGGACTGTTCGGCAAGCCGGACGTCAGCGTCCCCGCGACGCTGCGCCAGCTTTCCGATACCGCGGATCCGGGAACCCGCACTTTCGAAGCGCGCTACGTGCTGCAGGGCACGCTGGCGAACGCACCGCTGGGCGCGACCGTCACGATCCGCCTGCCGGACGACGCGCGCACCGCATCGCAAGGCGGCCTGCAGGTGCCGATCGGCGCGCTGCTGGACGCGGGCAAAGGGCCCGGCGTGTGGATCGTCGCCGGCGAACCGGCCAAGGTGGCGTGGCGGCCGGTCAAGGTCGAGCATCTCGACGACGACAGCGCGCGCGTGTCCGGTGCGCTGAAGCAAGGCGAACGCGTCGTCGCGCTCGGCGCGCAGCTGCTGCGCGAAGGCGAGCCGGTCCGCGTGTCCGCGCAGGCCATCGCGGTCGCGGACGAAGGAGTACGGCCGTGAGCGAACGCCGCTTCAACCTGTCGGCGCTCGCCGTGCGCGAGCGTGCGATCACGCTGTTCCTGATCTGCCTGATTTCGCTCGCGGGGCTCGTATCGTTCTTCAAGCTGGGCCGCGCGGAAGACCCGGCATTCACGATCAAGGTGATGACCATCGTCACCGCGTGGCCGGGCGCCACCGCGCAGGAAATGCACGATCAGGTCGCCGAAAAGATCGAAAAGCGCATGCAGGAGCTGCGCTGGTACGACCGCACCGAGACCTATACGCGTCCCGGCCTGGCGATCACGACGCTGACGCTGCTCGACAGCACGCCGCCATCGGAGGTACAGGAGCAGTTCTACCAGGCGCGCAAGAAGATCGGCGACGAGGCGAACGATCTGCCGGCCGGCGTGATCGGCCCGATGGTCAACGACGAATACGCGGACGTGACGTTCGGGCTGTTCGCGCTGAAGGCCAGGGGCGAACCGCAGCGCCTGCTGGTGCGCGACGCCGAAACGCTGCGCCAGCGGCTGCTGCACGTGCCCGGCGTGAAGAAGGTCGACATCATCGGCGAGCAGCCCGAGCGCATCTACGTCCAGCTGTCGCACGAGCGGCTCGCGACGCTCGGCGTGAGCCCGCAGGAAGTGTTCGCCGCGCTCAACGGCCAGAACGCGCTGACGCCGGCCGGCTCCGTCGAGACGCGCGGGCCGGAGATCTTCATTCGCGTCGACGGCGCGTTCGACAAGCTGCAGAAGATTCGCGACACGCCGATCGTCTCACGGGGCCGCACGCTGAAACTGTCGGACATCGCCACCGTCGAGCGCGGCTACGAAGATCCGTCGACGTTCGTGATCCGCAACAACGGCGAACCCGCGCTGCTGCTGGGCATCGTGATGCGCGACGGCTGGAACGGGCTCGACCTCGGCCGCGCGCTGGACCGCGAAGTCGGCGCGATCAATGCGGGGCTGCCGCTCGGCATGAGCCTGACCAAGGTCACCGATCAATCCGTGAACATCAGCTCGGCCGTCGACGAGTTCATGGTCAAGTTCTTCGCCGCGCTGCTCGTCGTCATGCTGGTGAGCTTCGTCAGCATGGGCTGGCGCGTGGGCCTCGTCGTCGCCGCGGCCGTGCCGCTGACGCTGGCCGCGGTATTCGTCGTGATGGCCGCCACCGGCAAGAACTTCGACCGCATCACGCTCGGCTCGCTGATCCTCGCGCTCGGCCTGCTGGTCGACGACGCCATCATTGCCATCGAAATGATGGTCGTGAAGATGGAGGAAGGCTACGATCGCGTGGCCGCGTCGGCCTACGCGTGGAGCCACACGGCCGCGCCGATGCTGGCCGGCACGCTGGTGACCGCGGTCGGCTTCATGCCGAACGGCTTCGCGCGCTCCACCGCCGGTGAATACACCAGCAACATGTTCTGGATCGTCGGGATCGCGCTGATCGCATCGTGGGTCGTCGCGGTGGCGTTCACGCCGTACCTCGGTGTGAAGATGCTGCCCGAGTTCAAGAAGATCGAAGGCGGTCACGATGCAATCTACGATACGCCGCGCTACAACCGCTTCCGCCGGTTGCTGACCCGCGTGATTGCACGCAAATGGCTGGTTGCCGGGTCCGTCGTCGGCCTGTTTGTACTCGCCATTCTCGGGATGGCCGTCGTCAAGAAGCAGTTCTTCCCGATCTCCGATCGCCCCGAGGTCCTCGTCGAGGTGCAGATGCCGTACGGGACGTCGATTTCGCAGACGAGCGCCGCCGCGTCGAAGGTCGAAGCGTGGCTCGCCAGGCAGAAGGAAGCGAGGATCGTCACCACGTACGTCGGCCAGGGCGCGCCGCGCTTCTATCTGGCGATGGGACCGGAGCTGCCCGATCCGTCGTTCGCGAAGATCGTGGTACGCACGGACAGCCAGGACGAGCGCGACGCGTTGAAAGCGCGGCTGCGTCGCGCCGTCGCCGACGGCCTCACGCCCGAAGCGCGCGTGCGCGTCACGCAGCTCGTGTTCGGCCCGTATTCGCCGTTCCCGGTGGCGTATCGGATCACCGGCCCCGACCCCGACAGGTTGCGCGGCATCGCGGCCGAGGTGCGGCACCTGATGACCGGCAGCCCGATGATGCGCACCGTCAACGCCGACTGGGGCACGCGCGCGCCGACGCTGCACTTCACGTTGCAGCAGGATCGCCTGCAGGCCGTCGGGTTGACGTCCAGCGCGGTCGCGCAGCAGTTGCAGTTCCTGCTCACCGGTGTGCCCGTCACCGCGGTGCGCGAGGATATCCGGACCGTGCAGGTGATCGCGCGTTCGGGCGGCGACGCGCGGCTCGACCCGGCGCGGCTCGACGACTTCACGCTCGCCGGCGCGAACGGGCAGCGCATTCCGCTGTCGCAGGTCGGCAAGGTCGACGTGCGGATGGAGGAACCGATCATGCGCTGGCGCGATCGCGTGCCGACGATCACGGTGCGCGGCGACATCGCCGACGGCTTGCAGCCGCCGGACGTATCGGCCGCAATCACGAAGCAGCTGCAGCCGATCATGGCCAGGTTGCCGAGCGGTTATCGAATCGAGGAAGCGGGCTCCATCGAGGAATCGGGCAAGGCGACGACGGCGATGCTGCCGCTGTTCCCGATCATGCTGGCGATCACGCTCGTCATCATCATCTTCCAGGTGCGCTCGATCTCGGCGATGGTGATGGTGTTCTTGACGAGCCCGCTCGGGCTGATCGGCGTGGTGCCCACGCTGATCCTGTTCCGGCAGCCGTTCGGCATCAACGCGCTGGTCGGCCTGATTGCACTATCGGGGATCCTGATGCGCAACACGCTGATCCTGATCGGGCAGATCCATCAGAACGAACAGGCGGGACTGGATCCGTTCCATGCGGTCGTCGAAGCGACCGTGCAGCGGGCGCGCCCGGTGATCCTGACCGCCATGGCCGCCGTGCTCGCGTTCATTCCGCTCACGCATTCGGTGTTCTGGGGCACACTCGCGTACACGCTGATCGGCGGCACGTTCGCCGGAACCGTCCTCACGCTGGTGTTCCTGCCGGCGATGTACGCGATCTGGTACAGGATCCGGCCGGGCCATTCCGCCGGTGCGCGCCACGGCCGGCATGAACCGGCATTGCCTGCCGAACCAGCACTTCAGACCGCGCTGGATGCGCGTAATTGACCCCCCATTCATCGCATCGAAGGAAACAGCCATGTCGAACTCCATCGTTGTCGTCGTGACCGGCGTGTCGTCGGGCATCGGGCGCGCCGCCGCGGAAAAATTCGCCAGACGCGGGTGTCGCGTATTCGGCACCGTGCGCAGCATCGCCCGGACGGCACCCGTCGCCGGCGTCGAGCTGATCGAGATGGACGTGCGCGACGATGCGTCCGTTCGCGCCGGAATCCAGACGATCATCGAGCGAGCCGCGCGTATCGACGTGCTCGTCAACAACGCGGGCACGAGCCTGATCGGCGCGGTGGAAGAAACGTCGGTGGACGAAGCGGCCGCCCTGTTCGACACCAACGTCTTCAGCATCGTGCGCACCGTGCAGGCGGTGCTGCCTCACATGCGCGCACGGCGCAGCGGACGCATCGTCAACGTGAGTTCGGTGCTCGGCTTCTTGCCGGCACCGTACATGGGGCTCTATTCGGCGTCCAAGCATGCGGTCGAAGGGCTGACCGAAACGCTCGATCACGAGGTGCGCCAGTTCGGCATCCGCGCGACGCTGGTCGAACCGTCGTTTACGCGCACCAGTCTCGACGTCAATGCGCCGCGCGCGAACGCGAAGATCGCCGACTACGACCGCGAACGCGCGCTGGCGTCGCAGGCTGTCGTCGACGGCGTGCAAGCCGCGCCCGAACCCGACGGCGTCGCCGCCACCATCGTGGACGCGGCGCTCGGCGCGTGGCGGATGCGGCGCACGCCGAACGGCGAGGCATCGCTATTGCGCCAATTGCGGCGCTTCATGCCGGCCGGCCCGGTCGATTCGAGCCTGCGGAAGAAATTCGGGCTCGGGTGACGGGACGATAGATGACGCGATATCGGCGGCAAGCGCGATGCCCGTCGATCAGCCTCGCAGCACCGCCACCGCCTTGATCTCGACGATATAGCCGGGCGAGCCGCCCAGCATGTGCGCGCCGACCGCCGTCCATGCCGGCTTCGGATGCGCGCCGAGATAGCGGTCGCGCACCTGCATGAAGAGCGGCAGGTCGCGCATGTCGGTATGGAACGTGGTCAGGTCGACCACGTCGTCGAACGATGTGCCGGCCGCTTCCAGTACCTGCTTCAGGTTCTCGAACGCCTGCACGATCTGCGCTTCGCGGCCTTCGACCAGCTGCATCGCCGCGTCGCGGCCGATCTGGCCGGACACGTACAGCGTGTCGCCGACCCGAAGGCCCGGCGCGTAGCCGATTTTCTCGTACACCGCTTCCATTCCCGCCGGAACGACGGCTTTGCGATCACGCATGGATGTCTCCGTAGCCGGCGTCGGCGCGCCGGCCGTGTGGTTGTCGATGAGGGTTGTCGATGAAGTCTGTCGATGAACGATGGCAAGCGGCGCGCCGCTCAACCCGTATCGCCGCCCGCGACCGGCAGCACCGTGCCGGTGATGTAGCTTGCCTCGTCGGACGCGAGGAACAGGATCGGCGCGATCTGCTCGTCGAGGCTGCCGTAGCGCTTGAAATACGACGAGTCAGTCACCTGCTGCACGGCCTCGCCCATCCACGCCTGTTCCTGCTCGGTGTCGCCCGCCGCATTGCGCGGCACGCGGCGCGGCGGCGCTTGCGTGCCGCCGGGCGCGGTGGCCACGACGCGAATGTTGTGTTCCGCGTACTCCATCGCGAGCGCCGACGTCAATGCATTGACGCCGCCTTTCGCCGCCGAGTACGGCACGCGGCGGATCCCGCGCGTCGCGTTCGACGACACGTTGACGATCGTGCCGCCGCCGCGCGCGAGCAGGTGCGGCAGCACCGCGTGACAGGCATAGAGTGTCGGCATCAGCGAGCGGCGGATTTCCGCGTCGATCTGCGCCGGCTCGAATTCGGCGAACGGGCGCATGCGAATCGCGCCGCCGACGCCGTTGATCAGGATGTCGATGCCGCCGAACACCTGCGCCGCGTACGCGATCGCCGCGTGCGCGCCTTCGTAGGTTTCGAGATCGGCGACGAAGCCGGCCGTCTCGCCGCCGGTCGCCTCGGCCGCCACCTCGGCGACGAAGTCTGCACGATCGACGAACAGCACCCTGCCGCCCTCGGCCGCCGCGCGCAGCGCGACGCCTCGGCCGATGCCCTGTGCCGCGCCGGTGACGACGACGACCTTGCCGGAGAATCGTTGCATGGTCATGCCGCCTTTGCCGTGACGTTGGGGGTGAACTTCTCGTAGTGGAAGCTGTTCGGCTTCACGCCTTCGTCGTCGAAGTACTTGCGCACCGCGTCGACCATCGGCGGCGGCCCGCACAGGTACACGTCGACATCGCCGTCGTTCAGCGCATCGGCCGGGATGTGCTGCGTGACCCAGCCCTTGCGCGGATGGCTCGACGCGGCATCCGCGACGACCGTCGAAAAGCTGAAGTTCGGCAGTTTCGCCGCAACCGCTTCGATCGCGTCGACCAGCACGAGATCGAGATCGCGCGTCACGCCGTAGATCAGGTGCACCTTCTGCTGCGAGCCGCTGCGCGCCAGCACTTCGAGCATCGACAGGAACGGCGCGAGGCCCGTGCCGCCGGCGAGGAACAGCAGCGGCCGCTGCACGTCGCGCAGGTAGAAGCTGCCGAGCGGGCCGTGCAACTGCAGCGTGTCGCCCGGCTGCGCCGATTCGAGCCACGTGCTCATCACGCCGCCGGGAATCTTCTTGATCAGGAAGCTGACCTTTGCGTCGGCCGGTGCCGACGAGAACGAATACGAGCGGTGCTGGCCGCTCGCGGGCACGTCGATGTTCACGTACTGCCCCGGCAGGAACACGGGTGCGGCCGCGCCGACGTCGAGTTCGAGCACGACGGCCGCATCGTTGTGCTGCTCGACCTTCGTGACCGTCGCGGCAAAGCCGCTCTGGCCGGTCTTGCACGCGACCGACGAGGTCGGCACCGCGATCACGCAATCGCTCTGCGGCACCATCTGGCACGTCAGTACGAGGCCGCCGTCCTTCTCGTCCTCGGTGAGCGCGTCGTCGATGTAGTCGTCGCCGAGGTCGTAGCTGCCGCTTTCGGCGCGGCACTTGCAGGTGCCGCATACGCCGTCGGAGCAATCCATCGGCAGGTTGATCTTCGCGCGGAAGGCCGCGTCGAGAACCTTCTCGCCGGCCTTGCAATCGATGAAGCGGGTTACCCCGTCCTCGAAATTCAGTGCAATCTTGTAGCTGGACATGGCGTCACCTCCACTTCCTTTCATGACATGGCAACGAGCGTCAGACGTGATACACGTCGAGCACCTGCCGGATGTAGTCGTTCTTCAGCACGATCTTCTTGTGCGAAATCAGCAGCGCATCGCCAGCCCGGCGCAACGTGACGAACATCGTGCCGAAGAAGTGATCGGTCACGCGGTAGCGATGGTTCAGCGTGTGAAAGTTGTAGCGCACGTCCACTTCGTCATCGCGCTCGGCCAGCACCTCGACGTTCGTCACGTTGTGGCTGGTACGCGGCTCGGGCGTCGACGCGCCGCTGCGCTCGGTCTTGATCCGGAACACGCGATCCTCGAGGCCGCCGCGGTCCGGGTAATACATCAGCGAGATCTGGCTCTGGTGATCGTCGGTCGGTCGGTCGTCGTCGTCCCATGCGGGCATCCAGTACGTGACGTCTTCCGTGTAGCAGGTCAGCCACTCGTCCCACTGACGATCGTCGAGCAGGCGCGCTTCGCGATACAGCGCCGCGCAAATGGTCCGGTAATCGAAGCTCATGCCGCCACCTCCCCGCGTTCCTTCTTCAGCGCATCGCGCATCACGTTCACCCAATGTTCGTGCTGGCACACGAACAGCCCTTCGTCCTCGCTGCGCTCGCCCGAGATGCGCGGGTTCAGCCCCATCTTCTTCGCGTTATCGTCCGGCCCGTGTACCCACAGCGGCGCGCCGCGCGACAGGTCGTTCCACATCGCCGTGATGCCCGCATAGCCGGCCTGGCACGCGCGGAATTCTTCCAGGTCGTCGGCCGTGCCCATGCCCGTCACGTTGAAGAAATCCTCGTACTGGCGAATCCGCGTCGTGCGATCGGTTTCGCTCTCGCCCTTCGGCGCGAAGCAGAAGATGCTGACTTCGGTCTTGTCGACATCGAGCGGCCGCACCACGCGGATCTGCGTGCTGAACTGGTCCATCAGGAACACGTTCGGGTACACGCACAGGTTGCGCGTCTGGTTCACGATGAAATCGGCCTGCACGTCGCCGACGCGCGCCTTGATTTCGTCACGATGCTGGTACACGGGCCGCACTTCCGGATTCATCGTCTTGGTCCACAGCAGGATGTGGCCGTTGTCGAACCCGTACACGCCCGCGACCGACTTGCTCCAGCTGTTCGCGTCGACAGCCTTGGTGCCGTCTTCCTTGCGGCGGCCCATCGTCGCCGCGTAGTTCCAGTGCACGGTGCTGACGTGGTAGCCGTCGCAGCCGTTCTCCATCTGCATCTTCCAGTTGCCTTCGTAGATGTAGGACGAGTTGCCGCGCAGCACTTCGAGCCCGTTCGGCGCCTGGTCGACGATCTGGTCGATGATCACGCGCGCTTCGCCGAGGTAGTCCTCGAGCGGCAGCACGTCGGCGTTGAGGCTGCCGAACAGGAACCCGCGATAGTTCGCGAAGCGTGCGACCTTCTTCAGGTCGTGCGAACCATGCGTGTTGAACTGCACCGGATACTCGGTCGTCTTCTCGTCCTTCACCTTCAGCAGCTTGCCGGTGTTCGAGAAGGTCCAGCCGTGGAACGGGCAGGTAAAGCTGCCCTTGTTGCCGTGCTTGCGGCGGCACAGCATCGCGCCCTTGTGCGCGCACGCATTGATGACCGCATGCAGCTCGCCGGTCTTGTCGCGCGTGATCACGATCGGCTGGCGGCCGATCCACGTCGTGTAGTAGTCGTTGTTGGCCGGAATCTGGCTTTCGTGCGCTAGGTACACCCAGTTGCTCTCGAAGATGTGCTTCATCTCGAGCTCGTACAGTGCCACGTTCGTGAAGATGTCGCGGCGGCAACGGAAAATTCCGTTCTCCTTGTCATCCTGCACGGCGGTTTCCAGCAGGTGATCCAGCTCGTTGGTGTGGTCGATCGTGGCGGACATGTTGACTCCTCCCATGCGCGTGCCGCGTCCTGCAAGCACGCTCGCATCGGTTTCGGTTGAATCTCGGGGGACCGGCCGGCAGCGGCGGCGCATGCGCGCCACCCTGCCGCCGGCGGTTATACCGTGGCGGAAGCGCGCAGGCGTTCGACGATCTGGTTGTCCTTGCCCTGCACGAGCGGCGTCAGCACGAAGTTGAACTCGATGTCCTGGTACGCATCGGCCTTCATGCCGAGCGCCGTGCCGCCGGTCTTTTCGACCACGGGCGGAATCAGCTCCTCGCGCGTCGCATACGCGAAGTCATCCCAGATCAGCGGATCGCCGGCGATGTTGAACTGCGTCGTCAGCTTGCGGTGATCGTGGCTGTCGACGAAGAAGTGCACGTGCGCGGGGCGGTTGCCGTGACGGCCGAGGCCGTTCAGCAGTTGCTGCGTCGCGCCGTGCGGCGGGCAACCGTAGCCGACCGGCATCAGCGTGCGGAATTCATACTTGCCGTCGGCGCCCGTCTTCACCGCGCCGCGCAGGTTGAAGTCGCTCTGCTTGCCGGTCGGGTCGAAGTGCGAATAGAAGCCGTGCGAATTCGCGTGCCAGCATTCGACCAACGCGCCGGCCACCGGCTTGCCGTCGAGATCCTTGACCGTGCCGTGGATCACCAGCGGGCCCGCGCCTTCGTCCGCGTCGAGGTCGATCTTCGCGACGCCGTCGCGCACCGGTGCGCCCGCGACGTACAGCGGCCCCTCGATCGTGCGCGGCGTGCCGCCGTCGACGCCGAGTGCCTTGTCCTCGGCATCCATCCGGATGTCGAGATATTTCTCGAGACCGAGGCCGGCCGCGAGCAGCGCGGCTTCGCCATCCTGACCAAGCTTGTTTAGATAGTTCACGCCGGCCCACACTTCGTCGGGCGTGATGTCGAGATCGTCGATCGCCTTGAACAGGTCGCCGAGCAGGCGCAGCACGACCTGCTGCGTACGTGCGTTGCCGCCCTTCGCACCGTTCCCGCCCGCGTTCGACGCAGCCTTCAGCAGATCCTGCACTTCCCGGGTTTCGAAAACCTTGACGCTCATGATGGTGTCTCCATGTGTATTTGGGGGATGACGGTCTTTGCCCGACTCGATTACCGCGCGACTTTCGTCAGCCTGTCGCACGTAGGACGGACACGTCGATCGTGCGCTTCATCGCTTCCGGGCGTTCCGGACCGTAGGCCCTCCCCGCGACGGTCGTGCCTTTACCGATACCGGTCACGTCGCCGCCGCGGGTTTCGATGCGTTCGATGGTCGCGGAGAACATGGGGCGCGCTGCGTGGGGGCTGTTCATGGAACGGATTTATACGCGGCGGGGAAATGGAGCGTCCAATACTTTTGATTGCGCTTTTTGATACCTGACGGGTATTGAAATCGCGCTTACAACGCGAAATATTGCGGCGCGCCATACCTTTCTTGGCTAGGTATGCGGGCTGGAAGGCTTGATGGAGCGTGGCCGCGGGTATTCGCGCCATCGCGTGGTTGCGGGTGCGATGTGGCCGCCTGCGGCATCGGGAAATCGGCTTGAAACCGGCGCTCTACCGGGAGAATCAGGGTTTTCCTGAGGGGAAAACGAGCGGCGGTGCCGGCTCGGCTTCCGGCTTGGGCGACGAAGAACGATCGGGACGCTTCGCGCGAGCCACTCGAGGCCGCTCAGTTCACGTTGAAATGCACGCGTACGTCCTGTCGGCTCTCGACGGGGCGGCCGTTTTCCATCGCGGGGAAAAAGCGCCACCGGCGCAGCGTCTCGAGCAGGATCTGATTGAGCCGGGGATTCGCTGTCGGTTTGACGAGGTCGATGTCGAACGTGCCGTCCGCGTGAACGAGAAAGCGCGCCACCGCGACGGCTTGATAGCCGTCTTCACGCAGATCGTCCGGCAGCACGGGCAGCGGCTGCGAGATCAACCTTGCCTGCGCGTTTCCCGCTGCGGCCGAATGCGTTGCAGCGGATGCCGCATTCGGCGCAGACGCGAGCCGCGCTTCGTCGGTCGATGCTTTGGCGGACTGTGCCTGATCCGGCCGCGCCGGTTGCCGAGCGGGCGGCACGTCATGCGACGGTGTCGCTTCAGCCTGTTTCGCAGGCGTGGCGGGCCGAACCGGCAACGCCTTCGATACAGGGTTCCGCGCAGGTGCTGCCTTCGGCGCCACATGCACAGGCTGCGGCGCATTCGGCGCCGGCGGGGGCAGTTCGACCAGTTGCATCTGAATCGCCTTCGGCGCCTGTCGAACCGGCGCATCGCCGGAAAACAGCCGCGTCGAGCTCAGGAGAAATGCGCACCAGATTGCGCCGGCGACCACGACGGTGCCCGCGAACCGATACCCGGACGGGTCGAGCTGCGAACCTGCTTCGAGCGGGTCCCTAGTCACGATGAACCGCGACGAGAAAATGCTCGGCCCCGGCGCGCCGGGCTTCGAGCATCGCCTGCACGACGATGCCATGCGTCGCGCCGTCGTCCGCCGCGATCACGATGTCGTGGTTCCGTCCGAGCAGACGCGCGACGGCATCGTTGACGCGGTCGAGCGGCACCGGTTGCTGATTGATGAAGATCTGGTTCGTGCGGTTCACGGATAGCGTCAATGGCCGCTCCGCCTGCAACTGCTGCGCGCGTCCGCGGGGCAGATCGATCCCCAGCGCGTCGAGACGCTGCATCGCGAGCGAAGTCAGCATGAACGTCGCGAGCAGGAAGAACATCACGTCGATCATCGGAATGATCTCGATACGACCGCGCTTCGACGCACGCGAGCGGCGCAGCTTCATGACGAAGCTCCCGCGTGCTCGCGCGCGAGCCTCAGTTCCACGAGCCGTTCGTTCGCATGCGATTCGAGATCGTCCATCAGCCTGTCCACGCGCCGCGAAAAGTAGTTGAACGCGAACAGCGAAACGAGCGCGATGACGAGGCCGATCGCGGTCGCGACGAGCGCTTGCGCGATGCCGCCCGACACACCGGCAGGGCTCACGAGCCCGTCTCCGCCGATGAGCCGGAACGAATGCATCATCCCGACGATCGTGCCGAGCAGGCCGAGCAGCGGTGCCGCCGTCACGATCGTCTCGAGCAGCCACAGGCCGCGGCTCATGTCCCGCTCGATCTGCTGGGCGGCAGCCTCGAGCTTCGCCTCGACATGCCAGAGCGGCGTCGCACCGTGATCCAGAATCACTGCGAGCCGTTGCATGACGTGCCGGTCCGGCAACGTGGACGCAGCGCCGACCCGACCGCTCGCATGGCGCCAGAACACATACGCGCGGTCGAGCATGATCGTGAGCGCGACAACCGCGAGCACGCTGAGCGGATAAACGACCCAGCCGCCGATGCGCACCGCATCGGCGAGACTTGTCTATTCATTCATCGTGTCACCTCGTTCAAGTCGGGGAATCAGAAGTGCTTGGTCAGCCCGGCATAGATCGCGCGCCGCGGCCCGAATTGCGGCGCGCCGACGCCGATGCCCGAGCCGTCCCGCAGTTGATAGACACGGCCGAACGTGTTGACGAGCGCGACGCGCGCATCGAATTTGCCCACGATCGGTTCCTCGAAGTGCTCGAGCACGCCGAGATTGACCTGTGCGTACCATGGCAGGCGATCGGTATTCGCGAAGCCGCTCCGCAGGCCGCTTCCGACGATCCCGTCGGCGCTGAAGGTCGTCTTGCCGAGCGTATACGCCCCGCCGAACGACGCCGTGATGCGCTGATCGTGATCGAGGTAGACCCAATGGTTCGCGATGTAAGCGAGCTCGTCGGGGCCGAAGTTGAATTGCGCGGATTCGATGTTCTTGCCCTGCGCGCGGCTATACGCGACGTTCAGATAGGCGGAAACGTTGCCCTGCTTGTAGCTCGACGTGAATTCGAGGCCGTACACGCGACCGTACTGGTAGTTGAACGGCGTGTAGATCAGCGCGTTGCCGAACTGGCCTTCATCGAGCAGATCGGACACCTTCTTGTAGTACGCGTCAAGTCCGACCGTGAGTGCCGGGGTGAGCCGCTGCGCGATGCCGACGTCGAAATAGTGGCTGCGCTCGGGCTTGACCGGATCGTTCTGCGTGTTCGGGCTCTGGTTCGTCGTTCCATTGAAGGTGCCGATCGTCGAATCGGACACCAGTTCGAACGCCGGCGGCGTGAAATAACGCGCGTAGCCGGCGTGCAGCGTCGTCGATTCGGTCGGCCGATAGACGAGGCCGATGCGCGGGCTCAACTGGCCGGCCTGCACGTATTCGTTCATGCGATCGATACGCAGTCCGTAGTTCAGCGTCAGCTTCGGCGTGATCTTCCACTCGTCCTGCGCATAGAGGCTGACCAGATAGCCGGACTTGTCGTGCGAATCCGAAATCGTGGTCGGCTGATCCGACAGCGGATTGCCGTTGCCGTCCACAGGAAACACGGCGACGTTGTCGTTGAAGACCGCGTGCTCGCGCTCGAACATCAGGCCGGCGCGCAACGTATGGCTGTCGTTCAGGCGATAGGTGAAGTCGGCCTGTACGCCGTTCGCCCGGTTGCTGTGGAAATCGTCGGACGCGACGCCGTTGAAAATCAGATCGCCGACCGGATCAGGATTGAATTTCGTGCGCGTGTAGCGCGTGAACAGCGCGACCTGATAGTCGAGTGCACCGCCATTCGTGCCTTGCAACGCGAACACCGCGAAGTTGTTCAGTTCCGCCTGCGTCTCGTTGAGCGCGGCCGAGTCGAACGTCGAGTTCCCGTTGAGCGTAAATGCGGGCGCGACGCCGGGGGTGTTCGGGATCTCGAAGCGGTTGCTCGTTGCGCCGAACATCAGGCTCGCGCGCGTGAGCGGATTCAGCAGATACGAGATGTAGCCGAACGCGTTGCCTTGCCGCGTGTGATCGTGCAGCGGATTCCCGTTCGACGTCGGCGCCTCGATGCCGAGATTGTTCTCGCCGAGCGTGCCGGAAAAGTAATAGCTGAGCGGGCCGCTCGAACCGAATACGTCGGCGCTCGTCTGGATCGTCTGATGGCTGCCGCCGTAGACGTCGATCGTGCCGCCGTTACCGGTGTCGCCGGACTTCGTGCGGATGTCGACGACGCCGGCCGTCCGATAGCCGTATTGCGCAGGCAGTGCACCGGTGACGAAGTTCACCTGGTCGACGATCCGCGTGTCGAGCGACTGGCCGAACCCGCTGATCGGCTCGGGGATGATGATGCCGTTCAGCCGGTATTGCAGGTTCGCGTGATCGCCGCGCACGTGCAATTGACCGTACGAATCGTAGGCCACCCCCGGCGCCTGGAGCAGCACCTGGTTGAGCGGCGTGTTCTCACCTTGGGGCAGCGTGTCGATGTCGGCCTGCGAGAACCGGTAGACGCTGGCGCCGACGTCCGGCAGCAGCCCGTTGCGCGCGCGATCGAGCCGTTTCGCGTTGACCGTCACGTCGAGCGTACCGGTGTCCTTGCCGAGTTTGACGTCGAGCGGCGCGGGCGTTTCGCCTTGTGCGACCGTCGCGATGCTCGTGCCGGTCGCATAACCGGCGGCGTCGACGACTGCCGCATAGGTACCGGGCGCGACGTTGTCGAACCGGAAGTGGCCGTCGGCGCCAGACTGCACGTGCGCCACTGCGTGGCCATCGGCGTCCTGGAGCGCGACGCGGGCGTGGGCGAGCGCGTGCCCTTGCGCATCAGCGACGGTGCCGGCGAGCGTGGTGCCGGCGTCGGCAGCAAACGTCTCGGCCTGGAGGACCGCGGTGAACGCCAGGACGGCAGCCCGGGACAGTAGCAAGCGATGGAGATTCATGGTGCGCTTCGGGATGGGGTCGTTTGTTCCCGTGAGAGCACGATGAAGCGTTACGCTGAAGAATTGGATACGATATAACGTATCGTTTTCAGCGTATTACTTCTCGCTTACGGGAGGCTTTTTGCCGGCGTAAGCATATGAAACGACCGCGTCGCGCCGGAATTTCGCGATGATATAACATTGCATTCGTCGCGCACAATGCCCCCTTTTGTTGCGGATGGACGCGCTCTGGCGAGTGCAGTGGACGGCACGGAAGCACCGGCTGGTATTCATGATGGGCCGCGAGTATGCTGACCGGAAGCGCCTCACGTGCTCCGGTTTCGTGACCTGTGACAGTGCAGTTCTCCGTCGGGCGCAATCCCCCCGTCGAAGCGTGCTTCGATGGCGCGCAGACAGGTGTCCGTCGATCGTCTCGCGCGGCCAGGCAGACATAGGAGACAAGCATGAGTACGTGCAACGAAGCTCATCATGCCCGCCATGACCATCAGCACGGCCCGGGCTGCGGACATACCGCAATCAAGCATGGCGACCACGTCGACTATCTGCACGATGGCCATTTGCATCATCCGCACGGCGATCATGTCGACGAACACAAGGTCGAGGTCAGTGCAAACAATCCGGACCAGTGCACGTCGAATTGCGGCGGCCACGAACCGGGCCACGTCCACGGTCCCGGCTGCGGACACGAGGCGGTACCGCACGGCGATCACGTCGACTACCTGGTCGACGGGCATCTGCATCACCCGCATGGCGATCACTGCGACGATCACGGTCCGGTGGAACTCGCGTGAGCAGGATCGTCGATTGACGGGCGAGCTGCGCCGGTTTCATGTCACGGGTGGTGACCGACTGCCTTCGGCCATGAGCGGACATTTGCGGCGGGCTGGCGAACGTCTGTTGGCGAGCGACGAGCTGCCCATTTTGCAAAGCGACGACCGACGATTCGGCGAACTGACCTACGCTCGGCGGTGATTTCCGCTTGAGCGGGTTTAAGTTTCACTGCTGTGACGCCCCACTCATCTTCTATCTAGTTCGGCTTCACGCCAAGTCTCGCCCATGCCATGGGATGAATAAATACTTCCGAGTTGGCCCGAATTTGCCCGTCACCAGGTGCGTTGATATCCATATATGCCCAAATCTGACTATTAAAAGACGCCAGCTTTAGACCCACCACACCTATTGAGTAAAGTGCTTTTATAAGTTCAACACGGAACGCATGAGTGTTATCATTATTTATAAATGCAAATCCGGCCCGAATTACCGGGTCGACGGCATGTTCACCGTCGAAACACTTGGCAACAGCAAACTCATTGATACGATCTTTGTGGATTTGAGATAGCCTAAATTTAGATGGCATTTGCTCTATCAGCGGCAAATATTCCAAGAAATCCGGGAAATGAGAAGTCCATTCGAAACTTAGTGCATTCATTCGTGTTGTCGAATATTCTATTTCCGCATTTCTAACTGTCTGAACTGTAACCTGCCCCTTACCCTCTGAGCGCTTTAAGCATTCGTTTATAAATGAGATCGCGTCTCTCGGGCGGTAGTGAGTTCGCTCTAGCAGATAATCAACGAACACCTCTTTTCCAATCGTTTTTGGAAACAAATCTACTAACTCAATTGGTGATAAAGTATATTGCTCCCGCACCAACCGTATAATTCGCTCATTGAGCATCTTTATCAAAAGATTCTTTTCCCACCGAAGTTGCAAAAAAAGCGCAGCGTACTTTTCTTCTTGGAACCCTGCATCGCGGGTCCTTTCAAACACCGTTTGAACGAGATCTTGACGCAAAGCCACAATTATTTTTACATTCACAACACTTCGAAATGTCTTCACACACTCAATCAAAGCGCGAATTAGCCTGTATCGGAGATCGTCATCAACCCAGTTTTCATCAAGTCGATCAATAACAAGATAATATTTTTGCTGGGGGTCTGTAAATATTTCTTCGTTCATTAACGCGATCACGTCGGCAAGCGCTTTAATTTGAATCGAATTTATAACGGTCTGCGCCTTGTTAACAACCTCCGTCTTACGCTCATCCATCCTTTTGAGGCTACCGCTCACATCCGCCTTCAATGCGCCGATTTCTGCCCCAAGTTTCGACGTAATTTCCCCCTCAAGCTTTTCGGTAACTTCCTTCACCCGATATTCGGTCTCTTGCCAAAAAGTATCGCCCCATGTAGACAAGTAGTTAAAAGCGCGTTCCTTGGCCTGATCTTTTCGCTTCAGCGTGGGAATAAACCCCGCGATCCAGCTACGCGTCTTCTCTTCGTTAGTAAGATGGCAACGTCGCTTTAGTAGCTCAACGGCAAAAACATGCTTCCAAAGCAATCCGTAGAAAATATCCAGCTTAACCCCAGCTTTTTCTAGGGTAACAAGAATATCGGAATTTGAAAGATAATTAAGGGAAAGGTTTTCTGGGGATACTACGATGACGTTAGTTATATTTTCAATCAAATGATTGATCAGTGCAGTCTTCCCTGATCCCGTCCGTCCGACAATTATGCGGTGTGGAGACCGGCAGTCTTTCAGCGTCTCGAAGTCTCCCGTATCCACGAAACAGGACGACAAAAAATCGCCATCTGACTCGGCGTCAAGCTCCCCGATTGATGCACCGCGGCGAAGCCGAAAGTGAAAACCGTGATTGGTCTCTATCATTTCAGTTCGAGTTTTTGTGTCGTTTTATCACTTCGCTTGGCGCATGGTGCGACTCTGCAAACGAAGGCTTTCAGCGTACAGAATATCGGAAAATGTGTAACGAACAAACTACCACGATCTGAAAAACGAAAAGGAGTCAGCTTCGGTGACGGAGGGGAGGTGCTGCGTCGCGCACGAGGGCACCTCAGTTCGTTTCGCTGAGTATGCCAAGCTTGGCTTCCATCCGCAAAGCTTTTCCACTCGGTGCGGATCCATCCGATATTCGCTGGCGCCACCGTTCGACGGAATAGAGCTAATTCTTAAACAGGAGTTGTCAAGCCCCCCGCGGGGGGCGTAGTCGGGATGGTAAGGTCCGTTTTTGGTGAGGCCGAGACATTCGGAGAAACTCACCGACGTGCCGCAAAGGGTCGGTAACTGCCGCTCCGAAGAAGTGTGAGCGCACGTTTGCACGCTGAGCCGTCGGATACGGCGCACATCGCGCTGCACGAGTCATATCCGCCGTGTCACCAGACCACATGCGGCAACAACCCGCCCAACAACTGTCCAATTTCCGCACACCCAATCGCGAACGCCCCCCACTCCACGCGCCCTCCGCGCGTGGGAACAAACCCGGATACCCCCGTTTCGCCCGCCCGCCTACCCTCGCGCGCATGCCGGTCGATGCCCACGCAACAAAACCGACCCGGCCGATCCGAATTCACCAGGAGCGCACATGGATAGCAGCAGCACCCCCGCATTGTTCGACACCGACATCTGGCGCGGCAAGACCTTCAACGGCCAGTGGCACGCAAGCCCGCAATCAGCCGACGTGATCGAACCGGCGACCGGCAACACCCTCGGCCGCATCGGCGTCGCCGACAGCGCGGCCATCGCAGAAGCATCGGCTACCGCGCATCGCGCGCAGCCCGCATGGTTCGCCCTCCCCTACGACGACCGCGCAGCAGTCCTGCGCCGCGCGGCGACAGTCGCCGAAACGCACTTCGACGCGATCGTCGACTGGCTCGTGCGCGAAAGCGGCTCGACGCGCGCGAAGGCGTCGTTCGAAACGTCGGTCACGATCAAGGCGCTGCACGAAGCGGCCGGCCTGCCGTCGCGCGCAGCCGGCGAAGTGCTGCCGTCGGCGGCCGGCCGGCTGTCGCTCGCGCGCCGCCGTCCGCGCGGCGTAGTCGGCGTGATCTCGCCGTTCAATTTCCCGCTGTACCTCGCGATACGTGCGGTCGCGCCGGCGCTCGCACTCGGCAACGCGGTCGTACTGAAGCCCGATCCGCGCACCGCCGTGTGCGGCGGCGTCGCGATCGCCCGCGTGTTCGAACTCGCCGGCTTGCCCGAAGGCTTGCTGCACGTGCTGCCCGGCGACGGCGCAGCCGGCGCGGCGCTGGTCGCCGATCCGCACGTCGCGATGATCCAGTTCACCGGCTCCACCGCGGCCGGGCGCAAGGTCGGCGAAGCGGCGGGCCGCCACCTGAAGAAGGTATCGCTCGAACTCGGCGGCAAGAATTCGCTGATCGTGCTCGACGATGCCGACCTCGACCGCGCGGTCGCCAACACCGCGTGGGGCGCGTATCTGCATCAAGGGCAGATCTGCATGGCGACCGGCCGCGTGCTCGTGCAGCGCGCGATTCACGACCGCTTCGTCGCGAAGCTCGTCGAGACGGCGCGAAGCCTGCGCGTCGGCGACCCGGCCACCGGCGACGTCGGCCTCGGCCCGCTGATCAACGCCGCGCAACGCGACCATGCGGCGAGCGTGGTCGACGCGGCCCGCCGCGCGGGCGCGCGCGTCGAGACGGGCGGCGGCCATCGCGGCCTGTTCTTCGAGCCGACCGTGCTGAGCGGTGTCGCGCCGGGCAATCCGGCATTCGACGAGGAAATCTTCGGGCCGGTCGCGATCGTCGTGCCATTCGATACCGACGAAGACGCGATCGCGCTCGCGAACAAGACCGAATACGGGCTGTCGATGGCGATCCTGTCGGCCGACGTCGGCCGCGCACTGAGGATCGGCGAGCGCTTGAACACGGGGCTGCTGCACATCAACGACCAGACGGTCAACGACGAAGTGATCAACCCGTTCGGCGGCGTGGGCGCCTCGGGCAACGGTTCGAGCATCGGCGGTGCGGCAAACTGGGAGGAATTCACGCAGTGGCAGTGGCTGACGATCAAGGGCGAAGCGCCGCTGTATCCGATTTGACGAGGAGACCGACCATGTACACCGAAAACGATACGCGCGCCGTCACCGCGGCCGTCGCGCGCGCCGCCGGCGCGCCCTTCTCGATCGAAGCGGCCCGCATCCGCGCGCCGCGCGGCGACGAGGTGCTGGTGCGCGTCGTCGCGACCGGCTTGTGCCATACCGACCTGATCGTGCGCGACCAGTACTATCCGGTGCCGCTGCCGGCCGTGCTCGGTCACGAAGGCGCCGGCGTGGTCGAGGCGGTCGGCCCGAATGTGAAGACGCTCGCCGCCGGCGATCACGTCGTGCTGACCTACGGTGCGTGCGGCCATTGCGCGTCGTGCGTGGGCGGTCACGGCGCGTACTGCCGGCAGTTCTTCGCGCTGAATTTCGGCGGCGCCGACGCCGACGGGCAGACGGCCATCCGGGACGAAGCCGGACAACCGCTGAACGATCATTTCTTCGCGCAGTCGTCGTTCGCGAGCTACGCGCTCGCACGCGAGAACAACGCGATCAAGGTGCCGAAGGAAGCGCCGCTCGAACTGCTCGGCCCGCTCGGCTGCGGGATCCAGACCGGCGCGGGCGCCGTAATCAATTCGCTCGCGGTGCGCACCGGCAGCAGCTTCGCGAGCTTCGGCGCGGGCGCGGTCGGCATGAGCGCCGTGATGGCCGCGCGCATCGCCGGCGCGACGACGATCATCGCCGTCGACATCGTGCCGTCGCGGCTCGCGCTCGCGCTGGAGCTCGGCGCGACGCATGCAATCAACAGCCGGGAAGTCGACGTCGTCGACGCGATCCGTGAGATCACCGGCGGCGGCGTCGACTTCGCGCTCGAGTCGACCGGGCTGCCGGCCGTGCTGTCGCAAGGGATCGACGCGCTCGGCTCGCGCGGAACGATGGGCGTGGTCGGCGCGCCGAAGCTCGGCACCAAGGCCGAATTCGACGTCAACAGCCTGCTGCTCGGCGGCCATACGATCCGCGGCATCGTCGAAGGCGACAGCGTGCCGCAGACGTTCATCCCGCAGCTCGTGCAACTGTACCTGCAAGGGCGGTTCCCGTTCGACCGGCTGGTGAAGTTCTATCCGCTCGAGCAGATCAACCAAGCCGCCGAGGACAGCAGCAAAGGCATCACGCTCAAGCCGATCCTGCGTTTGCCGCATTGAACGCAAAAGGCGCCGCCGGCGGCACGCCGACGCAAATCGGCCGCGCGCGGCGGCGCCTCTTCTCGTGAAAATGCCCTGCTTTGGGGACCGGGCTATATTACGCATTCGCGCGACACGCCAGCCCGGCACGTCCGGCCCGGCCCTTCGACCCAAACTGGAGCGCAGCGTGAATACAGCCCCCGAATCCCTTTCACGGCCGGTCGACCTCGACCGCCTCCGCGCCCGCTTCGCGGCGGGCGAGCCGCTGCCGGAAGCGGCGTTGCCGGCCAGCGTCGCGCGCTCGTGGCTGCGTTCGCGCGACGCCGGGCTGCGGCCATGGCAAACCGCCCGCTATGAAATGCAGCGCGAGCACGACGAATCGCGCGCGGACCGGCGGCTCTACCGCTGCGTCGCGCAGGAGATCGAGCCGCTGTGGGCCGCATTCGGCGGCAGCGAATGGACGATCATGTGCGTCAATCCGCACGGCACGATCATCCATGCGCGCCGCAGCCCGCAATGCGACGACGCGCTGCTGACGCCGATCGTCGCCGGGCGCCGGATCGTCGAACCGAACATCGGCACGACCGCGCCGAGCTGCGTGATTCACGACGGCGCCGAAGCCGTCGTCGCGGGCGCGCAGCACTATCTCGACGAGCTGTCGCGGGTGTTCTGCCTCGCGGTGCCGCTGGTGGGCTTCAACGGCGAAGTGATCGGCGCGCTCGATATCACCGGCATCGGCAGGCGCAACGTCGTGCAGCTGCGCGAGCCGTTCCGGCACGCGTCGCTGTCCGCCGAGCAGCGGCTTTATGCGATGCTGCGCGACTGCCATCTGCTGCAGGTGCAATTCGATCCGCGCTGGCTCGGCACGCCGCTCGCCGGCGTCATCGCGCTCGACGCAGCGGGCCGGGTGCGCGCTGTAAGCCGGCTGGCGCGTCAGATGCTCGACCTCGCGGCCGTCGGGACGGTGGCCCCGTACGATCTCCGGCAACTGTTTCCCGGCGCGACGCCTGCGCAGCGGCGCCGTTTGCTGACACCGGCCCGCACGCCGCAGCGGATCGCGCGCGACGATGGTAGCCACGTATGGGTACGCACCGTGCGTGCGCCGCTCGATCATGCGGCGACGGCGCGTCACGCCGATGTGCTCGAAGAAGCCGCCGATGTATGCCATGCGGTGCCGGCCGCCGGCCCACAGGCAAGCCTGCACGAACAGTCGCTCGATGCGATCCGGCGGGCGCTCGACGAGCACGACGGCAATGTGTCGGCGGCCGCGCGGCAGCTCGGCATTTCACGCACGACGCTGTACGCGAAACTGCGGCAGCGCGAAGCGGCGGGGATCGGGCGCGACGGGGCGCATTGACGGTTCGGCAGGATGCGGGCCGTGGGCGATGGCCCGGTGCCACTGCCCGCCACACGTGCCGCTGCAACGCGAGCCACGCGAGCCCGGCCGCGAACGCTGCCGACCACGCCGTCGATGGCGTCGATCCACGGCAGCACGGAGTCGCCCGCGATCACCGCATGCGGGTGCGGCGACACCATGACGATCCCGCAGCGTGTCGGCGGACGGCACCGCAGCGGCGGCCCCTACTCCCGCCATGTCGCCTCCGCGAGCTTCGCCACCAGTTCGTCGTACACCACGCGGATACGCCGGGGCATCGGGCCGCGCCGCGGCCGATAGACGTGCAGCTTCCACGGCTCGGGTTCGAGACTCGGCAACAGGCGCACCAAGCGCCCCTTCCGGACATACTGCCGGACCAGGTACTCCGAGCACTGGCCGAACCCGGCTCCGGCACACACGGCCTCGATCTCCACCTCGGTGTCGTCCGTCAGATAGGCCGGCGACGACGGAACGAAGTGTTGCTCTCCCCGAAAGATCCACGGCCACGCGCGACCGCTCGCGCGGTCGATCAGGCACGTCACCGGCATCGCTTCGAGTGCCTTGCGGTTTTTCGGCTCGCCCAGCCGCTCGATCAGCGACGGCGCGCCCACGACCCACATCGGCAGCGGCCCGACCATGCGCGCGACGAAGCGGTTGTCGCCGATCGCGCCGACGCGCACGCCGATGTCGATCTGCTCGTCGACCACCGGCGACGGCACGTCGGACAGCCGCAGATCGGGCACGAGCCCCGGATACTGCTGCATGAGGCCGGTGAGGATCGGCTGCACGTAATGCCGCCCCATGCCTGACGGCGCGGTGATCCTGACGATGCCGACCGGCTCGTCGACCTGGCCGGCCGCGGGCCCGAACAGCCCGTCGACGGCGGAAAGCGCCGCCTGCGCGTCACGCGCGAACGACTGGCCGAATGCGGTAATCCGGATGCTGCGGGTCGTCCGGTGAAACAACGTTTCGCCGAGCATCTCCTCCAGCTCGCGCACCGCGCGCGTCACGACCTGCGGCGATACGCCGAGACGCGCCGCCGCCTCGCGGAACGTGGGGGCCGCGGCAGCCGCGGCAAAGATCTTGAGGAGATCGAGTCGATTGAGCATGGCGAACCCTTCTGACGCACCGGAAACTGCGCACTTAATTCCTGAATCAGGAATTCTGAATGCGTAATTGTTCCATTTTATTGCGACGATCGAGCGCCCACAATGGGCACCAGACGTCGCATTGACGTGGACGGTCAACCACTCTGGAGAAACGCATCATGAACGCAAGCACTCAACCTGCCCAACTCGAAGGCCGCATCGCCGTGGTGACGGGCGCCAGTTCCGGCATCGGCCGCGCATCGGCGATCGAACTCGCGCGACGCGGCGCGAAGGTCGTCGTCAGCGCCCGGCGCAAGACGGAACTCGATCGACTGGTCGACGAGATCGCGACGGCCGGCGGCGAAGCCCGCGCATTCGCGGCGGACGTCGCTAACGAAGACGATCTGCGCAAGCTCTTCGACTTCGCGGTATCGACTTACGGCCGCCTCGACATCGCGTTCAACAATGCCGGCACGGAAGGCGTGTTCGCGCCGCTGCTCGAGCAGAACGCGGAAAGTTTCGACAAGGTGTTCGAGCCGAACGTGCGCGGCGTCTTCAACTCGATGAAGTTCGCGGCCGAAATCATGCTGCGCCAGGGGTCGGGCAGCATCATCAACAACGCGTCGATGGGCGGCCTGATCGGCTTCGAGAACGCGTCGGTCTATATCGCGAGCAAGCACGCGGTAATCGGGATGACGAAGACGGCGTCGATCGAGTGGTTCAAGCGCGGCGTCCGCGTCAACGCGCTGTGCCCCGGCCTGATCGAAACGCCGTTCCATCACCGCGGCATCTGGCCGTCGGACGAAGCGCAACAGGCGTTCGCCGCGTCGACACCGGCAGGACGGTGGGGTTCCGCCGAGGAAATGGCGACGATCGTCGCATTCCTCGCGTCGGACGACTCAAGCTACGTGTCGGGGCATGCACTCGTGGCCGACGGCGGCTATTCGGTGGCATGATCCACGGGGCGCGAGCCGCGCAGCGGCTTCAAGGTGCGGGGGCCGCGACCGCCGCTTCCCGTTTCGCGTGCAGCCGCAACGCGGCCCACGCGATCCCGGCCGCGAAGATCGCGACCACGCCGCCGAAGGTGCCGATCCACGGCAGCCCGAAGTCGCCCGCGATATGGTTGCCGAGCAGCGCGCCGGCGCCGATCCCGACGTTGTACAGCCCGGAGTAGATCGACACGGCCAGGTCGGTCGCCTCCGGCGCCAGCTTCAGCACCCACGCCTGCATCGCCAGCCCGAAACAGACGATCGCGCCGCCCCACACCAGCGTATGCACCGACAGCGTGACGATGTTCAGCGCGCACGGGAACAGGATCAGCAGGCAGCCTGACAGCGCCACGATCGACGCCAGCAGGAAATCGTCGGGCCGGTGCGGATAGACGCGATTGAAGCAGACCGCGGCCGGCAGGCCGGCGACGCCGAACAGGATCAGTACGTACGTGATCCGGCTGTTGCTCGCGTGGTTGATGCTCTGCACGAACGGTTCGATGTACGTGTACGACGTGAAGTGCGCGGACACGACCAGCACGGTGATCGCGTACAGCGCGACCAGCGCGGGCTTGCGCAGAAATACGCCGATGCTGCTCAGCGATCCGGCGCCCTGGCTCGGCAGCAACGGCAGCGTGGCGCGCAGCAACAGCAGCGCGACGCCCGCCGCGCCCGCGATGATCAGGAACGTGACGCGCCAGCCGAACGCCTCGCCGATCACGCGGCCGAGCGGAATCCCGGCCACCATCGCGATCGCCGAGCCCATCGCGATCAGGCTGAGCGCACGGCTTTTACGGTCGCTCGGCGCGAGCCGTACCGCGAGCGGGATCGAAATCGACCAGAACACCGCATGCGCGCACGCGATGCCGAGCCGGCCGATCATCAGCACGGTGAAGTTCCACGCGAAGCCGGTCACGACATGACTGCCGATGAACACCAGCAGCGCCACGCTCAACAGCTTGCGGCGCTCGACGTGCCGCGTGACGAAGGTCAGCGGCAACGAGACGACCGCGACGGCCCACGCGTAGATCGTCAGCATCAGGCCGACGGCGGTCGGCTGCATCTGCAGGCTGTCGCCGATCGCGCTCAACAGCGCGACGGGTACGAATTCGGTGGTGTTGAAGATGAAGGCGGAGAGCGCAAGGGCCAGAACGCCCCACCACGATTGTTCGGAACTGACGGCGTCGGGGGTTGCCATACGGGGATTCGACGAAGGTTGGGCGCGCGCGGGCGGCCCGCCCGGCGCATCGGCGCGATTGTACCAGCGCCGTTCGACACGCTGCCGCCGGGCGCGGCGCGTGCGGCATGTGCGGCGCGGGACATGGCGGTGACACGGCCGCGCACCGATAATGTAACGAATGGGTTTTTGCCGACGATTTGCCCGAACGCTACCGGACCAGGAGATTCACATGCGCATTGAAACGTCATTTCTGTTCGATCTCGACGGCACGCTCGTCGACAGCGTCTATCAGCACGTGCTCGCGTGGAAGGAGGCGCTCGATGCGGAAGGCATCGAACTGTCGGTGTGGCGCATCCACCGCAAGATCGGGATGAGCGGCGGCCTGTTCCTGAATCAGCTGCTGCGCGAGACGGCCGGCGACATCGACGCGGAGCGCGTCGAGCGGCTCGCGCGGCTGCATGCGGCCGCCTACCAGCGGCTGCGCGCGCAGGTGCGGCCGCTGCCCGGTGCACGCGAGTTGCTGGCCGCGCTGACGAATGCCGGCATTCGCTGGGCCATCGCGACCAGCGGGCGGATGGAAACCGCGGCGATCAATCTGGAAGCGCTTGGCGTCGATCCGGCGAAGAACGTGGTCGTCACGCGCGACCAGGTGAAGTATGCGAAGCCGGACCCCGACCTGTTCCTGACCGCGGCCGCTCAGTTGAATGTGCCGATCGAACACACGGTGGTGGTCGGCGACAGCATCTGGGACATGCTCGCCGCGGCCCGCTGCCGCGCACTCGGCGTCGGGCTGCTGTCGGGCGGGTATGGCAGCGACGAACTGGAACGCGCGGGCGCGCTGCGCGTGTATGACGATCCGGCCGATCTGCTGTGGCATCTGGACGAGATTGCGGCGCGGCCGTAGGTGCCGGCCGGCCTGTCGACGGTGACAACGGGTCTACACGACGGGCCGTGCAGCACACAACTGTCCGGCAGCTTGCGTGGGCGACAAGCTCGACGTGAAAGGTGCGCGCCCAAGCGAAATACATCGTGGCGCTCTGCGCGGCGGCATCGGGCACTACGCGCACCGCCCTCCGATAGCGCAGCCGCCGTTCAGCTGTCGAATTAAGCCTGGGCGAAATATGCAGGTCACCAGAAAAAATTCAATCGTGATCGCGCTCGTTTTGGCGCTGGCGATTCCGTTTCTTACGTTGCGAAAATCATACGAGGGCTGCGAAAGCTTTACTCAGGCTCTTAACGGAGGAACGAAAGAGTTCGGTGGCGAGAAATACAAAATCGGGCTGTGTGGGGCACGTCGCTCGTTTGGCGACGGCGACGAAATTCGGATCCAGGTGATAGGACCGGCAGGAGATGTGCTGGCGGAGCGGTATTTCGCGGTGCGCACGATTAACGATGCAGCCCCTCGGGAACTAGAGTACGGCGACGACAATATTTTCTACTACGACCAATCGAAGTCGTCTCGGTTGCGCTTCATCGCCATGCCGCCTTCCAGGATGGACGGGTGGACGGCGCGAGTACCTTTGCTGCAACGACTGATCGCGTTATTTTCATGACGAGCAGCATGCGATCGTCAGGATTCACGTCGATCTCGTAGCGCCAAACATGAAGGGTGCGCGGATCGCTCGTCGATTCTTCCCAGCGCGGGCCGACATGCAAAGACGAAGGCCCGTCGCCGCAAGCGCCACGCCGGTCAGTCGTCATCCACGCGCTTGTCGATCAGATAGCGGCCGCGCTCGACACCCGCGCGCAGCGCCTCCACCTCGGTCAGCCATTCGGGGCCGGCCGGCTCGGGAACATACAGCTCGATGCGTGCGCCGTCCACATACACCTGCACCTCGTCGCGCCATGCGCCGCTTTCGTCGCGCCGCGCCCAGACGAGAATCTCGTGACCGCGATATGGGTCCCGAACCTGCGCATCCTGTTGATGTTGCACGGTGGCCTCCTGTCCTTATCTGCGATTCCGATGCAAAAAATGCGCGCCGCATGGTCGCCGCGCACGCCGTAGGCCTTGTGCGCACGCGCCGTGCCCGGCCGGCACGCGGCTTGCGTCCCCTTGGTGCATCGAATCGCCGCCGCGCCGCCACGCGCGTGCGGGAAGGAGTGCACATCATGATCGGCCATCTCGAACTGCTTGGACGCCTGCTGCTGGCCGCACTGCTCGGCAGCGTCATCGGGCTCGAACGCGAGCGCCTGAACTGGGCCGCCGGGCTGCGCACGCACATGCTCGTGTGCGTGGGCTCCGCGCTCGTGATGCTGGTGTCGACATTCGGCTTCGAGGACGTGCGCGGGCAAAACGGCGTCGTGCTCGATCCGTCGCGGGTCGCGGCGCAGGTGGTGTCGGGCATCGGCTTTCTCGGCGCCGGCTCGATCCTGCTGCGCGGCGAAGTCGTGCGCGGACTGACGACGGCTGCGAGCCTGTGGGCGGTGGCCGGCGTCGGCCTTGCCACGGGCGGCGGCATGTACCTGGCGTCGATCGGCGCGACGGCGATCGTGCTCGCGATCCTCGCGGGCGTGAAGCCGCTCGAACGCCGCTTCATCGCCCAGCGCCAGCAGCGCACGCTGCAGCTCGTGGCCGAGCGCGGCGGCCTCACGCTCGGCACGCTGCACGAAGCGCTCGGCCCCGGCCGCGTGCGCGTGAAACGGTTCATCGTCCAGCAGTCGGACGACGATCCCGACACCGACGACATTTCGGTGTCCTTCTCGCGCACGAGCGGACCGGAATTCGCCGCGATCTGCGAGACGCTGCAGAACATCGCCGGCGTACGAACCTGCCAACCCGACAACGCGTCAAGGAGCCTCGCGTGACCCGCACCGACCTGCTCTCCTATCTCGTGACGAGCCAGCTGGCCACGCGCATGCGGTCGAGCGCATGGCTCACCCCTCGCCAGCTCGTGAACGCGCAGCGCGCATGGCTCGCGTGCCATCACGCCGAATGCGGATGGCTCGAGCGGATCCGGATCGCGAACGCGTCGGCGACGATCGCGCAAGGCATCTACGACATCGCGATCGCGTCAGGCGCCCCCGACAGCGGCAAGCGCGTGCGGCTCGATGCCGATTCACCGGAACTGCAGGCGCTGCGTGAGCGTTGCGACGCGCTGCTGCAGCGGATCGACGGCGGCCGGGACGTCGACGCGCGATGATCGAGACGGATCGCAAGACACTCGCCGGCGAGCCGGCGATCGACGGCGCCCAGCCCCGCGGCGCATCGCGGCACGGCCTGCTCGAACGCGGTCGCAACTGCGACGCGATCCGTCACGCGGACCGCTTCACGATGCTCGTCGACGGCGACGCATACTTCTCGACACTGCGCGCCGCGCTGCTGCGCGCGCGCCATACGGTGTTCATCGTCGGCTGGGACGTCGACAGCCGGATGCGACTCGCGCGCGGCGGCCCCGACGACACGCTGCCCGACACGCTCGCGGCATTCCTGCATGCGCTTGCCGAAGCACGCCACAACCTGCGCATCTACGTGCTCGCGTGGGACTTCGCGATGATCTACGCGCTGGAGCGCGACTGGCCGCCCGTGTACCGCGCCGGCTGGCACGCGCATCGCGGGATCGTGTTCCGGCTCGACGGCACGCATCCGCGCGGCGCGTCGCATCACCAGAAGCTCGTCGTGATCGACGACCGGCTCGCGTTCGTCGGCGGCCTGGACCTGACGCGTGCGCGCCGGGACACGCCCGCGCACGCAGCCGGCGACCCGCGCCGCCATGACGAGGACGGGATGCCGTACGCACCGTTCCACGACGTGCAGGCGATGTTCGACGGCGACGCGGCCGCCGCGATCGGCGAGCAGGCCCGCGCGCGCTGGCTGCAGGCATGCGGGCGCCGGATCGCGATCCGCGCGCAGCGCCATCTCGACCGGCCGGACGGCGACGATCCCTGGCCGCCCGGGACACGCGTCGACGTGCGCGACGTGCGGCTCGGCATCGCCTATACGGCCCCGCGCCACAGCGGCCGCGCGCCGGTGCGGCAGGTGCGCGCGCTCGTCGAGGACACGATCCGCGCCGCACGCCGGCACCTGTATGTCGAGAACCAGTACTTCACCGCGGCAGTGGTGCGCGAGACGCTCTCCGCGCGCCTCGCCGACGCGCACGGGCCGGACGTGACGGTTGTCGCACCGCGCGTGCAGAGCGGCTGGCTGCAGGAAGCGACGATGGGCGTGCTGCGCGCGCGGCTGCACGCGACGCTTGTAGCGGCCGACCGCTTCGGTCGCTACCGGCTGCTGTATCCGCACGTCGACGGGCTCGGCGACGCATGCGTGAACGTGCACAGCAAGCTCGCGATCGTCGACGACGAATGCATCGTGATCGGCAGTGCGAACCTGAACAACCGTTCGATGCTGCTCGACACCGAATGCTGCATCGCGCTCGTCGCGGCCGGCGATACACGCATTCGCGCGTCGATCGCCGGCATGCGTGCACGGCTGCTGGCCGAGCATCTCGGTACGGCGCCCGCGGTCGTGGCCGATGCACTGGCGGGCGCCGAACGACCGAATGCCGTGCTCGACCGGCTGCGCGCGAAGCCCGGCCGCACGCTGCGCACGCTCGATCCGGCCGTCGCGCCGCAGCTCGACGCGCTCGTGCCGGTCAGCGCGCGGCTCGACCCGGAGCAGCCGATCGAACCGGACCGCTTCGTCCGCGAATTCGTGCCGCGCGACCGCCATCGCCCGCTCACCGCGCGCTTTTTCGTGCTCGGCACGGCCGTGCTGCTCGTCGCCGCACTCGCGCTCGCGTGGCGCTTCACGCCGCTCGGCGAACGCGTCAACGTCGCGTCGCTGTCGCATGCGGCAGCCGGCGTCGCGCAACTGCCTGCCGCACCGGTGCTGCTGCTGGCCGGCTACGTGATCGCCGCGACCTTCGCGGTGCCGATCACGCTGCTGATCGCGGTGACGGGGCTCGTGTTCGGCGCGTGGCCGGGCTTCGCCTATGCGGCGATCGGCACGATGGCGGCCGCCGCCGCGACCTACGGGCTCGGCCGCTGGCTCGGGCGCGACGCGGTGCGCCGGCTGGCCGGCGCGCGCGCGAACCGGCTGAGCGAACACATCGGCCGGCGCGGCGTGCTCGCGATGGCCGTGCTGCGATTGCTGCCGATCGCGCCGTTCGCGGTCGTGAACCTCGTCGCCGGTGCGTCGCACATCGGCTTGCGCGACTTCCTGGTCGGCACGGCGATCGGGATGCTGCCCGGCATTGTGCTGACCGTCACGTTCGCGCACCAGTTGACGGCCGCGCTCGGTCATCCGCGGCCCGCGGCGTTTGCGTGGCTCGCCGCGATCGGCCTCGCGCTGGTCGGCGTGTCGATCCTGCTCGTCAGGGTGCTGCGACGATGGCGCTGAGCTCACACGCGGCGCCGCCGCCGGAAATCGCCGTCGCCGACGGCGCGCCCGCCGCCGCGCCGGGCGGGCGCGACTTGCGGATCGCGACCTACAACATTCGTGGCGGCTACGGCGCATGGCCGGCGCGCGCGGCCGACCGGATCGCCGCGGTGATCGATGAACTCGACGCGGACGTGATCGCCCTGCAGGAAGTACCGCTCGGCGGCACGCGCGCACCCGACGTGCTCGCCCACCTGCGCGACGCGACCGGCATGCATGCGGTCGCCGGCCCGACGATCGACACGCCGGAGCGCCGCTACGGCAACGCGGTGCTGTCGCGCTGCCCGATCCGCGCGGCGCGCACGCTCGACCTGTCGTTCCACCAGCGCGAGCCGCGCGGCGCGCTCGACGCCGACATCGATTGCGACGCGGGCACGATCCGCGTGGTCGCGACCCATCTCGGGCTGTCGGCAAGCGAACGCAGCGCGCAGGTGCAGCGGCTGCTCGCGGCCTTCGACACGGGCGCGATGCCGGTGATCCTGCTGGGCGACATCAACGAGTGGTTCGTGCGCGGCCGTGCACTGCAAGCGCTCGTCACGCGGTTCCGGCGCGCACCGGCGCCGCGCACGTTCCCGACCGTATGCCCGGTGTTCTCGCTGGACCGGATCTGGATCCACCCGGGCGAGTGGCTGATCGACGTGGTCGTGCACCGCAGCGTGCGGGCACGGCATGCTTCCGACCACTATCCGCTGGTCGCGCGGATGCGCGCGCCGCCCTCGACGCCCGCGGCGGGTACGTTGCTTGCGCAGTGAGTCCTTTTACGATTCGGCGGAGTCACCATGCAAACCGACGCCCTCGACGGAAAGGATCTCGATTACTGGTGCGCCCGCGCGCTGTGCGCGGATGACGAAGACACGCTGCGCTTCACGGCCGTCGCGCCGACCGTCGTCGTGACGGCCGCCTGCGACGCGTTCCGGCACGTCGATGCGCCATTCGCGCCGTCGACGTCGTGGGCCGACGCGTGCACGGTGCTCGACCGTGTCGACGACCTGCGGATCACCCGCCACGGCAACGACGTCGAGTGCGACGCGACCTTCGTCGACGGGCCGTCGACGTGCGGTGCCCACGGCCACGATGCGCGCGTGGCGCTGCTGCGCGCGTTCGTGCGTGCGCGCTTCGGCGACACGGTCGATGCGCCGCCGCCGTTCTCGCACCGGATCGAACACGGCGCCGTGGTGCGCTACGACCCCGGCGCACCGCTGCCCGAGCCGGACGACGATCGCGCCGCAGGCGACAGCACGGATATCCGCTCGATACCGCGGATGTGAGTACGCGCGGCTGCCATGCGCATGTAAAAACGACAGTCCCCATTCACCGGGATCCGGCCCGCCCCTTGCTGCACGGAACGCCACGCGGCAGGCACGCGCGTTGCGGCGCACCGGGATCACCGATCGCCGCTACCCGCCCGCGCCACGCCATGGACTCCACGCCGACCTTCGCTCCGCACCTCTATTTCTGCGACGCCCGCCTCGTCGGGCCGCTCGACGCGTGGCCTCAGACGTTCGCGCACATCGCGGGCATGGGCTTCGATCATGTGCTCGTCGGCGCCTTCTGGGCTGCGAGCGCCGCCGGCTTTCCGCGCCACGTGGCCGATTTCCGGCGGCCGGCGCAGTCGTACGAGACGCGCGCGAGCGCGCTCGAAACCTTCTCGCGGCTCGCGCAACTGGCGAAGGGCCACGGGCTGCGCCTGCTGCTCGAAGTCGTGCCCGACCGCATCGCACGCGACAACCCGCTGCGCGCCGAGCATCCGGACTGGTACGTCGAGCGCACGCACGACGACGCGCTGATCGACCCGCGCGGCACCGCGCACGCGCTGGATCTCGCGCACGCGAACGTCGGCGACGAAGCGGCGCGCGACGCGCTGTCGGCATGGTGGTGCGCGCACCTCGCCACGTTCGCCGATGCGGGCGCGGCCGGTTTCCTGATCGATGCGCCGCATCATCTGCCGGCCGGCTGGTGGCCGGGCTGGCGGGCGGCGCTGCGCCGCGCGCGCCCCGACGTCGCGGTGCTCGCGGGCGTGCCCGGCCATGCGCGCGACGCGCTCGCGCAGCTCGAGGCTGCCGGGTTCGACGCGGTGTTTTCGTCGGTGCGCTGGTGGGACCTGCACGCGCCGTGGTTCGCGGACGAACACCGGCTGCTGCGGCGCATCGGCTCGCCGATCGCCTTCCCCGATGCACCGGACGGCCCGCGTCTCGCCGACGACTGGTCCGACGCATCGGACGACACCGTCGCCCGCGCGTATCGCCGCGCGCTGTGGACGGCCGCGGCCGTCGGCACCGGCTGGCTCGTACCGATGGGCTTCGAGCGCGGCGTCACGGTGCCGCTGATGGCGCGCGACGCCGATGCCGGGCGCTACCGCGCCGCGTTCGACCACGGCCGTTTCGACCTGTCGGGCGCGCTCGCCGATGCCAACGCATGGCGCCGTGCGACGCCCGTCGCCGCGGCGCGCGGCGAGATCGCGCAACTGAGCGCGCCGGGCGCAGCCGCGACCGTGCTGCTGCGCGGCACGGGCCCGTCGCTCGAACACGACGAAGCCGCGCTGCTGATCGCGCTGAATCCCGCGCTCGACGCGCCGGCGCCGGTCGACCCCGCAACGATCCTGCCGGGCGTGCCCGGCGGCTTCACGCGTGTCGTCACGCAAGACGGTGCGCAAACGCATCCGCCGGCCGCGCTCGCACCGTTCACGCTCGAACCCGGCGCCTACGCGCTGCTGCACGCGTGGCGTGCGCCCGCTGTCACGACCCGTCCCGACGCGTCGCGCGAGCGCGGCGCGCTGTCCGCCGCGCTCGCGGCCGACCGGATCGCGATCGAGCGCGTCGAGCCGTCGGTCGACGGCGGCCGCTTCGCGGTCAAGCGCGTGATCGGCGAACCGCTCGTCGTGCGGGCGTCGATCTTCACGGACGGCCATGCGCACCTCGCGGCCGCGCTCCAGTGGCGCGCGGAAGATGAAGACACCTGGCGCGAAGTGCCGTTCGAAGCCGAGCCGAACGACCGCTGGCACGCGCGCGTCACGCTCGACCGGCTCGGCCGGCATGAATTCCGCGTGATCGCATGGCGCGACGACTGGGCGTCGCTCGTCGACGACGTCACGAAGAAGCACGCAGCCGGCCAGGACGTGACGCTCGAACTGCGCGAGGCGCAGTTGCTGCTCGCGGCCGCGCTCAAGCGCGCCGAGCCGGCCGACCCGCGCGCGGTCCCGCGGATGGAGCGCCTCGTCGCCGAATTCACGGATGCGCCGGCCGATGCGCGACTCGCGCTGCTCGGCGCCCCGCCGCTCGCCGACGCGTTCGCGGCGCTGCGCTACCGCCCGTTCGTCACGCATGACGACACGGCCTACCCGGTCGACGTCGAGCGCCGCGCGGCGCGCTTCTCGAGCTGGTACGAGATGTTTCCGCGCTCGGCCAGCGACGATCCGCACCGGCACGGCACGTTCGACGACGTGATCGCGCATTTGCCGCGCATCCGCGACATGGGTTTCGACGTGCTGTACTTCCCGCCGATCCACCCGATCGGCACGGCCGCGCGCAAGGGACGCAACAACAGCCTGAACGCCGGCCCCGACGATGTCGGCAGCCCGTATGCGATCGGTTCGCCCGACGGCGGCCACACGGCCGTGCATCCGCAGCTCGGCACGCTCGACTCGTTTCGCGCGCTCGTCGCTGCCGCACGCCTCCACGGGCTCGAGATCGCGCTCGATTTCGCGATCCAGTGCTCGCCCGACCATCCATGGCTCGCCGCGCATCCCGGCTGGTTCGCGTGGCGGCCCGACGGCTCGCTGCGCTTCGCGGAGAATCCGCCGAAGCGCTACCAGGACATCGTGAACCCCGATTTCTACGCGCCGGACGCGCTGCCCGGCCTGTGGCTCGCGCTGCGCGACGCGGTGCTGTTCTGGGTCGATGCGGGCGTGCGGATCTTCCGCGTCGACAACCCGCACACGAAGCCGCTGCCGTTCTGGGCGTGGATGATCGACGACGTGCGCGGCCGGCATCCGGACGTCGTGTTCCTGTCCGAGGCGTTCACGCGGCCGGGGATGATGTATCGCCTCGCGAAGGTCGGCTTCTCGCAGTCGTACACGTACTTCACGTGGCGCGAGTCGAAGCGCGACTTCATCGACTACCTGACCGAGCTGACGACCGGCCCCGCGCGCGAGTTCTTCCGGCCGAACTTCTTCGTCAACACGCCCGACATCAACCCGCGCCACCTGCAGAACGCGCCGCGCTCGCAGTTCGTGATCCGCGCGGCGCTCGCGGCGACGCTGGCCGGCTCGTGGGGCCTGTACTCGGGTTTCGAACTCGGCGAATCGGCGCCGCTGCCGGACAGCGAGGAATATGCGAACGCCGAGAAATACGAGCTGCGCGCGCGCGACTGGAGCAAGGCCGCGCATATCGGCGCCGAAGTCGCGCGGCTGAACCGTGCGCGGCGCGATCACGCGGCGCTGCAGACGCACCTCGGCCTCACGTTCGTCGACGCGGACAACGATTCGGTGCTCGTGTTCATGAAGGCGACGCCGGCGTTCGACAGCGTGGTCCTCGTCGCGATCAGCCTCGACCCGTGGCATCCGCAGGCCGCGAACTTCACGCTCGACGCGGCGCTGTGGCGCGGCCTCGGGCTCGTCGACGGCGAACCGCTCGACGCACTCGAACAGGACGCCGCGCATGCGCAGACCTGGCGCGGCCATCGCCAGTACGTGTCGCTCGATCCGCACGTGCGGCCTTACGCAATCTGGCGGCTCATGCCGTCGCCGGACGCCGCGCGGGCGGCGGCGCCCGCACCGGACGACGCCCGACATGCCTCGGGAGCCCACGGATGATGAAACGCGAAGATTCCCTCGACGACGTGCGCCGCGCGCAGTTTCCGTCGCTCGCGCCGGCCGGCACGCCGCGCCGGCGCCGCGCGCGCCGCCGCGAACCTGCGCTCTGCGCGGACGATCCGCTGTGGTACAAGGACGCGATCATCTACCAGGTGCACGTGAAGTCGTTCTACGACTCGAACAACGACGGCATCGGCGACTTCCCCGGCCTGATCGCGAAGCTCGACTACATCGCCGAACTCGGCGTCGACACGATCTGGCTGCTGCCGTTCTACCCGTCGCCGCGCCGCGACGACGGCTACGACATCGCCGACTACCGCGACGTGCATCCCGACTACGGCACGCTCGCCGACGTGCGGCGCTTCATCCGCGAAGCGCATGCGCGCGGCATCCGCGTGATCGCCGAGCTGGTGATCAACCACACGTCGGACCAGCATCCATGGTTCCAGCGCGCGCGCCGTGCGAAGCCGGGCTCCACGCATCGCGACTACTACGTGTGGTCCGATACCGACACGAAATACGCGGGTACGCGAATCATCTTCCTCGATACGGAGACGTCCAACTGGACTCACGATCCGGTGGCCGGCCAGTATTACTGGCACCGCTTCTACTCGCACCAGCCCGACCTGAACTTCGACAATCCGGCCGTGGTGCGCGAAGTGATCCAGGTGATGCGCTTCTGGCTCGATCTCGGCATCGACGGGCTGCGGCTCGACGCGGTGCCGTATCTCGTCGAGCGCGAAGGCACGAACAACGAGAACCTGCCCGAGACGCATGCGATCCTGAAGCGGATCCGCGCGACGATCGACGCCGAGTACCCGAACCGGATGCTGCTCGCGGAAGCGAACCAGTGGCCGGAAGACGTGCAGGAATACTTCGGCAACGAGGACGAATGCCACATGGCGTTCCACTTCCCGCTGATGCCGCGCATCTACATGTCGATCGCGAGCGAGGACCGCTTCCCGATCCTCGACATCATGCGGCAGACGCCGGCGCTCGCGCCGAGCAACCAGTGGGCCGTGTTCCTGCGCAATCACGACGAGCTGACGCTCGAGATGGTCACCGATTCGGAGCGCGACCTGCTGTGGCAGACCTATGCGAGCGACCGGCGCGCGCGGCTGAACCTCGGCATCCGGCGCCGGCTCGCGCCGCTGATGGAGCGCGACCGGCGCCGCATCGAGCTGATCAATTCGCTGCTGCTGTCGATGCCCGGCACGCCGGTGATCTACTACGGCGACGAGCTCGGGATGGGCGACAACATCCACCTCGGCGATCGCGACGGCGTGCGCACGCCGATGCAGTGGTCGTCGGACCGTAACGGCGGCTTCTCGCGCGCCGACCCCGAACTGCTGGTGCTGCCGCCGGTGATGGGCTCGCTGTACGGCTATGACGCGATCAACGTCGAGGCGCAGACGCGCGACCCGCATTCGCTGCTGAACTGGACGCGGCGCATCCTCGCGACGCGCCGCGCGTCGCAGGCGTTCGGGCGCGGCACGATCCGCTTCCTGCGCCCGGAGAACCGCAAGGTGCTCGCCTACCTGCGCGAGCTCGACGGCCACGAGCCGGTGCTGTGCGTCGCGAACCTGTCGCGCGCGTCGCAGGCGGTCGAACTCGACCTGTCCGAATTCGCGGGCCGCGTGCCGATCGAGATGACGTCCGATTCGCCGTTTCCGCCGATCGGCCAGCTCCCGTATCTGCTCACCTTCCCGCCATACGGGTTCCTGTGGTTCGTGCTCGCCGAGCATGGCCGCGAACCGTCTTGGCGGCAGCCGCATGCGGAGCCGCTGCCCGAATACGTGACGCTCGTGATGCGGCGCGGCGATACGCGGCCGGACGTGTCGCAACTGCATGCGCTCGCGCACGACGCGCTCGCGTCGTGGCTCGCACGGCGGCGCTGGTTCGCGTCGAAGGATCGCGCGATCGGCGACGCGTGGCTGAACGTCGTCACGCCGATTCCGGACGAGCCGTTCCAGTACGCGGAAGCGTGGGTGTCCGCAAGCGACGGCGACGTCGAACGCTATGTCGTGCCGCTCGCGGCCGCGTGGGGCGGCGAGACGTCCCATCCGCTGTTCGCGCAGCTCGCGCTCGCGCGCGTGCGGCGCGGCCACACGGTCGGCTACCTGACCGACGCGTTCGCGCTGCCGGCATTCGCGCGCGGGATGCTGCGCAAGCTGCGCGACGGCGCGACGGTGCCGACCGCCGACGGCGGCCGGCTCACCTTCCTGCCGGAAGACGCGCTCGCCGCGCTCGATCCCGGCGACGATGCGGAAGTACGCTGGCTCGCGGCCGAGCAGAGCAACAGCTCGCTCGTGATCGGTGACACGATCGTGCTGAAGCTGGTGCGCAAGGTCGCGCACGGCATTCATCCGGAAGCGGAAATGAGCCGACACCTGACGCGCATCGGCTATGCGAACACCGCGACGCTGGCCGGCGAAGTCGTGCACGTCGATCCGGACGGCACGCCGCACACGGTCGCGATCCTGCAGCGCTACGTCGACAACCAGGGCGACGCGTGGACACGCTCGTTCGACTTCCTGCGGCGGGCGGTCGACGAGCTCGCGTTGCCGGCCGCGGACGACGACGAAGCGGCCGACGCGGCCGACGAACCCGACGCGCTGCTCGGCTATGCAGCGTTCGCGGGCATCGTCGGCACGCGGCTCGGCCAGTTGCACGTCGCGCTCGCGCAGCCGTCCGGCGATCCCGCGTTCGCACCGGAGCAGGCGACGCCCGACCACGTCGACGGCTGGTGCGCGGACGCGATCGCGTCGTTCGAGCGCGCGCTCGACGTGCTGCACACGCGGCTCGATGCGCTCGACCCCGCGATGCGCGCAGCGGCCGACACGCTGCTCGCGTCGCGCGACGCCGCCGTAGTGGCGCTCGGCGAACTCGTGCCGCGCACGCTCGACGCGCAATGCATGCGGATTCACGGCGATTTCCATCTCGGCCAGGTGCTCGACGTGCAGGGCGACGCGCTGCTGATCGACTTCGAGGGCGAACCGGCGCGCCCGCTCGAGCACCGCCGCGCGAAGTCGCATCCGCTGCGCGACGTGGCCGGCCTGCTGCGCTCGCTGTCGTATGTCAGCGCGACCGCGCAGTTCGCGATCGAGAAGGCGCCGCCGCAGGCGGCCGGCCGCAAGCGCGCGCTGTTCGACCGCTTCGGGCAGGCCGCCGCCGACCGCTTCGTCGAGTGCTATCGTGCGGCCGCCGACCTCGCACCCGCG
The DNA here is from genome assembly GCF_003853705.1 of Burkholderia sp. Bp8992. GTDB lineage: Bacteria > Pseudomonadota > Gammaproteobacteria > Burkholderiales > Burkholderiaceae > Burkholderia. The sequence continues at coordinate 69,433 of NZ_QTQI01000011.1, read as the reverse complement.
CGCTTCGTCGATCCGCGCTATGCCGATCGCCTGCTCGCGCTGTTCCTGATCGACAAGGCGTCGTACGAGCTGTGCTACGAAGCGGCGAACCGGCCCGACTGGCTGAGCGTGCCGGTCGGCGGCCTCGCGGCGCTGGTCGAGCGCCTGCTCGGCGACAACGGCCTGCCCGAAGACGGAGGAACCCCATGACCGACACGCTGTTCGAACGCGCCGATATCGACGCGCTGCTCGCCGGCCGCCATCCCGATCCGTTCGCCTGCCTCGGCCCGCACGGGCAGGACGACCGGCTCGTCGTGCGCGCGCTGCTGCCGGGCGCCGAACGCGTGCGTGCGCTGTCGCCCGACGGCGACGAACTCGGCGCGCTCGCATGCGTCGATCGCGCCGGCTGCTTCGCCGGGACGATCGCGCACGACGGCGGCGTGCCGCATTACCTGCTCGCGGTCGACTGGCCGGACGCGCGGCAGGTGATCGACGACGCGTACGCGTTCGGCACGCTGCTCGACGAAGCGGCGCTCGGGCGCTTCTCGGCCGGCGACCCGAGCGCCGTGCTCGACTGCCTCGGCGCGACGCCGATGCGCATCGACGGCGCCGACGGCGTGCGTTTCGCGATCTGGGCGCCGACCGCGCAGCGCGTGTCGGTGGTCGGCGACTTCAACGCGTGGGACGGTCGCCGCCATCCGATGCGGCTGCGGCGGCCATCGGGCGTATGGGAGCTGTTCGTGCCGGGCATCGGTGCGGGCGAGTGCTACAAGTACGAGCTGCGCGCGGCCGACGGGCGCGTGCTGCCGCACAAGGCCGATCCGTGCGCACGCGCGACCGAGGCGCCGCCGCGCACGGCGTCGGTGGTCGCCGACGTCGCGGCGCTCGACGCCTTCGCGTGGCACGACGACGGCTGGATGCACGCACGGCCTCGCGTCGACCGCTACCGCGTGCCGTGGTCGATCTATGAAGTGCATCCGGAGTCGTGGCAGCGCGTGCCCGAGGAGATGAACCGCAGCGCGACGTGGGACGAGATGGCCGAGCGGCTGATTCCGTACGTGAAGGGGATGGGTTTCACGCACGTCGAGTTCATGCCGATCGCCGAATACCCGTTCGGCGGCTCGTGGGGCTACCAGCCGCTCGCGCAGTTCGCGCCGTCCGCGCGCTTCGGCCCGGTCGACGGTTTCGCGCGGTTCGTCGATCGCGCGCATGCAGCCGGCATCGGCGTGATCGTCGACTGGGTGCCCGCGCACTTCCCGAACGATGCGCACGGGCTCGCGCAATTCGACGGCAGCGCGCTGTACGAGCACGCCGATCCGCGCGAAGGGATGCACCCCGACTGGAACACCTGCGTGTTCAACGTCGGGCGCACCGAGGTCGGTGCGTTCCTCGTCGCGTCGGCGCTCGCGTGGGCGCGCCGCTATCACGTCGACGGCATCCGCGTCGACGCGGTCGCGTCGATGCTGTACCGCGACTATTCGCGCAAGGAAGGCGAATGGGTGCCGAACGTGCACGGCGGCCGCGAAAACCTCGAATCGGTCGCGTTCCTGCGCCTGCTGAACGACACGCTGCACGGTGCGGCCGCGCCGGCCGGCGTCGTCACCGTCGCGGAGGAGTCGACCGCGTGGCCTGGCGTCACCGCACCGACCGGTGACGGCGGCCTCGGCTTCGACTTCAAGTGGAACATGGGGTGGATGCACGACACGCTCGCATACCTGCACGAGGATCCGATCCACCGCCGCTATCACCACGACCGGATGACGTTCGGGCTCGTCTACGCATTCTCGGAGCGCTTCGTGCTGCCGCTGTCGCACGACGAGGTCGTGCACGGCAAGGGCTCGCTCGTCGCGAAGATGCCGGGCGACGCGTGGCAGCGGCTCGCGACGCTGCGCGCGTACTTCGGCTTCATGTGGGCGCACCCCGGCAAGAAGCTGCTGTTCATGGGCAGCGAATTCGCGCAATGGGCCGAGTTCGCGCACGATGCGACGCCGCACTGGGACCTGCTCGACGCACCGGCCCATCGCGGCGTGCAGCGGCTCGTGCGCGACCTGAACCGCACGTATGCGGCGGAACCGGCACTGCATGCGCTCGACTGCCACGCGGCCGGATTCTCCTGGCTGATCGGCGACGACCGCGACAACAGCGTGTTCGCGTTCGCGCGCCGCGACGATGCCGGGCACCTGGTCGTGGCCGTCTGCAACTTCACGCCGGTGCCGCGCGCCGGCTACCGTCTCGGGCTGCCCGCGCCCGGCCACTGGCGCGAACTGATGAACACCGATGCCGCGCCGTACGGCGGCACCAACGCCGGCAACGACGGCGCCGTGTGGGCCGAGGCCGTGCCCGCGCACGGCGAGGCGTGGTCGGCGCTGCTGCGCCTGCCGCCGCTCGCGACGCTATGGCTGACGCCCGCTTGATTTCCTGTGCCCTCGACACGGAGGTTCGCCCCATGCCGACCGCCCTGCCCGCCCGTCTCGAATCCGGCCGCTGCTATCCGCTCGGCGCGACCTGGGACGGCCTCGGGACCAACTTCGCGGTGTTCTCCGCGCACGCGCAGCGCATCCAGCTGTGCGTGTTCGATCCGACCGGCCGCAAGGAACTCGCGCGCCTGGACCTGCCCGAATGCACCGACGAGGTGTGGCACGGCTACCTGCCCAACGCGCATCCGGGCACCGTGTACGGGTTTCGCGCGGACGGCCCGTACCAGCCGCAGCACGGCCACCGCTTCAATCCGACCAAGCTGCTGCTCGACCCGTATGCACGCAAGCTGGTCGGCCAGTTCCGCTGGTCGGACGCGCTGTTCGGCTATCGCGTCCATTCGAATCGCGCGGACCTGTCGATGGACCGCCGCGATTCGGCGCCGGCGATGCCGAAAGCCGTGGTCGTCGACGAAGCGTTCGACTGGAGCAACGACCGCCGCCCGGACGTGCCGTGGCGCAACACGGTGATCTACGAGACCCACGTACGCGGCGCGTCGATGCGGCGCGCCGGGTTGCGCGTGCCGGAGCGCGGCACGTTCGCGTCGCTCGCGCATCCCGCGTTCGTCGATCACCTGCTGTCGATCGGCGTGACGACGGTCGAGCTGCTGCCGATCCACGCGTTCCTGCAACAGCGCGAGCAGGTGAAACGCGGGCTGCGCAACTACTGGGGCTATGACACGGCCGCGTTCTTCGCGCCGGAGCCGTCGTATCTCACGACGCGGCGGCTCGACGAAATGCGCATCGCGGTCCGCCAGCTCCATGCGGCCGGCATCGAGGTCGTGCTCGACGTGGTCTACAACCACACGTGCGAAGGCAATCAGCTCGGGCCCACGCTGTCGTGGCGCGGCCTCGACAACGCGAGCTACTACCGGCTGCGGCCCGACGATCCGCGTTACCACGTCGACGAAACCGGCTGCGGCAACACACTGAACCTGTCGCATCCGCGCGTCGTGCAGATGGTGATGGACTCGCTGCGCTACTGGGCGACCGCGTTCAACATCGACGGCTTCCGCTTCGATCTCGGCGTGACGCTCGGCCGCGAGGATCACGGCTTCGAGCCCGGCGCGGGGTTCTTCGATGCGTTGCGGCAGGACCCCGTGCTCGCGCAGCGCAAGCTGATCACCGAACCGTGGGATCTCGGCCCCGGCGGCTATCAGCTCGGCCGCCATCCGCCCGGCTTCGCCGAATGGAACGACCGGTTTCGCGACACCGTACGGCGCTTCTGGCGCGGCGATGCCGGACAGCGCCCGGAACTGGCCGCGCGGCTGTCGGGCTCGGCCGACCTGTTCAATCACGGCCGGCGCCGCACGTGGGCATCGATCAATTTCATCACCGCGCACGACGGCTTCACGCTCGCCGACCTCGTGTCGTATGCGGGCAAGCACAACGAGGCGAACGGCGAGGACAACCGCGACGGCCACGACGACAACTGCAGCGCGAACTGGGGCGTCGAAGGGCCGACCGACGACGCGAAGATCCGTGCGGTGCGTGCGCGCGTCGCACGCTCGATGCTCGCGACGCTGTTTACCGCGCTCGGCACGCCGATGCTCGTGGCCGGCGACGAATTCGGCCGCACGCAGCAAGGCAACAACAACGCGTATTGCCAGGATAACGAACTGTCGTGGCTCGACTGGGACCAGGCCCGCAGCGACGACGGCGTGGCGATGACGCGCTTCGTGTCGCGGCTCGCGGCACTGCGGCGCATGTATCCGGTGATGTCGGCGCCGCGCTATCCGTCGGGCGACCGCGACGGCGCGCCGGGCATGCGCGAGATCGACTGGTTCGACGAACGCGGCGACGCGCTCACCGTGCCCGCGTGGGAAGACGGCGAACGCCGCGCGCTGACGATGCGGCGCGTCGGCACCGGCCGCACCGGGCGCACCGAGGCCTTGCTCGTGATGCTGAACGCGTCGGCCGGCACCATCACGTTCATGCCGCCCGCGCCCGTGCTCGATTACCGGATCCTGCTCGACACCGCGACGCCCGACTCGGGCCCGCGCTCGTGGCCGGAAGCCGGTCTCGACGTCGCCGCGCACGCGGCCGCGATCGCGGTCGCGGCCGTGCCGCCCGATCCGCCTTCGTGAGGACCGCCATGACATCCCGTTCCGACCATCCACCCGGCTCGCAGGCTTTCGAATCGTCGTTCGGCGCCACCTGCGTCGATGCCGACCACACGCGCTTCCGGCTGTGGGCGCCCGCGAGCCGCGCGGCCGCGGTCGAGCTGCACGACGACAGCGAACACGTGATCCCGATGACACCCGTCGGCGACGGCTGGTTCGAGACGGTCGCGCCGTGCGGCCCCGGCGCGCTGTATCGCTACCGGCTCGACGGCGGTCTCGTCGTGCCCGATCCCGCGTCGCGCTTCCAGCCCGGCGGCGTGGACGGCCCGAGCCAGGTCGTCGATCCGGCCGCCTATCGCTGGCGCCACGACGCATGGCGCGGCCGCCCGTGGCACGAGACGGTGCTGTACGAGCTGCACGTCGGCGCCTGCGGCGGCTACGCGAGCGTCGAGCGGCGGCTGCCGTCGATCGCCGCGCTCGGCGTGACCGCGGTCGAGCTGATGCCCGTCAATGCGTTTCCCGGCGCGCGCAACTGGGGTTACGACGGCGTGCTGCCGTTCGCGCCCGACACCTCGTACGGGCGGCCCGAGGAACTGAAGGCCCTCGTCGATACCGCGCACGGGCTCGGCCTGCAGGTGTTCCTCGACGTCGTGTACAACCATTTCGGCCCCGAAGGCAACCTGCTGCCGCGCTACGCGCCCGCCTTCTTCCGCACGGACCGGCAGACGGCATGGGGGCCGGCGATCGACTTCTCGTGCCCGCAGACGAGCGCGTTCTTCATCGACAACGCGCTGTACTGGCTCGACGAATTTCGCTTCGACGGCCTGCGCATCGACGCCGCGCACGCGATCGACGACGACGCGTGGCTGCGCGAACTCGCGCGCCGCGTGCGCGCGTACGCGGGCGACGCACGCCACATTCACCTCGTGCTCGAGAACGAGCGCAACGCGGCGAGCCTGCTCGGCCCCGGCGGCTTCGACGCGCAGTGGAACGACGACTTCCACAACAGCGCACACGTGCTGCTGACGGGCGAGCGCGACGGCTATTACCGCGCGTACGCCGACGCGCCGCTGCACCATTTCGCCCGCACGCTCGGCGAAGGATTCGCGTACCAGGGCGAACCATCGCCGCTGCACGACGGCGCCGCGCGCGGCGAGCCGAGTGCGCACCTGCCGCCCACGGCGTTCGTCACGTTCCTGCAGAACCACGACCAGGTCGGCAACCGCGCATTCGGCGAACGGCTGCGCGCACTCGCGAACGACGACGCGGTACGCGCCGCCACCGCGCTGATGCTGCTCGCGCCGTCGATCCCGCTGCTGTTCATGGGCGAGGAAGACGGCAGCACGCAGCCGTTCCAGTTCTTCACCGACTATCGCGGCTTGCTGGCCGATGCCGTGCGCGAAGGCCGGCGCCGCGAATTCGCGGCGTTTCCCGCATTCGCCGATCCCGCGCATCGCGACCTGATTCCCGATCCGAACGACATCGCGACGTTCGTCCGCTCGTCGCTGCACCATCCGCCCGACGACACCTGGGCCGACGCGGCCGCCTGGCAGCGCTTCTACCGCAGCGCACTGGCCGTGCGCGCGGCGCTCGTGATGCCGCAGCTGCCGGGCGCGCATGCACTCGGCGTGGAGCGGCTCGCGGGCGGCGGCGACCCGCAGGGGCTCGTCGCGCGCTGGCGCCTCGGCGACGGCAGCACGCTGACGATCGCGCTGAACCTCGGCTCGCACGATGCCGTGCTGTCCGAATTGCCGGTCGGCAAGCTCGTGTTCGAGACGCCGCCGCGCGCCCGCGACCGGCTGCCCGACCTGCGGCTGCCGCCACGTGCGTGCATCGTGTGGCGCGACGGTGCGGTCAACCACGATGCGCGGCACCACCGCGCGAACGGGCAGGGTCGATCATGACGACCGACGTCTCGATCGCGGTACTCGCGCAGGCGGCCGGCCTGGAAACCGACTGGATCGACGCAGGCGGCGTCGCGCGGCGGGTGGACGACGACGCGCTCGCCGCGCTCGTCGACGCGCTCGGCTGGCCGTGCGGCACGGCGGCTCAGCGCGTCGACAGTGCCGCCGCACTCGCCGACGAGAACGCGGCGCCGCCGCGCATCGTGACCGGCGACGCCGGGCAGCCGCTGCCGCTGCCGGCTGCCGTCGCGCCGCCGGGCGCGCGCTTCCGGATCACGCTCGAAGCCGGCGGCCACGTCGACGGGCGGGTGGACACGCACGGCGCGCTGCCGCCGCTTGCGATACCCGGTTATCACGCGCTCGACGTCGGCGATCAGCGCATCGGGCTGACGATCGCGCCGCCGCGCACGCGCCCGTTCGACACGCGTGCGGCCGGTGCGGACAACCGCTGGGGCATCGCGGCGCAGCTCTACAGCCTGCGCCGCACCGGCGACGGCGGCGCCGGCGACTATACGGCGCTCGCACGGCTGGCCGCCCACGCGGCGCGGCACGGCGCGCAAGCCGTGGCCGTCAGCCCGACGCACGCCGGCTATCCGGCGCTGCCCGCGCACGACAGCCCGTATTCGCCGTCGTCGCGGCGCTGGCACAACGTCGCGTATCTCGACTGCGACGCGGTGCCGGGCGCCGAGGCCGCCTACCCCGAATCCGGTGCGCCGCCCGATACGCCGCTGATCGACTGGCCGCACGTGCTGCCGATGAAACTGCGCCGCTTGCGCGCGTGCTTCGACGCGTGGCATGCCGGCGCCACGCCCGAGCGCGACGCGTTCCAGCGGTTTCGCGCGGCGGGCGGTGCGGCGCTCGACGCGCACGCGCGCTTCGATGCGCTGCAGGCGTTCTGTCTCGAACACGGGCTCGGTGCGGACTGGCGGCAGTGGCCGGCACCGTGGCGCACGCCGGGATCGGCCGAAGTCGATGCGTTCGCGCACGCGCATGCCGACACGATCGTGTTCCACGCCTTCCTGCAGTGGTGCGCGTCGCGCGCGCTCGGCGACGCGCAGCACGCGGCGCGCGGCGTCGGCATGGCGACCGGGCTGATCGCCGATCTCGCGGTCGGCTCCGATCGCGCAGGCAGCGACGCGTGGGCGCATGGCGCGACGCTGCTGCGCGGCGTGTCGCTCGGCGCGCCTCCGGACCAGTTCAACGCGGCCGGCCAGGCGTGGGGCGTGACGACCTGGACACCCGCGGCGCTGCGCGCCGACGGTTTCGTGCCGTTCATCGAACTGTTGCGCGCCACGTTCGCGCATGCGGGCGGCATCCGCATCGATCACGTGCTCGGTTTCGCACGGATGTGGATCGTGCCGGACGGCGGCGCGCCGCGCGACGGCGCGTACCTGCGCTATCCGCTCGACGACCTCGTGCGGCTCGTCGCGCTCGAGGCGGCCCGCCATCGCGCGATCGCGATCGGCGAGGACCTCGGCACCGTGCCGGCCGGATTCCGCGAACGGCTCGGCGCACAGGGGATCGCGGGCATGCGCGCGCTATGGTTCGAGCGCGAGGCGGACGGCACGTTCCGGCCGCCGTCCGCGTGGGATCGCGACGCCATCGCGACGACGTCGACGCACGATCTGCCGACCGTCGCCGGCTGGTGGCGCGGTGTCGACCTGGCATGGCGGCGGGTCGCGGCCGCTGCCGCGGCAGGTGCCGCGCAGCGGGACGGCGCAACGGATGCGCGCGACATCGCCGCACCGGCGCCGGACGACGCGAGCGCACACGACTCCGACGAGATCGTGCAACGCACGGTGCCCGGGCCTGACGCCGCCGACGCCGCGCAACCGCCCGCCTGCCCCCCCGACCTGCTCGCCGCGCACGCGGAACGCGCGACCGAACGCGCCGCGTTATGGCGCGCGCTGCAGCAAGCGGGCTGCGCACCGGCCGACAAGGCGACCCCGCCGACCGACGCGCCGCCGGTCGGCGCGATCCTCGCCTACGTCGCGCGCAGCGCGTCGCCGCTCGCCATCGTGCCGCTCGAGGACCTGCTCGCGCTGGACGCACAGCCGAACCTGCCGGGCCCGCCGTGCGGCCATCCGAACTGGCGGCAGCGGCTGCCGCGCACGATCGACACGCTGTTCGACGCCGACGTGCGCGAACGCATCGCGGCCGTCGTGCACGCGCGCCGTTCGCGGGAGCGCGGCACATGACGCCGCGCGCGACGCTGCGCCTGCAGCTTCATGCGGGCTTCACGTTCGACGACGCAGCCGCGCATGCCGACTACTTCGCACGGCTCGGCGTGAGCCACCTTTACCTGTCGCCGGTCGCGACAGCCGAACCGGGCTCGCGGCACGGCTACGACACCGTCGACTACGACGTACTCAATCCCGAACTCGGCGGAGAAGCCGGTTTCGTCCGGCTCGTCGACGCGCTGCGTGCCCGCGGCCTCGGCGTGATCGTCGACATCGTGCCGAACCACATGGGCGTCGGCGGATCGTCGAACGGCTGGTGGAACGACCTGCTCGAATGGGGCCCCGCGAGCCCGTACGCGCGCTACTTCGATATCGACTGGCACCCGCCCGACCCGGCACTCGACGGCAAGGTGCTGCTGCCGTGTCTCGGCGTGCCCTATGCCGACGCGCTCGCGGCCGGCGACATCACGCTCGGCGCCGACCCGGCCAGCGGACGCTTCTTCGTCGCGTGCCCCGGACGGCGGTTGCCGGTGGCGGCCGCCACCTACGCGGACATCCTGCGCATCGCGAACCGCGCGGACCTGAACGCGCTCGCCGAGCGCTTCGATGCCGCGCCGCCACGCGACAGTGCGCGGCTGGCCGCCGCGCACGCGGCGCTGCGTGATCACGCGGCCGCGCACGGCCCGCACGCGCTCGACGCCGTGCTGCGCGGCGCCGACCCGCGCATCGCGCGTTCGCGTACCTGCCTGCACCGGCTGCTCGAACGCCAGCACTACCGGCTCGCGTGGTGGCGCACGGCCGCCGACGAACTGAACTGGCGGCGCTTCTTCGACATCGCGACGCTCGCAGCCGTGCGCGTCGACGACGACGCCGTATTCGACGCCGTTCATGCGCTGCCGCTGCGCCTGCATGCGGCCGGGCTCGTCGACGGCGTGCGGGTCGATCACGTCGACGGCCTCGCCGATCCGCGCGCGTACTGCCGGCGGCTGCACGAGCGACTCGCCGCGCAGGGCCGGGCGCAGCCGTATGTGGTCGTCGAGAAGATCCTCGCGCCCGGCGAGACGCTGCGGGCCGACTGGGCCGTGGAAGGGACGACCGGCTACGACTTCATGAACGATGTCGGCGCGCTGCTGCACGACCCGGCCGGCGCCGCCCCGCTCGCCGCGCACTGGGCCGCCGTGTCGGGGTCGTCGCGCATGTTCGCGCAGGAAGCGCTCGACGGCAAGCGGCGCGTGCTGATGCGCCAGCTCGCCGTCGAGCATGCGCGCGTGGCGCGACTGCTGCATGCGATTGCACGGGCGTCGCCCGCCACCCGGGACGTCAGCCGGATCGCGATTCAGCGCGTGATGGGCGAACTCGCGGTACGGCTGCCCGTGTACCGCATGTATCCGGCACCGCGCGACGAGCCGGCCGATGCCGACCGTCGCGTGCTCGCACAGGCCTATGAAGGCGCGCGCGCGGCCATCGATCCGGCCGACCGGTTCGCGCTCGATCGTGTCGCCGCCTGGCTGGGCCTGCCGGTCGTGCGCGTGCCGCGCGCAGCCCCCGACGCGCTGGTCGCGGCGCGCATCGCATTCGCGCAGCTCACCGCACCGCTCGCCGCGAAAGGCGTCGAGGATACGGCCCACTATCGCTACGGCCGGCTGCTGTCGCGCAACGAGGTCGGCGCCGATGCCGGCGACTTCAGCCTGTCGCGCGGCGCGTTCCATGCGCGGAACCGGCACCGCGCGCGCACCGTGCCGCACGGGCTCCTCGCGACGGCCACGCACGACCACAAGCGCGGGGAGGACGCACGTGCGCGGCTCGCGGTGCTCAGCGAGATGCCCGACGCGTGGCGCGCGGTATCGCTCGACTGGTCGGCGCTGAACCTGCCGCATCGCGGCCGCGCGCATCGCGACCTCGCGTGGGCGCCGGGACCGGCCGCCGAGGCGATGCTGTATCAGACGCTCGTCGGTTGCTGGCCGCCGGCGCTCGCGCCCGACGATGCCGCCGGGCTCGTCGCACTCGCCGCGCGCGTGGTGCAGTGGCAGACGAAGGCCCTGCGCGAAGCGAAGCAGCATACCGACTGGCTGGCGCCCGCGATCGATTACGAGCAGGACTGCGCGGCATTCGTCCGCGCGATCCTGACGCCGCGCGGTGCCGGCGATTTCGCGCACCGGCTGCATGCGTTCGTCGCGCGGATCGCGCCGGCCGGTGTCGTCAACAGCCTGGCGCAAACGACGCTGCGGATCGCCTCGCCCGGCGTGCCAGACCTGTATCAGGGAACCGAATCCTGGGATCACTCGCTCGTCGATCCGGACAACCGGTGCGACGTGCCGTTTGCGGCGCTGGCGGCCGAACGGGTCGACGAACCGGTCGCGTCGTATCTGTCGACATGGCCCGACGGGCGCGTGAAGCGAGCGCTGGTCGAGCGGATGCTCGCACTGCGTGCGCGGTGGCCGACGACGTTTGCGGATGGCGCATATGTGCCGCTGCGGGTGCACGGCCGCCTCGCGCGCCACGTGGTGGCATTCGCGCGGTGCGACGATGCGGCTACGGTGGTGGTCGTGGCGACGCGGCTCGCGTGCCGGTTGCTGGGCGAAGCGCCCGGGTTGCCGCGCGTGGAGCCCGCGCAGTGGGGCGATACGGCGGTCGCGCGGCCGCGCGGCAGCGCCGGACCGTGGACGGACGCGTTGGATCCGCGGGCCGCCGTCGATGCGCCGGGAGGCAGGCTGGCGCTCGATCGCTGCCTGGACGGGTTGCCCGTCGCCGTGTTCGTGGCGGCGCGAACGACGAATCGGGGTCCCTTAGAATACGATCGCGCCCCGTAGTCCAATCCAATCGAGGCCCTCGTCACCTTGGGGGCCGCTGCGTCCAATAATGGGGCTGGACGTAACTTCCCATGACTGTCGCCTCCACGCTGCGGTCAGTGGCGCGAAGATAATCAAATTTGTACAAAACAGGCCGCGCATAATCGTTTTTGTACATCCGAAATCGATTACGCACAAAACACGCGTTTGTATTCGATTTTGAGCAGAGGCTCAGCAACGTCCTCGCGAAAGAAATGCCCGTTCTGCAACAACCCGGTATTTGGCCCGCTATCGTCGATGCGGTTTCTGCGGCATTTCGCGACGGTGAATCGGTCGATGTCGCGATTGCCGATCGTTACCGGCCCGAACGGCCTGCGGGCCAGTAAACGCCCGACCTCACGACCACTCCTCCGGCGGCGTCGCCCCGCTGTCGTCCTCCCACAGCGGCTTGCCCTTCCCGTCGCCATCGCGCGCCGCCACCGGCCCGCTTGCTCCGCGCGCCGTCGACCGCCGCGTGTCGCGCGAGGTCGCCGTGGTCGCACGCGCCCGCGTGCGCGTCGGCGTCACGGTGCGTTGCCCATCCCTGCGGCGCGTGTCGGTCGCGCCTGCGTCGTTCGCCTGTCGTGCATTCGAAGCCGCGTTCATCCTTTCTCTCCCGTGTCATCAGAAAATGGCCGACCGATTGCCGCAATTTCGGTGCCGAATCCGGGCAAGCATCTTGCTGCGTCATGTCGTCCCGAATTGATGCCCGGAGGTGACGATGCCGACCGACCGCAACCCGCCGCCCGCCACGCGCCGTCGGCTCGGCGAATGGATGGCGCGCGAAGAAGCCCACATGGTCGCGTTCCGCGAGAAGATCGCGGCCGACGCCCGCGCGCATGCGGGCGACCGGCTGCGCACGCCCGCCGTGCAGGCACTCGCGCGGCTGTTCGACGACGACGCCGTGCTGCGCATGAGCCTGACCCGCGCGATCGACGAAGCAATCGAATCGGGACACCGGCTCGGCTACACGTCGATCGGCGAGTTGATGACCGTGATCGATCATCTGATGACCTACACGCCGCCGTTCAGCGAGGAAAGCCTGATCGTGTGCCCGCTGAACGCGTTCTTCGACTGGCCGATGTGCATGCCGTCGGGCCACGCGGTGTTTCGCGACGCGGCCGTCAACGCGCAATTGAAGCGCGTGCTGAACGTATGGTGCGATTTCCTCGGCGGCCCGCATTCGCGCGCGCATCTCGACACGTCGGCGCCCGACGGCTGGTTCTGCGACGAAGCGCGCAAGCGCCTCGGGCTGTCGCAGTTCCAGTATCGCGAAGACCAGCCGCACTGGGGCTTCGATTCGTGGAACGACTTCTTCACGCGGCGCTTTCGTGACGGCGCGCGCCCGGTCGCGGCGCCCGACGATCCGCACGTGATCGTCAGCGCGTGCGAGGCCGCGCCTTATCACACCGAGTCGAACGTCAAGCTGCGCGACACGTTCTGGATCAAGGCGCAGCCGTATTCGCTGCGCGACCTCTTCACGCCCGCACGGCTGTCGCTCGCCGAGCGCTTCGTCGGCGGCGACGTGTACCAGGCTTACCTGAGCGCGTACAACTACCATCGCTGGCATGCGCCGGTGCGCGGCGTCGTCACGCATGCGTACCGCGTCGACGGCACCTACTACTCGGTCGCCGAAGCGGAAGGCCCGGACCCGGCCGGCCTGAACGATTCGCAGGGCTACACGACGGCCGTCGCCACGCGCGCGGTGGTCGCGATCGCCTGCGACGATCCCGGCATCGGCACCGTGGCAGCCGTGTTCGTCGGGATGGGCGACGTGTCGTCGTGCGTGGTCGAGGTCGTGCCGGGACAACGCGTCGACAAGGGCGACGAAATCGGCTACTTCCAGTTCGGCGGATCGACGTACTGCCTGCTGTTCGAGGCCGGCGTGATCGACCGCTTCCTGCATGCGCCGCCGTTCGACGGCCGGACACCCGTCGTCCAGGTCAACGCGTCCGTCGCGATCGCGCGGTAAGCGCCGCGCGAGGGCGCGTCACGCATCGGTCACGTCGTTCAGGTCGCTAGCGTCGATCGTGTCGGGTTCGGGCACGTCATGCCGCTGCACGCACCGCAGCACCGACAGCCCGCCGGCCGTCAGCACGGGCCGATGCTCGCCCGACGCGTCGTCGCGCTGCATCACGATCAGGTGTTGTTCGACGAGTGCGACGACGTCGTCGCGGTCGATCTGGATCTGCTCCGGTGCGTGATGCACCAGGAACAGCGCGGCAAATTCGTGGGCGGTCAGCATGCTCGTTTCCCCGTTGGCGGCTGCGTGCGACGCGCCGACCGCGACGCGCTGCAAAGTTTTCAACGACATGTAATGCCGGACGGGCCGCGGAGCGCGGCCGCGTCAAGGCTTGCGCGGATGAAACAGGCCGGCGCGCGCACGGCCGGCCGGCGCGCGGAAATAGCCGCTGTGCAGCACCACGTCGCCGCCATTGCCGTTGGCCAGCACGTCCGCGCACGCGGCCTCGATGCGCGCGCGGCCGCGTTCGAACGCGTCGCGCAGGTCGGCCTCCAGCGCGGATTGCGCGCCGAAATGATCTTCCAGCGATTCGACCGTGATCGCACAGGTTTGCGGCGCGCCGTCGACCTCGACGACGAAGCGCAACTGCAGCGCCGCGCCGTCGAATACGGGCGGCGCGTCGGTCAGCGTCACGCGGCGTGGGGAATCGGCCGGCATGGGCTCAGGCGCCCCGCGCCGCGAGGCGGTCGACCAGCGCGCCGTTGAACGCCGGCAGGTCGGCCGGCTTGCGGCTCGTGATCAGGTTGCCGTCGCGCACGACTTCCTCGTCGACCCACTTGCCGCCCGCGTGACGGATATCGTCCTGCAGGCTCGGCCAGCTCGTCATCGTGCGGCCCTCCACGAGCCCGGCCGACACGAGCAGCCAGCCACCGTGGCAGATCGCCGCGATCGGCTTGCCGGCGCCGACGGCCGCCGTCACGAATTCGCGCGCGGCCGGCAGCATCCGGATCGCGTCGCCGTTCACGACGCCGCCGGGCAGCACGACCGCGTCGTAGTCGCCTTCGCGCGCATCGTCGAACGTGCGGTCGACCTTCACCCGGCTGCCCTTGTCGACGTGCCGGAAACCCTGGATCTCGCCGCGCTTCTGCGAAATCACGTCGACCTGCGCGCCTTCGGCCGCAAGCGCGCGCTGCGGTTCGACGAGTTCGGCTTCCTCGAAACCGTCGACCGCGAGGATCGCTACCTTGCAATGATCCAGCCTGCCGCTCATGAATGCCTCCTTCGGTGTGTCGGCACAGGTCGTGCCATGGCGATTGCGCAGCAATCGGCGTGCCGGCACGGCCGCCCTATCGCGGCACCGCGGGGGGAACGACCCGCGATCACGCTCGCCTGCACGGGCATACGCGTGCGGCGTCGCCGCGCTGCAAAGATTTCAACGGGTCTGTAACCGGACGCGGCCGGTCGGGCCGGCGTGACTACTGCAGGCGACGCGCCGCGTCCAGCATCGAATCGGTCAGCTCGATCGTCAGCGTCAGGTTCTCGTCGGTGTCGGGCAACTGGTCGAGCGTCTGCTGCACGGCCTCGTGCAGCATCGCATGCACGCGCATCCGCGCGCCGTCGTCGAGATCGGCGTAATGCTCCATCGTGTCGCAGTCGAGCGCGAGCACGACCGAATGCCGCGCGGCCTCGGGCGGTGCTTCGTTCGCGAGCGCCCACGCCGCATGAAACATGATCCGGCCCGTTTCGACGTCGACGTGGACCGTCGTATCGAGATCGTCCGCGTCGGCCGCATCGCCGTCGACCGCTTCGTTCTCCAGCAAGATCCGGGAATTCGATTGCATGATGTCCTCCTGCGTGGTGGTGGCGCGCCCGTCCTGGCAACCGCGCCACCATCGCGCCGTGCCGGCCGCGCCGGCACGACACCGTCAATAACCGCTGGAACCCGCGCCGCCGGTCCCGCCGCCGCCCGGGCCCGTCGATCCGGTCGAACCGCCGTTGCCGGCGCCCGTGCCGCCCGTGCCGCCCGTGCCGCCGACACCGCCACCCGGCGCGCCGCTGCCGCCTTCGCCCGCGCCGTTGGGGCCGCCGCCCGGCTTCACGTGGGCGGCCGATCCGCCATGCGAACGCATGCCGTGCTTCGCGCCTTTCTGCTTCGGACTGGCCGGCGGCGGCGGCGCGGCCGTATTGCCGTTGGCGCCGGGCGTCGACATGTCCATCGACGGATTCGGCGCGCCCGTCCCCTCGTCCGGGCGTTGCGAATTCTGCGCCCACGCGGCCGGCGCGGCCGTGACGACCGCGACCGCCGCGAACGCAAGCACGCCGCGCGCGACAAGCCGCGCGACACACTTCGATTCGGATACTGACTTCATGGCGTTTCTCCCTGTTGATGGTGCCCTGATGAACATTCCTGCTGAACATTCCTGCCCGTTCCTTTCAGCAAGGCCCATGCCGTCATCGGCCTGTGCGCGGCGCGGCACGCGGTTTGCGTCACCCGTCTTCGTACGTTCGTTTCGTGCCCCCTATGGAGCCCCTGCCATGCCTTCCGCTTCCGCCTCCCACGCGCACGGCAAGCGCCTCACGCGCCGCGCCGGCCGCGCCCGCAGCGCCGATCCGAACCACCGCAAGCGCTGGTCCGGCGAAGTCACGCAAAAAAGCGATGCGCTCGACATCGAGCCCGACATCTTCAAGTCCGACGATCCGGCGGCGATTGCCGCATCGCTGAAGCATTCGGCCGAACACAGCCGCCGCCGCAAGGCGTCGCCGTTCCAGTCGGCGATGTCGATGCTGAACTTCTACGTGAACCGCGCAGGCCGCAATCTGCCGAAAACGCGCCGCACGACGCTCGAACGCGCGAAGCGAAAACTGCGCGAGGCGTTCGGCCGCAAGCCCTGACGGCTTGCGCGTCCGCCCTGCCGACTCGCCACGACCGCACGCATGCACGAGACGCTCTGGTACCTGATCATCGGCGCCGTCCTGCTGGGCATGGGCGTCGCGACATCGGCGCTGCGCCACCTGCCATGCAGCACCGCGATGATCTATCTCGTGCTCGGCATCGCGCTCGGCCCGGCCGGCGCCGGCCTGCTGCAGCTCGACCTCGAGCGCGACGCCCGGTTGCTGCGCGAAATCGTCGAAATCGCGCTGCTCGTCTCGCTGTTCGCGATCGGGCTGCGGCTGCGCGTGCCGCTGTCCGACAAACTGTGGCTCGTGCCATGCCGCCTCGGCCTGCTCGCGATGGTCGTCACCGTGCCGCTGCTCGCCGCCTGCGCGGTGCTCGCGCTCGGGCTCGGCTGGGGCCCCGCGCTGCTGCTCGCGGCGATCCTCGCGCCGACCGACCCCGTGCTCGCGCACGACGTACAGGTGCACGATCCGGGCGATCGCGACCTCGTGCGCTTCGCGCTGTCCGGCGAAGGCGGGATGAACGACGGCATCGCGCTGCCGTTCGCGCTCGCAGGGCTCGCGCTGTGCGGCGCGCGCGACGTGACGCATGGCATTGCGCCGCTGTCCGGCACGTTCGCGCTCGTCGCGCTGTGGGGCATCGCAGGCGCGGCCGCGATCGGCGGCAGCCTCGGCTGGGTGACGACGAAGACGATCGGCTGGCTGCGCACGCGTCACGCGCAGGCGCTCGGCCTCGAAGGCTTCTTCGCGCTCGCGCTGATCGTGCTGTCGTTCGGCGCCGCACAGCTCGCACATACATTCGGCTTCATCGCGGCGTTCGCGGCCGGTGTCGCGATGCGCCGCGTCGAGCACCGGGCGAGCGGCGACCGGCCGCCGCGCGAAGTGATCGGCCAGATCGATTCGGAAGACGTCGTCGCCACCGAAAAGCATCCGGAGAAGGCACACGCGTTCATGGCCGAATCGGTGCTCGGCTTCACGATCGAACTCGAACGGATCGCGGAAGCCGTCGTGATGACGATGATCGGCAGCGTGCTCGCGACGCTGCCCGGCCCATTGATCACGTGGGGCGCGGCCACGCTGGCGGCCGTGCTGTTCGTCGCCGTGCGCCCGCTCGCGGTGCTGCTCACGCTCACCGGTTCGCGCGCGACGCATGCGCAGCGGCGGCTGATGGCGTGGTTCGGCATCCGCGGCATCGGCTCGTTCTACTACCTGCTGTTCGCGCTCGAGCACGGGCCGTTCGATGCGGTGCGGTCGCTCGCGGCGCCGGTGCTGGCCGTCGTGTCCGCGTCGGTGGTCGCGCACGGGATCTCCGCGACGCCGCTGATGAACTGGTACTACCGGCTGCAGCATCGGCGCTGACGCGTTCATGTTTCCGCCGCGAGCCGCGCGCGCATCGCGGCGGTGATGCGCTGGCGCGTCTTCGCGTAGCCTTCCCACGGATCGCGCTTCAGCGCATCGAGCCGCTCGTGCAGCGTGTCGATCGTCCATTGCGCGCCGCCCGTCGTATCGGGCACCTCGTCCCAGTCGAGCGGCACCGACACGCCCATGCCGGGCCGCGCGCGCACCGAGTACGCGGCGATCGTGCTCGCGCCGCGGCCGTTGCGCAGGTAATCGACGAAGATCTTGCCGCGCCGGTGACGCGGCCCCATCGTCGCGGTGAAGCGCTCGGGCAGCGTAGCGGCGACATGCTGCGCGACCGCGCGGGAGAAATCCTTCACGTCGTCCCAGCCCGCATGCCGCGTAAGCGGCACGACGACGTGCAGCCCCTTGCCGCCGCTCGTCTTGCAGAACGATACGAGCCCCAGCTCGTCGAGCAACCCGCGCACGAGCTGCGCGGCGTCGATCATCGCGCGCCACGGCAGCGCCGGGTCGGGATCGAGGTCGAACACGATGCGGTCGGGCCGCTCGACGTTCGACGCATGCGCATTCCACGTATGCAGCTCGACCGTGCCCATCTGCGCGGCGCCGAGCAGCGCGTCGACGCTGTCGATCGACAGCAGCGGCCCGTGGCCGGGGTCGAGCCCGGCGTGCTGCGTGACGAACGGGATCTCGCGTCGTTCCGCATGCTTCTGGAAGAACAGTTCGCCGGCAATCTCGCCCGGCGCGCGCACGAGCGACACGGGCCGGCCTTTGAGGTCGGGCAGCAGCCACGGCGCGACCCATTGCCAGTAATGCGCGAGGTCGATCTTGCGCGTGCCGCTTTGCGGGTCGATCACGCGATCGGGATGCGTGATGCGCACATGGCCGACCTGATCGGCGCCGGACGCGCCGCGCGCACGGCCGGCAGACGCAGGCGATCGTGCGCGCGACCGGCGGCCATGCGCGGCATCCGCATGCGGCTCGGGCGGTTGTCGGTCGTGCGCTGCACGGGGTTCATCCATCGTCGCCTCCGTTTCGGGTTGCCGCGGCACCTCGCGGACGATCTGCCGCGCCGGCTTGTCTTCGCGCAGCGCGACGAACGCCGCCTGCCGCACGATCCCGTCGCCCGTCCATTCCGCGAACTCGCACTCGGCGACGAGCGTCGGCTCGACCCAGTGCACGCGCGTGCGCGACCGTTCGCGCGGCGGTGGATCGAACGGCGTCGTGTCGCGTTCGTGCTTGCGCAACGTGGCCGCGAGCCGGTCGAGCAGGCGCGTATCGAACCCGGTGCCGACGCGGCCGACGTAGCGCAGCGGCGGCGCGCCGCGCGACCGCTTGCCGCCCGCGGCGGGCTCGTACACACCGAGCAGCAGCGCGCCGAAGCCATGCCGGCTGCCCGACGGCTCGGTATAGCCGCCGATCACGAACTCCTGGCGCCGCCTGCATTTCAGCTTGATCCACGCAGGCGAACGGCCGCCGCGATAGCGCGAATCCGCGCGCTTGCCGATCAGCCCCTCGAGCCCCGTGTCGCACGCGCTCGCGATCAGCGACGCGACGTCGTCGCCGAGGTCGGGCGAGTAGCGCAGCCGCGCGGGGTCGCTGCGGGCGAGCAGCGGTTCGAGCCGCGCGCGACGCGCGGCGAGCGGCGCGTCGCGCAGGTCGTATCCGTCGAGGAACGGCAGATCGAAGACAAACAGCGTCACGGCGTCCGAGCGCCCCGCGCCGAGCGCGTTCTGCAGCGCCTGGAAATCGGGCAGGCCGTCGGCGCCCAGCACGACGGCCTCGCCATCGAGCCACGCATTGTCGACGTCGAGCGCGGCAAGCGCGTCGCGCTGCGCGCGCAGTTTCGCGGTCCAGTCGCGGCCTTCGCGCGTCATCAGCACGACGTGCCGCCGCGCGCCGCGGCCCGCGATCCGCGCGAGGATCCGGTAGCCGTCGAATTTCACTTCGTAGCGCCAGTCGCCGTGCGCAGGCGGCCCGTCGACCAGCGTCGCGAGTTGCGGCGCGACGCGCTCGGGCAACGCCGCGCGCACGGCGCCGTCGATGTCGGACAGATCGGCCGACGCATGTCCTGCGTCGTCGTCGCGACGCGCGCTGCGCGGGCCGGACGCACCGCCATCGCCGCGCTTCCTGCGCGCGGCCGGCGTGTGTTCGTGATGGACGCTGCCCGGCCGCTGCGCGACCACGTCGAACGCCTCGGCGTCGCGCGCGTCGTCGTCGCGTTCCTTGATCAGCAGCCATTGCTCCTGGCGGCCCTGCTGCCGCCCGCTGCGCACGAGCGCCCAGCCGCCGTGCAGCTTCGTGCCGTCGAGCCGGAACGTCAGCTTGCCCGCCCGGTAGCCGTCGCGTGCCTGCGCGACGCCGCCGTCGGGCGTCCACGTGCCTTCGTCCCAGACGACGACCGAGCCCGCGCCGTAATGGCCGGCCGGAATCTCGCCTTCGAACGACGCGTATTCGAGCGGATGATCCTCGACGTGCACGGCCAGCCGCTTCACCGACGGGTCGACGCTCGGCCCCTTCGGCACGGCCCACGACTTCAGCGTGCCGTCGAGTTCGAGACGGAAGTCGTAATGGAGCCGCCGTGCGTGATGTTCCTGGATCACGAAGCGCAGCGGCCGGCCCGCGCGCGCGGACGGTCGAGGCTTCTGCGCATGCGCATCGGCATGCGCGCGCCGCCGCCCGTGCGCGCCCTCGGGTTCAGGGCTCTCGTCGAAGCGGCGCTTGCGGCGATACGGTTCGAGCTTGCCGGCCATCGCGTTTCCCTCCGTCGTGCGCCGTCATGCAGCATGCTTGCGGCGCGCGGCGGTCTTCTTCGCCGCGTGCGCGCCGGTCGCACCGTGCTTCGCGGCCGTGCGTTTGGCGGGCGCCTTCGCCGCGCCTCTCGCCGGCGTTTTCGACGCCGGCTTGCGCCGCGCGCCGGCGCCACGCGACGACACCGGCGCCTCGGCCTCCCCTTCGTCGTCCGCATCGGCCGCACGCGCCCCGCCCTTCAGGCTGCGCTTGAGCAGCTCGGTCAGGTCGACGACGTTGGACGCCGCGCGCCCCGTCTGCGCCGGCCGGTCCTCGATCGCCTCGATCCGGCCCGCGCGCACCTTGCGCTCGACCAGCTCGAGGATGTCGTCGCGAAACGTGTCGTGATACTCGTCGGGCGTCCAGGTGCCCGACATGTCGTCGATCAGCTTCTTCGCCATCGCGAGTTCGCGCGCGCTGACGCCGGCGCGCTTCGCGTCGCCGGCCGGCACCGACAGCTCGTCGAGCGGGCGCAGTTCCTCCTGCCAGCGCAGCGTATCGAGCGCGAGCAGCGGCCCGACCGGAATCAGCGCACCGAGATGCTGCCGGTCGCGCATCACGACATGCGCGATGCCGATCTTGCCGCTGTCCTTCAGCGCGTCGCGCAACAGCGCATAGACCTTCTCGCCCTTGCGGTCCGGCACGAGGTAGTACGGTGTGTCGAGATACAGGAACGACACGGCGTCCTCGTCGACGAACGTGACGATGTCGACCGTCTGCGTCGATTCGGGGTTCGCCGCGCGGATCTCGTCGTCGGTCAGCACGACATAGCGTTCCTTCTCGTACTCGTAGCCGCGCACGATGTCCTCGCGCGTGACCTCCTTGCCGGTGCGCTTGTTGATCTGCCGGTAACCGACCGGGTCCATCGAGCGCTTGTCGAGCAGCCGGAACGACGGCTTCACGGTACGCGTGGCCGGGAACAGCTGCACGGGCACGTGAACGAGCCCGAAGCTGATCGCGCCTTTCCAGATCATCCGTGCCATCGATGCCCTCCTTGTGGCGTGTGGCGCCCCCTTCATGCACCGAACGTCAGTGCCTGCGGCAGCGGCTTCGCCGCACGATGCTGACGTGGCCGTTGCGCTCGAGGATCGCCGCGTCGACGTCGGCCAGGTCGGTCGCGCCGAGTGCCTGCCGCACGCTTTCGCGGATGTCGGTCGGCGTGATCAGCGCGGCACGCATCTGCGCGTCGTCGAAGCGGCCGTGGTGATACACCTCGCGCTCGACACCCACCAGCAGCCGCTCGAGCCGGCGCGAGCGCACGCAGGCCCAGCCAATCGCGCGATGCAGCAGCGCAATCGCGAACGACGCCGCGACGGTCGCCACGAACGGCGACGCGCCGACCACCGCGCGGCTCAGGATCGCGCCGAGCAGGATCCCGACCACGTAGTCGAACGGCGAACGCTGGCCGAACGCCCGCCGCCCGGCGATGCGGATCAGCACGAGCGCGATCACGGCCACGACGATCGCGCGCAACACCATCTGCCCGGGGTCGAGCATCCGGCCCTGTCCGAACAGCGCGACGACGGCGTCCATGATCGCGCGGCGCTAGGCCGGCAACTCGGCGGCCTGCGGCTCGCGCGCCCAGACGCGATGCTGGCCGAGGTCGTCCGACAACGTCTTCAGGATCGCGTCGAGATCGACGGCCTGCCCGACGCACACGCCTTCGGCCGGATCCGGCAGGTGCGCGGCGCTCAGCAGTTGCCGCCCCGACCCGACGGCCGCGATCGGCTTCAGGTGCTTGAACGCCTCGCGCACGAAGTGCCGTGCGTCGGCGCTGTGCGCGAGGTCGCGGCCGTCGCCGTCGCCGCCGCAGACGAACACCGCGTCGAACATCACCGACGGCATGCCGGCCAGCGTCGCCTGCGGCACGATGCTGCCGATCGGCGCGAGCGTCGGCGCGACGATCGTCGGCACCGCGTGCGCGGCCTGCAGCGCGTCGCGCACCTGCTCGACGAGCGTCTGGCTCACGCCCGGCGTCGCGATCAGCGCAATCTTGCGCGAGCGGATGCCGGGCTTCGAGCGCCCGATCAGGCTCAGCGCGGGCGAGCGCTGCGCGACGGCCGGCGTCGCGGCCGCCTGCGGCGCGGGCAGCCCGAGCCGTTCGGCGACCTGCGCGGCCAGCCCCGCGTCGAAGCGCGCGATCGTTTCGTTCACCACACGTTCGCGAATCTGCGGCTGCGTCACCTTGCCGAGTTCGAAGCAGTACGCGTCGCGAATATGCCGCTGCTCGATCTCGGTCATGCTCTGATAGAACAACGCGGCCTGCGAGAAATGGTCGGCGAACGATTCGCTGCGCACGCGCACCTTGTCGCCTTCGAGCGGCTCGTGCACGGTCTCGAAGCCGCCGCCGGACGGCGCGGGCGGCGTCTCGCGCGGCCAGCCGCCGCTCGTGGAATTCGGCTCGTACGACGCCTGCCCGACGTTGATCGTCTGCCGGTGCAGCGCGTCGCGCTGGTTGTTCGCGAACGGGCACACCGGCCGGTTGATCGGAATCTCGTGGAAGTTCGGGCCGCCCAGCCGGCTCAGTTGCGTATCGGTGTACGAGAACAGGCGCCCCTGCAACAGCGGATCGTTCGTGAAGTCGATGCCCGGCACCACGTGGCCCGGATGAAACGCGACCTGCTCGGTCTCCGCGAAGAAGTTGTCGGGATTGCGGTTCAGCGTCATCCGGCCGATCGGCCGCACCGGCACCCGTTCTTCCGGCACCAGCTTGGTCGGATCCAGCAAGTCGAAGCCGAAGGTGTCGGCATCGGCCGGGTCGATCATCTGCACGCCCAGTTCGAACTCCGGATAGTCGCCGCGCTCGATCGCCATCCACAGGTCGCGCCGGTTGAAATCCGGGTCATGGCCGGCGATCCGCTGCGCCTCGTCCCACAGCAGCGAATACGCGCCGCTCACCGGGCGCCAGTGGAACTTCACGAAACGCACGTCGCCGGCCGCGTTCACGAAGCGGAACGTGTGCACGCCGAAGCCGTCCATCGCGCGAAAGCTCGCGGGCAGCGCGCGATCCGACATTAGCCACAGCACCATGTGCGTGGCTTCCGGCACCAGCGACACGAAATCCCAGAACGTGTCGTGCGCGGATGCGCCGGTCGGCATCTCGTTCGGCGCCTCGGGCTTCACCGCATGCACGAAGTCGGGAAACTTGATCGCGTCCTGGATGAAGAACACCGGCATGTTGTTGCCGACGAGGTCGTAGTTGCCTTCCTCCGTGTAGAACTTCACCGCGAAGCCGCGCACGTCGCGCACGGTGTCGGCCGACCCGCGCGGCCCCTGCACCGTGGAGAAGCGCACGTACACCGGCGTTTCGGCGGCCGGGTCCTGCAGGAACGCGGCCTTCGTGTAGTCGGCCATCGGTTCGTAGACGCGGAACACGCCGTGCGCGGCCGAGCCGCGCGCGTGCACCACGCGCTCGGGAATGCGCTCGTGATCGAAGTGCGTGATCTTCTCGCGCATGATGAAGTCTTCGAGCAGCGACGGGCCGCGCGGGCCGCCGCGCAGCGTGTTCTGGTTGTCGGCGATCCGTACGCCCTGGTTGGTGCGCAACGCCTCGTGGTCGGGCCGCACACGGTTTTCGTCGAGCTGGCGCGACTTCGCGCTGTCGGGCGACGGCGCGGGCGAAATCTTGCCGGCTGAGGGGGAATGGGTCATCGATAGGTCCTCGTGGCATTCGGGTAGGCAGCCGCCACGCGCGCCATCGCACTGCGGCACGCGCGGGCGGACAGCAGGAAAAGCCGGCGCGGCGCGGGCCGCGACAGCGCCCGCGGGGCCGGCTGCGGCGTCAGGGCGCGCGCAGCGCCGCGTCGAATTCGGCGCGCGTCACGTCGAGCGCCACGTTGCATTCGATCGCGGCATCCTCGACGCGCGGCTTGTGCTCGTCCACCGCGCGCCGCGCGCGGTCGCACAGCTGCGTGCGCACGCGCAGCCGGTCGGCCGCGTCGAGCGATGCGTAGCGCGTGATCACGTCCGGATCGAACCGCAGGTCGACGGTGCAGCGCCAGTCGCGCGCCGTGGCCTCGGCCGGCACACGCACCCACGACACCTGGATCGTCAGCCGGCCGGAGGCGTCGTCCGAGTGCACGACGACGGTCGACTGCGAAGGAAAGCCGATCGCGAGCGCATGTTCGAGTTCGGCCACGCGCTGCGACCGGTCGGGCGCGTCGCTCATCGTCGCACGACGCCCAGCAGCAGCGTGACCAGGAAGATCACGACGAAGATGTAGAACAGGATCTTCGCGATCTCGGCCGCGCCGGCCGCGATGCCGCCGAAGCCGAACACGGCCGCAATGATCGCGATGATGAAGAAGATGATGGCGTATCGAAGCATGGAACCCTCCTGGATGACAGCGGTCGTCACCAAACGTCGTCGTCGGTCACGCATCGTGCTTGTGTTTCGGTTTGCCGCGCGCGGGCGTGGAAGCCATTTTCTCGAGCTCTTTCTCGCTCATCGATTTGGCCATCGACTTCGCCGGCGGCTTGAGGTCCTTCATTTTCGTGTCGCCGCGCTTGGCCGACAGCGCGGCGCCTGCGGCACGTTGCTGGGCCTGGGATTTTGCTGGCATGGTTGCGCTCCTGTTGAATGCGCGGGCCGATACGACGGGCGGCGTCGCGCGCGGTTGATTCGCCAGGCAAGCCGTCACGCGGCATCGCGGCGCCGCAGGTCGGCCGGCGGAATCTTCATCGCCTGGCGATACTTCGTCACCGTGCGACGCGCAAGAAGAATGCCGCGCCCCGCGAGGTTCTCCGCGAGCGCGACGTCGGACAGCGGTTCGGTATGCCGCTCGGCCGCGATCATGTCGCGGATCAGCACCTTCGCGGCCGATGCCGAACACACGCCCTTGCCGGCCGCCTCGAGCTTGCGCGGGAAGAAATGCTTGAACTCGAACGTGCCGTGCGGCGTGGCCATGTACTTGTTGCCGGTCGCACGCGACACCGTCGATTCGTGCAGGTCGAGTTCTTCCGCGATGTCGCGCAGCACCAGCGGCTTCATCGCGATCTCGCCGTAGCGGAAGAAGTCGCGTTGCCGCGCGACGATGCATTCGCCCACGCGCTGGATCGTGTCGAAGCGCTTCTGCACGTTGCGGATCAACCAGCGCGCCTCCTGCAGCTGCTGGCCGAGCGGCGAATCGCGCTCGCCGCTCGACTGCGCGAACAGCGTCGCGTAGCGCTCGTGCAGGCGCGCGCGCGGCAGCACGGCCGGGTTGATCGTCACGATCCATTCGTCGCGTACCTGGCGCACGATCACGTCGGGCACCACATAGTCGCCGCGCGTGCTGCCGTAGTGATTGCCGGGCCGCGGGTCGAGCCCGCGCACCAGCGCGCAGGCCGCATGCAGCGTCTGCGGGTTGCAGCCGAGGCGCCGCTGGATCTCGGCCGTCTCGCGGCGCGCGAGCCGTTCGAGATGCTCGCGCGCGATCGCTTTCGCTTCCGCCAGCGCCGGCGTGCCGGCCGGAATCGCATCGAGCTGCAACGTCAGGCATTCGGACAGCGAACGCGCGGCGATGCCCGGCCGGTCGAGCATCTGCACGAGCCGCAGCGCGATCGCGAGATCCTGTTCCGACAGCAGCAGCGCCGGATCGGCCGCGATCAGCAGCTCGGGCAGTTCCTGGCGCAGGTAGCCGTCGTCGTCGAGCGCGTCGATCACGATGCGCGCGGCTTCGCGGTCGCGCCTGTTCAACGGATACAGCCTGAGCGCGTCGTGCAGCTGCTGATGCAGCGACGGCTCCGCGGCGATCCATTCGCCCGGCGACAGGCCGTCTGCATCGTCGCCCTGGCGATTCGTGCCGCGCGGCGCGGGTGCGGCCGTAAACGGCACTTCGCCGTCCGGCGGGCGGACTTCGTCGGGTTCGGGCGTCGCTTCGGGCGCGGCCGTTTCGGCCGGCTGCTCCGGCGTGCCGGGAGCAGGTTCCTCGTCGCCCTGGCCGTCTTCGAGAAACGGATTCATGTCGAGCGCCTGCCGCAATTCCTGTTGAAATTCGAGCGAGGACAACTGCAGCAGCCGCAGCGACTGCTGAAGCCTCGGCGTAAGTGCCAGATGCTGTCGCATCTGCAGCGCAAGCGAGACGGACATCGAAAGCCTCCTGACGGTACGGTTCGCGGTAAGTCGTTGACAGGATTCACGCAGCTTTCGTGCCAGTCCGGCGACGCGCGTCGCACGGCGGCTCTCGCGGATTTGCCCCCCGTTTCGCGATGGGCCGGGGCCGCTTTTTTACAAGCCGGCGGCAAGTTTGGGGCACGTATTTCGCTCGTCGGGAAGCGCGCGGCGGCGCGGCATGCCGTGCGTCACGCGCTGCCGGCCGGTTCAGTACTGCATCGGCGGCGGCGTGCCCGGCAGAGGCGGGTCGCCCTGTACGCCGTTCGGGCCCGGCGGCGGGACGTCGGCCGGTTCGCCGCCGGCCGCGCCTTGCGGCATCGTGTTGCCCGGCGACGGACGCGCGTCGTAGCGCGTATTCGCATCCGGCATCGTCGTGGTCGACTGCGCGCCACGGCCGTCCGGCGGGGCAGGCGGCGCCGCACGCGCGCCGTAATTGCCGTTCGTCGGTTGCGTGCAGGCGCCCAGCGCGCACGCGGCAGCGAACGCACAGGCGCCCGCGCGTATCGTCTGGATCGTGTTCATCGAAATCCTCCCTCGGATCGACGGCTCAGAGCCGATTGAAATGGAAATCGCCCGCGTAGGCGGTCGGCGCACGGCGCGCCATCATCACGTCGAATTCGGCCGCGACGCGCGTGAGCGTGCCGCGCTGCCGTTCGATGGCGGCCTGCTCGAGCGCGGCGAATGCATCCGCGTCGAACGTCACGGTGAGCGACGCCGGATGGCCGTCGACCCTAAAACCGATATGCAACGCGCCGGCCGGCTGTTCCTCGACATGGAACGGCATCGCGCGCGCCTCGAAATGGCGGCCGAGCGTCTCGGCGATATCGCGCAGCAGGCCGGGTTTCACACGGACGCTCATCGCCGCGCCTCCGTTCGGGTTCGCCACGCCATGCTCGCCGGCGGCGCATGCATGGGCGGCGCATGCACGGGCGGCTCGCGCGACGGCGGTTCGCGTTCCGGCGGTGCCGTCCCGGGCGGGTCGCCTGCAGGGTGGCGGTACGGCTCCGGCAGGTCGGGCGGCACGTCGTCGGGATCGGGTGGCTCGGGGTCGGGCTCGTAGTCGGGAATCGGCGGCTCCGGCCGCTGCAGCCGCTGTGCGGGATCGTGTTTCATCGGCATTCCATGATGGCGGGTTCGGATCGATAGCGTGTGCCACGGTCGCATCCGGATACAGCAGTCCCGCAATGCGCATGCCGTCCCGGCGCGTCGCCCGCATACGGGCAGCGCTGCGCATCCGCGCGGCCTCGCGCGATACGCCGTGCCTTCGCTACACCGTTCGCTGCAAATCTTGCAAGCGCGCCGCTACGCGTCATACGCGGCCATCACGAGCCACAGCTCGCGGCCGTCGTCCCTCACGCAGGCCGCGAGCGCATACGGGTCCGACGGCTCGCAAGCGCGCTGCAGCGCAAAGCGCGCGGGCTCGGTCGAACCGAACGTCTCGTCGCCGAGCGGCCGCACGTCGGCCTTGCCTTCGAACATCCGGCGCTCGGGCCGGTAGATCAGCGGTTCATGCTTCCATTCGGTGAAATGGCTCTTCACCGAATCGAATCCGCCGCCGCATACGTTGACTTCGTAGCGCACCCCTGGTCGTCGTTTCGGAATCGTCATCGTGCCTCCGGCTTGTAGTGCGCATGGCTGGCACCGGTCGGTGCCGCGCGTGGTCGTCATCGTCGTTATCGTCGATACGGCAAGTCGTGTGCCGCGTGCGCGAGCCGGGCACGACCGTTGCGGCACTTGTGGCCCATCGTCACCGACACGGAGCCTCGCGATGAAGGATTCGACCCGGCCCGGCCACGACAAGCCGGCGCACGAGCGGCACAGCGACACGTCGCCGCCGCTGAAGCAACAGGACCGCACGCGCACGCGCCATTCGGAACGCCATATCGACCGGCAGCTCGAGGACACGTTTCCGGCGAGCGACCCGCCGGCGACCGGCGGCGTTACGCGCATCGAGCCGGATACGCCGCCCGGCACGCACGACGACGGGCCGTGGCAGGACAAGCGCGAGCGCGGCGACGCGTGAGCGGCCGCGCGCATGGCGGACGGCACGCGGCTTGCTGAACCCCGCTGACGAATCGCCCTACCCACCCGCAAGGAGGACTTCATGCATCGCGTCAACGAAATCATGTCGCAGGACGTCGTGCGCATCGCGCCGACCGACTCGATCCGGCACGCCGCGCAACTGATGGAGCGTTACGACATCGGCGCGCTGCCCGTGTGCGACAACAACCGGCTGATCGGGATGGTGACGGACCGCGATCTCGCGGTGCGCGCGATCTCGGCCGGCAAGCCGCCGGAGACGCGGATCCACGAAGTCGCGTCGGGCCCGATCGAATGGTGCTTCGACGACGATTCGCTGGACGAGATCCAGCACTACATGGCCGACGCGCAACTGCGCCGGCTGCCGGTCGTCGATCACGACAAGCGTCTGGTCGGCATGCTGTCGCTCGCGGACATCGCGACGCGCACGGCCAGCCCCGACCGCGACGACGTCGCGAACACGCTCGAAGGCGTGTCGCAACCGAAGCAGACGTGACGGCGCGATCCTCGCCCGTCCCGACCACCCGCGCGACCCGCAGGGCCCACCCCGGGCACGGTCGCGCCCATGCAGCCTGGAGGAAACCATGCAGACTTCCGATCAAGGTCAGACCCGCATCATCGGCAAGGGCGCCGCGACCGCGGCCGGCCCCGGCCCCGACGTGATGGCGGCCGATACGCTGGAAGGCGACAAGGTCTATACGACCGACGGCGACGATGTCGGCAAGATCAAGGACATCATGCTCGACGTGCGCTCGGGCCGGATCGCCTATGCGGTGCTGTCGAGCGGCGGCATCCTCGGCATCGGCGACAAGCTGCACGCGATTCCGTGGAGCGCGCTCACGCTCGACACCGAACGCAAGTGCTTCCTGCTGTCGGTATCGTCCGAGCGGATCCGCAACGCACCGGGATTCGACAAGGATCACTGGCCGGCGATGGCCGATCCGCAATGGGCCGAGCCGCTGCACGAGTTCTACGGCAGCGCGCCGTACTGGAGCGCCGGCGACGAACTCGGGCTGACCGACCCGACCGAGGAACTGAACGATCCGCGCGCGCGCGATCGTCACTGACCGCACGCCGATGCGGCGCCGGCTCGCCGGTGCATCCGCGTTCCACACGCCCCGCCCGCGCGGGGCGTTTTTCTTGTGCGTCGACGCGTCACGCACGTCACGCGTTTTTACAAGGCCGTGTAACGGCACCGTCGACCTGCCCTGCGCCGCCGCTCGCCGATTCCAGATAGCCCAGCAGCCGGTGCGGCGTCAGCGGTTTCGCGCAGTGCGCGTCGAAGCCCGCTGCCTTCGCCTGTTCGCAGTCGCGCCGCGACGCGAACCCGCTGCACGCGACGAGCAGCATGTCGGCCGTTCGCGGATCGCCGCGCAGCCGCATCGCGAGTTGCAGCCCGTCGAGGCCCGGCATCGCGATGTCGAGCACGACCGCGAACGGCTGCCAGTCGCGCGCGACGTCGCACACGGCGAACGGATCGTCGGCGACGCGGCATTCGAAGCCGCGCGCCTCGAGCAGCAGGCGCAGTGCGTCGGCTGCGTCGCGATAGTCGTCGACGACCAGGACGCGACGCGGGCGGCGCGGCACGGTGCCGGGCGCGCGCCACAGCAGCACATCGTCGGCGGTCGGATCGTCGCCGGGGTCGAATTGCATCGCGGTTCTCCCGTCGTTGGACCGGATGGCCACGCAAGCCGCGCACCCGTCGCGACTGCATGCGGCATGCCGGTTGCTGCGTCTCTCGCATCGTCGATACGGGAGTTCTTCATGCGCGCGATGCGGCTTCATCTGTCCGGTTTGCGTTCCTCCGCGCGTGCGGCAGCCCGCGCGCCGGACCGTTCCGCGCGCCGGCGGCGCGCCCCGGCTGCGGTCCGTGCACGGGGCGTCGCATGACCCGCAAGCCGCCGGCACATCCGGCCCCGCCCGCCGACGACGACGCGCCGCCCACGCTCGACGCGTGCCGCCGCTGCACGCTGTGGGAACACGCAACGCAGCCGGTGCCCGGTATGGGGCCCCTCGACGCATCGATCATGCTGGTGGGCGAACAGCCGGGCGACCAGGAAGACCGCGCCGGCTTGCCGTTCGTCGGCGCGGCCGGCCGCCTGCTCGATCGCGCGCTCGACGAGGCCGGCATCGAACGCACGCACGTGTACGTGACGAACGCGGTCAAGCACTTCAAATGGGAGCCGCGCGGCAAGCGGCGCCTGCACAAGACGCCCGCGCAGCGCGAAGTGGCCGCGTGCCGCTACTGGCTCGAGCGCGAACTCGATGCGGTGCATCCGCGCGTGGTCGTCGCGCTCGGCGCCACCGCGCTGCGCGCCGTGCTGCAGGACAACGACGCGACGCTCGAGCGCACGCGCGCGCCGGTGCGCACCGGCGATGGCCGGCTCGTCGTCGCGGCCTACCACCCGTCGTACGTGCTGCGCACGCGCGGCGCCGATTCGCGCGAGCACGCGTACCGGGCGCTCGTCGACGCGCTGCGCACCGCGTCGGACCTCGCGCGCGACCGGCACCGCGAGAGCGGCCGTCACGCCCGCGGCGACGCCGGATGAGCGCGCCGGACGAAGGCGTGCCGCCGGCGGCCGACGCCGCGCCGCCCGCCGTGCAACCGTGGTACCGGCGGCTCGGCCCCGGCCTGCTCGCGGGAGCATCCGATGCCGACCCGAGCAACGTGGCCGTCTACGCGCAGGCCGGCAGCCAGTTCGGCTTCAACATGCTGTGGATGATCGTCGTCACGCTGCCGATGATGGTCGCCGTGCAGCTCGCGTCGGCCTTCATCGGGCGCCGCAACCGCGAAGGGCTCGTCGCCGCCATTCGCGAGCATTTCTCCGACCGTCTCGCCAAGGTGCTGATCGTGATGGTCGCGATCGTCAATATCGCGAACGTCGGCGCCGATCTCGCGGCAATGGGCGATGCAACGACGCTCGTCGCCGGCGGCCGCAGCTACTGGTATGCGCCGCTTTACGGCATCGCATCGCTCGCGCTGCAGGTGACGCTGTCGTACGAGCGCTACGCGCGCTGGCTGAAGTGGATGACGCTCGGCCTGCTCGCGTACGTGCTCGAACTCGGCTTCGTGCAGGTCGACTGGCGCGGCGTGCTGCATGCGCTCGTGCTGCCGCAGATCGCGTTCACGCATGCGTACGCAACCACCGCCGTCGCCGTGCTCGGCACGACGCTGAGCCCTTACCTGTTCGTCTGGCAGGCCGCGCTCGAAGTCGAGGAAACCGCGTCCGAGCAGCGCGAAGGGGCGGCCGGCACGCGCGCCGCGACCGAACGGCGCGTCACGTTCGACACGTGGACCGGCATGATCGTCACCAACGCGGTGTCGTTCTGCATCATGGTGATCGGCGCGGCCGTGTTCTTCGCACACGGCAAGCACGATATCGGCAGCACCGCGCAGGCTGCCGAAGCGTTGCGGCCGATCGCCGGCGAAGCCGCGTTCGTCGTGTTCGCGTTCGGCATCGTGGGCTGCGGGCTGCTCGCGATTCCGGCGTTCGCCGGCAGCGCCGCGTACGGTTGCGCGGAAGCCTGGCGGTTCCGCGAAGGGCTGAACGAACCCGTGCGGCGCGCGCCCGCGTTCTACGCGGTGCTGGCGCTGTGCGTGATCGTCGGCATCGCGATCTGCATCAGCCCGATCGATCCGATCAAGGCGTTGTACTGGAGCGCCGTGCTCAACGGCGTCGCGGCGGTGCCGATGCTCGTGCTCGTGATGCTGCTGGCGCGGCGGCGCGAAGCGGCCGGGCAGCCCGGCAGCGGACCGGCAGCGAAACTGTTCGGCTGGCTCGCGGTCGCGCTGATGGGCGCATCGGTGGTCGCGATGATCGTCGACCTGCTGACCTGAGCGGAACGGAACGGTTGTGCCGGCAACCGGTTCGGCGCAGCGCGAAGCGCAACGCGAACAGCCGGGCGGACGCCCATGCGGCACCGCCCGGCTGCCGGCCCGCGGCCGTCACATCATCTTGCCGCGCGAGCGTTCGGCGCGCGCTGCCTCGGCCGCCGATTCGACCTTCTTCACCTCTTCCGGCGGCGGCAGCACGGCCTTGAAGCCCATCGACCCGATCCACAGCTCGCGCGCCCAGCCGCGCGTGTGATACAGGTGGTGATCCTCGTCGGCCTCGACCTCGTCGTGCGCATCCTTCAGCGTCTTCGCCGCGTCGCCCGACAGCTGGTCGGCCGCGTAGCCGATCAATTCCCAGTTCAGGTGGTCCTTGGTCTCGGCGAGCACCACGCACTCCGCCGCGACGACCTGCGCGACGGCCGGGTCGGCCTGCTTCTGCGCCTGCTCGATCACGTGGACGAGCGACTTGCCGGTGGCCGCGACCGCGCTGCGCCCGGGCGACTGCGCATCGGGGTCCATGCCGAACGTCTCGAACACCTTGCGCAGCACCTCCTGGTGATGCAGCGTCTCGCGGTGATACTTCTCCCATTCCTTGTGCAGATCCTCGTCGGTCGCGCACTGCAGCGCGGCCTCGTAGATCTTCGCGCCGCCAAGCTCGGTTTCGTATGCCTGGCAGAGCAATTCGCGGATGCCTTCGTGTTTCGGTTGCCGATGGGCCATGACTGACTCTCCGAAAAAAACGGGCCGCGCGCGCGGCCCGGGGGTTGGACGGGCGCGCGTTACTGCGCGCCCACCTTGCGTTCGAGCGCCTGCGCCATGCTCAGGTGATGCCGGAGCGTCGGCAGCGTGGCGCTCGCGAACTCGCGCAGCTGCGGATCCTGGCCGTCGCGCGCCTCGCCTTCGAACAGCGCGACGGCCTTGCGGTGCGCGTCGGGGCCGACCGCCGCCACGTACGCGGCGTCGAAGTCGCGACCGCTCTTGCCGCGCAGCGCCTCGACGTCGGGGTCCGCGATCTGTTCGACCTGCGGCTTCATACCCTTGCGGGCGGCAATCTCGGTGAGCCGCGCGTTCGCCTTGCCGTGATCGCTCACCATCCGCTGCGCGAATGCGCGCACGTCCGGCGACCGCGCCTGCTTCAGCGCGAGCTGGCTTGCCTGCAGTTCGGCCTTGCCGGCGATCGCGGCCTTGTCGACGAATTCCGCGTCGCCGCCTTGCGGCGCCTTCGCGATGCGTGCGTCGCCCGCGCCCGACGACGGATTGATCACGCCGCCCGGCACATGCGAATTCGATGCGGGCGGCTCGCTCGGCATCTGCGCGCCGGCGAGCGCAGACACGGCGAGCGCGCCTGCGGCGAGCACCGCGATCGTCCAGTTGGGATGTTTCATCTGTGTCCTCCTTGCACTTGCGTGGAAGCGGCCGCCGGCGGCGGTCGACGCTCGTCAGCCGCCGACGATCGAGCCGCCGTTCGGGTGCAGCGTCTGCCCCGTCATGTAGCTCGCGCCGTCCGACGCGAGCAGCACGTAACAGTCGATCAGCTCGTCCGGCTGCCCCGGCCGCCCGAGCGGCACGTTCGAGCCGAACTTCGCGACCTGCTCGGCCGTGAATGTCGACGGGATCAGCGGCGTCCAGATCGGCCCCGGCGCGACCGCGTTCACGCGAATGTCGCGTTCGGCCAGCTCGATCGCCAGCGAGCGCGTAAACGCGACGATCGCGCCCTTGGTCGCCGAGTAGTCGGGCAGTTTCGGGCTGCCGTGGTAGGCCGTCACCGACGCCGTGTTGACGATGCGTCCGCCCTGTTTCATGTGCGGCAGCGCGGCCTGCGTGCAGAAGAACATCCCGTACACGTTCGTGCGGAACGTGCGTTCGAGCTGTTCCTCGGTCACGTCCTCGATGCCCGGCTGCGGATGCTGCTCGCCCGCATTGTTCACGAGCACGTCGAGCCGGCCGAGCCGCTCGACCGTGCGCGCCACCGCGTCGCGCGCCTGACGGCGATCGCCGACGTCGCACGCGATCGCCTCGCAGCGCCGGCCGGCCTGTTCGATCAGCTTCTTCGTGTGCGCGGCATCGTCGGACTCCTTCAGATAGACGATCGCGACGTCCGCGCCTTCCTTCGCGAAACCGATCGCCACCGCGCGACCGATCCCGCTGTCGCCGCCCGTCACGAGCGCGACCTTGCCGGCCAGCTTGCCGCTGCCCGTGTAATCGGCTGCGTCGTCGCGCGGCTTCGGGACCATGTCGCCCTCGGTGCCCGGCTGGTGCGTCTGTTTCTGGGGCGGCGGCGTTTGTGCGCTGGTCATGGGTTCCTCCTTGAACGGGTGCCGGTCATGCCGCGCAAGCCGCATGCCGCGCCCGAGACGCCGGCTTGCAAGGCGCGGCCGTGTTTGCACGGTCGACGTTGCAAGCGCATGCAATAAAGTGCATCGTCAGCGCGAACCGCCCGACGTGGCCTGGTCCGGACGGCGCACCGGGTCGAAGTCGCGCCATTCGCCGTCACGCCAGTCGCCCTCGACGCGCTCGATCGACTGCGCGCCGTTCGCGTGCAGCACGTCTTCCGCGGCGGTCGCGGTGTCGGGCGTCACGCGCGCGGCGAGGATCACGCCCGTGTCGCTCTGCGCGAGCGCGCCCTTGCCCTCGGCCGCCTCGCCGCGCATCCGGCCGAGCGCGCCGCCGAAGGCGCCGAGATACGCGCCGGCCAGCGCACCCGCGGCGGGCACGAACCAGTAGCGCACGCCCACCGCGTAGACGATCAACCCGACGACGACGCCGATCAGCAGCCCGCGGACCGCCCCCGCCATCGCGCCGCGGCCGCCCGGCTTCGCCGCCGTATCGGCATACACGTCCCCGCCGATCGGAAAGCGCGCGTGCTGGCCGCCCGGATTCAGGAAGAAGATCGACACGTCGTCCGTGCCGAACGCGCGCTCGTAAAGGTGGCGCGCCGCACCTTCCGCCTCGTCGAACGTCGTGAAGCGGCCTGCGACGATCATCGCCATGCTGGTCCTCCGCGTGACCGGTGGTGCGCCGCACAGGGCGCGACGGGACGGCCCTTACATCAGCCGTCCGAGCTCCTTCGATACCGATGCCGGCGTACCGTACTCGCGATCGGGAATCCGGCGCAGCATGTCGAGTACATTGGGATCCGCATGCGCGCGCTCCGCGCACTGGACGACCTCCGACTTGCTCGCCGGATAGTCCATGCCCTTCAGCGCCTTCTGCACGTCGACCGGGCTCGGCGCCTTGCCGTGCCCGGTCTGGTGGCCGCCCTTGTCGTGGTCCTGCTGCACGCGCTCGCCTTCGTGCGCGCGTGCGTGGCTGTACTCGTGGCCCGTATGTTGTCGGGATGTCATGAAAGCCTCCTTGGAAATTGAATGAAATCACGCGGACGGGCGGCGCGCGCGTGCGAAGGCGGCGAACAGGAGCGCCGCCGCGCCCAGCGCGACCGCACCGGCAACCTTCGGCCGCTGCACCACCGTGTTGTAGGCACAGCTGCGCAGCACGGGGCCGTCCATCCCCTCGCGCTCGTGCAGCGCATGGCGCGAGTCGTACAGTGCGTTGTCGTCGCGCGGCCGCGCGGGCCGCACCGTGCGCTGGCCGCGCGAGAACAGCGTGGCCGCGACGCGATCGAACAGGCGCGGCGCGTGGTACGCGCTCGCCGACGTGAATTTGGCGGCGCCGCCGACGAACAGCGTGCGACGGGCGTGCGCGGCCGCGAACAGGATCGCGTCGGCGACGAGATCGGGGTCGTAGATCGGCGGCGGCAGCTTCGCCTCGACGTTCATGTAGTTCTTCGCGTGCATCACGAACATCGTGTCGATCGCGGCCGGCTTGATCAGCGTGACCGAGACCGGCAGGTGATCCGCTTCCATCTCCAGCCGCAGCGAATCCGTGAAGCCCTTCACCGCGTGCTTCGACGCGACATACGCGCTTTGCAGCGGCACCGGCGCGTCGGACGCCTCGCTGCCCATGTTGATGATCGCGCCGCCGTGGAAATCGCTCTTGCGCCTGAAATGATCGGCCGCGACGAGCGAGCCGTGCACGACGCCCCAGTAGTTGGTGTCGAACAGACGGCGCTGGTCCTCGAGCGGCACCGAGGCCGCCGTGCCGAAGATCGACACGCCCGCGTTGTTGACCCACGTATCGAAGCCGCCGTACGTGTCGGCCGCCGCCGCGGCCGCGCGCTGCAGATCCTCGACATTGCCGACGTCGCCGGCGACCGGCACCGCCAGGCCGCCGTGCTGGCGGATTTCCTCGCACAGCGTGTTCAGCGCGTCCGCGTTGCGCGCGAACAGCACGAGCTTCGCGCCGCGCCGTGCCGCCTTGCGCGCGGTGACGAGGCCGATGCCGCTCGTCGCGCCGGTGATCACGATCGTCTGCTCGCCGACCGGTTTGAGCATGCAGTTCATCACTGGACTCCTTTGGCGACGCCGCGATTACTTGGCCCGGATGGTCAGCTGGTCGCGCACGTCCTGCACGCCGTCGACCTGCTTCACGACGCTCACGGCCTGCGTGCGCTGCTGCTCGTCCGGCACGCTGCCGGTCAGCGTCACGGTGCCGCGACGCGTCTTCACGTGAATGTCGCCGGACGACAGGCCGTTCGCGCCGACGAGTTCGGCCTTCGCCTTGGTCGTGATCGTCGCGTCGCGAATCTTCGCGCCGGTAGTCGAATGCGACGACGACGCGGTGCTGTCGTCGCCTGCCGCGACCGCGTTCGGCGCGATCACCGCGCAGGCCGCGGCTGCGGCAATCGCGACTGCCATGCCGGCGCGCATCGCGCGCTGACGACGGATTCTCGGGGAGCCTGCTTGCAGCGGGATGACCTTCATCGTGACCTCCTTGTGGTCTGGCCGGGCAGTGCCGGCAGGTGACCCGTGGTGCGCAAGCCGCGTGCCGCGCCGGCCGCGCCGCGCGCCCGTACGGCACACCCGCCCGTACGGCACACCGATCGGACGCCCTATCATCCAACGCTTTGTAATTTTTTCGGCGTACCGACCGGCCGATTTCCCCGCAACGCACCGGGCATGCCGATTGCCGAAAGCCGGCTAACGGGGGTGCATCGAAGCACCCCTGATACCGGGAGCCATGCCATGCAAAGAATCGCGTTGATCAGTGAACATGCGTCGCCGCTGGGGGTGATCGGCGGCGTCGATGCCGGCGGCCAGAACATCTATGTCGCGAACGTCGCGAAGCAGCTTGCGGAGCGCGGGCTCGACGTCGACGTCTATACGCGCTGCGACAACCCGCACCTGCCGGAAGTCGTGCCGATCGGCTCGCGCATGCGTGTGATCCACGTGCCGGCCGGGCCGCCGACCGACGTGCCGAAGGAGCGGCTGCTGCCGTACATGGTGGCGTTCGCGGACGCCATGATCGCGCGCATGCGGCGCGAGCCCGACCCCGTCGACGTGATGCATGCGAACTTCTTCATGTCGGGCGACGCCGCGCTGCGCGTGAAGCGGCAACTCGGCATCCCGCTCGTCACGACGTTCCACGCGCTCGGCCGCGTGCGGCGCCTGCATCAGGGCGCGGCCGACGGATTCCCGGACGCGCGCTTCGCGATCGAGGACACGCTCGCGCGCCGTTCGGACCGGCTGATCGCGGAATGCCCGCAGGATGCGCTCGACCTGACGACGCACTATCGCGCCGACGCCGCGCGCATCGAGATCGTGCCGTGCGGCTTCGACGTGCGCGAACTCCGCCCGGTGCCGCGCCTCGATGCGCGCCTGCGGCTCGGCTGGCGGCAGGACGCGTTCGTCGTGCTGCAGCTCGGCCGCCTCGTGCCGCGCAAGGGTGTCGACACGGTGATCGATGCGCTGGCGCGCATGCCGCGCGATCCACGGCGGCCGACGCACCTCTACATCGTCGGCGGCAGCCAGACCACGCCCGACCCCGCGCGCGATCCGGAACTCGCACGGCTCGCCGCGTTCGCGCACGAACTGGGGATCGCCAATCGCGTGACCTTCGTCGGCCGGCGCGATCGCGATGCGCTGCACCTGTACTACAGCGCGGCCGACGTGTTCGTGACGACGCCGTGGTACGAGCCTTTCGGGATCACGCCGGTCGAGGCGATGGCCTGTGCGACGCCGGTGGTCGGCAGCGACGTGGGCGGCATCCGCACGACGGTCGAGGACGGCGCGACCGGCTACCTGGTGCCGCCGCGCGACCCGGCCGCACTGGCCGCCCGCCTCGTGCAGTTGCGCGCGCAACCGGACCTGTGCGCGTCCCTCGGGCGCGCCGGCTACCTGCGCGCGCACCGGTTCTATACGTGGCAGGGCGTGGCCGACCGGCTCGTCGACATCTACCGCGACGTCGCGCGCGCGCCGCGCGCCGGCACGTCGGCCGCCGCCGGCCGGCGCACGCCCGTCGCCCCCACCCAGGGCGTACTTGCCCATCGCAAGGAGAATGCTTAATGAAGGGCTACGATCGCAAACGCGTGCTCGTCACCGGCGGCGCCGGCTTTCTCGGTTCGCATCTGTGCGAACGCCTCGTGACGGCCGGCGACGACGTGCTGTGCGTCGACAACTTCTACACGGGCGCCCGCGACAACATCGCGCACCTGCTCGACGCACCGAACTTCGAGCTGATGCGGCACGACGTGACGTTTCCGCTCTATGTCGAAGTCGACGAGATCTACAACCTCGCGTGCCCCGCGTCGCCGGTCCACTACCAGCGCGACCCCGTGCAGACGACGAAAACCAGCGTGCATGGCGCGATCAACCTGCTCGGCCTCGCGAAGCGCGTGAAGGCGCGCATCCTGCAGGCGTCGACGAGCGAGGTGTACGGCGACCCCGACGTCCACCCGCAGGACGAGCAGTATTGCGGCCGCGTGAATCCGACCGGCCTTCGCGCGTGCTACGACGAAGGCAAGCGCTGCGCGGAAACGCTGTTCATGGACTATCACCGCCAGTACGGCGTCGACGTGCGGATCGCGCGGATCTTCAATACCTACGGCCCGCGCATGCACCCGGCCGACGGGCGCGTCGTGTCGAACTTCGTCACGCAGGCGCTCGCGGACGAGCCGCTGACCGTATACGGAGACGGCCGGCAGACGCGCTCGTTCTGCTACGTGGACGACATGGTCGAGGCGCTGACGCGCCTGATGGCCGAGCCGGGGGAGGCGAGCGAGCCGGTCAATCTCGGCAGCGAGGTCGAGATCGCGATGATCGACGTCGCGCGCGAGGTCGTGCGCATCGTCGGCGCGACGGTGCCGATCGAATTCCGGCCGCTGCCGTCGGACGATCCGCGCCAGCGGCGACCGAATCTCGACGCCGCGCGCCGGCGGCTCGGCTGGCAGGCGACGACGGCGTTCGCGAACGGCCTCGCGCACACCGCGCGGTATTTCATCCAGCGCCAGGTCACGCACCATGCGCCCGGCGACCTCGTGCGCAGCACGCGGATCGCGTCGCACCTGCTCGCGCAGGTTCATACGCAGAACCGGCCGGCACCGGCGACGTAACGCCACCGCCGCCCACGCGTCAGCCGTCGCGCTTCGTCACGTGCGCGATCTTGTGCGCCAGTTCGCGCACGTCGACCGGCTTGCACAGATAGCCGTCGAACCCGGCCTCCAGCGCGCGCCGTTCGTCGGCGAGGCCGGCGTGCGCGGTGACGGCGAGCACGCGCACGTCGGGCGGCCCGCTGTCGCCGTTCATCGTCCCGCGCCGCAGCGCATCGAGCAGCCAGAAGCCGTCGCCGTCGGGCATCGCGAGATCGGACAGCACGACGGTCGGCCGCATGTCGGCGGCCACCGCGAGCGCTTCACGGCCCGACGACGCGATCGCGACGGCCGCGCCGAACGTGGTCAGCGCGGCCGTGAGGCTCGCGCGCGTGGTTGCATCGTCGTCGACGATCAGGATCCGCTGCGTATCGAGCGCGAGCGACTCGCGCTGATCGGACGCCTGCGCGAGCCCCCACGCCATCGCGCCGGCCGGGTGCCAGCCGGCCGGCAGCATCACGGTAAACGTCGTGCCGCGATTGCGCCCCGCGCTCACGACGGTCACGCGGCCGCCATGCAGCTCGGCGATATGCCGCACGATCGACAGGCCGAGACCGAGCCCGCGCCGCGACGACGCCGGCGAATCGTCCGCACGGCGGAACATGTCGAACACGTACGGCAGGAACTCCGCTGCGACGCCCTGCCCCGTATCGGCCACGGTCAGTACCGCATGCACATCGTCGCGCGCGAGTCCGACCGTGACGTGGCCGCCGCCCGGCGTGAATTTGAGTGCGTTCGAGACGAGGTTCGACAGCATCTGCCGCAGCCGCTCGGCATCGCCCGACACGATGCAGGACGCGGTATCGCAATCGAATTCGAGCACGATGCCGGCGGACGCAGCGGCCGTCTGGAACGCGCCGACCGAATCGGAAAACAGCCGCACGACGTCGACCGGCGTCGCGTCGAGGCGCAGCTTGCCGGTCGCGAGCGACGACGCATCGAGGATGTCGCCGACCATCCGCGTCAGCGAACGCGCGCTGCGGTCGATCGCGTCGACCGCCTGGTTCTGCAGCGCGTGGTCGCCGGAATTGCGCAGCACCTCGATCCAGCCGTAGATCACGTTCAGCGGCGTGCGCAGCTCGTGCGATACCGTCGCGAGCAGCTCGTCCTTCAGCCGGTTCGACGTATCGGCCTGGTCGCGCGCATCGCGTGCGCCTTGCAGCGAGCGCTTCGCGCGCTGGTCGCGACGGCGCTGTGCGCCGGTCTCGCGCAGGGTCAGCGACATCGCGACGCAGGCGCGCGCGTCGCCCTGCACCGGGCCTGCCGACACCGTCGCACGAAAACGCCGGCCGTCGCGCCGCACGCACAGCAGTTCGAGCGGCCCGACCGACTCGCGCATCGCATCGAGCGATGCGGCGAGCGGATTGCGCCGCAACCAGCGCATCGCGACCAGCGTGTCGAACTTGCGGCCGCGCGCGTCGGCCTCGTCGTACCCGAAGATTCGCCGCGCGGCCGGATTCCAGCTGACGATGTGCCCCGCGCCATCGATCCCGACGATCGCATCCGGCGATGCGTCGACGACCGCATGCTGCAACCGCGACGCATCGACGCGGGCACGGTCCGCGCCGGCATCGCGCAACAGCAGCACCGCGCCGTCGAGGTTGCCGTCCGCGTCGCAGAGCGACGACGCCACCTCGACGATCGGAACCGGATCGCCGCCGCCGGCCGGCTGCAGCCAGTGCTGGTCGGACACCGCGTCCGCACCGCCGAGCGCGCGATCGAGCGGCGTCGTCTGCACGCGGCGGCCCTCACGGTCGACGATCCGCAGCACGTCGCGCACGGGCCGCCCCGTCGCGTCGTCCGGCCGGCAGCCGGCGAGTTCGGCCGCCGCCGCATTGATATAGGTCAGCCGCCCTTTCGCATCGGTCGCGATCACGCCGTGGGGCAGCGCACGCAGCACGGCGTCGAGCTGCCGGCGTGCGGCCGCCTCGCGCCGGTGCGCGCGATCGTTCGTGATCCGCGTGTTCCGCAGCGTCGACGCGATCGCGCAAACCAGCGCACCGACCAGCATGAAGGTGCCGAGCTGCACGAGCCGCTCCGGCAGCGGCGCCGGATAGGCGGCCGAGTCGGACAGGAACAGCGTCCACACGAGCATCCCGCTGACGACGGTCGACGCGACGCCGAACAGGAACGACGTCGCCCATGCAGCGCCCGCGAGCAGCGGGTAGTACAGGACGAATGGCAGGTTCACGCCGCCGAAACGGATCGCCAGCGCCTGCAGCACGGTCGCGATCGCAACCAGCATCACCGCGGTAGCGTAATTTCCGGCCTGCGGCCGGCCCAGATCGATCATCGGACACGCTCCTGCGAGGCGGGCCGACCGCTGCGGGCCCGTACACCGCCGACGGGCACGGCGCATGCTGGCCGGTCGGAACCGGCGGCGCAGCCGCCCATCATGAGGAGATTCACGCCATGACCGCTCCGGCACGCTGGCTCGTCGTCTCGCCGCATCTCGACGACGCCGTCTTCAGTTGCGGACAACTGCTCGCGCAAGCGCCGGGCTCCGTCGTCGTCACCGTCTTCGCGGGCATTCCGCCGCGCGGCACGCCCGCGCCGCCGTGGGATCGCCGCGCCGGCTTCGGCAGCGCCGACGAAGCCGTGCGTGCACGTCGCGAAGAGGACGGCCGCGCGCTCGCGCTGCTCGGCGCGCATCCCGTCTGGCTCGACTTTCTCGACGACCAGTACGGTGTGCCGGCCGCCTCGGCCGCCATCGCCGCGCGCGTGGCCGACGCGATCGACGCGCACCCGGGCTGCGGCGTGCTCGCACCGGCCGGCCTGTTCCATCGCGATCACCGGCAGGTGCAGCAGGCCGTGCTGTCGCTGCTGTGGCACAACGCGGACATGCCGGCAGGCGCCGCGCGCGTCTGGCGCTTCTACGAAGACGTACCGTATCGCCGCATCGACGGGCTGATGGCCGAACGCGTGAGCGGCTGGCGCGAACGCGGCTGGATCGCGCACCCGGTCGACACGCCGGCCGGCAACGGCACGAGCGGCGGTGCCGCGAAAGCCGCCGCCGTCGCCGAATACGCGAGCCAGGTTGCCTTGTTCGAACCTCATATGCGCGCCGACCTCCATGAACCTGAAACGTACTGGCGGCTCGAATGCGACATCACATTCGCGTAACGCCCGCGCGCACCGTGCTGCCGCCGGGGGAGCCGCGCGTCACCGCCATCGTGCTGACCTGCCGGCGCGCGGCGGAACTCGCGCGCACGCTGGCGCGGCTCACCGCGCTGCCCGACCGGCCGGCGATCGTCGTCGTCGACAACGGGTCGGACGGGGAGACGGTCGCGCTGATCCGCGACCGCTTCCCGCACGTCGTGCTGGTGCATGCGCCGGCCAATCTCGGCGCGGCCGGCCGCAATCTCGGCGCGGCCGTCGCGCGTACGCGCCACGTGGCGTTCTGCGACGACGACACGTGGTGGGCGCCCGGCACGCTCGCCGAAGCTGCCAACCTGCTCGATGCGTATCCGCACGTGGCGGCCGTCACCGCGCGCGTGCTGGTCGGCCCCGAGCACCGCGAGGATCCGACCTGCCGATCGATGGCCGACAGCCCGCTCGATGCATCCGTCGAGTTGCCCGGCCGACCGATTCTCGGGCTGCTGGCCGGCGCGACCGCGTTCCGGCGCGACGCCTTCGTCGCTGCCGGCGGCTACCACCCGCGCTATTTTCTCGGTGGCGAGGAAGCGCTGCTCGCGCTCGACCTGTATCGTGCCGGCTACTGGCTCGTGTACGAGCCGCGCCTGACCGTGCATCACTACCCGTCGACGCGGCGCGACCGGCCAGCGCGTGCACGCGTCGCCGCGCGCAACGCGGTGTGGACCGCATGGCTCAGGTGGCCGGCCGCCGCGGCATGGCGGCACACCGTGCGGCAATTGCCGCTGCTGCGCCGCGAACATGCAGTCGCCAGTACGTTCGCCGGCCTGCCGTGGATCCTGCGCGAGCGGCGGGCGATCCCGCCGCATGTCGAGCGCATGCGCCGCCGTCTCGACCGGAAAACACGTCGTGATGCGTAAACGGAAGTGTGTGCACGATCGCCGCGGCATCAGGAATCCGGCTTTTCCGCTTCGTCTTCGAGTTGCGCGAGCCGGTTGTAGATCGTCTTCAGGCTGACGTCGAGCACCTCGGCCGCTTGTGCCTTCACGCCGCCGCACTGGGCGATCGTGCCGAGGATCAGCTTGCGGTCGACTTCCTCGAGCGGCGTGCCGAACGGCACCGTCACGCG
Source organism: Burkholderia sp. Bp8992 (assembly GCF_003853705.1). Lineage (GTDB taxonomy): Bacteria > Pseudomonadota > Gammaproteobacteria > Burkholderiales > Burkholderiaceae > Burkholderia. The sequence goes on along the minus strand of NZ_QTQI01000011.1, from coordinate 25,325 downwards.
ATCCTCGTGCGAATCGACCATGCTGGACAACTCGTCCATGATCGGCGGCGGCAGCGTCTCGATCACGTCGCCATCGGTAAAGATGCTCGCGCGCTGCACGAAGTTGCGCAACTCGCGCACGTTGCCGGGCCATTCGTAGGTCTTCAGCGCGTCGCGCGCGGCCGGCGCGAAGCGCAGGCCGCGCCCGCTTTCCTCGTTGTAGCGTTGCAGGAATGCCTCCGCGAGCATCGGGATGTCGTCGCCGCGCTCGCGCAGCGACGGCAGCGGAATCGGAAACACGTTGATCCGGTGGAACAGGTCGGGCCGCAGCTTGCCGTCCGCCATCGCGGCTTCCGGGTCGCGGTTCGTCGCGGCGACGATGCGCACATCGACATCGATCTCGCGCGTCGAGCCGAGCCGCGTGACGCGCCCCGTTTCCAGCACGCGCAGCAGCTTGACCTGCGATTCGAGCGGCATCTCGGTGATCTCGTCGAGAAACAGCGTGCCGCCGTCCGCGCGCTCGAAGAACCCCTTGTGCTGGCGCTCGGCACCGGTAAAGCTGCCGCGGTCATGGCCGAACATCTCGCTTTCGACGAGGTTCGCGGCAATCGCGCCGCAGTTCACCGCGAGGAACGGGCCGCGGCGGCGCAGGCTCAGGTCGTGTACCGTCTGCGCGGCGAGCTCCTTGCCGGTGCCCGATTCGCCCGTGAGCAGCACCGATGCCTCGGTGCGCGCCACGCGGCCGATCGCGTCGTAGACGGCCTGCATCGCGGGCGAACTGCCGAGCATGCGGCCGAAGCGGCCGAGGCGCTGCAGTTCCGAGCGCAGCTCCGCGATTTCCTCGTGCAGCGCGGTCGTGCGCGGCACGCGCGCGAAAATGCTGTTCAGCCGCTGCATGTTGATCGGCTTCACGAGGTAGTCGGTCGCGCCGCGCCGCAACGCATCGATCGCGGTTTCCAGGCTCGCGTGACCGGTGGTCAGCACCATTTCGCAATGCCCGCGTTTGGGCAGCGCGTCGAACAGGTCCATTCCATTGCCGTCCGGCAGCACGAGATCGCACAGCACGAGATCGGGGGTATGCGTCGAGACCAGCGTGCGCGCTTCTTCGAGCGTGGCCGCCGTATCGCACGCGAGTTGCTGCGTGCGCGCGAGCGTGGCCAGCATGGTGCGCGTATCGGCATCGTCTTCGACGATCAGGACATAAGGCATCGAGGCTCCTTGTAATGCGGCCCGGCCCATGCGTCGGCCGACACCGCGGCATGCATGCCGCGCGCGGCGTGCGCCACCGGCACATACGACGACACGCGCGACGCTGCACGCGAATGAGCAGACGAGACTTCCTGCAATGACATACGAGTGCTTAGCAGTATAGAAGAACGGTGTCGCGCAAGCTTCGCTCATCGAATAAATCTATCTGTCGACGCTACCCGCATTGCCAGATTCAATGCCTTGGAATCGGTACGAAATGTATGCTGGAGACGTGAAAAACGGCGTGTGCCACGTCATTTTTTCATCCGCCTCGACACATTCGGTCAAATCTTCCCCATTCGGGATCACATCATGTCGAAATCAGTCGACGACGGCGCACGTCTGTTCGGTCGCTCGCGCACGATCCAGGATCTGCTGCTGAAAATATCGCGCGTGGCGGCCACGCGCATCAGCGTTTTGATCGTCGGAGAAAGCGGTGCCGGCAAGGATATCGTCGCGCGGCTCATCCACGACATGAGCCCGCGCCGACGCGGGCCGTTCGTGCCCGTCAACTGCGGCGCGATCCCGCACGACATCGCGGAATCGCAATTGTTCGGTCACGAGAAAGGCAGCTTCACGGGCGCCGTTGCCCAGCATGTGGGCATGTTCGAAGCCGCGCGCGGCGGCACGCTGTTTCTCGACGAGATCGCCGAGATGCCCGGCGAACTGCAGGTCAAGCTGCTGCGTACGCTCGAGACGAACACGATCGTTCGCGTCGGCGGCCACGAGCCGATTCCGCTCGACGTGCGGATCGTCGCGGCCACCCACCACGATCCCGTCGAGGCGCTGCGCAGCGGCCGCTTGCGCGAAGACCTGTTCTACCGGATCGCACCGGTCGCGCTGCACGTGCCCGCGCTCAGGCAGCGCGAGGACGACGTCGGCGACATCGCGCTGCAGATCGTCGAGCGGCTGAATGCGCGGCACCGCACGAGAAAGCGGCTGTCGACGCAGGCGATGAAGGCGCTGCGCGCGTATTCGTGGCCCGGCAACGTGCGCGAGTTGCGCAACGCACTGGAACGCGCCTTCATCCTCGCCGACGAGCAGATCGAACTGCAGTTGCCGCGCCGCCCGCCACCGCGCGAGGAAGTCCGTCACAACGCGATGACGCTGCATATCGGCACGACGCTCGCGCATACGCAGCAGCGCTTCATCGTCGCGTCGCTGCGGCATTTCAAGGGCGACAAGCCGCGTACCGCGAAGGCGCTCGGCATCAGCCTGAAGACGCTGTACAACCGTCTCGCGCTGCTGCCCGCGCACGAGCGCAACGCGGCCAGCGCCACCGCGCCGCAGAATGCGAATGCGGCGAACGGCGGCAACCCGCCCGACGCGTCGTCCGCGCCGGCGCCATGAGCGCGACGCGCTATGCCGTCACGTCGTGCAGTGCCGCGTCCCAGTCGCGCGCGAACCGTTCGATGCCGAATCGTTCGCATGCGTCGCGCCGGGCCGCCGCGCCCCACTCGCGCGCCAGCTCCGGATCGCGGATCAGCATGCGCATCGCATCGACCAGCACGGCCGGCCGCGTATCGGCCATGCCGTTGCAACCGCTTCTCACGAGCTGCGCCATCTCGGTCGTGGCGAGTGCGATGATCGGCAGCCCGATCATCATCGCCTCGATCACCGCGAGCCCGAGGCTCGTGTAGCGGATCGGATTGAAGAAGAACCGGTAGTGCGACAGGAACTGCGGCAGCGCCGGGTTCGACACCTCGCCGATCCCGCCGAGCTCGGCCGAGCCCATCCCGACCAGGTCGATCGGCACGCAGTGGCGCGCCGCCTCGAACACGTCCGCGCCGAGGCGCCGGCCGCGCTTCGCGAGATGGTTCACGACGGTCACGCCCTTCGGCAGCGTACCGCGATATTCAACGCCCTCGGGCATCGGCACGCCATGCTCGATCACGCGCGTCGGCGTCACGCCGTTGTCCCACATCAGCGCGTTGAACGGCGTCACGTGCACGAGCAACACGTTCGGGTCCTGCACCGGGTGCAGCGTGTCGGTCGGATGCTCGCGCGGCGGATCGTGCTCGACGAACAGCGTCGGCAGTGCGCGCTGCGCTTCGCTCAGCAGCCGCAGGCGGTCGTGCTGGTAATGCTTCACATGCTGGTACAGCACGCAGTCGAACGTTGTGTCGCGTACGCACTCCGCCGGTACCTCATGCACGTTGTCGCCCCACGGCAGGTGCCCGACGCGGCCCGCGTAACCCGCCGGATGCTGCGGCTTCGTGACGATGTAGAAATCGTGCGGCGCCTGCGACAGGTAATACAGGTAGTTGCCATGCACGTGCCAGGTCAGCACGCGCAATCGCTTATGTGACATGACGTCTCTCCTCTGCGAGCAGTGCGCCCGCCTGGTCCATCACGTCGCCGACGCCGATCGCCGTCGCGCATTCGTGCCCGTACGGGCACGTATCGAACATGCACGGCCGGCAGGCCGGGTAGTTCGCGAGCACGCGATGGCGCGTGCCGTCGAGCGGCGCCCAGCGCGCCACGTCGCTGCCGCACGCGACGACGACGCTCGGCGTGCCGAGCGCCGCCGCGATATGCGACACGCCCGTGTCGTTGCACATCAGCAGCCGCGCACGGCCGATCAACGCCGCGAGCGCACCGAGCGGCGTGCGGCCGCACAGGTTCACGCACGGCCGCGCGAGATGCTCGGCGAATGCGCCGGCCAGCGCCAGTTCCGCGCGCGTGCCGGTCAGCACGATCTGCCAGCCGTCGTCGGCCAGTTGCCGCGCCGCGAGTGCGAAGCGCTCGACCGGCCAGCGCCGCGACGCCATCCGCGCGCCGGGATGGACGATCACGTAGCGGCCCGGATCGAGCGCGTGTTCGTCGCAGAGCACGTGCCACAGCGCATAGTCGAGGCCGCCGAGCGGGAATTCGAGGTAGTCGCCCCAGTCCGCATAGCCGAGCTCGCGCGTCAGCGTCAGGTAGCGCGTCACTTCCGGTTCGTCGTCGCGCCAGACCAGCGCGCAGTCGAGCGCGGTCGTGCCGCCGCCGGCCGGCACGAAACCGGCCGTGCGGGTCGCGCCGAGCGACGCGACGATCGCGTTCGTGTGTGCGCCGCTGCCGTGCAGCTGGATTGCGAGGTCGAAGTCGCGCGACCGGCATTCGGCGATGAACGCTTCGCGCGCGGCCGCGTCCGGTGCGGGCTGCTCGGCGAGACCCGGCGCACCCGGAAACGCGATGAAGCTGTCGATGTAGTCCGAGAAGCGCGACGCGAATTCGCGCGCCCACGGCAGGCCGATCAGCGTGATGCGCGCATCGGGTTCGCCGCGCCGCAGCGCGCGCAACGCGGGCACGGCGCACAGCATGTCGCCGAGCTGTAACGCACGGAACACCGCGATCCGCTTCGGGCCGCGCGGGCCGTCGGAATCAACGCTGGGATCGAGCTTCATCAGTTGCTCCGAGAAACCCCGTCCTTCAGGACGGAGAGGAAAGGCCTGCTGTTGACAGGCAGCTTCTTCCACGGGTTAGGATCGCCTGCATGATCCTTGTCTACCGCTACCGGGTGAAATCGCTCAATGGACCGCTCAACAAGCAGAGCCGTGTGGTGAACTACGTCTGGAACTTTTGCAACGACACGCAGAAGCACGCGCTCAAGTGGAGCAAGAAGTGGCCGACGGGATTCGACCTGAACGTGCTGACGACCGGCAGCAGCAAGGAACTCGGCATCCACTCCGGCACGATCAACGCGACTTGCGAGCAATACGCGAAGTCGCGCAGTCAGCACCGTCACCCGTACCTGCGTTATCGCGGCAGGAAGTCGCTCGGCTGGGTGCCGTTGAAGGGCCGTGACCTGAAGCGCGAGGGCGACGCGTTCCGTTTCGCCGGCAACACCTTCCGCGTGTTCAACAGCCGACCGCTTCCCGAAGGCAAGATCAAGGATGGAACCAGCTTTGCGCAGGATGCACGCGGCAACTGGTTTCTCAACATCGTGATCGAGATGCCGGATGTTTCGGCCCGACCTATCCGTTCCGGTGTCGGCATCGATCTCGGCCTCAAAGACTTCGCCACACTTTCGACCGGCGAGAAGCTGCCCAATGACCAGTTCGGTCGACGAGCGGCGGAAAAGCTGGCGAAAGCGCAACGGGCGCGAAAGCACAAGCGACATATCGCGAAGCTGCACGCAAAGATCGCGAATGCCCGCGCCGATTTCCAGCACAAGCTCGCGCTCGATCTGGTGCGGCGCTTCGATTACATCGCGGTCAGCAACGTGTCGGCTGTCAAACTTGCCAGAACCAGGATGGCGAAGAGCGTCTACGACGCATCCTCGTCGTCCTTCCGAAACAAGCTCAGCTACAAAGCGATCGCGCACGGAGCCACGTTCGAGGAAGTCGACGAAAGCGGTTCGACCCAGTCCTGTTCGTCGTGCGGGTCGAAAGACAGCACGACGCGGCCGAAAGGTATCGCAGGACTGAGAATAAGAGAGTGGGCCTGCAGTGACTGTGGTGTCGAGCATGATCGAGATACCAACGCTGCGTTGAACATTCTCCGATGCGGACGTGCATCGCCAGATGTGGGAATCCTCTCCCTTTAGGGACAGGAGGACGTCAAAGGAAGAGCACCCGGAAATGAAATGCCCCGCGCATGCGCCAGTACACGGACACGGGCGGAATCGCGACGGACGTGACGATCATCTCGGCAACGTGCGACGGCGTGAGCTGCGTGCCGCGCAGTCGCTTCACGCAGAACGCGGCGGTAATCACGGCCCAGACCGCCGCGCACGCGACGCCCGGCGCCGGCCATCCGGCCATGAAGCACGCGATCGCACCGAGCGCCGCCAGCACGGCCGCATAGTAGTGCCACGGCGGCACCGGCCGGATGTGGCGCCGGTAGGTCGCGCGATGCTTCTTGTACAACAGCGCGTCGAAATACACCTTCGACTGCTGGCCGACGCTCGCCCCCCAACGCGCAGGGCGCACCGGATGCACGATGCGCGCTGCACCGGCATCGACGATCGGCCCCGCATGCTCGCGCAGCGCGAACATCAGGTCCGCGTCTTCGCGCCATGCACGCGTGAAGCGTTCGTCGAAACCGCCGATGCGTTCGAGCGCCGCGCGCCGCACGAAGCAGTTCGCCGTCGCGAATTCCGCATGCGCGAGGCCCGCCGCATCGCGCTCGTAGTCGGTCGGGCACGCCCGCAGCGGCACGTCGATGCGCCCTGCCGCGGCCACCGCCGACGGCTCGGCCAGCAGCGCCGCCGCACCGTAACGCAGCCAGGTCGGGTCGGGAATCGTGTCGTCGTCGGTGAACGCGATCAGTGCGCCGCACGCGCTGCGCCAGCCGACGTTGCGTGCGCCGGCCGGCCCCTGCGTGGCGGGCGCGGTCATGTAGCGGATCGACGGCACGTCGGTCACGCGCGCGCGGCATGCATCGACGACGGGCCGTGCACTGCCGGCCGGGTCGTCGTCCACGACGACGATCTCGTAGGTCGCCGGATCGAACACCTGCACGCACAGCGCGTCGAGGCAGCGTTCGAGCAGGTCGGGCCGCCGATAGGTCGGCACGACGACCGACACCACCGGCGGCAGTTGCGTGTCGCGCAGGTTCATCGCGGCTTCTCCAGCAGGAACGGGCCGATCACGAGCGCATCGAGCGGCGACGTCCAGAAGCATTCGATCGCGTCGCGCGGCGTGCAGACGATCGGCTCGCCGCGCGTGTTGAACGACGTGTTGACGAGCACCGGCACGCCGGTGAGCGCGTCGAACTCGGTCAGCAGCGCGTGCAGCAGCGGATGCTGGCGCTCGTCGACGGTCTGCACGCGCGCGGTGCCGTCGATGTGGCGCACGGCCGGAATCCTTTCCGCGCGATCGGCCACGACGTCGTACACGAACAGCATGAACGGCGCGCGCAGCGGCGTGCGCCGGCCGCCGGCAAACCAGTGATGCGCGCGGCTTTCGAGCACGACCGGCGCGACCGGCCGGAAATCCTCGCGATCCTTGATCCGGTTCAGCTTGCGCTGCATGTCCGGGTCGATCGGCGACGCGAGGATCGACCGTGCGCCGAGCGCGCGCGGGCCGAACTCCATGCGCCCCTGGAACCAGCCGATCACGCGGTTCGCCGCGAGCAGCGCGGCTGTCTGCGCGGCCACGTCGGCGAGCCGCCGGTACGGCAGCTGCGCTTCCTTCAGGAAGGCCTCGATCGCGTCGTCGCCGTAGGCCGGCCCGAGATACGCATGATCCATCCGCCAGTCGCCGCGCGCGCCGCGCATCCGGAAGTCGGTCCACAGCGCGGCGCCGAGCGCGGTGCCCGCGTCGCCCGCCGCCGGCTGCACCCACACGTCGTCGAACGGGCCACGATCGCGGATCTTCGCGTTCATCACGCAGTTCAGCGCGACGCCGCCCGCCATCGCGAGCTGCCGCTCGCCGGTCTCGGCGGCCAGCCAGTCGACCGCCTGCAGCGCCGTCTCTTCCAGTACGATCTGCAGCGCATGCGCGATGTCGCAGTGATGCGGCTCGATCGGGCCGCCGCGTTCGCGCGGCGCACCGAACAGCGCGGCGAGATCCGCGTCGACCACGTCGTAGCGCCCTTCGCCGCGATACCGCACGAGCCGGCGCATGTCGTCGGCGAACACCGGCTTGCCGTACGACGCGAGCGCCATCACCTTGTACTCGTCGGACGAATGCAGGAAGCCGAGATAGCGCGTGACCCGCTCGTACAGCAGCCCGAGCGAATGCGGCAGGTTGACCTGCCCGAGCCGCCGGTAGGACCGGCCGTCGAACACGCCGTAGCTCGTCGTCGCGCGCTCGCCGCGCCCGTCCATCGTCATCACCGCGCAGCGCTCGAACGGCGCCGCAAGAAACGCGCTCGCCTCGTGCGCGAGATGGTGCTCGATGAAATGCCAGCGGAACGGCCCGTCGTGCGTGACGCCGCGCAAGCGCCGCTGCAGGTGATGCGGCGCGCCGCCCGCGAGCTGGCGCGGCGCGTTGACGATCGACGACAGGAACAGCGGATGCCATGGCGACGCGCCGTCCTCGCGCGGCGCATGCGCGGACGGTGCAAGCGGCAACGTCAGCGACGGCGCCGCGCCTTCGCGGTCGAGTTCGAACGACGGGTCGTACGAATAGGCGACGTGGTCGACGTCCGCGAGCGTGATGCCGGCTTCCGCGAGGCAGTAATCGATCGCGTGGAAAGGCAGCTCCCAGGTCGAGAACGGCACCGGACGCTTCGCGTGCTTCACGTGCGTGAAGCGTTCGTCCTCGGCGGCCGCGATCACGATGCCGTCGCGCACGATGCACGCGGCGCTGTCGTGGAAAGCGGCGTTGATGCCGAGCGTATGGATCGGGTCTGGCATGCCTCAGCTCCTGGTGATGGCGTGCGCGAACGGAATCACGTTCGATGCGTGCGCAGCGACCGGCTCGCCGCCGTGTGCCGCAGCCCGCGAGGCCGCGCGTTGCGCATGACGCGCGCCGCCGCGCAGCAACGCGTGCACGGCGGCGACCACGTCGTCGACGCTCACGCCGCGCAAACACGGATGGCCGGGCTGGTTGCACACGCTGCGATAGCAGTTGCGGCACGGTACGTCGACATTCAGCACACGATGCGGCACACGCCACGGCGTGTGCTGCGGGTTGGTCAGCGCGTACAGGTCGACCACCGGCGTGCCGAGCGCGGCCGCGAGATGCACGGGGCCGCTGTTGTTCGACAGCAGCAGGTCGGCCGTCTCGACCAGCGCGCCGAGTTCGCCGAGCGGCAACGCGCCGGCGAGCGGCACCGCGCGTGGCCCCGCGCGTTCGCACACCGTGTCGACCAGCGCGCGTTCGCTCGCGCTGCCCGTCACCGCAATGCCGTCGAACCACGGCGCGACGGCGGCGGCGGCTTCGCCGAACCGCTCGGCCGGCCAGCGCCGCGAGGCTGCGCTCGCGCCCGGATGAACGACCAGCCAGCGCGCGTGCTCCGCGTCCGGCCGGCGCATGCCGCCGATGCACCGCAACGCGGCCCGCAAGCGGGTGTGCACCGCGCGCCGCGCCGCGTCGCCCGGCTCGAATGCCATCCGCCAGTCCGACGTCTTCGCGCCGACGGTCCGCACCAGCGCGAGCTGGCGCGCGACCTCGTGGCGCACGTGCGCGTCCGGCTCGGTTTCCGGCACGCGGTCGGTCAGGAGTTCATACGGATTCTCGCGGCAATGCGCGAGCCGCAGCGGGATACCCGCGAGCCAGCACATCATCGCGGCGGGCAGCGGGTTCTGGCTGTAGACGGTAAAGATCACGGCCGCGTCGAAGCGGCCCGCCAGCAGCCGGTCGATCATGTCGAGATCGGCCACCGGGTCGCCACGCTGGTCGGGGTGCCTGACCCACGGCGCGTCGTAGCTCCACACGTCGTCGACCATCGGCAGATGCTGCGCCAGCACGGCGGCCGCGCGCGACGTCAGCAGCGTGAGCCGGCGGCCGTCGCCGCCCTCCTTCAGCGCCCGCAGCGCGGGCGTCGTCATCAGCACGTCGCCGAGATTGTCGAGCCGCACGCACAGGATGCGCCGCGCGTGGCGCCAGGCGGCGTTCATCGCCGCATCCACGTGCCGTGCCGGCGCACGGCTTCGCGCACGACGATGTCGGCAGCGAGATCGACACGGTCGACCACGTGATGCGGCGTGCGCGCTGCATCGACCCGCCATTCGGTCTCGTGACCGCAGTCGACGAGAATCGTGCTGCAGCGCGCGGTGCGGCCGGCCTCGACATCGTCGAGGATGTCACCGATCATCCAGCTCCATTCGGGCACGACGCCGAGCGCGGCCAGCGCGCGGCGCAGCATGCCGGGGCGCGGCTTGCGGCAGATGCAGTCGCAGGTGTAGCGCGGCACGCTGCCCTGCGGGTGATGCGGGCAGTAAAAAAAATCCGCCAGCACCGCGCCGTTCGCTTCGAACAGTTCGGCGAGACGCTGGCGGACCGCGCCAAGCTGAGGTTCGGTAAAGCGGCCGAGCGCGATGCCCGGCTGGTTCGACACGACCGCGAGCGGCATGCCGGTCGCACCGAGCGCACGCAGTGCCCGCGCCGCGCCCGGCGCGAGGCGCATCCGCGCGGGATCGACGTTGTACGGCACGTCGTCGAGCAGCGTGCCGTCCTTGTCGAGCAGCACCGCGCCGGGCAGCCGCCGTTCGCGCTTCAGGGCCATGACGTCTCCTTCATCGGCAGCACCATCAGTTCCGGCACGACGGTGCCCGGCGGCTGCGCGAGCACGAACCGCACGGCGGCCGCGACGTGCTCCGGCGGCTGCAGCGTGTCCTCGTCGATGTCCGGGAAGCGGTCGAGCAGGAACGGCGTGCGCATCCCGCCCGCGACGATCGCCGACACGCGCACGCCGCTGGGACGCAGTTCGGCATGCAGCGCATGCGACAGGCCGAGCAGCCCCCACTTCGTCGCGTGATACGCGGACGCGTTCGGCCACGCGCGCTTCGACGCGGTCGACGCGATGTTGACGATATGCCCGCCGCCGCGCGCCTTCATCATCGGCACGGCCGCATGGCACATCAGGTACGGGCCGAACAGGTTCGTCATCAGCACCTGCCGCCACGCGTCGATGCTCACGTCGTCGATCGGCGCGGTCACGTCGATCGCCGCGTTGTTGACGATCACGTCCAGATCGCCGAGCGACTCGCGCGCATCGTGGATGACCTGCAGCACGGATGCCTCGTCGCGCACGTCGAGCGGCCGGCCGACCGCCTGCCCGCCGTGCCGTTCGAGCCGCTGCGCGACGGCCGCCGCACGGTCGCCGTCGAGGTCGGCGACGACCACGTGCGCGCCGTGCCGCGCGAGATCTTCGCAAATGGCCTCGCCGAGACCGCGGCCGCCGCCGGTCACGAGCGCGGTTCGGCCCGCGAGCGGCGGTCCTGCTGGATCGTGAGTCGCATTCACCTGCACCTCCTGTCGACGTTGGAAAGCAATCCGACTGACGGTTACGCTTGTCGCGACAACCATCGATACAGGAGAGACAGCGAAAACCGTGCCGGGCCGCCCGCGCCGGCACCGCACCGGGCGCCGGCAGGCGATCGCTGGCTTTTTTATAACCGGCTGTAAAAACGCGCGCGGACGGCCGCGTTCAGATCGCGAGAGCGTCGGGCGTCGCCTGCGCACGGCGCTTTGCCAGTGCGCGCAGGCAGTGGGCGATGCAGCCCGCGAACGCCTCGTCGAACCACGGCTGGGCGCCCGACACGCCGACCACGATGCCGCCGAGCGCGACGCCGCCCCACAGGTTCGTGTCGCCCGCGCGCAGCCGGTACGGCTCCAGCGCCTGCACGACATGGCCGTCGCGGCCCGTCTCCCATGACAGCCGCGCCTTCGCGCGCGCGTACGCGCGGTAGTCGGCATCCCAGTCCTTCGGGTCGGGCAGCGAGAACTCGTACAGGATCGCGTCCTCGAACGCGGCGTCGTGCGGCCCGAGCGCCGGATCCATGATCACGATGTGCAGGCAGCCGCTGTCGCCGACGAGGTCGCTCTGCAGCGCCGCCGACAGGCTCGGCAGCAGCAGCTCGACGGCAGCCACCGCGGCCTGCCGGTCCGCGAACGCGCTACCGGCGCGGCGCTCGGTCAGCGTGCCGCGCGTCGGGTTCGAAAGTTCAGGCATGGGTTTCTCCGGAGGAAAACGCGAGCGCTCGCAACGCCGCGATCAGGTCGGCCGCTACCGCGGGCTTGGTCAGGTACGCGTGAAAACCGGCTTCGACCGCGCGCGTGCGGTCACGCTCGCGCGCATGGCCGGACAGCGCCAGCGCCTCGAGCGGCGCGCGGCCGTCGCGGTCGCGCGCGGCATCGAGCTGGCGCACGCGCGACATCACCGTGTAGCCGTCTTCCTCGTCGTCGCCGAGATCGATGTCGCAGACGAGCAGTGCCGGCCAGTCCGCGCGGCGCGCGCGCCACAGGTCGTCCAGCAGCGTCTGTCCGGACGCATACGCGTGCACGTCCGCACCGGCCGTCTTCAGCAGCGCGGCAAGCGCGTCGCGCGCCTCGTCGTGATCGTCCACGCACGCGACACGAATGCCGTCGAGCGGCCGGGCACGGGCATCGACGCCCCGGTCCGGCGTGCTGCCCGCCAGCTGCACCGGCGCCGGCACGACCGCGCACATCGGCAGCGACAGGTGCAGCGTCACGCCCGTATCGTCGCGTTCGCGCACCACGTAGCCGCCGGCTTCCTCGATCGTGTCCTGCAGCCGCTCGAGATCGATCAGCGACAGCTCGAGCGCGTCGACGCCCGCACACGCGATCGTGATCCGCGCTTCCGGGTCGTGGCGCGCGGTGCGCACCTCGAGCTGCCCGCCGCCGCTCGCGTCGATCGCGCCGCGGCACAATTCCCATACGAAGCGCCGCAGCGCGGCCGGATCGGCCTCGACGACGAGATCCTCGCCCGACAGGTGGCGAATCACCGGCACGCCGCGTCGTGCGGCCGCCTCCGACAGCGAATCGAGCACCTGCGACACGAGCGGGTTGATCGGCACCGGCTGCCGCGCGAACTTCGCCTCCGTGCGCGCCAGTTCGCGCTGCTTCGCCTGCAGCGACCACATCTGCGCATACACGCCGCCGCTTTCGAGCAGTGCGTCGTGCGTGCCGTGCTCGACGAGCCGGCCGTGCTCCATCACGAGGATGCGGTCCGCATCGACGATCGTCGACAGCCGGTGCGCGATGATGAGGCTCGTGCGGTGCTGCGCGACGCGCATCAGCTCCTGCTGGATCGCGCGCTCCGAGCGCGTGTCGAGCGCCGAGGTCGCCTCGTCGAACACGACGATCGGCGGCGCCTTCAGCAACGCGCGCGCGATCGCGACGCGCTGCCGCTCGCCGCCCGACAGCCGCACGCCGCGCTCGCCGACGCGCGTGTCGTACGCATCGGGCAGCCGCTCGATGAACGCATCGAGCTGCGCGCTGCGCGCGGCCGCGATCACTTCGCCGCGCGTCGCGTCGCGCTTGCCGTACGCGATGTTGTACGCGAGCGTGTCGTTGAACAGGATGGTGTCCTGCGGGACGATGCCGAGCGCGTCGCGCAGGCTGCGCTCGGTGACGAGCCGCAGGTCCTGGCCGTCGATCCGGATCGTGCCCGCATCGGGCTGGTACAACCGGAACAGCAGCCGCGCGAGCGTCGACTTGCCGGAGCCGCTGCCGCCGACCACCGCGACCGTCTGCCCGGGCTCGATGCGAAACGACACGTCCGACAGGATCTGCCGGCTCGGCTCGTAGCCGAAGTCGACGTGCGCGAACTCGATCGCGCCGCCGCGCACCTCGAGAGGCCGCGCGCCGGGCGCATCGCCGTCCTCGCCCGGCTTGCCGCGCGCATCGAGCAGCCCGAACAGCCGCTCGATATTCGTCATCGCGTCGTTCGCCTCGCGAAACACGAAGCCGAGCGCGTTCAGCGGCAGGCTGATCTGGATGATGTACGCATTGATCAGCACGAGATCGCCGACCGTCATCACGCCCCGTGCGACCTGCTGGCCGGCCAGCAGCATCACGGCCGCGATCCCCGCGCCGATGCACGCGCTCTGGCCGATATGCAGCGTGGACAACGCGTACTGGTTGTCGACGCCCGCTTCGCGCCACGCGTCGAGCACGCGGCCGAGGCGATCGCGCTCGACGTCCTCGCGCGCGAAGTACTTGACCGTATCGACGTTCAGCAGGCTGTCGACCACGCGCGCATTCGATTCGGCCTCGAGCGCATTCACGCGCCGCTGGTAACGCATGCGCCGGCGCGTGAACACCACCGTATACGCCGCGTAGACGGCGAACGTGACGACGATGATCGCGGTGAAGCCGCCGCCGTACTTGACGATCACGATCACGAGCACCGAGCCGATCTCGATGGCCGTCGGCACGACGGTGAATATCGCGACGCCGAGCAGGTAGCCGATGCCGGCCGTGCCCTTCTCGAGGTCGCGCACGACGGCGCCCGTTTCGCGCTGCGCATGAAAGCGCGCGCCGAGCCGGTGCAGGTGGCCGAACGTGCGGACTGTAAACGACGCGACCGTGTGCTGCGTGACCTGCACGAACGTCATGTCGCGCACTTCGTTCAGCGCATTCGACGCGAAACGCACGACCGCGTACGCGAACAGCAGCAGCACCGGCCATGCGACGGGCTGGTCGCGGGCGCGGCCGAAACCGTCGACGATGTCCTTGAGGAGCAGCGGCACCGACACCGCCGCCGCCTTCGCGAGCACCAGCAGCACGACGGCCGCCAGTACGCGCGCACGGTAATGCCAGATCGCGCGCCACAGTTCGGCCGCGATCCGCAGCCGCAGGCCGCGCTCGTCGCGACGCTCGCGGCCTGCGGCTGCAGCGCGGCGCGCGGGCCGCGTATCGTCGGTTCCGGTCGTCATGCGCGCGCTGCTCGCGGACGGGATCGGGATCGCGCCGGGTGGTGCACGATCGGTCAATGATGCGGCTTGCGCTCGCGGTCGGGGCCGACCGTGCCGGGTTCGGGATCGCGCGCGGCCGGCAGCGTCGGCGTGACGGTCCGCTGGTCGGGATGCAGCACCGTGCCGGTATCGTGCTCGCCGTCGCGACGCACGCGCACGCGATTCTCGACGTCGCGCACACCCAGGCAGCCGTCGGCCAGATCCTCGATGTCGTGCTTCATCCAGCGCGCCGGCACCGTGCCGTCCAGCTGGACGCAACCGTCATTCACCTGCACGGCGACGTCGCTCACGTCGATCTCGAGCGCATGCGCGAGCCGCTCGCACACGTCCTCGCGAATCCGTTCGTCCGAGCGCGTGTAGCCCTTCGGCCCGCGGCGCTGGCGCAGCGCGTCGCGTTCGGCTTCACTGCCGAATCGCGCCTGATCCGGGGCGCGGTCGCCGCCGCGCGGATCGCCCTGGTCGTACTCGCCGCCGTACCAGCCCATCCGGTGATGACCGCGGAACGCCGGGCGGTCGCCGCCGTACGCGCTTTCGCGGCCTTCCGCGCGGCGGCCGGGTTCGGCTTCGCGCGCCGGCTGGCGCGCGCGGCCCGGCCAGTCCGCACCGGCGCCGCGCGACTGGCCAGCCGGCCGTGCGGCGCGCTCGGTCCATTCGCTGCCCCAGTCTTCCGGGCCGACGTCCTCGCTCGCGAAACGGCGATAAGCCGATTCAGACTCGTGATCTTCCTCCGGCCAACGCGCCGGATCGTCCGGGATGCCGCGCTCGCCGGCGCCCCGGTACGGGCGCTCGTCGCGCTCGTGCCGCTCGGGCGGGCCGCCACGCTCGCCGTATCGTCCGGGATATCGTCGTTGCATCGTGTCTCTCCTTGATCGCGCCCGCGTCGCGCACGGCCCCATGCCGCGTCGCGGCGCGCGCCGAGCCGATGGCACGCAAGCCGCGTGCCGATGCCGCGGCCCGCGCACGACGGATGCGCACCGCAACGGCGATCTGCCGCCGGGCGCGCGAATCTGCAACGCGATTGCAGTTTTTGCGTGCCGGGCGTCACGGCGCACCGCCGTCGTCCGGGTCGCCCGGTTCGTCCGGGTCGTTCGACTCGCTTGTGCGACCGGGCTCGCTCAGCCGCTCGGTACGGTCCGGCTCGATGTCCGCGCCTTCGTCGAGCGTCGAATCGCCGTCCGCCGACGCACGCTCGCCGGTGCCCGCACGGTCCGTATCGCTGTCGAGCGATGTATCGCCGCGTTCGAGCGCGTGATCGTCGAGCGGCGAATCGATGTCGAACGGATGGCGCCGCGCGCCGGCCGTGTCGCTGCCGCTGTCGGACGAGTCGCTCGGCCCCAGCGCGCGGCCGTCGCGGCCGCGGCTGGCGTTGTCGTCGTCCGGGCCGGCCGGTTCGTTGTCGGGGTTCAGCGTGCTATTCATGTCGATCTCCTTGCAGGGCTTGCCGCCGCGTGCGGCCGGGCGGCCATCGCACGGCAGGCGGGCCGCACGGTCGTGCAACCGGCATGCCGCATCGCGCGGCCGGGCCGGTTCCGGCCGCCGACACGACGGATGGCACAGCCGATGCGCACCCATTGATCAGGCGAATTGAGTTCCCTTATGCTTTCCGGGGTGCCAATCCGATTCATGACGCCGCCGCCGGCCCGCCCGGCGGCGGCCGGGCGGCGTTTGCCCGCCCGCCTTCGACCCGTTGCACCGATGAACAGAGACGACACCGATCCTCGCTCGCCCCCCTCGCCGCCCGGCTTGCCCGACGCGCGCGACCTGCTGCATCGCTTCGCCGAGTTCCGTTTCCAGACGGTGGTCGGCTCGATCACCGATTACGCGGTATTCATGCTCGATCCGTACGGCAACGTCGCGACCTGGAACAAGGGGGCCGAGCGCATCAAGGGCTATCGCGCCGCCGAGATCGTCGGCCAGCACTTCTCGCGCTTCTATCCGCCCGACGCGATCGCGGCCGGCCGGCCGTCGCACGGGCTCGACGCGGCAGCCAGGCGCGGGCACTTCGAGGACGAAGGCTGGCGCGTGCGCAAGGACGGCTCGCAGTTCTGGGCGAGCGTGACGATCACCCCCGTGCACGATCACGCGAACCAGCTGTGCGGCTTCATCAAGATCACGCGCGACATGACCGAGCGCAAGCGGCTCGAGGAGCTCGAAGCGTCGACGCACCGGCTCAGCGTGTTCATCGCGATGCTCGCGCACGAGTTGCGCAACCATCTCGCGCCGCTGCGCCACTCGGTCGGCGTGCTGCAGCACCTGCCCGATCCGGCGCCCGCGCTCGCGCAGTGCCGCGACGCCGTGCACCGCCAGGTCGGACAGCTGACGCGGCTCGTCGACGATCTGCTCGACGTCGGGCGCATCACGGCCGGCAAGGTCGAGCTCGACGATCGCCCCGTCACCGTGCGCGATGTCGTGTGTCGCGGCGTCGAGAGCATCCAGCCGAAACTGGCCGCGCGCGGGCAGCACATCCACGTCGACCTGCCGGCCGATGCCGTGCTGCTGCACGGCGACGAAGCGCGGCTCGTCCAGGTGCTGCACAACCTGCTCGACAATGCGTCGAAGTTCTCGCCGCACGGCGGACGGATCGACGTCGGCGCGCGGGTGGAAGGGCCGGTGGTCGCGATCCGCGTCACCGATCGCGGCGTCGGCATAGCGCCCGGCGCTCTCGAAGCGATCTTCGACCTGTTCGAGCAGCAAGGCGCACCGGGGCGCCCGCCGAGCGGCGGCTTCGGGCTCGGCCTCTCGATCTGCCGGACCTTCGTCGAACTGCATGGCGGACGGATTTCCGCCGAAAGCGACGGGCCCGGTCACGGTGCGACGTTTACGGTGCAACTGCCGATCGACCGGATGGCGCGTGCGGCGCCGGTCCGCGCGCCCGAACCGGCCAGGAACGCGCCATCGGACACCACACCGCTGCGCATCGTCATCGTCGACGACAACCGCGACTCGGCCGACACGCTCGCCGTGCTGCTCAAGGTGAAGGGACACGCGCCGCGCGTCGCGTACCACGCGGCAGAAGCGCTGGCGCTCGCCCGCGACTACCTGCCGCAACTGATGATCCTCGACCTGACGATGCCGGACGTCGACGGCTTCACGCTGCTGCAGGAACTGCGCGCGATCGACGCGCTGCGCGACACGACCTGCGTCGCGCTGTCCGGCCATGCGCGCGCGTCCGACCTGGCGCGCACCGAACGTGCAGGCTTCGACGGCCATCTCGTGAAGCCCGTCGAGATGGCCGTGCTCGACGCATTGCTGCAGCGCGTCGCGCGCCAGGTTCAGGACACGCCGTAAGCGCCCGTGCTCAGGCCATTGCGCGGCACATCGCCGCGCACGCCTCGCACGCGAGCGCGCAGCGCCGGCAATGCTCGTGCGCGTGCCGCGAACACTCGGCCGCACACAGGTCGCACGCATGCGCGCACAGCGCGCAAATGCGCGGTGCGAGCCCGCTGCGGCGCGACATCGCGCCCGACGCGAAGCGGCACAGCTGCGCGCATTCGATGTCGAGCGCGATGCAGCCGGCCAGCGCGTGCACGTCGCGCTCCGCGAGGCAGGCGGCCGCGCAGGTGTCGCACGCGTGCGCGCAGGCATCGCACGCGGCCATGCAGTTGTCGTATCGATCGTTCATCGCAGTGCTCCCGGTTTCGGTTCGTGTCGTCATGGCGCCAGCTTCACCTTCATCCAGCCCGGCTCGCGCACGTCGAACGCGCGATACGCATCGATCGCGTTCGTCAGCGGCTCGCAGCGCGTGAGCACCGACAACGGATCGAACGCGCCGCTGCGCACGAGCTCGACGAGCGGCGGCGTCACCGTCCGGTGATTGCAGTTGCCCATCTTGATCGTCAGGTTCCGGTTCATCGCGTCGCCGATCGGAAACACACGCGCGGCCGACGGATACACGCCGATCACCGCGACCGTGCCGGCCTTCGCGACCGCGCGCACCGCCCATTGCAGCACCTGCGACGGCCCGTCGCCCGGCACCCAGTTGCGGCCGTCCGGCCTCGGGCGCGGCACGATCGCCGCGACTTCCGCATCGAATGCGCGCACGGCGTCACCGTCGGCCGCGGCCGGCCCGTGCGTCGCCCGCATCGCGTCGACGCCCACCGCATCGATCACGCGATCGACGCCGATCCCGCCCGTCAGCCGCAGCACGGTATCGACCGGATCGTCCTCGGAGAAGTCGATGATTTCGGCGCCCTGCGCGCAGGCCATCTCGAGACGCGACGCGATGCGGTCGACCGCGATCACGCGCCCGGCGCCCATCAGCTTCGCGCTCGCGATCGCGAACTGGCCGACCGGCCCCGCGCCGAACACCGCGACCGTATCGCCCGGCTTCACCTCCGCGAGCTGCGCACCGAAATAGCCGGTCGGGAAGATGTCCGACATCAGGATCGCGCGATCGTCGTCGATCGCGTCCGGCAAGCGGATCAGGCTCGCGTGCGCAAGCGGCGTGCGCGCGTATTCGGCCTGCAGCCCGTCGAACGGGCCCGTCTCGGCCGGCCCGCCGAAGAACGCGGTGCCCGCGCGCGGGCCGCCCGGATTCGCGGCGTCGCACTGCGCGGTGTAGCCCGCGCGGCAGTACGCGCAGCTGCCACAGGCGATCGTCGACGGAATGAGCACGCGATCGCCACGCCTCAGGTTGCGCACGTCGCGCCCGATCGCCTCGACGATGCCGACGCCTTCATGGCCGAGGATCGTGCCCGGCTTCATCCCGCCGAGCGTGCCGCGCACCATGTGCAGGTCGGTGCCGCAGATCGCGCTGGCCGTCAGGCGCACGACCGCGTCGGTCGCCGCGGCGACCTCGGGATCGGGCACCGTGTCGATGCGAATGTCGCCGATGCCGTGAAATACGACTGCTTTCATGTCAGGCCCTCCTTGTCGAAAGCGGAAACGGTGCATGTGACCGTCGAGGCTATCGAGCAAGGCGTGCGCCCGGGCCGGTGGCTGCGCACGCGACCATTCCGCAAGCATCGGGCCGTCAGCGGCCGTCAGCAGCCGTTGCGCCGCACGACATTTGCCTGCCTTCTCGCCGAATTTCCCGAAACTCCCATGTAGCGCCTCGCGAACCGCCCGTCGTCATCCAGCCTGATCGACAGGAGGGGGCGCACACCTGCGGCCGCGCAGCGCACCGATCGTGCGACCGCGACCTTCACGCGACGTCAATCAATCGGCCGCAACGCTGCCGCCGCCGTCGCGCGCGTTCGAGATCGCTTCGACGAGCTTCAGTTCGTCGTCGATCGACAGTGTCGTGTCGGTCACCTCTCCGCCGAACGGCGCCAGCGCCGCACTCAGCGCGTAGATGTCGAGTTGCGTCGCAGCGAGCCCGAGCGATACGGTGCCCGGGCGCGCCTTGCGCGCGACGCGGTCGGTCAGCGCGTCGTCCACCGGGCGCTCGCGCCATGCGTCGAGCGACGCTTCGATGTGCTCGACCACGCTGTCGAGCAGCGATCCGGACGACACGCGGCCGGGATCGACCGAATGCGTGCGCAACCGTCCGTCGGTCGTGCACTCGACGATCACGACGCCCGACAGCGCGACGACGTGCCGGTCGCGCAACGTCCCGAGTTCGGCCATCGCGCGACGGGCCGCATCGAGATCGGGATAGGACAACACGATCAGCGTGTTCATCGGGGACTCCATGCAATCGAACGGCCGCGCTTCGGCACGCCGCGCTCAATGCGGCAGCCCGAACGCGGCCTTCAGGCTCGCGACGATCATCTGCATCGCGATCGCCGCGAGAATCATCCCCATCAGCCGCTGCGTGACGGCCGTCACGCGCGGCGACAGGTAATGTCCGATCAGCGGCGCCGACAGCAGCGACACGGCCAGCAGCACGAGAAACGCGGCCAGGCCGAGCGCGAACGCAAGTTCCTGCCCGGTCGAGAACGCGCCGTGACCGAGCACGATCATCGTCGCGATCGTGCCGGGGCCGACCAGCAACGGGATCGTCAACGGATAGATCGCGATGCTCTCGGCCGCCGCCGGATCGGCGCCCTCGTCTTCGCCTGGCGCATGCTGGCGGCTCGGCGCACCATGCAGCATCGACAGCGCGATCAGCAGCACCAGCAGCCCGCCCGCGAGGCGGAAATCGTCGATCGTCAGGCCGAACACGTGCAGGATCGCGCCGCCCGCGACGGCCGATACGATGCAGCCGACCGACACGCCGATCGCGGCCGTCAGCGCGACCTTGCGGCGCACGCCGTCCGCCGCGCCTTCGGTCAGCGACAGGAATACCGGGATGTTCGCGATCGGGTTCATGATCGCGAACAGCGCCGCGAATACCTTGATGGAAAAAGTCAGGTCGAAGGCCACAGGGTCGCTCCCGTTTCGCATGCCGAATCGAATGCAGGTTCATGCCGGTTTCCGGTGCACGGCGCGCGCCGTGCTGATACGATCGACGCACCGCGTTCACGCATGACGGAGGGCCCCGACCGATGCAAGCCACCGATACCTTCATGGATCACGAGATTCGCGTCGAAGCGACGCGCAACGCGAACGGCGCGTGGGTCGCGCAGGTGCGGATCTTCCGCGACGGCGCGCCGGTCGACCTGCCCGCGCCCGAGCTCGTCACGCCCGAATGGCTCACGTGCGACGAGGCGCTGCGCGGCGGCATCGACCAGGGTCGCGTGATCGTCAAGACGCGCGACCGCTAACGTCGCGCGGTTCATCGGCACATCGCCCGGCCGCCGTCGCACCGCGCGTTTCATGCATCGAAATCGAGGTCGCCGATCAGGATCTCGCGGTCGCGCTGGGTCCGCGAGCTGAAATCGACCGGCAATTCCATCTGCCAACGCTCGATCGTCACCGGCAGTGCCGCGAGATAGCGGTCGAAGCGGCCAGGGTCGCGCTCGGCCAGCAAGCCGGCGACTGCATCGTCGCGCCACGCGAGCCGCGCATTCAGCCGGTTCGGCAGCCCCACCGTCGACGTGAGGCCGACGACGTCGACGCAGGTCGGGCTGCCCTGCCCGTCGTGCGGCACGACGTCGACCGTCACTTCGCCGGGCTGGTACAGGTCGCGCAGGCGCGCCGCGATACGCGGCGCGAATTCGGTTTCGAAACGGGCACGGACGTCGGGATTCATCTCTTCTTCACTCCAGGTTCGGATTGTGTCGTCACGCCGCCATCACGCGGCTGCAATCTGCTGCTCGAATGCCGCTTCCGCCTTCAGGCTGTCGAGATCGCGGCCGACCGTCACGACCGCGAGCCGCGTGTCGCCGCGCCAGTATGCGATCGAGCAGTCGTGCGCGCCGAGGTCACCGTCGATCTCGACGCGATCCCAGTGCTCCGCATGCCCGACATAGTGGATCGTCAGGTCGTAATGCTGGCTCCAGAAAAACGGCACCGCGTCGAACGGCCGCTGCTGGCCGAGCATGTTGCGCGCCGCGACGATGCCCTGCCGCTCGGCGACGACCCAGTGCTCGACGCGGATCCGCTCGCCCGTCAGCGGATCGGGCCAGCGCGCGATGTCGCCGGCCGCGTAGATGCCGGGCGCGCTCGTCTGCAGGAAATGGTCGACCGTCACGCCGCGTTCGACGGCGAGCCCCGCGTCCTGCGCGAGCGCGACGTTCGGATGCACGCCGATGCCGACCACCACGACATCGGCCGGCAGCACGTCGCCGTTCGACAGCGTCACGCTGTCCGGCGTGATCCGCGCGGGTGTCGCGCCGAGATGGAACACGACGCCGTGCGATTCGTGCAGCGCCTTGATCGCATCGCCGAGCGCATCGCCGAGCACGCGCGCCATCGGGCGCTCATCGGGTGCGACGACGTGCACGTCGAGCCCGCGCGTACGCAACGCGGCGGCCGCCTCGAGGCCGATGAAGCTCGCGCCCACCACCACGCAGCGGCGCGCGGTTTTCAGCTTGCCGATCAGCGCGTCGCAATCGGCGCGCGAGCGCAGCACGCACACGTGCGGCAGGTCGGCACCGGGCACCGTCAGCCGGTTCGGCTCGGCGCCCGTCGCGAGCAGCAGCGCGCCGTATCCGACGCGGCTGCCGTCAGCCAGCTCGACCACGTGCTGCGCGGGATCGATCCGGGCGACGCGCGTGCCGCACCGCACGTCGATGCGCTGCGCGGTATAGAACGACGGTGCGCGCAGCGGCAGCCAGTCGGCATCGGCCGTGCCCGCGAGGTAATCCTTCGACAGGTTCGGCCGGTCGTACGGCGGATCGGCGTCGGCGCTCAACAGCGTGACGGGATGCGGATAGCCTTCCTGCCGCAGCGTCACGGCCGCCGCGATCGCAGCGGCGCCGCCGCCGACGATCACGACCGACGCCGGCAGCCCGGCCGCTTCCAGCGCAGTCGGCACGACGGCCGGCCGCGCATCGAGCACGACCGCGCGGCCGTCGCGGCACTCGACGCGCCAGCACGGCAGCCCGTCGAGCGCCGGCGCGCGCTGCAGTTCGCCCGTGCGCAGGCAGAACGCCGCGTGATGCCACGGGCAGCGGATCGTATCGCCGACCAGCAGGCCGTCGGCCAGCGGCGCGCCGTAGTGCGGGCAATTCGCCCCCACGGCAAACAGTTCGTCGGCACGGCGCACGAGCAGCACCGCTGCATCGCCGACATGGCCCTCGATCATCGCACCGTCGGCGATGTCATCGAGCGCGATGCCTGCCGCGAGATCGGGGCGCGAAGACGAATCGTCGCTTGCAGTCATGACGTGGCTCCCGGAAAGTCAGGTAACGATCCCATTATCGACATCCCTCCTGAAAAGAACAGGTACAGACGCCCCGCAGCGCACGCAAACACGGACTGTAGCTTGCACGCGATCCATGACGGGCGTAGAACGTCATCAACGTTGCGGCGCAACACGCCGCCCGCCCGCGGGGCACGTCGCGCGTCCCGCGCAATGCGCGTGCCGCCTTCATCCCGTCGTCAGGAGTGCTCCCCGATGGCCACCGTCCTGTGTGTGCTCTACCCCGATCCCGTCGACGGCTATCCGCCGCGCTACGTGCGCGACACGATTCCGGTCATTTCGCAATACGCGAACGGCCAAAGCGCGCCGACGCCGGCGGGCCCGCTCGGCTTCCGGCCCGGCGAACTCGTCGGCTCCGTGTCCGGCGCGCTCGGGTTGCGCGGCTATATGGAAGCGCACGGCCATACGCTGATCGTCACGAGCGACAAGGACGGCCCCGATTCCGAATTCGAGCGCCGGCTGCCCGAAGCCGACGTGGTGATCTCGCAGCCGTTCTGGCCCGCGTACCTGACGGCCGAGCGGATCGCCCGCGCGCCGAAGCTGAAGCTCGCGCTGACCGCCGGGATCGGCTCCGATCACGTCGACCTGGACGCCGCGGCGCGCGCGCACGTCACCGTCGCCGAAGTCACCGGCTCGAACAGCATCAGCGTGGCCGAGCACGTGGTAATGACGACGCTCGCGCTGGTGCGCAACTACCTGCCGTCGCATGCGGTCGCGCAGCAAGGCGGCTGGAACATCGCCGATTGCGTGTCGCGCAGCTACGACGTCGAAGGCATGCATTTCGGCACGGTCGGCGCCGGGCGCATCGGCCTCGCCGTGCTGCGCCGGCTGAAGCCGTTCGGCCTGCAGCTGCACTACACGCAGCGCCACCGGCTCGATGCCGCGACCGAGCAGGAACTCGGGCTCACGTATCACGCCGATCCCGCGTCGCTGGCGAGTGCCGTCGACATCGTCAACCTGCAGATCCCGCTGTACCCGTCGACCGAGCACCTGTTCGACGCGGCGATGATCGCGCGGATGAAGCGCGGCGCGTACCTGATCAACACCGCGCGCGCGAAGCTGGTCGACCGCGACGCGGTCGTGAATGCCGTCGCGTCCGGGCATCTCGCCGGCTACGGCGGGGACGTGTGGTTTCCGCAGCCCGCGCCGGCCGATCACCCGTGGCGCGCGATGCCGTTCAACGGGATGACGCCGCATATCTCGGGCACGTCGCTGTCCGCGCAGGCGCGCTACGCGGCCGGCACGCTGGAGATCCTGCAATGCTGGTTCGACGGCAAGCCGATCCGCGACGAGTACCTGATCGTCGATGGCGGCACGCTCGCGGGCACGGGCGCGCAGTCGTACCGGCTGACCTGATGCCACACGCCATGCACGGCGCGCGCGACGGCAGGTTCAGTCGAGACAGTGTGCGGCGAGCTTGCCGACGGTCACGACCGCCTGCTCGATCTCGGGCGACCACGGGCTGCTGTAGTTCAACCGGATGAAGTTACGGTAGCTGTCCGCGATCGAGAACATGTAGCCGGGCCCGATCGTGATCCCTTGCTCCAGCGCGAGCTGGTACAGCCGCATCGCGTCGACCTGCGCGGGCAACTCGACCCACAGCACGTAGCCGCCGGCCGGGCTCGACATGCGCGTGCCTTCCGGGAAGAACCGCGACACCATCGTCCGCATCAGGTTCGCCTGCTGTGCATACGCCTTGCGAATCCGCCGCAGGTGATGCTCGTAGCCGTCGCGTTCGAGAAACTCCGCGATGGCCAGCTGCGGCAGCGACGGCGTCGCCAGCGTATTCAGGAACTTCAGCTTCTCGACCTGCTCGCGATAGCGCCCCGGCAATGCCCAGCCGATCCGGTACGCGGCCGTCAGGCTCTTCGAGAACGACGAGCAATGCAGCACGATGTCATGGCGATCGAACGACTTCAGCGTGCTCGGATGCATGTTGCCGAAGTACAGTTCGTTGTACACGCCGTTCTCGATGATCGGCAGGTCCGCTTTCGTTGCGAACGCCACCAGTTCACGCTTGCGCTCGTCGGGCATCTGGAAGCCGAGCGGGTTCTGGAAGTTCGGCATCACCATGCATGCCGCGATCGGCTG